>NZ_JBSGPD010000001.1:0-629545 GCF_053567335.1 Leucobacter sp. GX24907 | reverse complement strand
TTCTGGGCGACGCGGATCACGTCATCTCTGAACTCCTTGGGGAACGGCTTGGGCATGATGACATCCTTCCAGGCCAGCCCTCTCGGCTAGCCATGTTTGATGTCACCTGTTCCTACATCAGACCCGGCGGTGCTCCGCTAGGTTCGCGGGACTGTTTCTGCTCCGCTCTTCTGGCACAACATCGCGAGGCCTCCTCGCTCGCATGAGCTCACGGTATTGCTCACGAGTCAGGCTCACCTGACGGTAGAGATCTTCGACCAGTCGCTCCACTGTCTCGATCAGCACAGCCTTCATACGGCAGTCCGCCCGCCGGTTCGCCCTACCGCTGCACACGAAGTATGGATAGACCTTGCCACTTTGCGAGCGGGATCTCGATACGACCATTGCGTAGCCGCACTCGCCACACCTCAGCACACGCGATAGATGGTGCGGATGCTTCGAACGAGGATCAGGCGTGTTCTTTCGTTCGTCGAGTCGTTCTTGGACACGCTGCCAGACAGCAGCGTCCACAAGCGGAACGTGGGTGCCGACGTGCTCGATGCCGCCCCACCGCACAACGCCCTTGTAGTAAGGATTCCGCAGCATCTTGTGGACGATGTTGATCCGAACCTCACTCCCACCATCAACGGAAGCTGAGGCGCGCAGCCCGAGTAGGCTCAGCGACTCGGCAAGCTCGCGCAGGCTCGTCTCTCCCCGCGCATAGTCGTGAAAGGCCCATCTGACGAGTGGAGCGCGCTTCTCGTCGATCTCCACTGTGCGATGCTCGCTTCCATTGGGGCCGATCACGCTCACGTTCACGTAGCCGAGCGGTGCTTTGCCAGGGGTTCCGCCGGCCTCGTGCTTCTTCCGCATCCCCTTCATGACCTCATTCGAGAGGTTTCGCGAGTAGAACTCGGCGATCGATGCCATGATCCCATGTACGAGTTCACCGCCAGGGCTCGCATCGATGCTCTCTGAACTCGATAAGAGAGCCGCCCCCGCCTTTTGAAACCTTTCGGCGATGAGAGCATCGTCCTTACGGCTGCGTGCCAGTCGATCGAGCTTGTGGACGATCACGTAGTCGATACGGTTCTCCTCAACGTAGGTTAGGAGCTTCTGGAGACCAGCACGATGCATCGATGTGCCCGAGGCGCCAGCATCGACGAACTCCTTCACAACGAACGCTCCGTGCGAATGGGCGGTCTTGCGGGTTGCTTCTCGCTGTGCGGGGATCGAGTAGCCCTCGTTCGAGCCGCCTTTGCGGCTCTGCGCCGTGGTCGAAACACGCAGGTAGGTGACCGCGTACTTCACCTCTAGAACTTCGTGTTCAGCATCGGCCTGGTGCGGTTCAGGTTGGTCAGTCATTATTCGAATCTCATCTCGATCGCTGGCGCCCATCAGACGATGAGCACCGACGATCAAACACCCTGAGACCATGACGAGCAGACGGGAAAGTTTGAATCCTCAACGCACCCCAAGTGACGAGGTTCGAACTCTGCCCCCAAAACCGCGGCATTAGTTCAGACTCGACAAAGCAGAACGACCACCGTAGGTGCCAGTTCACAAGAACCACCGCAGAAACAAGCAACCGGCCGCAATTACGCGGCCGGTTGCAACAGTTTCAAAGTGCCCCAGATAGGAATCGAACCTACGACACCCGCTTTAGGAGAGCGGTGCTCTATCCACTGAGCTACTGAGGCGCTGACCCAAACTGGGCCTCTGCGAGTCTAGCGCACCGCATCGGTGTGCCGGCCGATTCGCGTAGACCCCGATTCGTGCGCCACCTGATTTGCGCTGACGCGGATTGCGCTCAAGGAGAGCTGTTCATCACGCTCTGCGACGTCTGGACCGTCTCACCCGGCACCCGGCACCTGTCGCGTCCGCCTGGACATACGACGGCGGCTCGGCTCCCGCGAAGGAGCCGAGCCGCCATCAGCGCGTTACGCGCGAGAAGTCTGTCGCTTAGAAGCGGACCGCAGCCGACGGTGCGCCGCCGGTGCCAGTGTTGATGCTGGCGATCACGGTCTGGTTGCCGTTCCATCCACCGTGCACGGCCTGACCGTTGCCGATGTAGATGGCGACGTGTGCGCCGGGCCAGATGAGAACATCGCCGGGAGCCAGCGAGCCGGTGCTCACCTGGGTTCCACCCAGAGCGGTGTACTCGCCAACCTGGGTTCCCAGGTCACCAGCGGGGATGCCGGCCGCGCGCAGCGAACGCTCGACCAGAGCGGTGCAGTCCTGAATGTCGCCGAGCTGCGCACGAGCAGCATTGACGATAGCCGCAGCGCCCTTGCCCGAGGGAACGTCCGAAACCTCGGCCTGCTCCTGTGAAGCGCTGTTCGCCTGCTCGGCAGCAGCAGCCTCCTCGGCTGCCTTCTCAGCGGCTTCAGCCTCGGCCTTCTCCTGCGCCGCGATGACCGCGCTGTCGTCCAGCTTGCCAAGGTCATCGCCAGGAAGCGCTGCAGCCTCCGAGATGTCTTCGGTTGCCAGGTTCTGCGCAGGAGCGGAGCTCAGCGGCTGGCTGAAGCCATCGGGCTGCCCTTCCGGCTGATCGAACGTCGCATATGCGGGAAGCGCGAACGTGCCGACGAGTCCGACACTGAGCACTGCGGCCCCTGCCGCCTGTGCCAGACGCTTCGCTGCGGAAGTCTTCGGAGCAACCTTCGGGTGTGCGAGGACTGCCAGGTCAGTGCTGGAGTGCTGAGTCAAAAGAGAATCTGCCTTACGTTTGCTGTCTGGGAGGACGTGACTTTGCTTGTGTGCCGCAGAGCCTCGACCAGCGTAACCGATGATCACGGAATTGTCACGCTGAGGTAACAATCGCCGGAAATCGTTTAGATGACGCCCTGCGCGAGCATTGCCTGAGCCACCTTTACGAAGGCCGCGGAGTTCGCGCCGAGCACGTAATCTCCGGGCCGACCGTACCGTTCTGCTGCCTCGAACGCGGAGTCGTGCACGTCGCGCATGATCGACTGGAGCGCCTGTTCGCTGCGGTCACGATCCCAGCGGGAGCGAGCCGCGTTCTGGCTCATCTCAAGCGCAGACGTCGCCACACCGCCCGCGTTGGCTGCCTTGCCGGGACCGAAAAGCACTCCCGCCTCAGTGAAGACGGCGACCGCGTCAGGTGTGGTGGGCATGTTCGCACCCTCAGCAATCGCGCGCACCCCGTTCTTCACGAGTTCGCGAGCCGCTTCCGCCGAAAGCTCGTTCTGAGTGGCGCAAGGCATGGCGATATCGCAGGGAACGTCCCACACCGAGCCGCCGCTGATGAAGCGGGCTCCGGGCTTGCTCTCGGCGTAAACCGAGATGCGGGCGCGCTCAACTTCCTTGACCTGCTTGAGCAGAGCAACATCCACGCCCTCCTCATCGACGATGTAGCCGCTCGAATCCGAGGCCGTGATCGCCTTCGCGCCGAGCTGCGCGAGCTTCTCGATCGCGTACGTGGCGACGTTGCCCGATCCCGACACCACTGCGACGCGCCCTTCCAGGTTCTCGCCGACCCGCTGCAGCATCTCCTGTGCAAAGAACACAGCCCCGTAGCCGGTGGCTTCGGTGCGCACCTCGGCGCCGCCCCAGCCGGTGCCCTTACCGGTGAGCACGCCGGCCTCATACTTGCCGGTGAGTCGGCGATACTGGCCAAAGAGGTAGCCGATCTCGCGACCGCCGACACCGATATCGCCCGCGGGCACGTCGACGTCGCCGCCGATGTGCCCGGCGAGTTCGGTCATGAAGCTCTGGCAGAAACGCATGACCTCCGCGTCGCTGCGTCCGCGCGGATCGAAGTCTGATCCGCCTTTGCCGCCACCGATCCGCTGGTTCGTGAGGGCGTTCTTGAAGATCTGCTCGAAGCCGAGGAACTTCACGACCGAAAGCGTCACGCTCGGATGGAAGCGGAGGCCACCCTTGTAGGGTCCGAGCGCCGAGTTGAACTGCACACGGAACCCGCGGTTGACCTGCACGTCGCCCTGATCGTCGACCCACGGCACGCGGAAGATGATCTGACGCTCGGGCTCGATCATGCGCTCAAGGATGCTGGCCTCGATGAACTCGGGGTGCTCGGCGAGCACGGGCTCGAGCGTCTCGATCACCTCGTGGGCAGCCTGCATGAACTCCGGCTCGTCGCGGTTGCGGTGCTCCATGGTCTCGACTACGGCACGGATATGCGCATTCGGGCTCGGCAGCGTCATCGGAGGCTCCTATCTCGGGTGGGGTATCGCCGGTTTGCAATGCCCAGGTCAGCGCACGAGCGATTCCGCACGCGCATGATTATTTTAGAGAGTACACTGTGACATTACACAGATGTGACGAGTGGTCACACGGCCACAAAAATGTATCCCACAGCTTCGAGCGACACCTCGAGTGCCGTATCGCTGCCTTCGACCTGCACCCGCACATAGTCATCGCGATGCTCGAAAGTCGCAGTACGGCCCGGGCGAATATCGGCCGACTCGAGCTGCTTCAAGAACTCGGGATCGACCTGCGCCGGCTCAGCCAACCGGCTGATGCGCGCGGTCACCGACGGCTCACCGTCAGCGAGCAGCTGCGCGACACTCTCGACTCCGAGCTGGAATGAGCCTGCGGTTGCGGTGCCCAACTCGTCGAGACCCGGGATCGGATTGCCGTACGGGGACTCCGTGGGATTGCCCAGCACATCGAGCAGCTTCAGCTCAACACGCTCGCTCATGACGTGCTCCCAGCGGCAGGCTTCGTCGTGGACGTACGACCACTCGAGCCCGATCACGTCCGAGAGCAGCCTCTCCGCGAGACGATGCTTGCGCATGACGCGCACCGCCTTGGCTCGCCCCTCTTCGGTGAGCTCAAGATGACGATCCCCCGTCACCACGACGAGGCCATCACGCTCCATGCGCCCAACGGTTTGCGAGACCGTGGGACCCGAGTGCCCCAGACGCTCCGAGATGCGTGCGCGAAGCGGCACGATCCCCTCTTCCTCGAGCTCCAGAATGGTGCGGAGGTACATCTCTGTCGTGTCGATCAGGTCCGTCATCAGCCGCTCTCCTCAATTGCCTGCATTCATTGATCAAGCCTAGAGCATGCATCGAAGCCGATATCAGTGGTCGCCGGTAGAATCGCAGCATGGCAGAGATCCAGATTCCCTCGAACCTCCTCCCCTCCGACGGGCGCTTCGGCTGCGGCCCATCGAAGATCCGCACCGAACAGATCGACTTCCTCGCCTCGCTCCAGCCGCGAGTGCTCGGCACCTCGCACCGTCAGGCGCCGGTCAAGGACCTGGTCGGCAGCGTGCGCGACGGGCTCGCGCAACTGTTCCGGGCGCCTGAGGGCTACGAGATCCTGCTCGCGAACGGTGGCGCGACTTCGTTCTGGGACTCCTCGGCCCACTCCCTGATCGAGCGACGCAGCCAGCACCTCGCGTTCGGCGAGTTCGGCGCGAAGTTCGGCAAGGCGGTCGCGGCCGCTCCGTTCCTCGAGTCCCCCGACATCCGCCAGGCAGATCCGGGATCGCGATCCTCAGCTGAATCTACCGAGGGCATCGACGTCTACGCCTTCCCGCACAACGAGACCTCGACCGGCGTCATGGCTCCGGTGCAGCGGGTCACGGGTGATGCCGGCGCGCTGACCGTCGTCGACGCGACGAGCGGTGCCGGCGGCATCGACTTCGACGCGAATGAGGCCGACGTCTACTACTTCTCGCCGCAGAAGAACTTCGCGTCAGACGGCGGCCTGTGGTTCGCCCTGGTCTCACCGGCTGCGATCGAGCGCATCGAGCGCATCGCGGCGTCGGATCGCTACATCCCCGAGACGCTCGCCCTCGGCGGGGCGCTCGAGAACTCTCGCAAGAATCAGACGCTCAACACCCCGGCGCTCTCGACGCTTGCGCTCATGGATGAGCAGGTGCGGTGGATCAACGCCCACGGCGGTCTCTCGTGGGCGTCTGATCGCACTGCCGAATCGTCGTCCGTCCTGTACGACTGGGCCGAACGGTCGGAGGTCGCGACGCCGTTCGTGTCGAATCCGGATCACCGCTCGCAGGTCGTCGTCACGATCGACTTCGATGACGCGATCGATGCTTCCGTGATCTCGAAGACTCTGCGCGCCCACGGCGTTGTCGACACGGAACCGTACCGCAAGCTCGGACGCAACCAGCTGCGTATCGCGACGTTCACGGCGATCGATCCGGACGACGTTCGCGCGCTCACCGGCTGCATCGACTACGTGCTCGAGCGCCTCGCCTGATTCCGGTCAGGGAGCGAAGAAAGAGTCCGGCGCGGCTCCTCGTCGAGGGGCCGCGCCGGACTCTTGTGTTCTGTGTCGGCTGTTCTGTGTCAGCGCTGATTCAGTGCCGAATCGTCTTCGTCGGACTCGTCGTCCGAGTCGTCATCATCTGAGTCTTCGTCATCATCTGATTCGTCGTCCTCGTCAGAATCCTCGTCATCGGCGTCCTCATCAGCATCGGCCGAGTCATCATCGTCGGACTCGTCGTCCGCGTCGGCATCTTCCGCATCGTCAGAGTCTTCATCGTCAGAACCCTCGTCGAGGTCGATTCCATCGATCTCGTCGTCGAAGTCGCTGAAGTCGTTGTCGAGGAGATCGTCTTCCGCGTCATCCTCTTCCGACAACTCCTCAGCCGCAGCGGTCGCTGCCGCGGCCTCCTCCGCTGCTTGACGCGCTTGCGACTCGCGGTACTGCTGAAGCCGCACTGACCAGGGCACCCACTCGGGTGCGACGACCGCGCCCTCGCCGGGAAGCAGGTCCACCTCGAGCACGGTCACCGGAGCATCGTCGTCGACCCGCGTCACCATTGCGGCCCAGCGCCACCCGGGGTAGCCCGGCAGACGGCACTCGAAGAACAGCGTGACCACACGATCCTCGGGCACGTCGTACCCGGCTTCTCCACCGATGCTGGCCGCGTCGGTGATCTCCTCGAGTGCGGCCCTGGCCTGGTCACGCGCGTCGAGCAGCACCGAATCGACGGTCACCTCAGCGGCAACCTCGGCCGACTCGGTCGCGGTCTCGCTCGACTCCGACGCGGTCGACTCAGCCACGACGTCGCTCGGCTTGTCCGCAGCGTCGCTGCTAGACATCGAAATCGTCCGCCACGCGCCGCAGGATCGTCGCGACCTGACGCGACTGAGCCCGCTCCGGGTAGTGACCGTGCTTCAGCCGCTCACCGAGTCCGTCGAGCATCTTCACGAGATCCTCGATCATCACAGCCATCTCGTCGGCCGGCTTGCGCGAGCGCTTCGCCAGCCGCGGCGCCTCGAGCGGGCGCACCGAAAGCGCTTGCGGACCCTTTCGTCCGTCGGCGACGCTGTACTCGAGCCGCATGCCGGAATGCACCTCGACATCATCCGGGAGCACTGACGCGTGCAGGTACACCTGCTGCCCGTCATCGCCCTGAATAAAGCCGAAACCCTTGTCTTCGTCGTAGAACCTGACCTTGCCGTTTGGCATGACCCTCTCCATCTCGGTGACGCGGCACCGCCGAACCTCAGCCGACCCGTCGACTGAGACCTCCTTGCCGCGACCCCAGTGGCCTCGGCGCATACTTCCTATCAGTCTAGCCGTCTCGACCGTGCGCACTTCGGGCAGTACAGGTATTCTGGGTTGGATGCCCGCAGACCAGAACCCCGACTCGACGCCGTCGCTCCTTGAACGCGTCCTCGCGATCGCGACCCTGACGATCATCGTCGTCGCGGTGACCTCCTACATCGTGACGCTCATCGTCGGGATGAACGATCACGAAGTGCTCGCCGACGGCCTGTGGCCCCTGGTGACCGGCATCGCGTTCGTCGGCCTGCCCCTCGGGTTCGTCACGCTCATCCTGCTGCTCTTCTTGAGCATGCGCCGTCGCGGCCGCGAGGCCGATGCTTCGCACGGCGGCCACAAGCGAAAGCGCGGCGGCACTCGCTGACCGCTGATCGTGCCATGACGAACGGAGCCCTGCCCCTCGCGACGTCGATCGCGGCGCTCGATCGGCCTGGGCTGGCATCGCTGGTGCGGGCCCGACTGCTCCGCGCGGTCGAAGGGGTGCAGGATCCTCTGACCCTCGCACTCGAACTGCTGCGGGGAGATTCGATCTCGCGGGTACTCTCCGTCCGCGAGGTCTCCGAGCTGGCCGCTCTGATCCGCCTCGACGGCGACGCGAACGCTTCAGCAGATCAGTCTTCTTCGCCGGCAACCTGCGCTACCGCGGAGGATCCGACGATCCTCACCCTCATCGAGCTCGGCTTGGTAGGCAGGGACGACTCCGGGAATCCTACCCCGCTTCCCGAGGTGACGGCGGCGCTCGAAGCAGCGCTTGCATCGGTCGGCCTGTCCCGCGACGCCCTCACCCACGCTCCGCTGCCCCGTCGGTCATCAGAGCCCGGGGGCGCCTCGGCAGCGACCGCATGCACGGAGAACCCGACCTCTCCTGACTCGCCGGGCGCTCCGGCAGCTCCCTGGTACGGGGCCGCACTCACGACAGTTGCTCGGGCGGCCGCGATCCTACGCGCATTGTCTCAGCGACCCGGAAAGGTGAATCGCCGCGGCACCATTGCGGTCGCATTCGTGCGCGGAATTGCCGAGCAGTACGGCATCGATCCGGCCGCTGTGCAACGCTGCCTCCGCACCCTCGAGTGCGCGAAGCTCACCACCACGGTGCCGACCGATGCGTCCGGTGGCGGCTCGCTCGTCATCACCAGCTCGGGTACGGCCTGGCTGGATCTCCCGCACCCCGACCGCTGGGCCATCCTCGCGGAGGCCCGCATCTCGGCCCTCGGAGCGCAGTTCTTCCAAAGCCTCAGTGAGATGCCTGACGACGCGACCGCTGCGGCTGAGCAACTGTTGCCGAGCCGCTACCCGCTCCTTCCGCAAGGGGCGCGGGAGGCGGCGATCGAGGCTGCGGAAGCGTGCGAAGATCTGGGTCTCACGGTCAATCACTCGCTCACGGCGGCAGCGCGGGTCGGGCTCTGTGAGATGCAGGATCCAGGGGCCCGACGCGACACGCTTGCGGCGAGCGCCGCAGAGCACATGCCCGCGGCCGTCGATTCGGTCTACCTGCAGCCGGACCTCTCGGTGATCGAGCCGGGCCCGCTGCGACCGGGCGACGAGCACTTACTCACCAGCGTCTCAGAGCCTGAGCAGCTCGGCGTCGCCTCAACCCTGCGGATCACACCCGAGGCACTCGCGCGCACCGTCGACGCCGGCACGTCGCCCGAAGACCTGCGACGTGAACTCGAACGCCTCTCGGTCACAGGGGTGCCGCAGCCGCTGGCGTTTCTGATCGATGAGCTTTCGCGACGCGACAGCATCCTGGTCAGCCCGCACACGGGCGATGAGGGGCGCACGCTCGTCGAAACCACCCGCGCCGAGACCGCTGAGATGCTGCGCGTCGACCGTGCGCTGCAACACCTCCAGTTGCAGCCCGCCGTGGATGCTGTGGAGTCCACTCTCGGAGAAGGTCAACCCTATCGCCTGTTCTCGCGCCTGAGCACCGAGCATGTGTTGACCGCGCTGGTCGACGCCCGCTACCCCGCGACACGACGCCCCGAGGCGACCGGCACTCAACAGGTCTCTGACTCGGCGCTGATCTCTGGTTCGGCCCCGTCCACTGCTGCGGCGAATCCCGGGAACAACTTTTCCGCCGCGGTGGCGCCCGCTGGCGCCGGCCGGCCGGAGATCACCGAGCAAGTAGAGCGCACAAGGCAAGCCGCGCAAGCCGCGCGGGCGGGACAAGCTGCGCAGACGGGGAAAACTGGGCAACTCGAGCGAGCCGGGCACCATGATACCCCGAGCTCAGATGCCGTGGATGCCACCGCGACTGCGTCTTCCTCCCACAACGAGTCCGACGATTTCGATGTCTTGATTGACCGGGTATTTGAGGCGGCGCGCTCGGAGCCGGGCGAGGCTGACATGACCCGCCGATTGGATCTCGCTATCCGGGATCGAGCCCGAGTACGCATCATCGCTGAAGCCCGCGGCCGGGAGTACGAGTTCCTGATGCTCCCGGTCTCCATGTCGGGTGGACGCCTGCGCGCTTCAGACGAAGCTGCAGGAGTCGAGCGGACCCTCCCCCTGTCTGCCATTGTCGCGGTCTCGCCGGCGTAAGCGCCCCGGCCCGCGCCCCGCACCAGGACCTGCCCGCACCCGCGTCTGCCAACACCTCCGCGCCCCCACCTCCATCCACGCTCGCCTGCTCCAATTCCTCATCGAGATAAGACTTGTTGTCCCTTCCCGAGCCTGAAGCAACAACAGGGCTCATCTCGGTGCAAGATCACCTCTCCCACCCCGAACCGCGCGCCCCGGTCCCGACACCTACCCCCTCACACCGCGGCAAAGTATCGGTCAAGCTCAACGGGTACAGGCCGTTGTGCCGCACCGAGAAAGTCGCACAGCAGGCGTCGTGTTGCCGACAGCCTTGCAAGGACGAAGTCTTCCTTGTGTAGTCGCAGGATCCGATAGCCCGCCGCCTGCGCGCGCTCAATCCGTTTCACGTCTTTGAGGTACTGGGCCCGATCAGTGCGATGTTGCTCTCCGTCGTACTCGATAATGAGCTTCCGTCTGCGGCAAACGAGGTCGAATCGCCCAATCCATCTGCCTGCTTGATCGTGCAGGTTCGCTTGCATTTCGAGGTCATCCAGGCCGAGTCGGGCAAGTTCGAAGTGCACCAGGCTCTCCATACGAGATTCTGCGCCGGGTCTGGCGATCCTCATGGCTGCGCGCAGAAGCCGCGCTCCCCGAGCCCGGCTGTTCAACAGTGCCCGCTCCAGTTCTTCTCGACCCACCAACGCCTGAAGCGTCGAGCCTCGAGGGCAGATGAGGTGGTCGATCGCGACGACGAGCTCACGGATGTTCAGCAACGAAGCAGCCTGAATCAAGGCATCAATCCATGGCGTGCAGGGCAACGAGTCCCGGTTCAGCATGGGTGCGACTGCTCTGCTGCAATTGTGGCCGCGCACTCCCTGCCGTTTCGCGGGCGCCGAGGGCGTAGGGATCGTCACATGCAGCACGCTATCTGTATGCACAGGCACCCCGAGCAATACGAGCGCGGTCGTGTGACTGAAGGTCTCCCGCGGTCGGAGGAGAGGGCGGTACGAGACGGCATGATCCTGCATCTGTGTCTCGGTACCTTGACCGTGTCCGCCGCTTCGCGCATGTGTTCTCGCTGCTTCGGAGTGGTCTGATCGCCGCCGCACTCCTCGAAAGGGTCGATCGAAGCGGGTGTGTCTTAGGACCTGATGACTGATACCGACGGCGCGTGCCTCGGCGGGAGTGAACACGGCTGGCAAAAGGTGATCTGAAGCTCGGGGGAACGGCATGCCCCCTACTCTGGGTGCAAGGTGCGCGAGAACGATCTCCATCCACAGTCCTCCGTGGCCAAGGTTCACTTCTGCCGCGTGTGAGGCGTGACCAGACGACGGTCGCAGGATGCCATAGCCCTTGCACCCGCGGCCTCGCCCCCCCCGACCCCCGACCCCCGACCGTCGAGATGAGCCCTGTGGTTGCTTCGGATGCGGCAATCAACAACGGGGCTCATCTCGATAAGGATCACCAGCCCAGCGCCACACACCAAGCACTAAAGCGAAGTAACCGGCGCCTGCGTCGTGCCGGTAGACTGGTGCGCTATGACTCTCGGCCCCCTCATTGTTCAGAGCGACCAGACCGTCCTGCTCGAGGTTGCCCACCCCGACGCCGAAGACGCTCGACACGCCCTCGCCGTCTTCGCGGAGCTTGAACGGGCCCCGGAGCACATCCATACCTACCGGATCACGCAGCTCGGACTCTGGAACGCCCGTGCAGCCGGGCACACGGCCGACGAGATACTCGAGACGCTGAACCGATACGCGAAGTTCCCGGTGCCAAGCTCCATCGCCGCCGAGATCGGCGAGACGATGCATCGGTACGGGCGGCTCACGATCGAACGCATCCCCACTCCCGATGGGTTCGTCTTCCCGATCGACCCATCCGCCTCGGATGCCCCGACGACCAGGGGTGAATCGCAGCCCGCTGACGATCAGGCCTCTGACGAAACACCCACGAATAACGCTTCCACAGCCAACGAAGGCGGGATCCCGAATCTCGAGCGCCCCGAGACGATTCTGGTGCTGCGCTCGGACGAGCCGACGATCCTGCGCGAAGTGACGAGCGCAAAGCGAATCGCACCGCTGCTGGGCAATCGAATTGACGAGAACACGTTCCCCATCGCCCCGTGGGCACGTGGTCAGGTGAAGCAGGAGCTGGTGGCGCGCGGTTGGCCGGCAGAGGATCTCGCGGGCTACACGCCCGGCGAGCCCTACGAGATCGAGCTCGACTTCCAGTCGGCAGGAGCATCCGCGGCGGCAGGAGCACCGGCAGAAGAAGCATCAGAATCACCGGAGGCACCGACGAGACCCCAGACCACCGCCTCGACTCCAACATGGGAGTTGCGCGATTACCAAGCGAAGGCCGTTGAGGCGTTCCAGAACGGCGGGTCCGGGGTGGTTGTGCTGCCCTGTGGCGCGGGCAAGACGATTGTCGGCGCCGCGGCGATGGCGGCCGTTGGAGCGAAGACGCTGATCCTGGTCACGAACGCGGTGTCGGCGAGGCAGTGGCGCGATGAGTTGCTGCGTCGTACGACGCTCACCGAAGATGAGATCGGCGAGTATTCGGGACAGGTCAAAGAGGTCAAGCCAGTCACGATCGCCACCTACCAAATCCTGACGAGTCGCCGGAAGGGCGAGTACCGGCACCTCTCGCTGCTCGACGCGCAGGATTGGGGCATCATCGTCTACGACGAGGTGCACCTGCTCCCGGCACCGGTGTTCAAGCTCACGGCAGACCTGCAGGCGCGCCGTCGCTTGGGTCTGACCGCGACTCTGGTGCGCGAGGATGGCCGCGAGGGCGACGTGTTCAGCCTCATCGGCCCGAAGCGGTATGACGCAGCGTGGAAAGACATTGAGGCGCAGGGCTTCATCGCTCCCGCGGCGTGCTTCGAGGTGCGGGTCGAGCTGCCGGAGTCGGAGCGTCTCGAGTACGCGGTGGCAGAGGATCAGGATCGTTACCGCATCGCGTCGAGCGCAATGATCAAGCAGCCGGTGGCGCGCAGGATCATCGACCGTCACCCTGACGAGAGCGTGCTCGTGATCGGCCAGTACATCGACCAGTTGGAGTCGATGTCTGAGGCGCTGGGGGCGCCTCTGATCACGGGACAGACTCCGGTCGATGAGCGCGAGCGTCTGTTCCAGGCGTTCCGCGCGGGTGAGGAGCGGATCCTCGTCGTATCGAAGGTGGCGAACTTCTCGGTGGATCTGCCCGACGCCTCGGTGGCGATCCAGATCTCGGGGTCGTTCGGTTCACGCCAGGAAGAGGCCCAGCGCCTGGGTCGCCTGCTGCGGCCGAAGGGCGATGGGGTGACGGCATCGTTCTACACGCTCGTCACACGAGACACGGTGGATCAGGACTTCGCACAGAATCGGCAGCGATTCCTCGCCGAGCAGGGGTACAGCTACACCCTGATGAACGCCGACGAGCTCGACTGAGGCTGGATTCCGCCGCTCCCAACTCCAGAACCTTTCAGCAGACTCATAGCAAACGATCAGATACTGAACTCATGACTCCGCAGAACACGCAGAACAAGGGCCCCAGAATCCTGATCGTCGACGACGAGCCCAGCATCCGCGAGCTGCTCAGCACGAGCCTCCGCTTCGCCGGGTTCGGCGTGCGCACCGTCGCGAATGGCGCCCAGACGATCTCCGCAGTGCTTGAGGAAGAACCTGACCTGATCATCCTCGACGTGATGCTGCCCGACATGAACGGTTTCAGTGTCACGAAGCGCCTCCGCACCGCCGGCTACACGGCGCCGATCATCTTCCTCACCGCAAAGGATGACACGGAAGACAAAGTCGAGGGCCTCACGGTCGGTGGCGACGACTACGTCACCAAGCCGTTCAGCCTCGACGAGATCATTGCGCGGATCAAGGCGATTCTGCGCCGCACCATCCAGGAAGATGAGGATGCGCTGCTCGAGGTGGGCCCGATCTCGATGGATCAAGACACCCACGAGGTGTCGGTCGCGAATACCCCGGTCGAGCTCTCCCCCACCGAGTTCAAGCTGCTGCGCTACCTCATGCAGAACGCGAACCGCGTACTGTCGAAGACGCAGATTCTCGACCATGTCTGGGAGTACGACTTCAACGGCGATGCCGGCATCGTGGAGTCGTACATCTCGTACCTGCGCCGCAAGATCGATCCGTTGACCGAGGAGTCGCTGATCCAGACGAAGCGCGGCTTCGGCTACATGCTCAAGACCGAAACGAAGTAGGCGTTGAAACTCGGGCACCGGCTTGCGGCCCGGTGGGCCGACGTTTCTCTGCGTACGAAGATCACGGGTGTCACAGTCTTCATCCTGTTTCTCGGGCTCTTCGTCGCGGGTGTCGGCACGATGTCGCTGCTGCAACCGCAGCTGATCCGCGGCCAAGACACGACGCTCAGCCAGCTCCGCAGCGACCCGACTCCGGCGCTCGCTCCCGGCGCGAATCCGAGCGCGCTCTCCCGCGATGACGTCCGCTATGCGGGCAGCCAGTACTACATTGCCGTGCTCGACTCCGACGGATTCGTGCAGTACGACAATGCGCGCAGTCGCACGCGAACCAGCATTCCAGAGGTGCAACCGCTGCCGATCGATTGGGTGCAGCGCAACGGCGATCAAGTGAATTCGCTCGAGGGCCCCGATGCGATTCAGTGGCGGTTTGTCACGGCCCCGATCCTCGACGATACCGGCGAACCGCGTGGCACACTGCTGATCGCCATCTCTACGGCGAGCGTCAATCAGGTGATGGCGCAGTACCTCATCATCTTTACGGGGTTCGGGATCGGTGTCATTCTGCTCGGAGCCGCACTGACCCGGATCCTCGTCACCACAACCTTCCTGCCGCTCGCTCAGGTCGAGCAGACGGCCCTCGAGATTTCTCGGGGCGACTATTCGAAGCGCATCATGGTGTCGAGCCCGCATACGGAGGTCGGCCACCTCGGTGAATCTCTGAACCTCATGCTGGATCGCCTCGACGGGTCGCTCGCCGACCGGGCACGTACGATCGAGCAAATGCGTCGCTTCGTGGGTGATGCAGGTCACGAGCTGCGGACGCCCCTGGTCTCGGTGCGCGGCTATGCCGAGCTGTACCGCATGGGCGCGCTGCAGAGCGGCGAGCAGGTGGGGCAGGCGATGGAGCGCATCGAGAAAGAGGCGATCCGCATGACCTCGCTGGTCGAGGATCTGCTTTCGCTCGCACGACTCGACGAGCGCCGACCGCTCGAGCTCACCGACCTGTCGCTCAACGACCTCGCCCGCGACGCCGCGCTCGATGCGAGTGCGCAGGATGCCGATCGCGAGATTACCGCGGTTGAGGATCCGTCGGCGCCTGTCGTGGTGGGCGACGAGCACAAGGTGCGTCAGGTGATGACGAACCTCATCGGCAATGCCATGCGGCACACCCCGGAAGGCAGTCCGATCGAGATCGTCGTGTCTGCGGCGCCCCCGAACCCTGAGGCTCCGGATCAGCGCATCGCGCGCTTCGACATCGTCGATCACGGCGAAGGCATCCCTCAGCAACTGCGCGACAAGATCTTCGGCCGCTTCTGGCGCGCCGACACTTCGCGCAACCGCGAGACCGGCGGGTCCGGGCTCGGCTTAGCTATCGTGAAGTCGATTGTCGATGCGCACAACGGCAAGATCGAGGTGCTCGATACGCCGGGCGGCGGTGCGACGTTCCGCGTTCAACTGCCCGGGCATCCCGGGTAGGCACTCCGCCCCGGGATTGCGGAGTGCAGGATCCCGGCACTGGCGCACCCCTCCAGGACAGCAATCCCTGCAGACCTGCTCTGGCGTGCGTCGCGCAACATGCCCACACAAAAGCGGGGCCGCACCCGAAGGTGCGACCCCGCTCTCAGTCAGGACTTAGAAGTCCATGCCGCCCGTCGGGTCGACCGGTGCCGCACCTGCGGGCTCCGGCTTCTCAGCGACGACAGCCTCGGTGGTGAGGAAGAGGCCTGCGATCGAAGCTGCGTTCTGCAGCGCCGAGCGGGTGACCTTCGCCGGGTCGAGGATGCCCTGGACGACGAGGTCGCCGTACTCACCGGTCGCGGCGTTGAGGCCGTGACCGAGGGGCAGGTTCGCGACGCGATCAGCGACGACGCCCGGCTCGAGGCCGGCGTTCTGAGCGATCTGACGCAGCGGAGCCTCGATGGCGGCGCGGACGATCTTGGCGCCCACTGCCTCGTCACCGGCCAGGTCGAGCTTCTCGAAGACGGCGTTGCCGGCCTGGATCAGCGCGACACCACCACCGGGCAGCACGCCCTCCTCGACAGCAGCCTTCGCGTTGCGAACGGCGTCTTCGATGCGGTGCTTGCGCTCCTTGAGCTCGACCTCGGTCGCCGCGCCGGCCTTGATGACCGCCACGCCGCCGGCGAGCTTCGCGAGGCGCTCCTGCAGCTTCTCACGGTCGTAGTCGCTGTCGGTGGTCTCGAGCTCGCGACGGATCTGGGTCACACGACCGTCGATCGCGTCGCTCTCGCCGCCGCCCTGCACGATGGTGGTCTCATCCTTGGTGATGATGACCTTGCGCGCGGTGCCGAGCATGTCGATGGTGGCGTTCTCGAGCTTGAGGCCAACCTCTTCGGAAATGACCTGGGCGCCGGTGAGGATCGCGATGTCCTGCAGCATTGCCTTGCGGCGATCGCCGAAGCCGGGAGCCTTGACGGCGGCCGACTTGAAGATGCCGCGGATCTTGTTGAGCACGAGGGTAGCGAGCGCCTCGCCCTCGACGTCCTCGGCGATGATGAGCAGCTGCTTGCCCGACTGGATCACGGGATCGACGACCGTCACGAGATCCTTGACGTTCGAGATCTTGCTGTTGACGACGAGGATGTAGGGATCCTCGAACACGACTTCCTGGCGGTCTGCGTCGGTCACGAAGTATGCCGAGAGGTAGCCCTTGTCGAAGCGCATGCCCTCGGTGAGCTCGAGCTCGGTGCCGAAGGTGTTCGACTCCTCGACGGTGACGACGCCTTCCTTGCCGACCTTGTCGATCGCCTCGGCGATGAGCTTGCCGATCTGCTCGTCGGCGGCCGAGATCGAAGCGGTTGCAGCGATCTGGTCAGTGGTCTCGATCTCGTTGGCATTGTCGAGCAGCTGAGCCGAGACGGCCTCGACCGCCTTCTCGATGCCCTTGCGGATCGCGATGGGGTCGGAGCCGGCTGCGACGTTGCGCAGACCCTCGCTCACGAGCGCCTGCGCGAGCACGGTCGCGGTGGTGGTGCCGTCACCTGCGACATCGTCGGTCTTCTTCGCGACCTCCTTGACCAGCTCGGCGCCGATCTTCTCGTAGGGGTCGTCGAGCTCGATCTCCTTGGCGATGGACACACCATCGTTGGTGATCGTGGGAGCGCCCCACTTCTTCTCGAGGACGACGTTGCGGCCGCGCGGGCCGAGCGTCACCTTCACGGCGTCGGCGAGGATGTTCAGACCCCGCTCGAGACCGCGACGTGCCTCTTCGTCAAACGCAATCATCTTTGCCATGTACTCGTCCCTCCCGGACGCTCGTGGTGGTGTTCACGGCTCTCGCACCCGAAATCGCGGCGCATGAGCCGAAGCATTCTTAGCACTCGCTCATTCGGAGTGCTAAGCCAATTTTGGCACTCTGTTCCTGTGAGTGCAAGCGAGCCTGCACGCGCTGAGCGAACGCAAAGGATGCGGCTTCAGACAGCAGGTAGCGCAGCGGGCAGAGCACCGCGCAAGTGCACAGGCACGCGGCATCGATATCGGGTGAGGATCGCCGAGCACGACGGCAGCCCGGGCTCTACTCCGCAGAGTCTCCGTCAGTACCCGAACCTCCGTCGGCGTTGGGCGTTTCGGTCTGAGCCGTCAGTTCCGCGGCCTCATCCAAGCCAGGGCCCTGGTAGTCGTCACCGAGCAGCACGATCAGTCGAGCCCCGTAGTCCGCATAGTCGTCGGTCTTGTACGGAGTCATGCCGCCGAGCTTCGCGGCGAGCCCCTGGGCGGCGGCGAGATCGTCTTCTTCGCGGTAGAACACCGCGGAGGTCGTGACGTCGTGCGAGGCGGCGTCACCCGAGAAGATGATGGTGCCCCACTGCTCCTCGGTGATGATGCTGTCGACTGCCGAGGCCAAGTTCAGCGTCTCAGTGCCGTTGAGCACCGCGACCTCAGCCTCCGGGTCGATCTCGGGCTCAGGAGCCTGCGTGGGTTCAGCGGTCTCCTCGGTGCCGAGCCGGTCGCTGAACGGGTTGCTGCCGTCGAGCCCCTGCACCCAGAAAATGCCGGCGGCCGTCAACACGACAAATGCAGCAATGCCCGCGATGAGGAACTGCCAGAAGTAGCGCGGGCGGGCCTGTACTCGGTGAGCGCCGATCCGACCAGTTCGCTTGATCTCGTCGTACCGGTCGGCGGGAAGACCTCCGGGCGCTTGGCGGGATGGCTCGCTGCCCGTGTTCTCCCCGTGACTCGCCACGCAACTCTCCTCGCCCTGTGTCACCGCCGTGTGCGGCTCCCTCGTGTGCCCACCAGATTACCGCGCCGAGGTAGCTGCCGCTTGCGGATCAGCTGAGACCGCGGTGCCGGCGCGCTAGTCTTCCTGGAACTCCGCAAGCGAGTCGGGAGCGTAGATCGCGCGGGCGAGTCCATCGATCACGTCTGGGAAGCGGGTCCCTCCGGCGAAGAGCGCGGAGTCGTCGACGTCGATGATCCGGCGGTGCTGTCCGGCGGTCGTGAGCGCGACGCTGGGTTGCGCTTCGAGTAGACCGTCCACTCCGCCGGCGCTCTCCAGTCCCTTGGTCATGACGAGGATGATGTCGGGGTCCATCGCGATGAGCGCTTCCTCGGTCATCGGTTTTTCCCCCTTCCATCCGATCTCTTCGGCGGCATCGATCGCGCCGACGGACCGGATGAGCGAGTCGACCCCGCTGCCCTCGCCGAAGAGGTAGAAGATGCCTGCGGTGCCGCGCACATAGAGAAACGCCACACGCGGCAGCTTCGATTCGTCCTCGGGCAGCAGATCCTCAACCTCTGCTTCTTTCTCGGTCACGGCGGTGCGCATCTGCTCGATCAGGTCAGGAGCAGCATCGCCGATGCCCATGGCGTCGGCGACCTGCTGGGCCGTCTCGTAGCTCGTCTCGGCATCGACGGCGCGGTCGACGGTCACGACAGGAATACCCGCGTCGCGCATCTGCAAGATCACATCGGTCGGCCCGATGCTGCCATCGGTGATGATCAGCGACGGATTCACTGCGAGCAGCCCCTCGGCGTCGATCGAGTGTCCTCCCTCGGTGACGAGCGGGATATCTTCGGCCCCCGGGAAGTTGGTGGAGATGTCACGCCCGACGACGTTGTCGCCCATGTCGAAGGCGTAGACGAGTTCGCCGACCGAGCCGCTCAACGACAGCGGGACGATACGGGAGTTGTCATCGACCGTGATCTCGGCGTCGCCCGTGTTGTCGTGAGATGTGACCGTGGCGGGCAAGCTCTCCTCGGGCTTCTCGTCGAGCGGCGGAATGCTCGGGCCACCGACGACCGCGGTGGTCGGTCCTTCATAGGAGATCGGGTCGTCCAGCGGAGTGATCTCACTCAGCGGCGGCAGCTCGAGCCCCTTGTGCTCGTCGAGGTCGCCGTGCCCCGCAGCGTCTGTGCAGCCGGTCGCGCTGATCCCGAGCAGTGCCACGAGTGCGAGTGCTGCGAGTCCGCGCTTCGATCCGATCCTCATGTCGCCGACGGGTCCCTTCGTCCGATGATTACCGCAACTCAGCTTAGCCCAGCCTAGGTATGATGAATAGCGGAGATCGATGCTCCGCCCCGCTTCGCCGTCGGGCGCTTCCCGCGGCCTCATTCAAAAGGTGTCCCGAAACCGTATGACAGCACCCACGCCCGCCAAGGCGTCGCGTCGCGCGGCGAGAAAGTCGCTTCTCTTCATCGCACTGGGAATCGCGCTCCTCCTGGCAGTCATATTCTCGGCGAGCACGGGTCAGCTCGGCATCCCTCCGCAAGAAGTACTCGGATCGCTGCTGCATCGCATCGGAATCGACTGGCTGCCCCTGCCGAGTCATCCGATGGGCGATCAGACGCTCTGGACGGTTCGCTTTCCCCGCGTCGCGATCGCTGCGCTGATCGGGGCCGGGCTCTCGGTCGCGGGTCTGCTGATGCAGGCGATCTTCGGCAACCCGCTCGCTGAGCCCGGAGTCATCGGCATCTCGGCGGGCGCCGCAGTGGGCGCCGGGCTTGCCATCGTCTTCGGCGTGACTGTGTTCGGGGAGTGGACGACGGCGGTCTTCGCCTTCGGAGCCGGCCTTGCCGCGACGCTGGTCGTCTACGCCATGAGTCGCGCCGAGGGGCGCACCGAGGTCGTCACGCTCGTGCTGACCGGTATCGCGGTGAACGCGATCGCCGGCGCCGCAATCGCCCTCCTCACCTTCCTCGGCGATACCCAGTCGCGCGAGCAGATCGTCTTCTGGCAGCTCGGCAGCCTCGCCGGCAGCCGCTGGTCGCAAGTCTTCATCATCGCCCCGGTGATCGCCGTCGGCCTCCTCGCCGCCTACTTCGCCGCACGCAAGCTTGATCTGCTGTCGCTCGGCGAGCGCAACGCCCGACACCTCGGCGTGAACGTCGAGGTGCTGCGCATCACCATGATCTTCGTGGTCGCACTGCTCACCGGCGCTGCGGTCGCATTCGCGGGCATTATCTCGTTCGTCGGCCTCGTGATCCCGCATCTCATGCGCATGATCTTGGGGCCCGCGCACCTGCCGCTCGTCACCGCCTCAGCACTCGGCGGCGCGCTGCTGCTCACGCTCGCCGATCTCGGCTCGCGCACGATCGTACCGAACGCCGACATGCCGATCGGCATGCTGACGGCGCTCGTCGGGGGTCCGTTCTTCTTCTGGCTGCTGCGGCGTACGCGCAAGCGCAGCGGGGGGTGGGGCTGATGGCTCGCCGTATCGCGCTCCCGGAACGGGCTGCGACGGGCCAGGTCGTGTGCTCGGCGTCGTCGGTGCATCTCTCTCGCGGCGGCAAGGTGCTGCTCGACGAGGTGTCGCTCGAGCTGCGCGCCGGCGAGGTACTCGCCCTGCTCGGGCCGAACGGTGCCGGGAAGTCGACGCTGTTGAGTGTGATGTCGGGTGATGTGGCTCCGGATCGCGGCGAGGTGCACTTCGGCGGCCGCCCGATCTCCGAGTGGTCGCTCTCTGACCTGTCGCGGCGACGCGGCGTGCTGCTGCAAGACAACCAGCTGCTGTTCCCGTTTACGGTGCACCAGGTGGTCGAGATGGGGCGTGCGCCGTGGCGTCGCACCCGATTCGAAGACGAGGACAATGAGGCCATCGCCGATGCGATCGACGCGGCCGACATCGCGCACCTGGGCAACCGTCGAGTGCCGTCGCTCTCGGGAGGCGAGCGGGCTCGTTCCGGTTTCGCCAGAGTGATGGCCGGCCGCACGGGTGTGCTCATGCTCGACGAGCCGACGGCGGCGCTCGACCTGAAGCACCAGGAGGCGGTACTCACGATTGCTCGTGAGCGGGCGCAGGCCGGGGATGCCGTGCTCGTGGTGCTGCACGACCTCAATCTCGCGGGTGCCTACGCTGATCGCATCGCGCTGCTGCGCGATGGGCGGATCGCCGTCTGCGATGCGCCGGAGCACGTGTTGACGGCGGAGATCGTGAGCGACGTGTACCAGACGCCCGTCGAGGTGATTCCGCACCCCGTTACCGGTGCCGGCATCGTGCTGCCGATGCGCAGCTCCTGAGGCTGGCGAGGCGCCGCGTCTCAGCAGCGCCCCGCTGCCCGGGAGCTACTGCTGCGGGCCGTTGAACAGCTGATCGGAGCCCTGAGTCGGCGTGCCCGAGTCGCCAGCAGGCTGCTGCGGCTGGGCGGTCTTGGGCTTGCGTCCACCGATGAGCAGGCCGACGGTGAGTCCGATGACGAAGAGCGCGGCGCCTCCGATGCCGATGGGCAGCCAAGGGATGTTCTGTTGCTCCTGCGCGGCGGCGACGGGCTCCTCGGTCGGCGCCGGAGTGTCTTCCTCGACCGGCGCGGCCGTGCTCTCGCACCCCGCGACCTCGAGATTCAGGGTGATGGGATCAAGGTCTGCGCCGGCCTCGTAAAAGCCGGCGAAGGAGCTCGCGCCCGAGTTCGTGAGAGTGATCGGCAACTCGGTCAGTTCGATGGCGTCATCGCTGGGCTGAATAGCCCCGTCGACGGTGATGTCTCCGAACCACTCCTGCTCCACGTTGGTCGCTTCGTCACCCTCCATGTCGGTGCTGCGGGCATCGAGGAGCAGGGCGGCTTCGCCCTCATCGAATTCGATGGTCGGGTTGGCGATGGTGAGGTCGAGCACCCCATCGTGGCCTGTGAAATGTACGGTGCCCGTGAAGGAGACCTCGCCGGAGCCTGTCTCGGGATCAATGGTGCCGGTGGCGTCGCTCCAGACGAAGTTCGGGATCTCGTAGTCGGCCCCATCGGAGGCCTCCCAGGATCCGTTCGCGATCGAACCGCTGATGTACGAACGGAAGCTCTCTTTGAAGCCCCAGGTGAGCGTGCCTCCGGTCACTTCGCATCCGGTGCCCGTGTCCTCTGCGGCTGCGGGCGTCGCGACCACCGCTGCGGGTGCGGTGAGCAGAGCGGCCGCGAGCGTCGCCCCGCCGATGAACGCGCCTGCGCGGCGAACGGATCGGGCTTTCACCAGGGGTCCTCCTTGGAGTTGTTGTGCGTGTTGTTGTGGCCTGCGAGTGGGTCAGCCACGCCGCTGGCGCATGGCGAGCAGTGAGGTTGAGGCCGCGATGGCGACGAGTCCGCCGGCGGCGAGCCACCACTCCCACAATGCCATGCCGGTGCCGGGGATGATGCCCGCGGCAACGGCTTCGTCTTCGGCTACCGCTTGGACACCACGCTTGGCTTCGGCGGTCTTTGCGGAGGTCTTATCCCTCTTCTTGAGGATATCGAGTTCTGCCCCGGTATCGATACTGCCCTGCATGGTGATGACGTAGTCACCGGTCACATCCTTCGGCAGCGTGCCCGACCACTCGACACGGCCGCTCTCGTCGGCCGTGGCTTCTTCGTCGAGCACTATAGGTTCAGTCTCGTCGACGTCTTCGTACAATACGACGAGAACTCCTTCGTCTTCGGGATCGAATCCTGCCGACTCGAGCTGGATTCGCCCGCCTGCCGTGATCTTCTCCGCATCGGTCAGCACCGTGATGCCGTCGCGAGCGGGCGGAGTGGCTGCGGCCGTGCGCTGGGGCTTTTCAGGAGCACCGTCGGCGGTCGATCCATAGCTCACCTTGCTCGCAGAGCCCACGGTGAAGCTCAGCGGATCGACCGGAATCGATCCGCCGCCGCCGGTGCCACCACCACTGATGCTCCCAGCAACGGGAACGTTGCTCCAGGTGACCTCGCCGTTCGCCCCGACCGACTTGTTCGCCGACGCGAGGTCGAGCCTGAAACTCCGGCCACCAGACGAAATGGTGCCGCTCGATGAGTTACTGACGGTGATGACGGGGTTCGAGAAGCTCTCGTTCATGAGCCCCTTGTGCGCGGTGAAAATCACCACACCGGAGTACCTGACGGTGCCCGTCTGCGACGACTTGTTCCAGCTGCCGCCGGAAGCCTGCGGGAAGACCCAACCGCCGCGTCCACCGCCGACGCCGCTCGTCAGGATCTTGCCACCGGACTTGCCGCCTGCCCGCTTCTTGTTCGTCGTGTAGTCGGCGAACCCCGAAGAGATGCCCCAGGTCAGCGACCCGGCCTGCGCGGATCCGCCACGGCTCACCGGCTTCGGCTTGTTTTCCTTCTTCTTCGCAGGCGTAGTGTTCGCCAGCGCATCCCACTGACGCTCACTGATGTTGATGTCTGCACGCCCATAAATTGTGCTGGCGTCCGGGTTCGAGTGAGACTTCCAGATCAGCACTTCATAGACCTTGTTACGGTTCAGGTCGTTCTTGGAGAGTGTGAATTTGAACGTGCCCTTGCCGTTCTTCACGGGTGGCTGGTACAAGAAGCCTGACTCCATGTATCCGCCGTCCTGGCTGAGTTCGGACTCTTTGCCGCGTTCGAGGACTGCAACATAGAGATTGCTCCCTGGCAGGTCCTTCGCACTGACCGTCACATTGAGTCCAGTTTTACCCACCGAAACCTTGTCGACTGTGACGGTGGCAGGAAGGGCCTTGCCGAAGAGCTTCGTCCAATCCGCGGCGGTGATCGTCAGTCTGCTTGAGGCGATCTGCGATGCGAAGCCCGTGTTGGGGTAGATCACCACGTCGTAGTTCTCGTACCGGTCAAGACGAGACTTCGGCGCTTGAAGCGTGGTCACGAACTCGCCATCAGATATCTCGCCCATACTGATGTTCTTGACTCTCACTGCATCGGTCGAGTCCGAGACCTTCGTCCCGCGCTGAACCATCGCGACGGTCACTCCCGAGACCTTCTCGTCCGCCGGGAAGGTGATGTTCTCTGCGGCGACCCGTACGGTCAGTCCAGTCTTGGAGTCGGCTCCGGCCACCTTCGCTTCGGTGATTCGCGGGGCATCTTCGGGGAACAGCTTGTGCCAGTCGATCTCGATATCTGCACGTGTGTAGAGCGTCACCTCAGTCGGGTTCGAACGCGACGGCCACGAGATGATTTCATAGTCCACTGCCCGATCCAGGTCACTCGCCGCGACCTCCCACGCCGCAGACAAATCAGAAGTCGTGAAGGTTCCATCAGGTCGGATGGAGGCTGACACTTCGCCGAGCATGTCACCCTGCTCAAGCCCGTCGATATCAGTGTCCTTTGGAACCACCGCAAGGTAGGCGTGCGGCTCGGACTGACCCGGCAACGCCTGTACATCCTCGT
Source organism: Leucobacter sp. GX24907 (assembly GCF_053567335.1). NCBI lineage: Bacteria > Bacillati > Actinomycetota > Actinomycetes > Micrococcales > Microbacteriaceae > Leucobacter > Leucobacter sp. GX24907. The sequence continues at coordinate 604,746 of NZ_JBSGPD010000001.1, read as the reverse complement.
AACCGCTGCCAATCACCTCAATGGTGATCTTGTCATTAGGCACCTCGGTGACAGTCGCACAGACCACCGGGCTCTCTCCGTTAGCAACGCACGGGTACAGTACGTCCCAGTCGATCTCGATATCAGCACGCGTGTACAACGTCGCTGCAGTCGGGTTCGAACGCGACGGCCACGAGATCGCCTCGTACTCCTTCGTCCGATCCAGATCACTCGCTACGATCTCCCACGCCGAAGACAGATCGGCCGTTGTGAACGTTCCATCAGGCTGGATCGACACCGAAACCTCGCCCAGCATGTCACCCTGCTCAAGCCCATCAACATTCGTGCCCCGCGGCACCACCGCGAGATACGCATGCGGCTCAGACTGACCCGGCAACGCCTGCACATCGTCATAACCGGAGCCAGTCACACCAAGAGTGACCTTCTCGTCCGCAACCTCAGTCGCGTCGACCGAAATGCTCGGTCCTGCCGCCTGAGCAGCACGCGCCTGCTGCTTCGCTGTCGCCGCGCGCTGCGGAGCCTGAGCATCAGCAGCGTCGCCTTCCCCGGCGGAATCGTCATTGGGCTCGGTCGGCTCCGCGGCAGGTTCCTCATCATTGCCCGTACCGTCACTGGCATCCTCGGTCTGCGGAACGAGCAGATTCCAGTCGATATCGGCGGCTGCACGCGCATAGGTGTTCTGTGCGATCGGCTCGGCATCGGAAGCCCAGGAAACGACCTCGTACTGCACATTCTCGTCGAGCTCGGAGACGGCTCTCTCGAGAGGCTCAGCTGGAGCCCGGAGTCGACCATCCGCATCCACTGAGGCCAGCACTGCGTTCTCCGTCGAGGGAGCACCGCCCTGTTCGACGATGCCCAGGCGCACTTCGCCAGTCGCAGCCAAGGCCTCGGTGTAGCCAGCGCCGTCCGTCTCAATGACGATCCGCTCACCGGGAAATTCAGTGACCTCGGCGGTCAGTGTCGGAGTCGCGTCGGGTTCCTCGGCATGGGCAACCGGTGCGGTCAACAGCAGCCCTGATGCTGCCAATGCTGTCGCAATGAGTGCGGAGACTCCTGCGCGGATGCCTGTAGTGTGCGCTGCCATGTGGTTGTTACTCCCTGCGCTTTTCGTGTGCCTCGCATCTGCGAGGCGGGTTTGAGGCCGGTTTCTCTATCGCGGTAAACGCGATAGAGAAACCGGCCTCGTACGTGCACTGTCAGGAACTAGTCCTGCAGTGCCTGCTTACGGCGAGCCGCCAGCAGCAGACCCGTGCCGACGAGCAGCACGAGCAGGCTCGCAGCCGCCATTCCGGCAAGGCTGTCAGCACCGGTCGCAGCGAGTGCGGACTTGTTGCCCTGATCGCCGTTGCCCGTGTTCGAGACGGTCGTCGCGTCATCGCCCTGGTTATCATCGCCGTTGTTGCTCGGGGCACCAGCCACCACGGTGAAGTCAGCACTTACTTCGGTGCCGCCATCGGTGGTGAAGACGATCTGGTGGTCACCGCGGAAGTCGGCGGGGACGCTCCAGGCGAAGCTCACCGAACCGTTGGCGTCGACCGTCTTGGTGCCGAGTTCGATCGGATCGCTGTGCACCGTTGCCGACACCTTGGTGCCTTCTGCGAACGGACCTGCCTGCAGTACTACTCGAGTACCCGCAGTCACCTCGCCCGGCTTCTCGCCATCGATGGTGATCTGCGCAGCGGAGTGATCAAGCGTCTGCACGCTCTGCTCCGCATCGGACCCCTCATAGTTGTCACCATCAGCAGGCGTGAACACGGCAGAGAATGCGTACTCCTCGTTCTCGAGCTCACCGGTCTCGATCGACGCGACGCCGTTCTCAACCTCAACCGGTTCACCGATCTGCTCGTCATCCGAGAAGAACGCAACCGTTCCGGGAACAGCCGGGGCTACCGACGCGGTCAACTGAGTCGTCGTACCGCGCTCAACGGTGGCAGGAGCGTTGAGCTCCACCGAAGTCTGCGCCTTGGCGACGGTGACCGTCACTGCCTCCGAGGTCGATCCCTCGTAGTTGTCGTCAGACGAGCTGAAGACCGCGGTGATCTCGTGGTCGCCGGCGTCGAGGTCGCTGAGAGAAATCTCGGCGACGCCTGCCTCAACCGTTGCGGTATCGATGGAATCCGTGCCGTTGAAGAACTCGACGCTGCCCGCAGCAGCAGGTGCCACGGTCGCAGTCAGTGTGAGCTCGTCACCGTAGGCAGGTGCCGTCGGAGCAACTTCCACAGAAGTAGAAGTGGACGCCTTCGCGACATCGACGGTCAGTGCCGAGGACGTCGACTCCTCGAAGGAGTTCGCGTTCGCCGGAGTGAAGACCGCGGTGACCTGGTTCTCACCTGCAGGCAGGTCACTCGTGCGCAGAGTCACATCGCCGGTGATGCGCGTTTGCGATTCACCAAGCTGCTCGCCATCAGCGAAGAACGTCACTGTGCCGGTCGCGTTCGCCGGAGTCACCGAGGCAACCAGCTCAACCTCATCACCGTATGCGGCGTTTACCGTCGGGCTCACGACAGTGGTCGTCGTCTCGTGCGCCGGAGCGAAGCCCAGAGCAGCCTTGGCATCCTGACCACGGTCGTTCTGAGCCGTGTGGTTGGCGATCGTGTATAGAGCGGTGACATCCGCGTTTGCACGCGGTGTGACCGTCATTGTGGCCTCGAATGAACCGTTCTCATCGAACTCGACGCCACGATTTGCACCGTGGTTCCAGACGAGGATCGCACCCGAGGTGCAGCCGCTGTTGATGAACTGGAAGTCCACATCCTCGAGCGGAATATCGGCGCAGGGAGTGACGTAAATCGCCTGATTCGGGTTGTACCCCTCACCCGACACAGTGACAGTCGCGCCGGCCGGATCCAGGTCCGTGTTCGGTGTAACAGTCAGCTCAGGGTTGTACACAGGCGCCGGCTCGGCGAACTCAAGAACTGTCTTGGCATCCTGCTCACGGTTCTGCATACCCGTGTGGTTCGCGGCAGTGAACACTGCGGTCGCACCCTCATTCAGCTGCTTCACATCGAACTCGACCTCGAAAGAACCATCTTCGGAGAACTGGTTAGCTCGGGGGTTGTCGTTGTTATCGACTGCGCCGTTCTCATAGACGACCACCGCACCGTCACGGCAACCCAGGGCATGGGTCCACAGGTCCGTGGGCAGTTCGATGTCCCCGCAGAGGAAGACGTAGATCGCCTGGTTCGGGTTGTAACCCTCACCGGTCACAGTGACGGTCTGGCCCGCAGGGTCGACATCCGTCGAGGGCGTCACAGTCAGCTGCGGGTCGACAACGGGCTGCTCCTCGGGGAAGAGCGCGTCCCAGTCGATCTCAACATCCGCAGTCGCGTACAGGTTCTCCGGAGTCGGGTTCGAACGAGCCGGCCACGAGATCACCTGATAGTTCTTCGTCCGATCCAGCTTGTCCGCGTCAATCGAGAACACATTGTTCTCCCACAACTGCTCCGGACCAAACGTGCCATCCTCCAGCACATCAACCGCAACAGAAAGCATGTCGGTAGTCTGCTCGATCTCCGACAGATCAGCGCCCTCCTCGATCAGCCCCAGATACACGTGAACACTCGGGCCCACCTGCGGAATGTCATGGAAGCCACGACCCTCAAAGGTGAAATCCACACGCTCGTTCGCAACCTCAGTCGCACCAATCGTCAACGACGGAGCAACCTCCTCAGCCGGAACAAGGATGTCCCAGTCCGCCTCGGAAAGCACGAGATCTGCGCTCGCGTACAGGTTCGCCTCAGACGGGAACGACATGTGCGGCCACGCGATGACCTCATAGTCCTTGCTGGGATCAAGATCAGCCGCGGGAACCGTCAGCGTCTCGGAACCAGTCTGATCCACAAACTCAGCCTTGCGGATGAGCTTCGCGTACGGGTTACTCTCAGCCACGCTAGCCAGGTCGCCCTTCTCGATCAACGTCACGTAGACACCGGGGCTCTCCTCCGGAATATCCGCAACATCAGCCGTGATCGACAAGCTACCCTCCGACGGCGTCGCCGTCAGAGCAAGCGTCGTCGGGGCAGGCGCGGGGGCCGGAACGAGGATGTCCCAGTCCGCCTCGGTCAGCACGAGATCTGCGCTCGCGTAGAGGTTCGCCTCAGACGGGAACGACATGTGCGGCCACGCGATGACCTCATAGTCCTTGCTGGGATCAAGATCAGCCGCGGGAACCGTCAGCGTCGCGGAACCAGCCTGATCCACAAACTCAGCCTTGCGGATGAGCTTCGCGTACGGGTTCACGTCGCTCACCTCGGCAAGCGTGCCCTTCTCGATCAACGTCACGTAGACGCCAGGGCTCTCCTCCGGAATATCCGCAACATCAGCCGTGATCGACAAGCTACCCTCCGACGGCGTCGCCGTCAGAGCAAGCGTCGTATTCGGCGCGGCATTGGCGGTGGCTGGCGCGAGCGCCACACCGCCGACTGCGAGGAGCCCAACGGTTGCAGCCGCGAGAATCGACTTCACCCGCCCCCGCCAAGTTTTCTTCGCATTCATTACGAAAGCAGTCCTTTTCTCCTCAGACAGAACGACCGACCCGGCAGGGTCGAGCCAAGGTCAGACCGAAGTTAGGCATGCCTCGCCTCAGTCACCGCAATCAAGTCTGACGAATTTGGTCAGATGTTGCAAGTAGAGAAATTCTGACGGCGTTTCCAGAACCGTTCTGACAGCAAAAACCTCCTCCGTTCCACTCTCTACGAGGGAACGGAGGAGGTAAATTGGGCAGACTACCGCTACTTAACGACTTTCAGAGTCTTCGTCGAGCTGGTCTTGGAGTTGGCGTTTTTACTCGCCGCCACTTTGACCTTGATCTTGTGCGATCCCGCCTTCATCTTCTTCAGCTTCACGGTTGCCGTGCCGTTGGTGCTCAGCTTCTGCGTCTTGATCTTCTTCTTCCCGTCGTAGACCGCGACGGTGTACTTCGACGCCTTGGCCTTCAACGAACCGGGGATCGAGACCGCGACCTTGACCTGCGGATACTGGGTCGTCTTGACCTTCGACTTGACGAGCTTCGTCGCAACCTTGGGAGTGGTCTTGGTCACCTTGAATGTGGTCGACTTCGAGGACTTCAGGAAGCCCTTGCTCTCCGGGAATGACGCAGTCGCGGTGTGCGTCCCGACATTGACAGCCTTCGTCAGCTTGAACGTCGCCTTACCCGCAGTCAAGGTGCCGGTGAGGGTCTGGCCGGGTACCCTCAGCTGGACCTTACCCGACGGAGTACGGTTACCCTCAGTCGCGCGAACGGTCACTGTCGCGGTGTTCGCAGTGTTGTACTTCGTTGACGACTTCGAAAACTTCACCGAAGTAGCTGTCGCTACTGGGAAGAGTGCGTCCCAGTCGAAATTGGCATCAGCACTCGCATACAGATTCGTCTCAGTCGGGAAGGTCATATGCGGCCAAGCAATGACTTCGTATGACTTCGAACGGTCCACGTCGGCTACTGGAATTGTCAGCGTCGCGGATCCTGCCTGATTGACGAACTCAGCTTTGCGGATGAGCTTCGCATACGGGTTTACTTCGCCAACGTCTGCAAGCGTCCCCTTCTCAATCAGGGTGACGTAGACGCCGGGACTATCCAATGGGATATTCGCCACATCTGATGTGATCGAGAGATTGTTTTCCGCCTGAGTCACCGTCAGCTTGAGTGTGGCCTTCGCCGGCACCGCCTGCGCCGCCACCGGCGCCACGGCCAGTCCGGTCGCAACGAGCAGCGCGGTGGTCGCCGCCGCGATCAGCGATCGCAACCGCACAGCGCGCTTCCGCATGGTTCCTTGAGACATGACACCGCTCCTCGTGCAAGTGAAATCAGACGGCCGCTCAATTCGAGAAGCAGCTTCATGAAAATATCCGACATCCGACGAATGAACAAGTCAGGTCCGAGCTCAGATCCAAGCGAAGCATCGGAGGGGCACAGCACAGGCGACGCTCCCTGCACAAAGAAGGGCCCAGGAGGTAAGAATTACGTCCGTGACGGCGACCTCAACGCCGCGACGATCACTGCGACGAGAGCGATCCCGACCCCGAGCAACAGTCCCCCCGTCACGCCACCCGCGAGCGGGAGCCAGCGTTCGAGCAACACAGACCCGACGAGCTGCCCCGCGACGTTCGACATGCTCAGCAGGAGCACCCCTGCGGTGCGCACGAGGATCGTCGCGATCGCAATGAACACGACGCCCATCAGACCGCCCAGATAGAACCACGGCTGCGTCGGCCACTGCTCGGGCCAGCCGTTCACGACGAGCGATCCTGCAGCCAAGATTGCGAGCGCAGCCGACCCGACCACGAAGTTCACGAACGTCGCAGCGATGGCACTCTGTGACGCGGCCCGCACCAAGCCGTTCACCGCCGACTGCCAAGCCATGCCGGCCCCCGCCAGCAGCGGCACGACCACCAGCCAGATCCGCCCGCCCCCAGCGAGATCCGACGAAACCGACACCGCGACAGCGACTACCGCGAGCACGGTACCGGCGATGCGGGTCGGGGTCGGGTCGACTCGCCCACCCGGTCCGAGACCCACGCGATCCATCACGAGCCCGCCGACCACCTGACCGGCGACGATGCCGACAGTGAACATCGCGACGCCGAGCAGCGTCGCAACGAGCCCCTGGCTCAGCACGAAGAATGCGCCGCACAACCCGCCCAGCAGCCCCCAGACGGGGTACCGCCCGGCCCGCACCTCGACGGCGAGCGTCTTGATCCCGTTTCTCGCCCGGCGCACGGTGAACACGAGCACCGTCAACACCACGAGCCCCGAACCGAACGACACGATGGCTGCGAGATAGCCGTTATCGATGGCCTGGCTCAGGCCGCCGTTGACGCGCGACTGCAAGGCGACCATGGCGCCGGCGAGTCCGGAACCGAGCAGGGCGAGCCAGACCGGGAATCTCGATTTCGTGACAGGCACCCGGCTACCCTACTCCCCTCGCAGGCCCGGCGCGCACCCGCGCGGGCGGGATCTCTGAAGGATCGCTATCCACCCAGCAATCTCCCGTCATCGAGGCAGGCATCCGCACCGGATGCGGCGTAGAGTAGCCTCATCCGAATGCGATCGAAGGAGGCCCCCATGAGTGATCAGACCTCAGGCCACTACGATGTCCAGCTCAGCGACGCGGAGTGGCGCGAGCGGCTGAACCCCGAAGAGTACGCGATCCTGCGCCAAGCAGCCACGGAGCGGGCCGGCACCGGAGAATTGCTCGATGAGGATCGCGACGGCCTCTACCGCTGCCGCGGCTGCGGCAACGAGCTCTTCGTCGCCGGCACGAAGTTCGACTCCGGCTGCGGGTGGCCGAGCTTCTACGAGAGCGTGCGCCCCGGCGCGACCGAGTACATCGAAGACACGAGCCTCGGCATGACCCGAACCGAGGTACGCTGCGCGGCTTGCGGATCGCATCTCGGTCATGTCTTCCCCGACGGCTTCGGCACCCCCACCGGCAACCGGTACTGCATGAACTCGCTCGCGCTCACCTTCGAGGCGGGCGCCGAACCGCAAGAAGCATGAGCACCCCTGTAAGCATGATCACCCCTGAAAGCACAGACGCCGCAGGCACCCAAAGCACCCCAGAACCTCCAGGAGACCGATGACCGACAGCGACTCCCCCCGCTACCCCGTTCGCGACGCCATTCGCGCTCGGCGGTCGCACTCCAAGGTCACCGACGTGGCGCCGACGACTGAGGAGCTGGGAGAGATCCTCACCGTCCTCTCAAGCGTCGCCGATCATTCGAGTCTGCGACCCTGGCGCATCATTGAATTGCGTGGGGATCGCCGAGACCTGCTCGGCCGAGCTCTGGCACAGGCGCACGCCGACGACTACCCCGAAGACGCCGACAGGGATGACGACGGCTACCCGGTGCCGACCGAGAAGAGCCTCGAACGCTACATCGGGAAGGCGCGCCGATCGCCACTGCTGCTCGCGATAGTCGCCCGCGTTCAGCCCAGCAAGAAGGTTCCCGACTGGGAGCAAGAAGCCGTCGCCGCCGGAGTCGCGCACTACCTCGGGCTACTGCTGCAGGAGGCCGGCTGGGGGTCCATGTGGCGCACCGGCCTGCAGACGCGCGGCGAGGCTGTTCGTCGCGCCCACCGGCTCACTCGCGACGAGCGGCTGCTCGGCTGGCTCTACGTCGGTGGGATTCCGGATCGCGACCGTAAATCGAAGCCCCGCAAACCGCTCGAATCCGCCAAATACCTCAGCGCGCTCTAAGCCGCGGCCGTAGCCGCACAGGCTCTGCGCAGAAACGCTTCGCGTTTCTCCTTTGAGCCTCCTATCGGACTCGAACCGATCACCTGCAGTTTACAAGGCTGCTGCTCTACCAGATGAGCTAAGGAGGCGAGGGGCGGCCCGAAGGCCGCCCGAGATATTCTACTCAGACTCCTCCGAAGAATCAGACTCGTCGGCTGATCCGGCGTCGCCCGAATCACCGGACTTCTCATCCGCAGCGCCCTTGTCGTCACCCGACAGCTGGCTGAGCAGCTTGAGCAGGTGCGGCTCGAGGTCACCATCGCGGGTCGAGACCCACTGCTGGCCGTTCACAATCACGAGCGGGGTGGAGCTCAGACGCTGAGGCTGATCCTCAGGGATCAACTGCCCGGTCGAAGGATCCGTAAGCTGCGCCCCCTCTTCGAGGCCGAGCACGTTGACTTCGAGCACCTGCTTCGTGTTCGCCGTGACGAACGGCCCGAAGCGGCGATCCTTCACGCACTGCTTCAGCTCATCCGTGCCTTCGGCTCCCGCGGCCACAGCCTGCTCGATGAGTTCGTCATCGGTGTAGCCAGACGTCCCCTCGGTGGGCTGCACCTCGGCCGACAGCAGATGCTTGTGCAGATTGAAGGCCGACTCCGGCTGCTCCTCGACCACGCAGCTGAACAGGTTCGCAGCGCGCGACGAGTACTTCGTGCCATTTGAACGAGGATCCAGGAAGTTCAGCGGGTACACCTGCAACGTGATGTCTCCACTGCCGACATAGTTCTCAAGCATGTTCCCGTAGGTCTGCTCAAACGAACCACACGCCGGGCACATGTAGTCAACGTAGATCGTGACGTCGAGCGGCGGCTTCGTGCGGTCGACCGCGGGGGCTTCACGCTCTTCATCGGCCTGCAGGGCCGGAGTCTTCACGACCTCGAGATCCTGCCCGAACACGACGCCACCAGAGACCATGTTCTCGGGGCCAGGGCCGGCCGGCTTCAGCGTCTGCATGAGCACGAGGCCGACAACCGCGAGGATCGCCAACACTCCGAGCACCACACCGCCCTGCAGCAGCAGACGCCCGCGCTTCTCGCGACGCTGCTCGGCCTCGCGAGCCAGTCGGGCCTGCTCGCGAGCAGCATCCCGACGCTGACTCTTGGTCGGACGCTTATTGCTCTCCTGTGACATAGTCATCTCCACTGGTGCCGCGCGCAGGCGGCACGTATCGTTTGGCTACTTCTTCGCTCGCCGCTGGGCACGGTTCTGCGGGGCGGGCGCCTCGCCCTCGACCTGCTGGCCGAACGCACCGCGCTGCGCGGGCTTCTTCTGCTTCTGCTGTTTTGCGCCGGCCCCGCTCAGCTGCGCCTCACCATCCTCGCTGGGAGCGCTGTAGCTGAGCTTCGTCTGATCCGGGCCCTGCTGGTCGTCGAGCCCGCCACCTTCGAGATGCACGTGCTCGTCGCCGTTCTTGACCGGACGCACCTGAACCTCAAGGTTGTAGAGCAGCCCGAGGGCCTCCTCCTTGATCTGTCCCATGGTCGACTGGAAGAGCACGTAGCCCTCGCGCTGGTACTCGACGAGCGGATCACGCTGCGCCATGGCGCGCAGGCCGATGCCCTCCTTGAGGTACTCCATCTCGTACAGGTGATCGCGCCAGCGACGGTCGATCGTGGTGAGCACGACCCTGCGCTCGAGTTCGCGCATGGCCTCAGATCCGAGGGTCTCCTCACGGGTGCCGTAGGCGACCTTCGCGTCAGAGAGGATCTCGCTGCGCAGCGCGTCACGGCTGATGCGATCGCCGCCGAACTCTGCGAGCACCTCTTCGATCGTGAGACCGACGGGATAGATCTGCCCCAGGTCCTTCCAGAGCGCGTCGAAGTCCCAGCCGGTGTCGGTGCCATGGGAGTCGAGGATCGCGTCGATGACCTGCTCGCGGAACGTATCGATGCGGCTCTCGATCTCTTCACCGTCGAGGATCTGGCCTCGGTCGTTGTAGATCGCCTTGCGCTGACGATCGAGCACGTCGTCGTACTTCAGAACGTTCTTACGGGTCTCAGCGTTGCGCGCCTCGACCTGCGACTGGGCGCTCTGGATCGCGCGCGTCACCACCTTCGACTCGATCGCGAGATCGTCGGGAAAGTCGCTGCGGTTCATGAGCGCCGCAGCCGCACCCGAGTTGAACAGGCGCATGAGATCATCGGTCAGCGACAGGTAGAAACGGCTCTCGCCCGGGTCGCCCTGACGACCGGCACGACCGCGCAACTGATTGTCGATACGGCGAGACTCGTGGCGCTCGGTTCCGAGAACGTAGAGGCCGCCGACCTCGATGACCTTTTCGGCCTCCTTCGCAACGGCCTCTTTGACCGACGCGAAGACATCATCCCAGGCGGCCTCGTAGGCCTCGGGATCCTCATCGAGCGACAGGCCGCGAGCCGACATCTCCTGCACCGCGAGGAACTCCGCGTTACCACCGAGCATGATGTCCGTACCGCGACCGGCCATGTTCGTGGCGACCGTCACGGCTTTGAATCGACCCGCCTGAGCGATGATCGCAGCCTCACGAGCGTGGTTCTTCGCGTTCAACACCTCGTGACGCACGCCGGCCTTCGCGAGGAGGCGCGAGAGGTACTCGCTCTTCTCCACACTGGTCGTACCGACGAGCACCGGCTGGCCCTTCTCGTACCGCTCAGCGATGTCCTTGGTGACCTGCATGAACTTCGACTCTTCGTTCTTGTAGACGAAGTCGGACTGGTCTTTGCGCTGCATGGGCTTGTTCGTCGGAATCGGAACGACACCCAGCTTGTAAGTCGACATGAACTCGCCGGCCTCGGTCTCGGCCGTACCGGTCATGCCCGAAAGCTTCTCGTAGAGGCGGAAGTAGTTCTGCAGCGTGACGGTCGCGAGCATCTGGTTCTCGGCCTTGACCGGAACGCTCTCTTTCGCCTCGATCGCCTGGTGCATGCCCTCGTTGTAGCGACGACCGGCAAGAATACGTCCCGTGTGCTCGTCAACGATGAGCACTTCGCCGTTGAGCACGACATAGTCCTTATCGCGCGTGAACAGGGCGCGGGCCTTGATCGAGTTGTTCAGGAACGAGATCAGCGGAGTGTTCACCGACTCGTACAGGTTGGAGATGCCGAGGTAGTCTTCGACCTTCTCGATGCCGGGCTCGAGCACACCGATCGTGCGCTTCTTCTCATCGACCTCGTAATCGACGCCGGGCTCGAGGCGTCGCGCGATACGGGCGAACTCCGTGAACCAACGGTTCGCCTCCCCCGACGAGGGGCCGGAGATGATGAGCGGCGTACGGGCCTCATCGATGAGGATCGAGTCGACCTCATCGATGATGGCGAAGAAGTGGCCACGCTGCACGCGATCCTCGGCCGTCGTGGCCATGTTGTCGCGCAAGTAGTCGAAACCGAACTCATTGTTCGTGCCGTAGGTGATGTCGGCGTTGTACTGCTCGCGACGCTCGGCCGGAGTCTGACCGGCGACGATGCAGCCGGTGGTCATGCCGAGCGCACGGAACACGCGACCCATGAGCTCGCTCTGGTAACTGGCCAGGTAGTCGTTGACCGTGACGATGTGGACGCCCTTGCCCGCCAGCGCGTTCAAATAGGCCGGAAGCGTTGCGACCAGCGTCTTACCCTCACCGGTCTTCATCTCGGAGATGTTGCCGAGGTGCAGGTTCGCGCCACCCATGACCTGCACATCAAACGGTCTCAGTCCGATCGTGCGCTTCGCCGCCTCGCGAACCGCTGCGAAGGCCTCAGGCAGCAGGTCGTCGAGGGTTTCGCCCTTCTCGAGACGGGCACGAAACTCTTCGGTCTCCTCCCGCAGCTCCTCATCGCTGAGATCAGAGAACGACCCCTCGAGATCTGCGACGAGCTTCGCCTGCCGCTGAAGCTTCTTCAGGGTGCGTCCTTCGCCTACGCGAAGAAGCTTTTCGAGAACTGTGGCCACGTTGTCTCTCCAGTGCCGTACGGTTGCCGCCCGAAACCCGGGTGGCCTTTCATTGCCGAAATGTGACAACAACGGTTCAGCTTAGCAAGGCGCGGTCGCTCCAGGCTGGGGAAGTTCGGGATACCCATTCGGCCTCCACGCAGATTATTCCCACCTGCGGTGATCCCGTCGCACTCACAGCCCGTGTCCCCGAAGATGGAAGGATGACGGGACGAACCTCGGATGGTGCAGCTTGCAAAGCCCTGGTGATCCTGCCCACCTACAACGAGGTCGCTTCACTCTCCGGCATCGTCGAACGCATACTCGTGCATGCGCCCGACGTCGACGTGCTCATCGTCGACGACGCGAGCCCCGACGGAACCGGCGAGCTCGCCGATCGTCTGGCCGAGACGCACACGCAAGTCGATGTGCTGCACCGCACCGGCAAACTCGGCCTCGGGTCGGCGTACGTGCAGGGATTCCGAGAAGCGATCCACCGCGGATACGCGCGCGCCGTGGAAATGGACGCCGACGGCTCGCACCTCCCCGAGCAACTGCCGACGCTGCTCGCCGCGGCCGATCGCACCCCCGGCCTCGTGATCGGCACACGCTGGATCTCAGGCGGCCGCATCGAGAACTGGCCCTGGTACCGGCGTGCGATCTCACGCACCGGCACCTGGGTCGCTCGCCGCGCGCTGCGCTCTCGCCTGCACGACATCACCAGCGGCTTCCGCGTCTTCGACGCTTCGTGGCTCCGCCGCATCGACCTCGACCTGGTCGACTCGCACGGCTACGGCTTTCAGGTCGAACTCGCCTGGGCGCTCGAACGAGCCGGCTGCCCAGTCTCGGAGACGCCGATCACATTCGTGGAACGCACCGGTGGACGGTCGAAGATGAGCTTCGGGATCGTGCTCGAAGCTCTGACGAACGTGATTCGGTGGGGTGTCGATCTGCGCCTGCGCCCGCACCGCCTGCCGCCCCTGCTTCGCTGAGGCTGGTGGCGCTGGTGGCGCTGGTGGCGCTGGTGGCGCTGGTGGTGCTGGCGGTGCTTTTGCCGGTCTCCCACATCCTTGCCTTGCCAGGTCCTTACCTTGCCCTGCCCAGTCCTTACCTTGCCCAGCCCCTATCCGGCACCCGGCAACCCGTTCCCATTCCCACCCTCCCCACCCAATCCCGCTTATCCGCTTCCCGGCATCTGCCCACTCGAAACGAATCTCGACTTTGGTGAACTTTGGTGTCGCATCGCGCGGGATGCGACACCAAAGTTCACCAAAGTCGTCGAGTTCCAGTCACGCAGATCGCGTGCGTCGACAGCGTTCAGTCGCCCCTGGACCAACCGTGACGTTCCAAGGCGTCCAGCACTAGGTCACGGAGACGAGTGGTGTGTCGATAGAGCATGTCTGCGGTCACCCTCAGCACCTCCCAACCCGCATGGTTGTATCGGCGGTACTTCTCAATGTCGCGGTACCACTGCGAGGCATCGTTCTTGTGATGGGCACCCTCGTATTCGATGACGAGTCGGTACTCGGGAAAGACAAACTCGCTAGTTCCCAGCCACCGGCCGTCGGCGTCGCACACGTCGTGGTCAAGCTCAGGGAGCGGGATCCCCCAAGACAGAAGTAGCAACCGCAAGTGGCTCTCCGGTGCAGAGGCGCTGTGTGGGGACAGGTGTGGCAGCAGACGGCGCAGAACATCGTTGCCGTGCCTGCGTCCCGCTCGAATCGCGAGGCCGAGTTCTTCGAGTTCGGCGTGCGGAGGCCGGCTCAACCTGTCCCTTCTTCCGATACGCGGACGCCGAATGACCGCGTCGCCCAGCGCCACCCCGTCGGCAAAACTGAGCTTCGGAGCGAGCATCGCCCAGGTCGTTACCGGGCAGGTCGCGAGAGTCCCGGCACTCCGGCGCACGCGGACGAGGTGAGACGAGATTCGAGAAGACCGGTATCCGGATTTCTTGGTAGGCGAGCGGTCGTGAGTGCAGCTGACTTCGACGTCATCGTCTTGGCGCACAGGAACGGGAAGCTTCCACAGCACCGCAGCAGTGTGCATCGAGTAGAAGTGACCGGTCGGCAGAAAAGGAGCGAGTACGAGCGCGCGCTCCCTCTGTCGGATGCGCCATTGCTCCGCGCGATGTTCCGACGGATCAGCGCGGAGAATCGAGGCGCGCGCGTACACTCCACTCGCCACACGCAAGACATCGGGAGCTCTTAGTCGCCTCCGTGAGACACCGGCCGCGCGCGCCTGAGCCGCTGAGAAGACGGATCCGAGCGAAACAGGCAGAGGTTGGAACACGCTGGGCATGTGGTCAGGATGTCAACAACAGTGAGCATGGAAATGAGCATCGTGCCGAACCTGGATAACTCGCCCGGGAGACACCATAGGAACCGCCTGTGAGGCGCGACCGATGATTGGCGGGCGCGACCGATGATTGGCGGGCGTGACCGAATGATTGAGAGGCGGAACAGATGAGGGGCGGGCAGGAGGGAAGCTGTTCGGAGTACAACAGACGGGAGAACGGCGGGTAGGAGAGCCGCTGGGAGATAAGCGCTCCGACCGCGTGCGACCTTCTTCCCGGATATGACAGTCTCCCAACGGCATCGCAACAGAACGGCGCGGCCCCGAATACTCGGGACCGCGCCGGGTCACATCAGCTCCAAGCCACATCGGCTCGGGAGGGAGACTTCTATTACTCGTCCTCTCCGAGGCTGATCACACCGTAGTTCCAGCCTTTTCGCCGGTAGACGACGCTGGGCTTGCCGCTCTCGTCCTCGATGAAGAGGAAGAAGTCGTGGCCCACGAGCTCCATCCGGTCGACTGCCGCTTCGATTCCGAGACGCTCGGCCGGGAACTCTTTGGAGCGGATGACAACCGGCGAGTAGTCCCGCTCGGTGTCGCCCTCGTTCTGCACTGGGACGCTGCCGGTCGCGACGGCGGAGAGCACTTCGGCCGATGCGGGCGTAATGTCCACGCCACCGAAATCTCCGGCAGCCGCCTCGCTGAGCGAGGTGAGCCCGCGCCCCTTGTGCACCTTGCGGCGATCTTTGAGGCGACGCACGCGCTCCAGCACTCGTCCGTACGCGATGTCGAAGGCACTGTACTTGTCTCCGCCCGCAGACTCCGCTCGAATGACAGGGCCGGGGCCGACGACTGTGATCTCTACCCGATCGCCGTTCTGGGGGCTGCGATCACTGACCCGCGAAACCCGCACCTCGAACGTTTGCGCCTTGGGGAGAAGCCCGGCAACCTTCTCGCTCTTTGAATCCACATAGTTCTCGAACCTGTCGGTGATGCCGACGTTGCGGCCGCGGATGTTCACTTCCATGGTGACCTCCAGTGGGACTCAGGCGGGTGGCCTCGGTCGGGCGCACCGTTACGCCTTTCTGGAACTCTAGCGCTATCCCGGTGACGCTTTCCACCTGCTTGTCATCATCCGCCTTGTCCGCGCGTGTCGCGACGCACGACTCGGCAGAGCACAACTGCGGCGACGACATGCGCTCCGGCGGCTTGGAGACATTCGCAGGCACCGCGCAGCGTGGCCCCGGTGGTGAGAATGTCATCGATGAGGATCACTTCGCGTCCACGCACAAGCGCTGCACATCGTCGCTTCACGCGAACTTTCCGGGCATTCACCTCCCGGTCGGCGGCGCGAAGCCCGACTTGGCCGACTCGACCTCGACGAGCGCACAGGGCCGAGAGCAGCCACGGACGGTACGCATCCTGGTCCGCCATTCCCGGGGCACGACCGGTACGCAGAGCGCGGCGGACTATGAGCTCAACATGGTGGTAACCGCGTTCGCGGCGGCGAGCACTTCGCGAGGGTGCGCAGATCAAGATCGGCGGAGCCCGTCCCGTCGCACGTTGGCGCGCGGCGGCGAGCGGTGCCGCAAGACGATCACCCAGCGGACGAGCGAATCCGGTACGTCCCTCGTGCTTGCAAGCAACGAGCAGCGACCGCAGCGGCCCCTCGTAACGTCCGGCTGCGAAAACCGGCACTGCAGGTCCGCCATCGGGCGCTCCTACGACCGCATCGCCCTCAGTACTCTCGCCAGAGCGCACCTCAGCCAGGCAGACGTCGCAGCAATCGCGGTCTGCCGCCCCGCAGTGCACGCACTCGGTCGGCCAGACGAGAGCGAGCAGATCAAGCGCGAAGGTACGCAGGCGGGGTGAGCATCGCATAGGTCGATCATCGTCGGCCAATGGTGGCCAAATGTCCCGCACACCCGATATGTGGAGGGATCAGGGCGGTTCTGCACGAAAGACGCTTGTGAGGCGTGACCAGCATTCTGAGCTTCCCGGACTTCTGAGCTTCTCGGACTTCTGAGCTTCTCGGACTTCTGAGCTTCTCGGACTTCTGAGCTTCTCAGACTTCTCGGAGTCAGACGCCGAAGCGCACACAACCGCACACCTACCCGAACCCAGGTGACAACCGCACAGCACCTTCAGGCGTTTCGCTAGCGCTTACAGGCGCTTCGCAAGCACCTACCCGCGCTTCGCAAGCACCTACCCGCGCTTCGCAAGCACCTACCCGCGCTTCGCAAGCACCTACCCGCGCTTCGCAAGCACCTTCACGTCGCTGGCCTGGCGCTGCCAACCGCTGCCCTGCGGCGCGAAGACGTCTCCGTTATCGTCGAGCACTCGCAGCATCGACCGACTGCCGCCGCTCGAGATCTGGGCACCACCGGGCACGCTGCCGGCTTCGCTCGGGAACGACCCCTTCCACCCGACCGTGACCTTCGCGGTGCTGCCCGATTCGGTGAGCACGGCGTAGCGCAGTTCGTCGACCCAGTCGAGGTCGACCGGTTCACCCGCAACCCAGAGCTGCGGCGACGCCATCTCGGTGAGGCCGGTGGGCACGCCGTTGCGGTCGCGAATCACCCCGGCTACGAGCACCTCGCTGCGTCCGCCTCCCGCCGAGACGAGGGCGGCGATCCGACTGCCCTGGGGCGATACTCGGATCGCGATGGGCGTGCGCTCTTCGAGCCACGGCGCATCGAACTGGGCGACTCCGATGCCCGGAGTCGTCACCGTGATCTGCTCGGGATTGCTCTTCGAGTATGTCCAGACGCGGCCGAACACGTCGACACTGGGCCCGAGCGTGCCGTCTGACGCACCGATCACGATGGTGTCGTCGGCAGTCACCCAGGCGACTTCGTTTCCGTTCACGGTCGCCGCCCCGCTCAGGTCGTACGCGAGCGAGATCGCTCGCGGATCCTGCGCACTCACCCGCTCCGACAGATCTTCGAGCGGCTCGACTTCACCACCGACGAGCAGACCGAGCTCACCATCCTGCAGGGCGGCAGCACCCTGCTCCTCAGCCCCTATTGGTCCTTCGTCATCGATGCCGACGTTGCCCTCGGCGATGAGCGCGCCATCGGCGAAGAGCTCGAAGCTGGTGAGCCCCTGCACACTCTGCAGGCTGGCTGCGACCTGCCGCTCGATCTCGTCTTGCTCTCCGGCTTCGATATCGAGCACCTCGCTCGAGAGGTCGATGCGCGCGGTGCCATCGATAACTGGCACGGAGCTCGTCGTCAGCGACGTGCCCGCAGGGAACCCGGTGTGCACGACGCCCTGCCGGTCTTCGCCGGGGCCTGCAAGCAGTTCGGCGAGGATCTGCGTGGCAGTACTGGCACTGTTCACGAACCAGCGTGTTTCAGGGACGAGCCGATCCGGCCCGCTGATGAAGTAGACGGAGTGCGCCGTCCAAGCCACCTGGAACGTCGAACGATCCAAGATGATGCCGTTGGGCGCCGACGAGATGCGCCACTCGTCATTGATCTTCTCGAACTCGAAACGCACCTCGGTCTCGGGGCCGGGCGGCACCGGCGAGAGCACCCCGTTCTGGGTGACGGAGGCGACGGCGGGCAGCTCGAGCACACCCACGTCGTCGCCCACTGTGTGGTACTGGCGCTGCCCTTCATCGACGAGCACTTCGCTGTACGGATCCCACTGACGCGCGTAGTCGGGAGAGAGGAACTCGCGGGCGGTCGCGTAGTCGTCGGCGCTGGACGATGCCGCGATGACGAAGCCGCGAACGATGTCCTCCTGCGATGAGCCGGCCACAGGGCCGCTCGGCGCGAAGAGCACCTGCTGCTCCGACTGCAGCAGGTCTGACAGGCCGCCCTGCACCGGCCCGGAGTCAGGGATCGCCTGGCAGGCGGTGAGCCCGAACGCGGCGATCGCGATGGCCGCGATCGCTCGAGAGAGTTTCCGGATCCTCATCGCGAACCTTCCTTTCGCACTCGCCGCTTGGGCCGCCACAGCCAGCCCCCGCTCATTTCATCGGGGTCGTCGGAGTCGACGTCCTCGGGCACGAGCGGGATCGGCGAGACGAAGCTCGCCGAACTTTCGCCGCGGGGCAGGGTGAGGCGGAAGCTGCTGCCCTCACCGGGTCGCGACCACACCTCGAGGTGCCCGCCGTGCACAGCGGCGTCTTCTCGTGCGATGGCGAGCCCGAGCCCGGTACCGCCCAGGGTGCGTTTCCGCGAGGGATCCGCGCGCCAGAATCGGTCGAAGACACGGGTCGCGGATTCTGCGGTCATGCCCACGCCCCAGTCGCGTACCGCGATCGCGATCGCGGCGGAGTTCGAGTCGACGGTGACGAGGATCGGCCCGCCCTCGCCGTGCTCGATGGCGTTGCCCACCAGGTTGGAGATGATGCGACGGATACGGCGCGCGTCGACCTCGAGCGGCGCGTAGCCGCCGAGCGTGCGCACCTCGATCGGGCTCTCGGAGACCGGCCGCAGCCCGTCGACGACCTCTTGCGTGAGCGTCACGAGGTTGGTGGGTTCGGTCTCGAGCGTGACGCGACCGGCGTCGTAGCGAGAGATCTCGAGGAGGTCGGTGAGCAGGGTTTCGAAGCGCTCGATCTGGGCGCCGAGCACTTCGACGGCGCGCGCCTGGGCGGGCTGCAGCTGCTCTTGCGACCCGCGCAGCACCTCGCTCGCCAGCCGGATCGTCGTGAGCGGCGTGCGCAGCTCGTGCGAGACGTCTGAGACGAAATGCTGCTGCATCTCCGAGAGCTCGTCGAGCTCCTCGATGCGCGACTGCAGCGTTTCGGCCATGAGGTTGAAGTTCTCGGAGAGCAGGTCGAAGTGCTCATCATTCTGCAGCGGCATGCGCGCGTCGCTCTCGCCGGCTGCGAGCCGACGACTCGCGGCGGCGGCGGCCCGGATCGGCCGGAACACGAGCCGCACCATCGTGAGCACCAGGATCACGACGAATGAGAGCAGTACGACCGCCGTGACCCCGAGGGTGCGTTGGATGCTGCCGAGCGACTCCTGGGTGTCAGAGAGGCTGTAACCGATGAAGAGGTCGTAGTTGCCGGCGCCCGATGGGAACGTCAGCTGTGAGGCGACGACGATACCCGGGCCGGGTTCGCCGGTGTCCTCGCCGAATGCGACGGCCTGCCAGTACTGCGGCAGCTCGGCGTCGACCGCTGATGACGCGAGCTCTGGGGAGAGGGCCTCGACGAGCCCGGGAGCGGTGGTGTAGCTGAGCGGGGCCTCAGACATCGCGAGTTGGCCGGGCTGCCGCCGCACGTAGATCATCTGGCTGGCCGACGTGTCTTGCACCGTGCGCCGCACCGAGGCGAAGAGGGTCGACAGATTGCCGCGATCCGAGGTGTCTGCAGCATCGATCTGCCGCTGCGCCGCGACGGTCGCGCGCGCCGAGTCGTCGAGCGCCTGGTCACGACGGGCGTCGTAGAGGTCGCTGCCGATGGTGGTCAGGATCGCCACTCCCGAGATCAGCACCATCGCCGTCGTGATGAGACCGGTCAGCACCATGGTGCGCACCATGAGCGAGCGCTGCCAGAGTTCGCGGAAGGGTCCGAATACCGGTTGGGTCAGGAGGCTCCAGCGCAGGGCCACCCGGCGCCATCCGCGCTTGAATGCGGATGGTTCACCTTCGTGTTTCGAGTCAGTCGGACGGGCCACCGGCTCGATATCCCACTCCGCGCACGGTCGTCACGATGGTCGGGTGATCGGGATCGCGCTCGATCTTCGCGCGAAGACGCTGCACATGCACGTTCACCAGACGAGTGTCGGCCTTGTACTGGTATCCCCACACCTTGTCGAGAAGCACCTCGCGGCTGAATACCTGCTGCGGCTTGCGGGCGAGGATCACGAGCAGGTCGAACTCGAGCGGGGTGAGCGGAATCACCTGGTCTTCCCGGCGCACTTCGTGCCCGGCGACATCGATATCGAGATCGCCGATGCGCAGCGTTTCGGGGGTTTCGTCCTGCGGCTCGCGCAGCCGGGCGCGGATGCGCGCGATCAACTCGGCCGGGTTGAACGGCTTGACGACGTAGTCGTCGGCACCGGCTTCGAGTCCGCGCACCACATCGGTGGTGTCGGTCCGGGCGGTGAGCATGATGATCGGCGTGCCCGAATCGGCGCGGATCGCCTTGCACACTTCGATCCCGTCGAGTCCGGGCAGCATCACATCGAGCAGAACGAGGTCGGGACGATATTCACGGAACGCGACAATCGCTTGCTCGCCGTCAGCGGAGGACTCCGTTTCGAATCCTTCGCTTTCGAGCACCATGCCGAGCATCTCCGCCAGGGCCCTGTCGTCGTCGACCACCAGAATCCGTGCACTCATACTGCTCAGTCTATGGCTCACAGGGCGGATCAGCCGGATCACGCGGAATATGCCAAGAGTTGCACGGGATACCCGCAGGTCGTCGGCAATACCTACAGAACGCTGGCAGGCGGTGCAAGATTCTGCAGGCATGTGCAAGACGCAGGCGGTGGCTGCGAATGAAATTCGAGGATCACTCTCCCCTTGCGACCGCCCGTGCAGTAATGTCGGCCCTAGCCGCCCACGCCGAAGACAGCTGTGGACCGTTGCTCGGAGTCGGTGCGCACTACGACGCCATCTGATGAAAGGGCCCGCAATGTCTTCAACCACTCTCGCCCCTCCGTCCACAGGCTCTCGTCTGGCCGCCGAGGCGATCGGCACGTTCGTGCTGGTCTTCGGCGGTGTCGGCACCGCACTGTTCGCAGCCGGGTTCGCCGGCGATCCGGGAGCCCCCGTCAACGTCGGGTTCCTGGGCGTCGCTCTCGCCTTCGGCCTCACCGTGCTGGTGTCGGCCTACGCATTCGGCCCGGTCTCGGGCGGCCATTTCAATCCGGCCGTCACTCTGGGACTCGCCGCGTCGGGGCGCTTCGCCTGGAAGGACGTCGCCGGATACATCATCGCCCAGCTCGTCGGCGGGGTTCTGGCCTCGACCGCACTCTTCGGCATCCTCGACGGACGCGACGCAGGCTCCTTCGCATCCAACGGATACGGGGAGGAGGGGTCCCCCGGAGGCTACAGTCTGCTCTCGGTCGCCCTGATCGAGGTGATCCTCACGGCTGTGTTTGTGCTCGTGATCCTCGGTGTCACTTCCGAGAGCGGCGCCCCCGGCTTCGCACCGCTTGCGATCGGCCTCTCGCTGACACTGATCCACCTGATCTCGATCCCGATCTCGAACACGTCGGTGAACCCTGCTCGCTCGATCGCGGCGGCCATCTACGGTGGCACGCTGCCGCTCAGTCAGCTGTGGGCGTTCATCGTCTTTCCGATCGTCGGCGGCGTGCTCGCCGGGCTCATCTTCCACCCGCTGCTCGGTCGCGTCGCACGGGTCACCCGCCTCGCCGGGGAATAATTGACCGGGAGATGACCACCGGGGAGCGATCTCCGGAGAGAGATCGTGTCGCGAGGCGCGAGTCTCACCGGGGAGTGATCGCCCTCAGTAGTGCTCGAAGCGTCCGGGGAGCAGTTCCCAGGGTTCGCGCCCCAGGTACTCGCAGACCGCGAGGTACACGCAGTGTTCGATGAACAGGCGTCGGTGCTCCGCGTCGTCGACGTGGAGCACATTCGCGCGTTGGATCGGCACGCGGAACAGCATGATCGTCGATGAGGCTCGGTCGATCGAATAGTACTGGGGCAGGCTGCTCGTGCCCTGCCCGGTCGGCACTGTTTGAAACCCGACGCGTACTCCGTGCAACTCGTCGGGGAACTGGTGCTGCAGGTATTCGACGGTGCTGCGTGCGTACAGCTCGAACGTGGCGAAGCGGCTCTGGGGGTTCGGCAGCGTGGGGCCGGTCAGCGACGACCGGATGGGTCGTCGGCCGTGCCTGCGGGCCTGAATCGGCTGCGCCTCCCTGGGCGCGGTCCTCTGGCTCGAGCGCGATCGGCGGAACATGCGCTCAGTCTAATCACTCTGCCCGGGCGCGGGCTCAGCGCGGGAAGACCGTCAGGTCGACCTCGCGGTCAGCGAGGGGCAGGATCGGGTAGCCGGCGACTGTGTCAGCGGTTGCGACCCGCACACCCGCATGAACCGGGCGGTCTGAGGTGATGAGTGCTCCTGCGGGGGCTTTCACTCCGCGGGCAGCGCCCGGCTCGACCGTGACTTCGGCGGGCTTGCCTTTTCCGTCGGCGCGCTCGACCGTCACGGTCGCGGTCTCTTCGCCGGGGTTCATGACCACGAGGGTTCCTCCGTCGACCACGGGCGCGGCCGTCGAAGCGTCCGCTTCGATGACCGGCGCGGGCGCAAACCAGGCGTTGTCGTGCTTGTCGTCTGCGTTTGCTGATCCGAATGCACCACCGACGACGGGAACGTTCGAGTCCACGACCAGTGCCGTGGCGCGCTCGGGCCAGTGCTCGACACGGAGGTCGGAGACGACGCCCGGCTCGAGGTCGACCGTGCCGAGCTCGGTGCTCTTGCCGTCGGCGCCGATTGCGCGCACCACCGCGGTGCCGGCCTGATCGCCGGGGGCGAGGAGGCGCGCGCGTACCGGGAACTCGTCGACATCGCCGACGTCAGAGGCGGTCTGATCGTCATGGTCGTTGCGGTTCGTGAGCCCGGCGAAGACGAGGGTCTGTTCAGGATCGAGCTGACGACTCACCGTGTCAGCCCCGACCGGGGTGATGTCTTTCACCTGGCCGACGCCGAGGGACGCGGTGACCGTGGCGCCGGTCGTGACGACGCGCACCGCGAGACGCTCCCGGTTCGGCGCGTAGCCGTTGAGCGATACCGTGCGCTCAATGCCGGGCGGCACCAGCACGCCGGCCGTCTGCGACGATTCGACCTGGCCGTTCTCGTCGTACAGCGTGATCTGCGCGGTCGCGGGCAGCTGCCCGGGGTTCCCGAGACTCAACGTGGTCGAGACGCCGGTGGTGGTGTCGCCGCCGACGAGCCACTGCTCGTTGACCGGCTCCGCGCAGATACTCGCGGTGACGCCTCGGGCCTCTTCCGTCGACACGGTCTGTCGCTGCGCTGCAGCCGAAGGTTCACCGGGCGATGCGACCTGCACCGTCGGCAGGCTCCCCGATCCGGCGTTCTCGCGCGCTAGCTCCTCGGTGTCATCGGATGCCCCCGCGCGGGTGACCTCGGCCGAACCCGTCGGCACGGCGAGACTCGGGTCATCCGGGTCGGCACCGAGCTCTGCAAATGATCCTGCACAGACGAGCACACGGCGCGCGTCTTGCTCCGTCGTCACCGTGATCGAAGGGGCCTCAGCCTGCACCGTCGGCAACGGCAGTACGGCGACCATCACTGCGGCGGTCGCAGCCGTCGCGGTGATCAGCAGTCCGGTCACGGCTCGGGCTCCGCCGCGCAGCAATCGCTTCCGATCGGTCATCGCGCACCCCCCTCGTCCGTGCGGTTCGTCGGCGCATTGCTGTCCGGAGCACTGCTCTCCGGCGCGTCGGTCTCAAGCGCGCCGGCATCGACGTCGGAAGCCTCGGTGCCGGCAGCATCGGTGCCAACCGTTGCAGGATCGACAGTTTCGGGATCAGCGTCCGCGGTGTCTTCGACGACGTCCACTGGTCCACCGTCCGCCGACGCACCAGCCGCCACCCGCGCACCGCGGCGCTTGGAGGCGCGCTTGCGGCGCGGGGGTCGCTCAACGACCTCTCCGGTCGGCAGCGCCAACAGCACCAGGCCGAGCAGCACGACCAGCTGCACCCACCACAGGGTCTTGTGCCAGAGCGACTCGATGCCGCCGGCGAAGAATCCGCGGTGATCGATCAGGGCGACCTCATCGGAGCTCTGCTCGTCGCTCGGCACGGCGCGCCAGAGCAGGCCATGATCGGTCTGCCCGGCACTCGCGAGAGCAGCATGCTGATCGAAAGTCGACTGAAGCTGAGCGCGTTCCCCGCCGTCACCCCCATCGGCGAGCAGCACGAAGCCGATGCGTTCGCCTGCGAGCTGCTGACCGAGCGTGGAGCCTCCGGTGCTCGCGAGGTCGCCGACGAGTTCGGCGAGCCGCTGGTCCGACGGCGTGGTGTCGGGGTTGCGCTCGGCTGTGCGGATGCTGTCGAGCGTCGTGCCCGCGCCGCGCACGATTTCGGCACGCACCTCGTGGGAGCCTTCGGCGGTGAGCACGAGGGTGCGCACTTCGGGGTCTGCGAGTCCTGCGGCCTGCACGATCGCAGGCATCTGCTGTTCGCCCGGCTGCATCCCGGTGTTCGCGGTGATGAGCTTCACCCCGAGCGGGGCGACAGCGATCACGGCGGTGACAAGCGCGACGGCGGTGATCGGGCCCGCGGCGCCCAGCAGCACCCGGGTGCCGATCGCGGCGAGAGTGAGCACGGCGAGCCAGTAGACGGCCAGGCCCGAACCGGTCCAGAGCGGCGCGGTCTGGGATCCCACAACCGCGAGATTCAGCGAGAGCGCGGCGAAGGCGGTGAGCAGTCCGAGCCCGCCGAGCAGCGAGTTCAGCAGCGTCGCCGAGATGCGGCCGGTGAAGATCCCGAGCAGCGCGAGCAGGGCGATGAGCAGCATGAGCACGCCGACGAGCAGCGTGGCAGGCGGGCCGCCGAGCCCGATGGCGTCGAAGATGCCGCCCCAACCCTCGAGTCCGAACTCGGGGAAGCCGAGCATGAGGTGCCAGACCGTACCGGCTTCGTAGAGCGGACTGATACCCGGGTCGAGCAGCGCGTCGAGCGGGCGACCGGCCCGCACACTGTGCAGCACGAGCGGCAGGAACAGCACGGCCGGAGCGATCGCGACGCCGATGACACGGGCGGCGCCACGCGGCGAGATCACCGCACCGACGATGAGCAGCACGGCGGCTGCGGGCAGCAAGATCGGTGCGCAGGCGAGCACGATCGCGGCGAGCAGCGAAGCGGTGCCCGCCCAGCTCCACGATTCGCGGCACCGGGTCGCTGCGAGCAGCAGCCACGGCAGCACCACAGCAAGCACGAGGGTCGGAAGTCGACCCGAGTCGAGCGAGCCGAGCAGCACGGGGCTCACGGCCCAGCCGAGGCCGAGAAGTGCACGGCCGGCTCGGGATTCCGTGAGCTGAGCCGCCCAGACCCAACCACCCATCGCCGCCAGGGGAATCGCGGCGACATAGAGCAGCACGATCGACAGCGACGGGTCCCAGAATGTCAGGGTGCCCAGCACGGCGAGCACCCAGGTGAAGGGGTCGGCAGGCATGCCGGTCGACGACGAGCGCGTGTTCGCCCACAGTTCGCGGAAATCGCTGAGCGGGGCGAGTGCACCGCCCGTAAGACTCGTGTTCGCGAGCACCCACCAGGTGAGCACGAGCGAGACCAGCACGGCGGCGATGAGCACCGCGAGCCCGCCTGTGGAGATGAAGTGGATCTCTTCGCGCCGTCGCCCCTGCGCTGCGAGGATCGCCTCGCGATCGATCATGCGCGCGGTGCGCACGGTCTTGCCGTCGACGCGCAACGGTTTCACCGCCGGCCATCCGGCTGTGGTCGTCCGTTTGATGCTGCGTCTGGAGGCGAGGATGCGCAACGGATGGAAGAAGACGCGCATGGCGGCGCGGATCTCGCCGATCATCTGCCCGGGCTGCTCGCGGATCAGAGCCCAGAGCACCCTACCAAGCCCGTAGAGCGGGAGCCCGAGCCACATGAAGAAGGCGACGACCGCGGGGGCGTACGAAATGCGCCGATGAGTCTGCGCGGCACGATCCTCACGGTGCGCAGCCCGCAGCACCGCACGGCGACGCTCGATACGCGGGCCGGCGACACCGAGCTGCCCGAAGCGCACCTTGGCGAGCGGGGCGACGACGACGCGGTGGCCGGCGAGACGGGCGCGCACGCACAGGTCGAGGCCGTCATCGACGACGGGCAGCGCAGGATCAAAGCCGCCGAGTTGCTCCCAGACGTCTCGCCGCACGAGCATGCCTGCCGAGCTCACACCCAGCACGTCCTGGAAGTGGTCGTACTGCTGCTGATCGAGTTCCTGTCGACGCAGCTTCCACCGGCTGCCGAAGCGGGTGAGGCTCTGCCCGAGTTCGATGATGTGATCGGGGCGATCCCAGTCGACGAGCTTCGGGCCGACGACGGCGACCGACGGCGCGCTCTCGACGGTGCGCAGCAGCCGAGCCAGTGCTTTCGGCTCGGGGCGGGTGTCTTCTGCGAGCAACCAGATCCACTCGGGGCCGCGCCGCTCGCTCGACGCGTCGGCGTTCTCAGATGGCTCAAGATTGGGGATGGCTTCGAGCCCCTGCGCGACCGCCGCCCCGAAGGGCAGGCGCCCACCAGTCGACACGACGTGCGTGGCGCCGCCCTCGGCGAGCTGCGCACGGACGCGCTCACTGCTGCCGATGCCGATGCCGATGACGCGGTCGGGGGTGCGCGTCTGATCGCCGAGTCCCTCGAGGGTCTGCTCGAGCCACTCTCCGCCCTGCTGGGCGACCACAACCACGGTCACTGATGCGCGCATATCGCGTCAAGCATAGGGGCGCGATCTGGCAGGCGGCTGGCGCCATGCCGTAGAGACCCGCAAGGAGGGTGTGTTACATCGCTTCGCGGCGCAGCTTGCGGCGCTCGCGCTCGGAAAGGCCACCCCAGATTCCGAAACGCTCGTCGTTCTCGAGCGCGTACTCGAGGCACTCTGAGCGAACTTCACAGCCTTCGCAGATGCGCTTGGCTTCGCGGGTAGACCCGCCCTTCTCAGGAAAGAAGGCTTCGGGGTCGGTTTGGGCGCACAGTGCGTCCGCCTGCCAGGAGAGCGCTGCGTCGTCATCGTCGCGTCGTACTCCAGGAACTCCGAGGAATACCGGATCAACGAACCAATCGCCCGGAACTCGGGACTCGGCGCTGTCGTGATGCACTCTGCGCTCCCCGTTTCTCCGTTTGTCGTCCACGTCGCGGCTGCGACGTCTCCGACAATTACACCGTTGTGATTCGTTCAAGTCAAGCCGGGAAGTCTAAACCCTCAAGCATTACTTGAGGGTGATCTCCTCGCGGCGTGTCTGGAAGCCCTCACCCACAGTGGCGAGAAACATCTCGCCGGTTCCCCTCACACGAATGTCTCCTCCGGCCGATACGTAGAGCGACTGCCCCCGGCCCACAATCGCGACTTCCGCCAGCTCCGCATCGACCCGTTCGACCCGCATTCGACCCGATGTCGCGATGAGCACCGTCGGGCATGACACCGAGACACGCACCTGCTCAGCACTGCCGGCGTGGGGGAATACTTCGTCGTCGGGCTCGTGCAGCCGCGCACGCATCAGCCGGAAATCGGGCACCCCCGGCTGCCAGGCGAGGAGCCCCGGCGCGAGTTGCTCGGCCGGGAAGCGAGGATCCTCCAGTTCGGTGGTGTCGACGATGCGCAGCAGTTCCGCACGGTCGACGTGCTTCTGGGTGAGCCCGGCGCGCAGCACGTTGTCGGAGGCCGCCATCACCTCGACGGCGATGCCGCCGAGGTAGGCGTGCAATTGACGGGCGCCGAGATACACGGCCTCTCCCGGCGCGAGCCGCACGAGATGCAAGAGCAGGGAGATCAGGATGCCGGGGTCATCGGGATGGGCTGCCGAAAGGCTCCGCAGCGCCCAGAGACGCAGCGCTTCCACTTCCTCCCCTTCGGACGACGTGGTCTCGAGCGCCCCAACGGCCGCCACCACGGCGCGCACCGTCGCCGTCACCGAGGGATCCTCTCCGAGTGCCCATTCCAGGAATTCCCGTCGCAACTGTTCGGGATCCCCACCCTTCAACCGCTTGCGCGCGGCGGCGAGCGCGTCGCGCGAGGCTCCTTCGGGCAGGGCCTTCGAGAGTCGTTTGAAGTCGCGCCGGGTGTCGTCGAGCGATCGGAAACCGCACAGCGCGGTCACGTCGCCGAGTGCGACGAGCAGTTCGGGCTTGTGGCACGAGTCGCCGTAGTTGCGCTCCGGGGCATCGCGCGCGATGCCGGCTGCCTCCTCCGCCGCGAATCCGGCGGCAGCCTGCTCGGCGTCGGGATGCACCTGCAGCGACAGCGGCGCACCGATGGCGAGCACCTTGAGCAGGAAGGGAAGTCGCCCGCCGTCGACACCGTAGCGTTCGGGATCGCTCTCGATGAGGTCGATGAGGGTGCGCCGCCCCGACCCGGAGTGCGCGAGGTGCGCCGGCGATTCGGGGTGCGCGCCGAGCCAGAGCTCTGCCTGAGGTTCACCGGTTTCGGCGGTGCCGAGCATGTGCGGCAGCGCATCGCGCGATCCCCACACATAGCTGCGCGGGGTGTTCTCGATGAAGATCAGCACCTGGCTCCAGACCGGCGCGATCTCCGCCTCTCTCGGCTGGGCGGAAGGGCGCCATGCCCTACCATACCGACTATGGCAGAGAGCAGAACCAGGCTCGGTGTGAGCGCGTACGCGATCGTCGTATTCGTCTACGCGCTGGGAGCCAACGGGGTGCGCAACCTGCTGCATCTGTGGGGCTTCTTCGCCGGCGTGATCGTGCTCCTCGTGATCGGCGCAGTGATCTTCGCGCACCTGAAGCCGGAGCGCTTCCGCTGGTATCGGCTGCCGTCGCCGCTGTACTGGTTCCTCGCCCTCGCCGCGCTGTCGATCGCGTGGTCGCAGTACACGGCGTGGAGCGCGATCGGAGTCACCGCGCAGCTGGTCACGACCGCCATCGCGGTAGTGCTCGCCTTCGTGCTGACCTGGCATGAACTGCTGCGCACGCTCGCGAGTGCGCTGCGATACCTGCTCGCGATCTCGTTGCTGTTCGAACTCTGGGTGTCGACGTTCGTCGGGCACCCGGTGCTGCCGTGGTGGTACGAGCAGCCGGCACCGGGTGAGGAGGCCGCTTCGAAGCTGCTCTACTGGAGCCGCGACCTGCTGTTCGAGGGCGGCATGATCCAGGGCATCGTCGGCAGTTCGGTGATTCTCGGATTCCTCGCCCTGATCGCGCTCATCGTGTTCGCGGTGCAGCTGCGTGCGGGGCTCGTGCGGCCGTTCACCGGCTGGTTCTGGGTCGCGATCGCTGCGGTGACGCTCGTGCTCACGCGCAGCGCCACGGTCTGGGTGTCACTGCTCGCCGTCGCTCTGGCTTTGGGGCTGGCGCTGTGGGCCAGGCGTCTGGGCCCGGAGCGCCGCGTTCCGCTCTACGTCGTCGCAACAGCGATCGTGGTCGCCGGTGTCGCGACGGTGCTCTTCGCCCGCAGCTTCGTCTTCGGCCTGCTCGGCAAGAGCGGCACGATGACCGGACGCACCGAGACCTGGGAGGCCGTCATCTCGCTCGCCGAGCAGCGCCCGTGGTTCGGGTGGGGCTGGGTGAGCTACTGGCCGACGTGGATTCCGCCGTTCGACAGCATCGACACCAAGGCCGGGCTCCCGGTGCCGAGCGCGCACAACGCATGGCTCGATGTGTGGTTCCAGCTGGGCATTGTCGGTGTGCTCGTCTTCGCGCCGCTCGTCGTGCTGACGTTGTGGCGCGTGTGGTTCCGCGCGGTCGATCCGCCGCGCCGCGGCCCCGGGCCCGCGCTGCCCTACGCGACCAGTGCGCTGTGGCCGCTGCTCGTGATGGTCGCGCTCGTGCTCCAGTCGCTCACCGAGAGCCGGCTGCTCATCGAGTGGGGCTGGCTGCTGCTCGTGATCTTCGCCGTGAAATCACGCTTCGATTTCGCATTGCCATCGAACGATGCCGAGCCGCGCAAGCAGCCCTGGCGTCGGGTACCGATTCCCCGCACCTGATCTGCCGCACACCCGCGCCTGACCCGCTGCGCAGGACCTGATCCTCTGTCGCTGCTGCTACCGTGTCCCGGTGACCACCATGACGACAGAGCGCCTGATTCGGCTGCGCGCCGAGGCTCGTATCGAGCGCGACGCGCTGCTCGAGCATCGTGGTCGACTGGGTGAGGATCCTGCCGCATCGATCACCGAGCTTCCGTCGGTCGATGAGCTCGTCGTGCTGTCGCTGCGCGATGAGATCATGGAGGATCGCGGCCGTCTCGCCGAGTTCGCGTTGACCCGCATGGCTGCGCGCTCATCGGGCCCAGAGGCGGAAACCCATCGTCTCAACGCCGACCGGTACGAGTTCGAGGTCTTGCGCGAGATCGCCGCCGCCGTACCGCAGCTCACCGTAGCGATCTGGCAGATCGCGGACCGGCTGCGCGTCTCGTGAGCGAGCCCGCACGGCGCCCCCGCACAACACGTCGCGATGTGCAGGCTCTGCGCGCGATCGCGGTCGGGTTGGTGCTGCTGAATCACTTCTGGCCGACGCACCTGCCGGGCGGCTACATCGGCGTCGACGTGTTCTTCATCATCTCCGGGTTTCTCATCACCGCGCACCTGCTCTCGGAGGTCGCTCGCACCGGCCGTGTGTCGCTCCCCCGCTTCACCGCGCGCAGGGCCCGACGGCTGTTGCCGGCCGCGCTGCTCGTGTCACTCGTCTCGCTCGTCGGCGCGATCATCTGGCTGCCCGCGAACCAGTGGGAGCGCATCGCCCGCGAGATCTTCGCGGCCTCCGCCTATTTCGAGAACTGGCTGCTGACGGCGAGCGCGGTCGACTACTCGGCGCGCGGCGATGCCGCGACCCCGGTGCAGCACTACTGGTCGCTGTCGGTCGAGGAGCAGTTCTATCTGCTGTGGCCGATCACCCTGATCGCGCTGATCTGGGTGCTCAGCCGCACGGTCGGGCGGCGGCGCACGCTGCCGCGAGCTGTCGGCCAGACGCAGCACACCGGTGGTACGCGGCAGGCGACGGGATCCTCGCACCCGCACACCGGCCACCTGCACCTGGGCGCCGTCGGCAATCGTCCGCTGGCACTGGGCATGCTCGCGATCGGTCTGGCATCGTTCCTCTTCGCGTGCTGGATGACCGAGGTCGCCCGCAGCGCCGCGTACTTCAACACGTTCGGACGCGTGTGGGAGTTCATGGCCGGGGCCGCGCTCGCCGTGCTCGCCGGAGGGATCGCCCGCCGCATCGAGGCCATGCCCGGCGGAGCCACCCTGGCAGGCATCGGTCAGCTGCTCGGCTACGCGCTGATCGCCGCATCTGCCCTGCGATTCACCGAGAGCACCGCGTTCCCCGGGCCCTGGGCGATCGTGCCCGTCGTCGGAACGGTGCTCGTGATCGCGTGCGGCCCGAAGACGCCGAAGTGGTCGCCGGCCCGGCTGCTGCACTGGCGACCGGTGCAGTACACGGGCGACATCTCGTACTCGCTCTATCTCTGGCACTGGCCGCTCATCGTCATCGTCCCGTTCGTCTTGGGGCGTGAGACGACGACCCCCGACCGGGTCGTGCTGATTCTCGTGTCGTTCGCGCTGGCGGCGCTCACGAAGCATGTGGTGGAGGATCCGGGCCGCACCCGACTCTTCGTACACGCGCGCCCGCGCCGCACACTGCTCGCCGCAGGCGCCTCGATCGTCGTGGTCGGCCTGTTGGCGGGCGCGGCGATCGTCACCTCCCACGGGGCGATCGCGCGGGAGACGGCCAGGCTCGAGGCTCTGCAGAACTCGGGATGCTACGGCGCCGCGGCGCTGATCAGCGCGGCAGCCGCCGACTGCGGGAATCCGTTCGGCCCGGCAGAGGTGCCACCGCGCGGGCCCGACGACACCCCCTGGTTCGCACCCGAGGAGTGCGCCCTGCTGCCGCACGGCGAGCAGGTTCTCGTCGATGAGCGACCGACGCTCACCAGCTGCGACTTCTCGGCGCCGAACACCTCGGAGCCGGGCACCGCGGCGGGTGACGGCGCAGGCGCGGGCAGCACTGACGACGGCACCGATGCAGACGGTGAAGCCGATTCGGGTGAAGCAGCCACCGACCCGCTCGATGTCTGGCTGGTCGGCGACTCGCACGCAGAGCACTGGAAGGCCGCCGTCT
Source organism: Leucobacter sp. GX24907 (assembly GCF_053567335.1). Classification (NCBI taxonomy): domain Bacteria; kingdom Bacillati; phylum Actinomycetota; class Actinomycetes; order Micrococcales; family Microbacteriaceae; genus Leucobacter; species Leucobacter sp. GX24907. The sequence continues at coordinate 572,581 of NZ_JBSGPD010000001.1, read as the reverse complement.
ACGAGCTGGGCCGTGAGCGCGGATGGCGGGTGATGAGCGGCATGCACGGCGGCTGCCCCACCGTGAACGTGCCGCTCGCGCAGTCCTTCGGCGAAGACACCCCTCAGGCGAAGCGCGAAGCCTGCCTCGACTGGAGTGAGCAGATCTCGGCGCGCATTCTGCAGGATGCCCCAGACCTCGTGCTGGTCTCGAACTTCGCGTCGACGGAGGTCGTCGACGATGGCAGCGGTGATTCCCAGCCGGAGCAGCTCGCCCGCGCCTTCCCCGACTCGCTCGGCGCATGGGCGGCGCACGGTGCAGAGGTCGTCGTCATCCGTGACGCCCCGACGGCGGGGCAAGCGATCGGAGCTGCCTGCGTCGAACGCCAGGGCGGAGAAACCGCAGGGTGCACGGCGCCGGCCTCAGAGGTGCTGCGGGCGGATCCGATGGTCGAAGCCGCCGAACTCTTCGACAACGCTGCGGTGAGCAGCGTCGACCTCTCAGATGGCTTCTGCCTCGACGGCACCTGTTCGGGCGTCGTCGGCGGGCTGCCCGTCTTCTACGATGACGACCACGTGTCACGTCGCTACTCGGCGACCCTCGCGCCCTTGCTCGAGGAGCGCCTCGACGAGACGCTCAGGCGACTCGATCGATCCGCGGGTTGAAGCGGAACCCCTGCCACAGCTTCCGGTACATGCGCCGACGCAGCTTCCGCGGCACCCCGCCGCGTCGCATGCCCACGATCACCTGGGCGGCAAACACCATGAAATGCGGCAGCGAGCGGTGGTGTCGCTGGTACGAGGCCTGGTTGCGCACGCCGTACTCGAACTTCCAGGCGTTCTGCTCGTCGATGTGGCCGTAGTTGACGCCCTTGTTCTCACCCATGTCGTGCACGGTGATGCTGTCGAGAATCTGCACGCCTGGCGTTTCTTTCGCGATGCGCAGGGTGTATTCGGCGTCGTCGAACCAGATGAAGTACTCCTTGAACGGCAGGCCGTGCGCTTCGAGCACCCACCGCGGAATCAGCACCGACACGAACGAGCACTGGGTCACGAGCACCGCGTCGAAGCCCTTGACGAGCAGGCGCCCCCAGTCCCAGGTGGGGGTGGGATTATTCATCTCGCAGATCTCACCGTCGGTGAAGAGCACGACCGAGCAGGCGAAGGGCACTCGGGCGTCGAGCGCGGCGCTCGTCGCGTCGATCCCGGAGACGAGCCGTTCGAGCGCGGGGGGCGCCGGGTAGCCGTCGTCGTCCATGATCCACACGTGGTCGGCGCCGATCTCGTACGCGCGGCGCATGCCCGCGGAGAAGCCGCCGGCACCACCGGTGTTCGTGGGCAACGCGACGATCTCGAGCGGAATCTCACTCGTCAGCTCGGCGAGGAACTCGCGGGTGCCATCGGTCGACGCGTTGTCGACGATCACCATGCTGCTCGGCTGCAGCGTCTGCGACTCGACGGAGGCGATGACCCGCTTCAGCTTCTCGAGCCGATTGAAGGTCACGATGACCGCGGCTACTCCTGCCATTGTTCGAAGAGCTCCTTCACGAATTGGTCGGCACCCGGAATCCGGGAGAACTCGGCGATGCGCGACCGCTGCGTCTCCCACGCCTGCTCGCGCACGCGCTCAGAACTCAGAAGCTTCTGGATCCGCTCCTCCGCTTCGCGTACGAATTCGCGGGTCGGGCGCGACAGCAGCATATCGCTCTGCACGATGGTGCGCTGCGATCCGACATTTGCTGAGAGCACCGGAATGCCCGCCGCCACCGCTTCGAAGGTGGTGAGTGAGAGCCCCTCGACCATCGACGTGATGACGAGCAGATCGGCCTCCGCGAAGGTCTCTGAGACCGGCACGTCTTCGCCTCGACGCTCGATGGCGTCGCCGAGCGCGTAGCGCGCGATGAGACCGTCGACGACATCGTGCATCTCGCCGTCGCCCTGCATGATCGCCCGCACGGGCAAGCCACTGCGTCGCAGGCGATGCACGAGGGCGAGAAACACGTCCGGTCGTTTCTCGCGAGAGAGTCGCCCGACGTAGGCGATCACGAAGGGCTGCGCGGTGTCGCGCAGCTTGAAGGGGCGCTGCACATCGACGGTGAGCCCCGCGAGCGGAGCCATGACGAGCTTCTCGGAGTCGACGCCCTGCTCGTGACTCAACCATTCGATGACGCGCGGGGCGATCGCGTGGTGCATGTCGATGAAGTCGTCGAAGCGCGCCGCATAGCCGGGGTAGCCTCCGCCGAGGTACATGACGGTGTGCAGCGAATCGATGACGGGCAGTTCCGGGCGCTGCTCCTTGATCCAGGGCAGCGAGCGATAGAGCCAGGAGCAGTGGTGGATCACGATGCCGCGGAACGCGAAGTTCTCGAGCAGGGCCCGCGCGAGGGGCGGATCGAGCTCGGTCGTCGTGATGACCACGACGCAGCCGTCGAGCTCCGGCCGTGTCAGCCAGGGGTGCACCGACTGCTGATCGGCCACGACGACCGGCAGAAAGCCCAGACGCTTCGCAATCGCAATCGTCTCGACCGCCCACCGCTCGGCTCCACCCGACTGCAACCAGTGCATGCCGAAGAGAATCGCCGGGCGAGACCCGGCGGGAGGCTGTGCCGCGGTGCCGTCGTCGACGAAGGCACCTGCGGATACCCGAGTGATCTCGGCGCTGCCCGGCGCCTCCGGGTAGCGCGGCATCCGCACCGAGATCGCGCGCTCCCGGCGCCTGGTCACCGCCTCACGGGCCACATCGAGCCCCGTCAGACTGCGACGCTCGATCCCGCGGTAGATGCGGCGGGGCAGTGATTCGGAAACGGGCGCCGTGGTGGCCGGGGTCGCCTCGGCGTGTGCGATCCTGACCGAACGCACGATCTCGGGGCTGTACGCGCTCGCCACCCCCGTGCCCACGGCAGTGCTGCGCACCTGCAGCGTGAACAGCGGTTCGCGCTGTGTCGCCTCGGCGCCGCTCTCGCAGCGGGCATCGGCGAGAATTGGCATCTGCGAGATCGACCCGACGAACACGCGGAAGGTGATCGCCGCACCGGGGTGGATCAGCGAGTGGTAGACCGCAGCAGCCTCGAGTTCGGCCCGTTGCAGCTCGGTCAAGCTCGCGAGGGCGTCGCCTCCGTCGAGGACTTCGAAGCAGGCCGGCATGCCGAAGCGCCTAGAGCATCTCTGCGAGCTTGTTGTTGTACATCGTCAGCGCAGAGCCGATGGCCATGTGCATGTCGAGGTACTGGTAGGTGCCGAGGCGGCCGCCGAACAGCACCCGGTCTTCACTCGCCGTGAGCTCGCGGTACTTGAGGAGGCGCGCGCGATCCTCAGGCGTGTTCACCGGGTAGTACGGCTCGTCGTCGCGGCTCGCGAAGCGCGAGAACTCGCGCATGATGACGGTCTTGTCGGCCGGGTACTCGCGCTCGGGGTGGAAGTGGCGGAACTCGTGGATGCGCGTATACGGCACGTCGGCCCCCGCGTAGTTCATCACGCTGGTGCCCTGGAAGTCACCGGTCGGCAGCACCTCCTGCTCGAAGTCGAGCGTGCGCCAGGCCAGCTCGCCCTCGGCGTAGTTGAAGTAGCGGTCGACGGGCCCCGTATAGACGACCGGCACCGTGCCGACCACGGCCGCCTTGTTGAGCGGCTGCGACTCGTCGAAGAAGTCGGTGTTCAGCCGCACCTCGATGTTCGGGTGATCGGCCATCTTCTCGAGCCACGCCGTGTAGCCGTCGACCGGCAACCCCTCGTGGGTGTCGTTGAAGTAGCGGTTGTTGTAGGTGTATCGAACCGGCAGCCGCGAGATGATCTCGGCGGGCAGCTCGGTCGTGGGCGTCTGCCACTGCTTCGACGTGTAATCGCGGATGAAAGCCTCGTAGAGGGGCCGGCCGATGAGCGAGATGCCCTTCTCTTCCAGGTTCTTCGCCGAGCGTGTGTCGAACTCCTCGGCCTGCTCGGCGATGAGGGCGCGCGCCTCGTCGGGGCTGTACGCCGCGCGGAAGAACTGGTTGATCGTGCCGAGGTTGATCGGCAGCGGGTAGACCTCGCCCCTGAAGTTCGAGTACACCTTGTGCTGGTAGTCGGTGAAGCTCGTGAAGCGGTTCACGTACTCCCACACGGTCTCGTTCGAGGTGTGGAAGAGGTGGGCGCCGTAGCGGTGCACCTCGATACCGGTCTCGGGCTCAGCCTCCGAGTAGGCGTTGCCGCCGATGTGCGAGCGGCGATCGATCACGACCACCTTCTGACCCGCGCTCGCGGCGCGCTCTGCAATGGTGAGGCCGAAGAAGCCGGAACCGACAACGAGAAGATCCATACCGATCAGTCTACGTAAGGCGCGGCTGAGTCTTCGTGCTGACGCGTCGCGTCGCGTGCTTCGGAGCGCGTTCACGTTTCCGTGAGAACATAGGCACGACCCGAACCAGATCGAACCGAATCGAACCACCAGGGGCTCATGTCTTTCTCCGTCACGACCGCAGGGGTCATTCTCCCTGTTCTGCCGGAGCACGTGCGATCGGTCGACCTGTGTTTCGGTGAGGATCGCATCTGGTCACTCGATCTCAGCGTCGAATCGCCCGGCATCCGTGGTCGCTACCGATGGCCGGCGCCGCTCGTTCCGTACCTGCGCGGGCACACCGAAGTCGTGCTGCGCGACTCGGGCGACGGACGCGAGATCGCCCGCACCACCGCGACGTTCAGCGACGACGACACCGTCACCCGGGTCGTCGACGGTGAGGGGATCCCGCTCGCCATCAACAAGTGGGGGCGCCTCGGCAAGACGCTCGAAGCCGGCAACGCCGGGGTGCAGCAGCGCATCCTGGATCGCACCGAAGAGCTCGTCGATCACCTCACGGGCATGGGCCTGCGCCCGTTCGTGGTCGGCGGCACCCTGCTCGGGGCGGTGCGCAGCAACTCCTTGCTTCCGCACGACGACGACGCCGACCTCGCCTACCTGTCAGAGCACACGAACCCCGCCGATGTGGCCCTCGAGGGCTTTCGCGTCGGGCATCGGCTCGAAGCCCTCGGCTACGAACTCGTGCGGCACAGTGCGACGCACATGCAGCTCTACTTCCGCGGCGAGCACGGTCAGCTCGACCACTACGTCGATGTCTTCGCCGCCTTCTTCACCGAAGACGGTCGCATCAACCAGCCGTTCCACGTGCGCGGCGAGATGCGCGAAGACCAGATGCTGCCCTTCTCGACCGTCACGATCGAAGACCGGCCCTTTCCGGCCCCCGCTGACCCCGGCCACTGGCTCGTCATCAACTACGACGAGAACTGGCGCACCCCGATCCCGGGCTACCGCCTCGCGACACCGCGGGCGACGATCCGCCGCTTCCGCAACTGGTTCGGATCCTTCCACTTCACCCGCGACTTCTGGAACGAGCGCTACGCGCAGGACGGTGTTGGCTCTGATTCCGATGTTGGCCCTGGTGCTGGTGCCGCCGGGGTTGGCGTCGCCGATCAGCCATGGCGCACGGGCGCCGCGTGGATCCTCGCGCAGGAACGCACGCTCACCTCACCGTGGCTCATCGATCTGGGCAGCGGCAGCGGAGCGCTCTCCGCCGAGCTCGCCCGCGACCCGAAAACCGGTGAGCGTCGAGACCGCCGAGTCATCGCCGCGGACTACTCCGTGTACGCGCGTGAGGCCGCGGAGCGCCGCGCCGGCGGTGTCGATCGCGGCGGCAGTACTGCCCGCGGCGGCAATATTGATCGTGCTGACGGCGCAGATCGGGCCGGCAGTACCGATCAGGCCGGCGGCGCCGACTTCGCACTCGCGCACGTGAACCTGCTGCGCACGCACTCGCTCGGCCTGCCAGTGTCTGCGGGCATCGACGGACCATTCGACCTCGTCGCCAATCACGTGATCGACCATCTCGGGCCTCAGGCGATCCCGAATGCCCTGCGGCTCATCAGGATGGCCCTGCGTTCAGGAGGATCCGCCGTCGCAACGCTCTACGGCGCACCAGATTTGAGCGCAGACCCCGGTGAGCCCACTTCCTGGGGGTTCGCGCCCGATGTGCTGCAGGCTCGCGCCGCCGAGTTCGGGATGGATGTGCGGCTTCAGAAGCTCCGCCCGGCATCCCACGAGAGGCGCCGCGCACCCTACGGAGCCGTCTTCACCCCGTCACGCGGGGCCTTCACCGACAAGGAGTCCTCATGAAACAGCGATTGAAGCGGATCGCTCGCCGCCTGTTGAACGCGCTCTCTTCCGGGTCGACGAAGGAGCTGCGGGCACGCGTCGACAACCTCGAACGAGAGCTCGACGAGTATCGCCGCGACAGTCTGAGGGTCGCTGAGCTCATGGATCTCGTTGAGCAGCAGCTCACCCCGGGTGCCGGGCAGCAGCTCACCCCGGGTGCCGAGCAGCGGCTCCCGCCGGGTGCCGGGCAACGCCTCACGCCTGGTGCCGAGCAGCAGCCGGCCCCGAGCACTGGGCAGCGTTCCTCGGGCGGCGCCCAGCACGCTGCGCATGGCACCACGTCAGATACCGAACCGTCGACCCTCGAAGACCGGTAGGAGTACCCGCGCATGGCAGAGTCATTCGACGAACAGCACCCGGACACCCACCCGGTTCCCATCATCACCGGCCCCGCCGCGAACCGTGGTTCGGATGCGCGCGTCGCCGCCGTGATCGTCACGTTCAACCGTCTTGCGAAGCTTCCCAAGACCATTGAGACCGTGCTCGCTCAGTCCCACGGCTGCGAGTGGGTCGTCATCGTGAACAACGCGTCGACAGATGGTACGCAGGAGTACCTCGACGGGCTCGATGATCCTCGAATTGTCGTCGTGAACCTGTCCGAGAACCTCGGTGGTGCCGGCGGGTTCGAGCACGGCATGGCTCACGGCTATAACCTAGGCGCTGATTTCGTCTGGATCATGGATGACGATTGCTATCCGGCACCCGACGCCCTCGAGATCTTGCTCGAACAGCGCGAAACTGCGTCGCACCACCTCGGCTACGAGGTGCCGTTCGCGTGCTCGCTCGTGAAGTTCATCGACGGGTCGCTCTGCGAGATGAACAACCCGATCACGACCTGGGATTGGCCGCGCGCCTACCTCGCGGGTGTGAACGCGCTGCTCATCGACGAGTGCACGTTCGTCTCGGTGCTTATTCCGCGCTGGGCGCTGAAGGAGCAGGGGCTTCCGCTTGGCGAGTACTTCATCTGGTTCGACGACAAGGAATTCACCAAGCGGCTGCAGCGCGCCTACGGTTCGGGGATCGTCTCGCTCGACAGCGTCGTGGTGCACGACATGGGCGTCAACGCCGGGGTGAACTACCGCATGGTCGACGAGTCGAACATCTGGAAGTTCGAAAAGGGCACCCGCAATCAGGCGTCGTACCGGCGTCACCACGAGAATCTGGCGTCATACTTGTTCTACGCGATTCGCGTGGTGCGGGAGATGCGGCGCGGAGGCGTTTCACGGCCAGTGCGCCGACGCATGCACCGAGCGCTGAGGGCCGGGCGCACGTTCAACCCGCAGAGGCGGTTCCCGAACGATCCGCGGTACGCGCAGCACGGATCGCACGGCCGCGCCGCCGAGTAAGCCCTTGGCCGGGACGTCGCCCGCCCGAGGGACGACCCGCTCAGAAGTTTCCCGCCCAAAGATCACCCGCCCAAAGATCACCCGGCCAAGGATCACCCGGCCAGAGTTTGGTGAAGTTTGGTGCATTATCCCGAGGGATGACGCACCAAACTTCACCAAACTCTGCCGCACCAAGACGACACCTGCGAGAACTTCCCTAGCCGCGGCGACGTCGTCGAGCGCGCGACCACGCGCTCGAACAGCACCTGACGCCTACTTCGTGATGTAGGTGTCCAGTCGTCGCTCGTTCGCCGTGCTCACCGCGCCCGTACCGCCCAGGATGACGATCTTCTTCGGCTTCATCCGCTTGAGGGCCGCAGCGGTCTGGGCAGGGACACCGTTCTGAGTCACGAGAAGCAGCGGTGAGTTCCCCTTCCACGCAGCCGGACCACCAGAGAGCGCATCAGGGAAGTCCATGCCGTTCGCGATGTACACGGTGTTCACCGTGCTCGGGTACTTCGCCTGGGCCGCTTTCACAGCGGTGCCAAAACGATCACTGTCGGCTCGCCGCACGACCTTCCCATAACTCCCCAGGGCTTTCGCAACGCTCGTATTGATGACACCGGTGCCACCAAGGATCACGATGTTTTTAGGTTTGATCCGTTGCAACTCTGCTCTCGTTGCCGCAGGCAGGGAGCTCTTGCCGGTCAGCAGCAGAGGAGCGGCATCCTTCCCCGCGATGGGAACGCCTGCGAGCGCATCTGGGAAGTCTGAGCCGCTCGCGATGTAGACAGTGGTGGCCTTTGGCGCCTTTGCTCGAGCAACCTTGGCCGCGGTCTCGTAGCGGTCTGCACCTCCGTACCTGGTGACCTTGCCATAGCTCTTCAGCTGCGTCGCAACAGTTCCATTCACCGAGCCGGTGCCGCCGAGAATGATGATGTTCTTTGGCTTCAACTTCTTGAGTGCGCTCACCGTCTGCGCCGGCAGGCTCTTGGTCAAGGTCAAGAGCACGGGGGCGTCATCGACTCCCGCGGCAGTTCCGCCGGCGAGCGCGTCGGGAAAGTCCATGCCGTTCGCGATGTACACCGTGTTCGCGCCTTTCGGGTGGGAGGCAAGCGCGACCTTTGCTGCCGTGCCAAAGCGGTCGTTGTCCCAGTACCGCTTCACCTGCCCCGACAACGGCGGGTACATGTACGACGCAACTTGACTGCGAATCGCAGGGAGCTTCGGGTAGAAGTACTTACCCGGGCAAGCCGTCGCCCAGGCGGTCCCGCTACCAATGTCTCTGTGGCCGGAGATCACTGGCACGCTGCGGCCGCGACCGTCACCCCCTGATACGCGGATATTGCCAGTTGCCGAGGTGATCCCCCATTTATTGAACATCCACGCGATCGCCTGCGCGGTTGAGTCCTGAGCAGCCTTCGGCAATGCCGCAGTCTCATAGTTGCCGAGCACGGAGATACCGAAGGTTTCGTAGTTCGCCCCATACGCCTGAGCCCCGACGAGCTGTCGCGACAGGGAGCCGTAGCGGCCTTCCCAGACTCCGCCGAACTTATCTACCAGCAGCTGGTAGCCCACGTCACCAAAGTTGACTGAGGGAAGCACGTGGTAGTCGTAGATGCCCTTGATGATGGCGGGAACGTCTTCGCGAGTGTAGTTGTTGTGACCTGCTGTGTGGTGCACCACCGCACCCCGGTAGGTCGTGTTCGGCGAAACCCACTTCCCGTTGGCCTTGGTGTGCGCGGGGCCGCCCCAGGAGCTGCGCGGATGAATCTTCAGCCCAGCAGCCGAGGCAGCCGCGACGACGTTCGCCTCGTCCTGATAGTAGGCGCTCGTGCGAACGGTCAGGTCAGAATCGGCAAGGACGTTATCGGATTCCGCGCCTTCTGAGGACTCCACCCTCTCCGCGGCCTCATCATCTGGGATCACCGGATCCGACACGGAGGGATCCTCGCCGTCTGGAGAACCCTCACCGGGTTCTTCGGTGGCATCAGGACCATAAGGCTGACCCGGCGTCGGCACCGGAACTTCTGCGTCACTCTCCTGCGGAGCCGGGGTCAGCAAGTTCTCGACCGGTGCCTCGCCTCGCGGGTCGACGACGGTGAGCGTGAGCCCTTCAACCGGGTCGCCTTCGTTCGTCAGAGCCAGAACCTCGACTGACTCACTGCCGGTCACAAAGACAGGCTCGGTGGCTTGAGAGGATGTCGGATCAACTTCCACCCCACTGCTTTGCGGCACCGAATCAGCGACCGGAGCAGCTTCGAGCTGATCCCACTCCGACCAGGCCCCGTCAGTAAGTGAACGATAGGTGATTTCAGTCGGGGCTGCGGCGTTGACGTCCCAGGTCACACCGATAACAGCGACTTCGGTGTCCAGATCGACTCGCGCTGCTCCATCGGCATCGTCATGATCCGCATCACGCAGTTGCTTCTGCTGCGCATCTCCAGTGGGTCCGGGAACTTCAGCCGAGGCCGTGTAGCCCGCCGGAACTTCAACCGGGATCAGTTCGACTTCGCTGATGGTCGACTTCTCGCTGATGCCCTCTGCTGGCTCTTCAGAGAGCACAACGTCATCTAACGAACCTTCGTCAGCGATAGCGGGCGTCGCAACAGGGACAGTCGCAACTAGCGCAGTGGCGACGAGCCCCGCAACGGTAACCCCAGTGATCCATGTGCGCGCTGCAGACATTCTGTGTTCCCCCGACTTTCGCCGCGAGCGGCGACATGACCTGCGTATCTTCGTGCCCATCGCACAGGTATTTTTTAGCATGATCTCCCGAAGTCATGCGCCGCGATAAGTGCCTTCCAGCATCTACTTCCGCACATTTCGCCGATTGTTCAGTCGCGCTTGATCGGAAGCTCCGCCCTTCACTTCTCATTCATGCAGTCGCGCCAGGCTGCCCGCACGGCGGGCGCACTGGCACCCGCCCAGACTTTGGTGAACTTTGGTGCGCCATCCGCCGGGATGCGACACCAAAGTTCACCAAAGTCTGCCGCCCGCGGCGAGCGCGCGGTCCACGCGCGGCAAACTTACGCGCGGAAGCAGCGAGCGCGCCCGGCCGATCCCGGAACCTACGCGCCGAGCCCGATAACGATGCGGGGCACGCCCGCCCAGGCTGCGGCGTCGGTGTAGTTGCGGCCGTCGGCGAAGAGGCGGAGGCCGGGAAAATCGGCGGGCCTGAGCTCCCGGTACTCGGCGTGGTCGGCTTGCAGGATCGCGACGTCGGCAGCGTCCCCAATGGTGTGGGCGGTGAAGCCGTAGCCGGCGAGCTCGTCATCCGAGAAGACCGGGTCGTGCACCGTGACGTCGGCGCCGCGCCGCTCGAGCTCTTCGACGGTAGGGAAGACGCCGGAGACTGCGGTCTCCTTGACGCCGCCACGGTAGGAGGCGCCGAGCACGACGACTCGCAGGCCCTTCAGGTCGCCGATGACCTGCTCGACGCGGTCGACGACGTAGGCGGGCATGGTCGCGTTGTAGTTGCGGGCCGTGCGCACGATGTCGGCGTCGGGGTCGGTCGAGAGGTACAGACGGGGGTAGACGGGGATGCAGTGGCCGCCGACCGCGATGCCGGGGCGGTGAATGTGGCTGAAAGGCTGCGAGTTGCAGGCCTCGATGACCTTGTAGACATCGATGCCGGCGGTGTCCGCGTAGCGGGCGAACTGGTTGGCGAGGCCGATGTTCACGTCGCGGTAGGTGGTTTCGGCGAGCTTCGCCATCTCGGCGGCTTCGGCGGTGCCCATGTCCCACACTCCGTTGGGGCGGGGTAGATCGTCGCGCTCGTCGAAGGTGAGCACGGATTCGTAGAACTCGATGGCCTTCTGCGTGCCGGCTTCGTTCAGTCCGCCGACGAGCTTGGGGTACTTGCGGAGGTCTTCGTAGACCCGACCCGTGAGTACGCGCTCGGGTGAGAACACGAGGTGGAAGTCGTCGCCCTCGGTCAACCCGGAGACCTCTTCGATGAGCGGCTTCCAGCGCCCGCGGGTGGTGCCGACGGGCAGAGTGGTCTCGTACGAGATGAGGGTGCCGGGGGTGAGGTGTTCGGCGAGGGATCGCGTGGCCGCATCCATCCATCCGAAGTCGGGCTGCCAGGTCTCCTCGTCGACGAGCAGCGGCACCACGAGCACGACGGCGTCGGCTCCCGGGATCGCTTCCGCGTATTCGGTGGTCGCGCGCAGCTTGCCGGCTGGCACCTGTTCGGCGAGCTTCTCGGCGAGACCGTGCTCGCCGGGGAACGGCTCTTCGCCACGGTTGATGCAGTCCACCAACGCGCGGTTCACGTCGACGCCGACCACTTCATGGCCCATCGATGCGTATTGGGTGGCGAGCGGGAGTCCGATTTTGCCGGTGGCAACTACTGCGATCTTCACCCGGTGAAGTCTACCCGTCGCAGCAGACGAAACGGCTTCGCCGTGCTAACTTTCACTCCATGATCGACAGTAGACCAAGATCTGCGCAGCGCCGCGCGATCTCAGGAGTTCTTCTCGCCTTCGGGCTCATTGTGAGTGGGCTCAGCCCGGCTTATGCAACGGATGATCTGCAACGTCAGGATCCCGGTGGCAATCGCGTCGACGGCATGGTCGACAACAACGTCAACGAAGGCGGTGTCGAGGACGGCAACGGCGATGTTGGCGGTGACGGGTCAGATGGTTCCGGATCCTCGACCGAATCCCCTGGCGGAAGTGGCGACGGTGATGACGAGACCGGCGGCAGCAGTGCCGGCGACGACACCAGCGGCGACGGCACTGCCCAGAACGGCGAAACCCAGAACGGCGGCACGCAAGACAACGGCACCGCACAAAACGACGCCCCCGCTGACGACGAGCCCCCAGCAGACGAGCACCAGACAGACGACGAGCGATCCGAAATCCCCCAGCCGGGAGAAGCGGCAAGGCTCGAGGTCGGAGCTGCCGCTGCCGCGCGGCCGCCGTCTGGCCGGCACCGCTACGCGGGCGATGACCGCTTCGCCACTGCCGCCGCGATCTCGCGCGGCGCGTATCCGAAGGGATCGCGCACCGTCGTCGTCGCGACCGGCATGGACTTCCCCGACGCCTTGGCCGCAGGCCCGCTCGCGGCCAAGTTGAAGGCGCCGCTGCTGCTCACGCAGCGCACGCAGCTGCCCGCGTCGACGAAGAAGGAGATTCGCCGCCTGAAGCCGAGTCGCATCATCGTGATCGGTGGCACGGGCGCGGTGAACGGCTCCGTGGCCAAGCAACTGCGCGCGCTCGCGAAGGAGGGCGTCATCAGGCTGCAGGGCAAGGATCGCTACGAGACGGCCCAGAAGATCGCGAGCTACGCCTGGAAGGGCGGGGCGAAGCATGTCGTCGTCGCGACCGGCACGAGCTATGCCGACGCGCTGTCGGCGAGCCCGTACGCGAGCCGGCTCGGGGCGCCGCTCGTGCTGGTGCCTCAGCGCAGCGGCAAGCTGCTCACGCCCGCGCGCACGGTGGTGCGCAGCACGAAGGCTGGCACTCTGCACGTTGTCGGCGGCTCGGGTGTCGTCCCGTCGAAGGTCGTGACCGCCCTCAAGAAGGGGACGAAGGTGACGAAAACGCCTCGCTACGGCGGGGCCGATCGCTTCGCGACGTCGGCGAAGCTGCTGGCGAAGTTTCCGAAGGGCACTCCCGCGGTGTACTGGGCGAATGGGTTCGGCTTCGCCGATGCGGTGGCCGGATCAGCGGTGGCCGGTGCCAACGGATCCGCTCTCGCGCTCTCCGCGCGGCACTGCGTTCCGGCTTCGGTGTCGAAGCAGGTCAAGCGCATCGCGCCTCGCAGCAAGGTCGCGCTGGGCGGCACCTACGTCATCACGAAAGACGCGCTCGCGGGTACGACGTGCAGGAAGAATGATCCTCGTGTGATCGACCCGGCAGCGCATAGCAACCCGCACAGCCCGCTGACGATCGTCAACAAGAAGCGGCCGCTCCGCCCAAAGGGCTTCGTACCGTCGAGCTTGACGTACCCCAAGGGGGTGCCGAACGCGAACGGGCAGCCGCTGAAGCCAGACGCGGCACGCGCGTTGGAGCGTCTGCGCACGGGTGGCAAGCGAGCGGGATATTCCTACACCTTGTCGAGCGGCTATCGCAGCTACAACACGCAGTCCGCCGTCTACAACGGCTGGGTGCGTCAGGATGGGCGCAAGGTCGCCGATACGTATTCTGCGAGGCCCGGCTTCTCAGAGCATCAGACGGGCTTCGCGGCCGACGTCTATGCCGCGGGGTACTGCCAGGGCACCTGCTTCGGCGGCACGTCAGCCGGCCGATGGCTGAACAACCACGCCCACAAGTACGGCTTCATCATTCGGTACCAGAAGGGCATGCAGAACGTCGTGGGCTACCAGTACGAGCCCTGGCACCTGCGGTACGTCGGAGTTCCGGTCGCCACCGACATGAAGAAGCAGGGATACCGCAGCATGGAGCAGTACTTCGGGTTCCCGGCGGCCCCGAATTACTGATGCGGCGCTACCGGGTCAGCACCACGACTCGGCGCTACTGCTTCGGCAGCGCCGACTCGTAGACCTGCTGGTAGGCCGCACGGCGCGCCTCATCGGAGAAGCGCTCGCGCGCATAGGCGATGATCTCCCGGGCGTTCCATCGCTCCGGATCGGCAGAGAGTTCTGCCACCGCTCCCGCGAGTGCTTCACCGCTGCGGGCAACGATGCGCGACGCTTGCGGCGGCAGAAACTCGAGATGCCCGCCCTCGCCGCTCGTCACGACCGGGAGGCCATGCCCGAGCGCCTCGGCGATTGCGACTCCGAAGGTCTCGCCGATGGTCGGCAGTACGAACACGTTGGCGCGCAGCAGAACCTCGGGCAGCTGCTCCGGGTCGACGTGGCCGAGCAGCGCGACAGCGTCTGAGACGCCGAGCTGCTCAGCTCGGGCCAGCACGTCGGCTTCCAGCGGCCCGGTGCCGGCCCATTCCAGCCGGGCATCATGCCCGCTCGTACGGAGCTTTGCCACCGCCTCGACTGTTTCGATCGGCCCCTTGCGTGAGATGAGGCCGCCGACCCCGACGATGCGGATCGGCCCGTCGGCACTCAGCGCCTCAACCGTGGGCACTGCGTCTTCGTCGGCGCAGCGCACGTAGTTCGCGATGAGCTCGGTCTGGTCGTCGCGGTATCGGTTCACCGCGGCGGCGAGCGCGCTGCCGACCGCCACGACGCGGTCGGGCTTCGCGAGCCCGCGGCGCAGCACGAAGCCGCCGACTCGGGCACGCAGGGTCGGGGCCTCGGTGACGAGCCCCGACCAGTGCTCGGTGTGCACCCAGGGCAGCCGCCCACGGCGCTCCGCACGACTCCCCGCACGACGCACACCACCCACCCGCGCGACCGACGCCGGCAGCAGCGCCGGAAAGGCCATCGTGTGCAGCAGGTCGGCGTGGGCCGACTCGGCCCTGATCCTGCGCACCGCAGCGCGCAGTAGGCCAGGATGCAGCGTCGTGAACGGCACCCGGAGCACCCGAATGTTCGGTGCGATCTGCTCGTCGCCACCTGCGCCCGCGAGGTCGGCTTCGCGCGCGGTGATGAGTGAGGGGGCGATGAGGTGGATGACCGCCACCTCGTGATCTCGCGCCAACAGTTCGACGTCGCGCAGGTTGAACACGCCCGACCCGGGGGCCGCCTCGCTCGGGAACCAAGGGGTCACTGCCAGCACGCGCATAGCGCTCATCGTATCGTCCGGCACGAAATAGGATGGTGGTGTGAAGATCATGAGCGTCGTCGGTGCCCGTCCGCAATTCGTCAAGCTGGCTCCCATCGCCGCGGCCCTCGTCGCCGCGGGCCACGAGCACGTCATCGTACACACGGGGCAGCACTATGACCCGATGCTGTCGGATGTCTTCTTCCGTGATCTCGGCATTCCTGAGCCTGATGCGCACTTGGGAGTGGGCTCCGGATCGCACGGTGTGCAGACGGGTGCGATGCTGGCGCAGATGGACGAGGTGCTCGAGCGCTTCACCCCAGACTGCGTGCTCGTCTACGGCGACACGAACTCGACGCTCGCGGCAGCTGTCAGCGCGGTGAAGCTGCACTATCCGGTCGCGCATCTTGAGGCCGGGCTGCGATCCTTCAACCGCGCGATGCCCGAAGAGCACAACCGCGTGCTCACCGACCACGCCGCTGACCTGTGCCTCGCACCCACGGAGGTCGCGATGGGCCACCTCGCGACCGAGGGGCTCGCGGAGCGTTCGGTGCTCGTGGGCGACGTGATGACCGATGTGCTGTTCCAGGTGCGCGACGCGGTGCTGGCCGGGGGAACCCCGAACCCGCTCGCCGACCTCGACGCCCCGAACGGGTACTACGTGGCGACGATTCACCGGGCTGAGAATACGAATGATCCGGATCGCCTGCGCGAGGTCGTCGCGGCGCTGGGCGCGGCGGACAAGCCCGTGGTGCTGCTCGCGCATCCGCGCGTTCGCGCGAAGGCCGAGGAGCACGGCATCTCGCTCGACTCGGGGGCGCTGGTGACCCGTGATCCGCTCGCCTACCCCGAGCTCATCGCCGCTGCGCTCGGCAGCGCGGGCGTTGTCACCGACTCGGGCGGCCTGCAGAAGGAGGCTTTCCTGCTGCGCGTGCCGTGCACGACGGTGCGACGCGAGACGGAGTGGGTGGAGACGATCGAGCTCGGGTGGAATGTGCTCGCGAACACCGCTGATGAGATCACGGCGGCGCTCACCCGCCCCGCCCCCGAGAGCACGGAAGCTGCACCCTACGGTGATGGTCGTGCGGCGCAGGCGGCGGTAGCGGCGATCGCGGATCGCATCGGCACACGCTGATCGCGGTTCGCATCGGCGTACATCGCGTTTGAAGGTGTAGACGGTTCCTGAATCCTCCCGCTTCGAGCACTGAGCGTGCGATGGTGAGCCAGAAAAGGGGTCTGCGGCTCCATCCGGCAGGGCGACGGCGAGAGCCGTTCCGCGTCTCGCCCGGCACTGCACCGGTCGGTTGCGGCCAGCGAACCACGCCGAAGGTAGAAGAACTCATCGAATCCCGCGATTTTTCATCAGTTTTTCTTCCCTCGCCGCACGGAGCGCGGCGCGGATCACAGCTCGGATCGCCGCACGGAGCGCTGCTCGTGTCGCGGCGCTTCGAACTTGGCGGGGTCTTTCTCCGGGGCTCCTTGGCGTGGCAGTCACGAAGAAAAAATCCGAAGCTCAGGATCACCTGCGACTCCCCTGAAAGTCGCGCGAATCAAAGAGTGGTAGCCGTCTCGAACGGATGCGCCGAAACGAAAGAGGGACCACTCCAAGACGTCGTCGATATCGGCTTGGGCTTCCTCGCCGAACTTCAGGCGGTACGTCACGCGACCCTGGCTGCTACCCGCTCAGTGGCCAACCGACTTCGCGCCGCCAGGCAGTCGTCAAGCTCATCCATCGAGAGTTCGATGCCCCGACCCGCGTCAAGGCTGGCGATGCCCTCGCCCACGGCTGCACGGAGTACTAAAGCTCGCAGTCCTTACGGCGTGAGCTCCAGGGCCACTGCGCGCGCCCGTGCCTCCCAGGTGTGCTCGTCGCGCACCTCACGCGCGCGACGAACCTTGTCTTCGAGCAGCTGCGGATCCGCGGCGAGGCGTTCGAGCAGCGCCTGCAGCGCGTCGGCGTCGTAGGGCAGCGCCCAGCCGATGCCGTGGGTCTCGACGAAGTCGCCCGCAAGGCTGCCCTCGGTCGCGATGATCGGCTTGCCGTGGCCGAGGTACTCGTACAGCTTCATGGGAGCGGCGAACTCGCGGTACTCGAGGGGCTCCATGAGCAGCACTCCGAGGTGCGCATCGGCGTAGAGCGCTTCGAGCTCAGCGCCCGAGCGGTGCACCACGGTGGTGGAGTCGCCGAGCACCTCGGCGTAGAGCGGGGCCGATTCTTGCCACTCCCCTTCGCGGGTGCAGATCGTGAGCCGCCCGTTCCGTGCGGCTTCCACGCCGCGCACGGTCTCCTGCATCCGGTAGTAGCCGCCGGTGCCGCCGACGTAGAAGAGCGAGATGCCCGTGGCGGGATCGGGCGACGGCGCATCGACGCTGTCAGACCCAGGCGGGAGCGGCGCTGCTTGCGGCTGATTGGCCTCGGGCAGGTACTCCGCCATACGCATCGACGGCAGGTAGATCTTGTCGACGGCGGTGCGGTATCCGCGCAGGTCCGCGCGGTAGCGCCAGCGCAGCACGCTCGTATACGGCTGGCCGACCCGTTCGGCGTACTCGTCGAACTGCCAGTAGATGTCACGGTAGAAGAGGCCGACCGGAATACCGGCTCTGCGGCAGAAACGCAGGAAGCGGATGTCTCGGGTGAGGCTCGTTGCGGTCGTGATCTTCTCGCCGAGCCCGGTCGGTGTGGTCGATGCCTCGGAGTACACGAAGTCGACCTGCAGCCCGTCACGAATGCGGCGCTTCAGCTCGCGCATGCGCGCACGCCGCTCGGGGTGCCGACCCGAGACCTCGAGCACCTCGTAGCCGTTGGATTCGAAGGCCCGCCGCAGTTTGACGGGGCGGATCCCGCTCGCGCTCGTCGCCTCGGGGTTGAGCGGGAAGGGCACGTGGAAGATCATCACGGGTCTGGTCATCCTTCGCCTCCTGCAGCGTTCTCGCCCGCGCCGGCATCCGCGCTACGCACGCCGCCCCCGACGAGCCGCTCGATGGCCCGCCCCCAGACGGCGTTCTGCGGCTCGGCCGAGAGCTCTTCCGCCACCGCGTGAGCGTGCTGCTTGTATCGCGTCACCTGCTCTGCCGTGAGCGAATCGATGGCTCGCGTGAGCGATTCGACCTCGAAGTCGTCGGTCACGACGCCGAGGTCGTGCTGACGCAGCAGGTCGGCCATCGACGCGGTCGGGCCGATGACCAGCGCGAGCCTCGCCTGCACGTAGTCGAAGAACTTATTGGGCAGCGCGAGCGCGTTGTTCGTGTTCGTCGGCGGGAGCACGTGAAGGCCTGCGTCGTAGCCGTTGAGCACGCCGACGAGTTCGTCCGGCCGCACGGGTGGGAGGATGCGGATCCGTTCGCCCAGCTCCTCAGCGAGCGCGACGAGACTCTCGTAGTAGGCGGTACCGCCCCCGACGAGCAGCAGGTCGAGCGTCGCGTTCCGGCTCGCGGCAACCGCACGCATCATGTTCTCGATGCGCCGGCTCGGCTGGCTTCCCCCGGAGTGCACGAGCCTGAGCGGCTCGCGCGCCTCGCTCGGCTTGATCACCTGGTACGTACTCGCATTCGCGACGACGCCGCTGTCGATGCCGAACTCGTCGCGGTATCGCTGGGAGATGACGTCGCTCACCGAGGTCGCCGAAGCGGCCTGCGTCGCGTGCTTCCGCAACTGCCAGGTGTAGAACGGCTTGCGCAGTTTCACCCAGGCCGGGTTGTTGTCGTGCAGGCCGAGCCAGTACTCGTGCAGATCGAGGTGGATCGGCGCCCCGCCGGCAACAGCGAGCGCGAGACCGGCGGTGTCCAGGTCATTGGCGAGGATCGCGTCGAACCGTTCACCCCGCAGTTCCTTGCGGGCGGCGCGAACCGCGGGGGTGATCCAATATGCCGCTGTGTACATATGCGCGCGGATGAGCGCGGCGCGGAACAACACGAGCGGCTTCGCTTCGTGCTTCTCCAGCGAGATGTGCCGCTCGACACCCTCGGGCGCCGGGCCGAATCCGCAGGTGACCACGCGGTGGGTACCCGCGAAGTAGCGCACCTGCTTGAGCACGCGCGCATCCGACGCGATGTTCGACAAAGAGATGATGAGGATCCGCGGGAGTTCGCTCATGCCAGCCCCGCCAGTTCTGCCTGCACCCGGAAGTCGGGCACCTGCTCCATGAGCTCGTGGAAGTTGCCCTGGCCGCGCACCCGACCGCGGTCGACGTAGCAGACCGAGTCGTAGTCCTTGATCGTCGACAGGCGGTGCGCGATGGTCACGAAGGTCACTTCGCCGGCGAGGTCGTCCATTGCTCGGGTGATCTTGTTCTCGGTCGCCGTGTCGAGCGAACTCGTGGCTTCGTCGAAGACGAGCACCATCGGGTCTGCGTAGAGCGCACGCGCGATGCCGAGGCGCTGCTGCTGCCCGCCCGAGATCGACGTGCCTCGCTCACCGATCGGCACGTGAATGCCGCGGTCGGCGAGCAGGTCGCCGAGCTGGGCACGCTCCAGGGACTCGATGACGCGGCCCTCGTCGAAGTCGTCGGTCCAGCTGAGGGCGACGTTCTGCGCGATCGATCCGTTGAAGAGCGAAACCTTCTGCGGTACATAACCGACGCGTCCGCGCCACTGCTTCAGCAAGGCCTCGATCGGGGTGTCATCGACGGTGATCGACCCGCCGGTCGGAGAGCTGAGCCCGAGAATCAGGTCGATCAGCGTGGACTTGCCCGCACCCGACGGCCCGACGATCGCGACGCGCTTGCCGAACGGCACCTCGAGCGAGACGCCGTGCAGCACGTCTTCCTCCGCCTTCGGGTAGCGGAACTGCACGTCGCTGAGCACGAGTGCACTCGGAGACTCGGGGAACTCGACCTCAGGTCGCTCCGAGGAGCGCAGCTGCACGTCTTGCTCGGCTCGGGTGACCTCACGGATGACATCGCGTGCGTAGACGATGTTCGCGGACGCGTTCGTGAAGCTGGCCTGCACGTTGTTCATGGCGGGGATCATGCGGAAGCCGGTTGCGGCGAACAGCGAGATCGCGACGACCGCGGCCCCCATACCGCCGCCCGGGCGCAGGTAACCGACCGCTCCGACGATGATGAAGCCGCCGATGAGGGCGGCCTCGAATGCGTACCGCGGCACGACGCCGAGGAACGACATGTTCGCCCGGGCCTTCGTCGCGACTCGGCGATACCCTGAAACGACTTCGCCCGCCTCGCGCAGCCGGCCACGGAGCGTGACCTCTTTGATCGCGTCGACCATCTCGGTCATGACGCTCGCCGCCTTGTAGGCGTACTCGCGATTCACGCGCCCGGCCTGCCTGGCCTTGCGCGAGACCACGAGCAGCATGACGGCCGAGACGATGCCGAGGTAGCCGACCGCCACGAACGCCGAGAGCGGCTCGGCGATGACGAGCACGGCGAGCATCGAGACGAACGTCACTGCGTTGTTCGGCAGCTGCGAGATCGGCAGAATGAAGCCGAGGTTGGTGTTCGCCATCGAGCTGTCGACGATGCGGGTGATCTCGGCGGTCGAGAGCGTCGAGCGCACCTCCCAGCTCGAGTGCGTGTAGGCGCGGAAGAGCCGGTTGCCGACTTCGAGCTCGTACTTCGCGAAGCGTCGGGTCGCCCGCCAGTGCAGGGTGAGGGCGAGCACGCTCTTGAGCACGAACAGCCCGCAGATGGCGACGATGACCCACGGCACGTTCTCGTCGGGGATCGCGCCGATCACCGGCAGCGTCGACGTGCCGCCGGTTGCGATCGGCGTCACGAGCGCCGTGATGAGACCGAGCGCGGCGACGTCGAGAGTCGCGAGCAGGCTCGTGACGATCGAGTAGCGGATGTAGAAGCCTCGGGCGCCTTTCGGCAGGACGTCGAAGAGGCGGGCGAGCGTTGTCCAGATGTCTCTCACTCGTGCTCCTCCAGCCAGTCGGCGAGCACCGCGCCGCTTCGGGTTCCATCGTGCCAGGCCCGCGCGAAGGCCGGCCCTTCCGCTGCTCGGGCCCGCGCCGCGGATCGATCCCCCAGAATACCCGTCAGCACTGATTCCAGTGTGTCAGGGGTCGCTTCGATGATCGGCAGGTCCGCTCCGGTAAGTTCGCGGGTGCGGGTGCGCACCTCGTCTGAGACGTGGGAGACGACGACGCGGCCGGCGGCGAGCGCCTCGCAGGCGGCCACCCCGTAGTTGCCGACACGGAACTGGTCGATGACGATGTCGGCCTCGCGGTAGATGCCGGGCATCTCGGCGTGCGGCACACCGCTGACTGCACGGTACTCGATGGTGCCCGCGGCGTGCAGACGTTCGAGCATCGGCTGCACCAGCTCGGTCCCCTTGACATAGGAGTCGGACGGGACGTGCACGACCCGCGGAATCCGGCCGTCGGGCAACGGGGGTGCGTCGACCGTCCAGGCGTCGACGTCGATCACGACGGGCAACCAGCGCGCGCCGTCGACCTCGCTCAGCAGGTCTGGGGTCGAGACGAAGACGGGCAGCCCCGACTGAGCGATCACCCGTCTACTGCGGGCGGTGACCTGTCGCATGCGGGTGCAGAAGTCGGGGTCGGCCCCGAAGTGGGAGTGGGCTTCGTTCGCGAGATGCCGGTCGGGATCGCGCAGGTCGCTGCCATGGAAGAGGAGCGCGCATGCGATGCCGGCGTCGCGCAGTTCGGCGATCTGGGCGACGGCGTCGAGCCCACGGTAGCGGGAAAATGGCGGTTGGGCCGACTCGATGATCGCGGCCCGGTAGTCGCCGATGAGTGCCGAGTGCTGTCGTCGTTGCCAGGCCGGCGAGTGCGCGGCGTACGCGCTGGGCACGGCCTGGTCGATGGGGTACGCGAAGGGGTTCTGTGTGCGTTGGAAGGCCATGCTCGTGACCCGTGTTCCCGGGCGCACGGCTTCGAGGGCGCGGGCCCAGCGGTATCCCTGCCCGGCGCTGTTCGCGGGTCCGATGAAGACGCGTTCAGATCGGTGCTCTCCGAATCCGTCGTCCGACGTCACGGGTGCGACGGGTGGGAACGGTGCACCGGCCCGCTTGAGTCTCGCGATGGCAAGCGCATCGGCGATCCTGCGTCGTATCGCCGCGATCACTGGGGGCCCTCCTCAGTGAGGATCCTCACGGCGCGTTCAGCGACGGCGTCGAGGCTGACATTCTCGGAGGCCCACTCGGCGGTTGCCGTGCGCTGCTTCGAGGAGGGCGCTGCGGCGAGGAGGCGGCCGAGCGCTTTCGCGACCGCCTCGGCGTCGTACCGGCATCCTTCGCCGAGTGCGGCTTCGGTGGCGTGCTCGTCGATGAAGATGCGCACCGGCCCCTCTCCGGCGAAGACGACCGGGGTGCCGACGGCCCAGGAGGCGAAGACCTTGGTCGGAAATGCGAAGTCGTACCCGGCGTCGGGCCGAATCGAGGCGACGCTCGCCACGGCGCCGCGAATCCAGGCTGCGGCGACCTCGGGTGGCACGGTGGCGACGAACTCGACGGCGCCCTCGGGGAGCCGCGCCGCATGCTCCTGCAACGCGGGCCAATCGGAGCCTTGCCCGAGGAACACGAGCTTGATGCCGGGGTGCTGCGGGAGCACGCGCTCGAGCGCATCGATGAAGATGGCGGCTCCCTGCCACTCCGACGCGGTACCCGAGTAGATCAGATATGGGGCGTCGTCTTGAATCGGCCCGTCGGCAGTGAACACCGCGGTGTCGATGCCGTTGCCGATGGTGTGCACGAGTGCGGCTGGGGCGATCTCGCGAACTCGGTCGCTAACGCCTGCGTTGACGGAGAGCACCGCGCGTGCTCCGGAGAGGGCGAAGCGCTCCATACGACGCACGACCGAGACCACAAGCCCGGAGGCCCCCGTCGACTCGGCGGCATCAGACCAGACATCGGCCGCGTAGTAGGCGTAAGGGGTGCGGCGCATCGCGCAGGCCAGCCGTACGAAGAACCCAGTGGTCGGGGGTGGCTCAGTGATCACGAGGTCGCGCTTCGGCCCGCACAAGATGCGGAAGAAGAGGGGAATATCGAAGCTCATGTACTGCACGTAACCGCGCACGTACCCGGTTGAGTCGCGCAGCACCGGGAAGCGTCGCACACGGTATCGGCGCTCGCTGTCAGCGTTCGGGGTGCCTTTCGGGGGCTTGACGGTGAGCACGGTGGCTTCGTGCCCGGCCGCGGTGAGGGTTCGCGCGAGCGCTCCGAGCCTGAACGAGGCCGCGCTCGGCTCGGGCTCGAAGATGCGACTGGTGATCGCGACGCGCATGCTGCCCCGTCTACGCGCCGGCGCGGGCGACCGCGGCGACTCCCGCAACGATGCGCTCGAGATCCCCCGCGCTCAGTGAGGGGTGCACCGGCAGCGAGAGCACCTCGCTCGCGGCGCGTTCAGTCTCGGGCAGTTCGAGCCCCGGCGCGAAATGCGCGAGCGAGGGGAGGCGGTGGTTCGGGATCGGGTAGTACACGCCCGAGCCGATGGCGTGCTCCTCTCGCAGCGCTTCCCTGATGCGGTCGCGCTCGGCTGCGTCGACGCGGATCGTGTACTGGTGGTACACGTGCACGGCTTCTTCTGCCACGGCAGGGATCCCGATCCCCTCGATGTCGGCGAGGCCCGCGTTCAGCACCGCGGCATTGGCCTGGCGCGTGCTCGTCCAGGCATCGACCTTCGAGAGCTGCACGCGGCCGATGGCTGCGTGGATGTCGGTCATGCGGGCGTTGAAACCGACGACCTCGTTCTCGTACTGCTTCTCCATGCCCTGGTTGCGCAGCAGGCGCACACCGCGGGCTAGCTCTTCGGTCGCGCAAACGACCATGCCGCCCTCGCCCGAGGTCATGTTCTTCGTCGGGTAGAGGCTGAACATGGCGAAGTCGCCGAGCGTGCCGACGGCGCGACCGTTCCAGCTGGCGCCGTGCGCCTGGGCCGCGTCTTCGTAGATGGCGAGCCCGTGCTCTGCGGCGATCACACCGATCTCGTCGGCGAGGAAGGGGTGACCGTAGAGGTGCACCGGCATGATCCCCTTGGTCTTCGGCGTGATCGCCGCGCGTACGGCTTCGGGGTCGAGAGTGAAGTAGCGGGGTTCGATGTCGACGAAGACCGGTGTCGCACCGGTCAGGGCGACGGAGTTGCCGGTCGCGGCGAAGGTGAAGGAGGGCACGATGACCTCATCGCCGGGACCGACGCCTGCCGCGAGCAGGCCGAGATGCTGGCCACTGGTGCCGGAGTTCACGGCGACCGTGGTGCGGCCGTTCGCGAAATGCTCCGCGAACTCCGTCTCGAAGGCCGCTACTTCCGGCCCCTGGGCGATCATGCCGCTGCGGAGCACGCGGTCGACTGCTTCGCGCTCGTCGTCGCCGATGATCGGTTTGGCCGCGGGAATGAACTCGAGAGTCATGCAAGACCTTTCACGGTGTCGCGCCGGTGTCACGTCGATGCCGACGCTCGACCAGGATACCGATCGGGTTCTCCACACCGCTCACTCCTCGGAAATAATTCCGAAATGACATACTGTGAACGACCATCTCCGCTCATTCCGGGAGAACGAGAACTTGCAACACCCAGTTCAGTCCCTCATCAAACTCGCTCTCGCTACGCTACTTCTCGGCGCAACCGCCTCCTGCGCCTCTCCCAGAGTCGATGAGGCGACCGTGAAGGCTGCCCCCGACGACGTCTCAACGATCTACGACACAAGCTGCTACGCCCAACGCGACAGCGCAGAGCTGTACGCCGACCCTGCTGAGTGCGTGCTTACCCACCCCGATTCGGACTTCAGCGTGTACCTCGTGGGCGACTCCCACGCGGCCCAGTGGGTTCCCACGGTCACGCCGATCGCGCAGGAGCACGGTTGGAAGCTCACCTTCATCGGTAAGCGCTCCTGCCCGATTCAGGCGGCCAACCCAGACGAAGTCGATGTCAGCACCTACCCGAGCTGCATCGAATGGCGCGAGAACCTTGAGAAAGAGCTGCTCGCTCAGCAGCCGGACGCCATCATCAGCGGCATGTACAACAACAGCAAGGGCCTGAACGAGTTCTTCGGAGTGGATGAGCTGCAGACCGGCAGCCCCGAGGAGGCCAGCATCGCAGAGGGGCTTGTTCGCGCCTGGAAGCCCCTGCTCAAGAACGGCACGCAGGTCGTCGCGATCGTCGACAACCCCCGTCTGCAGGAGAAGGGCCCCAAGTGCCTGGCGGAAAACCTCGCTGCCCCCGAAGCCTGCTTCATCACATTCAGTGAGGGCGTGACGGACCGGCCACAGCCTGAACTCCTCGCTGCCGAACAGCTTCCCGAGGTGGACCTCGTGGATCTGAACGATTCCATCTGCCGTGACGACAAGTGCTATGCGTCCGACGCTGCAACAGTGATCTATCGCGACAAGCACCACTTGACCGAGACCTTCGCCGCTCAGCTGCAGGGAGAGTTCGCTCGCCAGCTCAAGTCCGTCCCCTTGTTTGCAGAGCACATGCAATGACGAGAACGACATGCCTCGCAGGAGTGTGACGTCTTCCTCTCACATGCCTGCTACTCATGTGCGCTGCTCTCAAACGCACGCCCATGGGGGTCTGTCAGAATAGGCCCCATGAAATCTGCTGCCGGAGCGCCGTCGTCCGCGTTCTCGGGCAACCCCGATACATGGGTCGTCATCCCCCTCTACAACGAGGCTGCGGTGATCGCAGATGTGATTGCCGGGCTGAAGCCCGTGTTTCAGAACGTGGTCTGTATTGACGACGGGTCGAAGGATGGGAGCGGCGCCATTGCGCAGGCAGCCGGTGCCGCCCTCGTCACCCACCCGATCAACCTCGGACAGGGGGCGGCGCTTCAGACTGGCTTCGATTATGCGCTCGAACAGGGGGCACGCTATGTGGTCACGTTCGATGCAGACGGACAGCATCGGGTCGAGGACGCGCTCGCCATGGTGTCTCGAGCTCGAAAGGAAGATCTCGCGATCGTTTTCGGATCGCGCTTCCTCGACGAACGCACCAAGCCCGGCATTCTCAAGAAGATCGTCTTGAAAACAGCCGTCTGGGTCACCAACGTGACGACAAAGACTCGACTTACCGATGCGCACAACGGGCTGCGGGTCATTCGCAATGACGCGCTGCGTCTCGTCCGCCTCAAGCAGGATCGGATGGCTCACGGCACCGAGATCGTCGCCAAACTCGCAAAGACACGGCTGCCCTACGCTGAGCAACCCGTCGAAGTCATCTACTCCGACTATTCGAAGGCGAAGGGCCAGTCGCTGCTGAACTCGGTGAACATCCTCGTCGATCTGGTCATTCGGTAGGAGCGCAGATGTCAGTATTCCAGTTCCTGCTCATCGCAGCGGTCGTCATCGCGGCCGCGCTCGTTGGCAAGTTCATGCCGGGTGAGCGATCGCTCGCGCTCAAGCGGATCTACACGATCCTCTTCGTCATTGCCGCCGTGCTGGCGATCATCTTCCCCTCGATTCTCACGATCATCGCGAACTTCTTCGGCATCGGCCGCGGCACCGACCTGCTGCTCTACGTCTTCATCATTGCAAGTCTCATGTTCGCGGTGGCATCGGTGCGCAGCAAAGCCCGGAGCGAGGCGAGAGTCACCGAGCTCGCGCGCTCGGTTGCCCTCATCGAAGCCCGACTACTCGAACGACAAACGCAACAGCCTGACGACGATGGAGACGAGTCGACCCCGTGATCTCCTGGCTCTCCTTGATCGTGCCCGTTGCTGTGGCACTCGCCGTAATCGCGGTGCTCGGCCTGCCCTCTGCTCTGGCCCTTCGGTTGCGTGGTTTCGCGATCGTGATCGTGGCGGTTCCCGCTGCCTTTGCGGTTCTGGCCCTCTCCGCGATCCTGGCGGGCTTGGCTGGCGTGCCCTGGGGGCTACTGCCTCCGCTCGCCATCGCACTCGTGCTCGCCGCAATCCTGCTGGTCGTGCGCCGCTGGATCGGTGCCCCGGCCCCCGCTACCCCCTCTCGCAAAGCCTCTGCACGGAACCGCGGTTTCTGGATTCCAGTCGGGAGTGCTGCCATCGGCGGCGCCGCGATCGCGATGGCTCTCGTGATGAGCTTGAAGACCGCGGATGCGGTATCCCAGACGTACGACGCGGTGTTCCACCTGAATGCGGTGCGGCTGGTGCTCGATTCAGGCAGCGCCTCACCCTTCGAACTCGATCTCGCCACCCCCGGCAAGAGCACCTTCTACCCGGCCCTGTGGCACGGGCTCGTTGCGCTCGTCGTGCAGCTCACGGGCACGTCGATTCCCCTCGCGACGAATGCAGTTCTCTTTACCGTCTGCGCTGTCGTGTGGCCTCTGGGCGCCGTCGCACTCGGGCGCGCCATCGCAGGCCCCGGCCGCATCGCAACAGTCGTCTCTGGGGTCATGGTCGCCGCCTTCCCCAGTTTCCCACTGGCTCTGGCCGGCTTCGGTGTGCTCTACCCGAATCTGCTCTCGACGGCACTGCTCCCCTACGTCTTCGTCGCAGCGCTGCAGCTGCTCAACTTCGGGCAAGCGCGCCGCTCAGATCCATTGCCCTCGGGCACCCGGTGGTTGCTGCTCATCGGCGGGTTCGGGGCCGCAACGCTCGCTCACCCCAACGCGCTGCACGTCGCGTTGCTCTGGACAGCTTTCCCCGTGCTCTTCGCCGCCGTTCGCTCCCTTCGTGGCGCACCAACGCTCCAGGATTCGGGAGTGCTGGGCAACCCTCGAAGCCCCGGCCCTGCGCGGCGTATCGCGGTCGTCCTCGGGTTGGGTATTTTTGCGGTCATCACACTTGTCGCCTGGTATCTCGGCCGAACGAGCGACAACTCCTGGGAGGGGCGACGAGGGCCTCTCGGAGCTCTCATCGATGTGCTCGGTGCGACTCCGCATCTGGAGGGTCACGCATGGCCGGTCTCCCTACTCGTGCTCGCCGGCGTGATTGTCGCCTGGCGTCGCGCGTCTCTGCGCTGGACCGTCGGCACCGCGGTACTGCTCTCCCTCGCGTTCATCGTCGCGTTCGGCTTCCCGGGGAGCTGGTGGCGCACGCTGCTGCTGAGCCCCTGGTACAACGACCCGTGGCGTCTCGCTGCGCTCGCTGCGCTCGGAGCATTGCCGCTTGCCGTTCTCGGCGGCACCGCCGTCGCTTCTTGCTTCGCCTTCGGGCAACGCCGTCTGATCGTCGCGTCGGCATCGCCCCATCGCACACGTATCGCCTGGGTCATGACGGCATTCGGCATCGCCCTGCTTCTCGCAATGACCCAGGGCGCTGGCGCACACGCAGGCATCCAGTACGTGAGCACGAAGTACACGGCCAGTGACAAGTCGCAGCTGCTCAGCCCCGACGAACGCGCCCTGCTCGAGCGGTTGCCTGAGCATGTACCCGCAGGCGAGACGTTGGCGACGAACCCATGGAACGGTGGCTCACTCGCCTACGCCATTGCCGGCTACGAGGTATTGGTTCCGCACACCTCCGGCTCCTATGACAGCCGCTACACAGAACTGACGTCGGAACTTGGCGACGGGTCCGCCGAAGCCTGCGCGCTTGCAAACGAACTCGAGGTGAACTTTGTGCTCGACTTCGGCACCCGCTATGTGTTCAGCAAGACTCCTCGTGCCGAACCGTTCTCGGGCATTTCAGGCCTCACAGACCCTGATGTGCTCACAGAAGTCGACCGTGAAGGCGATGCCGTGCTGTACGAAGTCACCGGATGCGACTGAGGTGCTCCCGTCGAACTGACAGGGCTTCGACCGTAGACTGGCTGGGTATTTCGAACTTCTAGATGACCTGATAGGCGGGGAACAGCTATGAGCATCACGTACGGCCTGATCGGCCTCGGCATGATGGGACGGCACCATGCCCGGGTGCTGCGCGAGGTCGAAGGCATCGACCTGGTCGCGGTCGCCGACGCCATGGGTGATCCGCACGGCGTCGCCGGCTCAACGCCGATGTTCGACTCCGTGCAGGGGCTCATCGACGCCGGCGTCGATGCGGCAGTTGTCGCGGTGCCGACGAAGTTTCACGAAGAGGTTGGCCTCGCGCTCGCCGAGGCGGGCATCCACACGCTCATCGAGAAGCCCGTCGCACACAGCATCGAGGCGGCGACCCGTCTCGTCGAGGCTTTCGACAATGCCGGACGTATCGCTGCGGTCGGGCACGTTGAGCGCTTCAACCCCGCGCTCATGAGCCTGCGCAAGCGCATCTCGAACGGAGACCTCGGTGAGGTCTACCAGATTCAGACCAGGCGCCAGGGCCCCTTCCCCGCACGCATCGCCGATGTCGGAGTCGTGAAAGATCTCGGCAGCCACGATATCGACCTCACGGCCTGGCTCGCCCAGTCGCCCTACGCCTCGGTAGCCGCACAGACCGCATACCGCAGTGGCCGCGAGCACGAAGACATGGTGGCGATCACGGGAAAGCTCGCGAACGGCATCGTGGTCAACCACGTCGTGAATTGGTTGACCCCGTTCAAGGAGCGGCTCACGGTCGTCACCGGAGAGCGTGGCGCGTTCATCGCCGACACGTTGACCGCAGACCTCACGTTCCACGAGAACGGCACCACGCAAGGCACGTGGGAGGCGATGACGACCTTCCGGGGGGTGAGCGAGGGTACTGTCACTCGGTTCGCGCTCGATAAGCGGGAGCCGTTGCGGAGCGAGCACGAGGCTTTCCGTGATGCGATCCTCGGTACTCGCCAGGAGGCTGTCACGCTACACGAGGGACTCGAGACTCTGCGGGTTGCCGAAGCCGCCCTCGAGTCTGCGCGCACGGGTGAGACAGTTCACCTTGATCGAGTGAGCTAAGACGGTGCCCGAGAACCGCATCAGCCCCGCTGCATTCATTGGCGATGGCGTCGAAGTCGGTGAGAACGTCGCCATCGGTCCAGGGGCGGTAATCCTCGGTCCGTGCACCGTTGAAGACGACGTCTGGATCGGCCCCGGCGTCCAGATCGGAGCACCACCCGAGATATCGTCGCTGCCACAGAATGCAGCCTGGCATGGCGACCTGGCCCACGCAGGCGTTCGTGTTCGCGAGGGGGCCGTGATTCGCGAGGGCGCAATCATTCATCAGGGCAGCCACCGAGAGACTACGGTCGGGGCACGCAGTTGGGTGCTGAACCGCGCCTACCTCGCCCATGATGTGCTGCTCGGCGACGACGTCACAATCTCGGCCGGTGTGTCAATCGGCGGACACTGCACGATCGGCGATCGAGTGAACATCGGCATGAACGCGGTTGTGCACCAGCGCCGCGTGATCGCCCCCGGCGCGATGGTGGGCATGGGCACACCGGTCACTCGCGACGTGCCGCCGTTCTCGAAGGTCTATGGGACTCCCCCGCGTCTCACTGGCATCAACGCCGTCGGCCTCGAACGCGCCGGGTACGCCGAGAAGGTCGCGGAGTGGCTTTCCTTGCGCTATGCCGCCGGCGACCTGCTTATCGATAGTGTTGGAAGCTCGGAGCTTCCCGAAGAACTTGCTGCATTCCGCCCTGTGATCGCCTGGTGGCGCTCGCACAAGGGTCTCCGACCGGTCACTTCGAGCTATAGGCTGTTCTCGTGAGCGAGAACTCGGTGCTGCACGATCCGGAGTACACGACACCAGGCACCAGTAAGGGCCTGTTCGGCGTATTCCGGCATCGATATCTACTCAGCCTACTGCTGAGGAAGGGCATCACCACTCGCTACTACGGGTCGGCCCTGGGTTGGATATGGTCATACATTCGCCCCGGCGCCCAGTTCCTGATGTACTACATTGTCATCGGTGTGATTCTGCAGGCCAACCGCGGCCTCGAGTGGTTCCCGATCTACCTCTTCTCGGGCATCGTCGCGGTGAACCTCTTCAGTGAGGCACTGCGCAATACGACCAGCTCGATCGTCGACAACAAGTCTCTTGTGCGCAAGATCTACTTGCCCCGTGAGCTCTTCCCAGTGTCAGCGCTGGGCGTCGCATTTATTCACTTCCTTCCGCAGACCGCTCTGCTGCTGGTCGTGACGATCCTCTGCGGGTGGACCCTGAGCTGGTTGCAAGTGCTGACTTTCGTCGCTGGAGTGGCAATGATCCTGACATTCGCTCTCGGCCTGGGTCTCTTTTTCGGAGCAATCAATGTGGCCTACCGTGATGCGAAGAACTTCGTGGACATCATCCTCATGTTCGCGACTTGGGCTTCTCCCGTGCTCTATTCATGGACGATGCTCGCAGAGCGCGCTCCCGACTGGCTGATGCGTATCTATATGTCTAACCCTATGACCGGTGCCGTCGAGCTCTTCCACACCACCTTCTGGCAGTCGCTCCCCATGACGTCGGAGCCAGTTAGACCAGATCTCTTGACCTACGGCTCGATCGGCGGCGCGATAGCGATCGGCACGCTCGTGATCGGCCAGTTCGTCTTCCGAAAGTTGGAGGGTTCCTTTGCCCAGCGACTCTGACGCACACCAGTTCGACCAGAGGACGCCGGAGAAACCCGCGATCGTCTTCCATGATGTGAGCAAGACCTTCCAGATCAAGCATGCCCACTCCTTCAAGCAGGCGTTCATCGGCGCGATCAAGCGGAAAGAGTCTTCCTCCGACTTCCATGCAGTCGACCACGTCGGCTTCGAGGTGCCTCCTGGGCAGTCGATCGCGCTCATGGGGCGTAACGGATCGGGCAAGTCGACCACGCTGAAATTGCTGTCAGGGGTTATGGAGCCCGACACGGGATGGATTCGCACACGCGGCCGAATGGCAGGTCTGCTCGAGGTCGGCGCCGGCTTCCACCCCGACCTCACCGGCCGGCAAAACGTTTACCTAAACGCCGCCATTCTCGGCATGTCGAAGGAGGAAACCGACGCGCGCTTCGACGACATTCTCGAGTTCTCCGAGATCGGTGAGTTCATTGACACCGAGGTCAAGCGGTACTCATCGGGCATGTACTCTCGGCTCGGATTCTCCGTCGCCGTCCACACAGAGCTCGACACGCTGCTCGTCGACGAGATCCTCTCCGTGGGCGACGCTCAGTTCCGCAAGAAATGCGAAGCGAAGATGCTTGAACTGCAGAAGCAGGGAAAGACCATGTTCATCGTGAGCCACAACGCCAGCCAGGTGAAACGGCTCTGCCAGAGAGGCATCGTTCTTGAGCACGGTCGCGTCGTCTTCGACGGGCCGATCGATGAGGCCGTCGGCGAACTCCAACGCGTGAAATCTGATTTCTTGCAAACGCCCTTGGGTGATGAAGTTCGGGTAGCCGGGGTGATCCGCAAGACATACGACAAAGTTCCTGCAAAATTTGGTCGTCCACTCGGCAATGAGGTTGAAGTTACTGAGAACGGTGGGGGGAGCTACCAGGAGTTCGAGAAGGGACTCATCATGGTATCGCGCTCTTCCGGTCAAACTACCTCGTTGTTCAATGGCCCGTTCTTGCGCGTCTACAGGCTGTCAGGCGGGCCAGCCGGGCCCTGGGGCTTTCGTATGGGAAGGTCGTCGGGATCCGCAGACGAGGGCGGCATCAAGGAGATGCCATTCCAGAACGGCATTGCTGCCTACAGTGACCTCACTGGTGTCTACTTCGAGCAGACCATGAACAGGTAGAACGCTTCCGCCGGGCTCTCGATTCGCTAGTGAAGTGAGACGAAACACAAACGGAGTGTCACTTCTTACTGGGCGCCACCCCTAGGGACCTCCTGTTACCCTCGACGATGCGCACGAACGCGTCGATTTGGATCACGGGCTAAGGAGAACATGCATAGCGGACAGTCGACCACAGGTGCTTGGGGCCAAACTGCACGTCTAGTTGCCGTCATCGGCCTGCTCACCGCTCTTACTGCTTGCGGGACGACGGCAGATCCACTCACTGAAGATCAAGTAGATTCAGCACGCGACGACCTGCCTGAGATATACAACTCGGAGTGTTACGCGAGCTACGACAGTTCTGCACTCGGCGACTGCGTCCTCACAAATGACGACGAAGCGTTCGATGTGTATCTAGTGGGAGACTCGCATGCCGCTCATTGGGTACCCGCGCTTCAGGAGATTGCCGATGATCACAACTGGCGACTCACGTTCTATGGGAAGCGCGCTTGCAGTTTCTCAATCAATGAACAAAGCGACAATCAAGGCAATGATTACCCTTCATGTGAAGACTGGAACGACAAGCTACAAGACAAG
This sequence comes from Leucobacter sp. GX24907, assembly GCF_053567335.1. NCBI lineage: Bacteria > Bacillati > Actinomycetota > Actinomycetes > Micrococcales > Microbacteriaceae > Leucobacter > Leucobacter sp. GX24907. The sequence goes on along the minus strand of NZ_JBSGPD010000001.1, from coordinate 539,446 downwards.
ATTCAGCAGGAGCGCCCCGAGGTCGTCATCACGTCTAACTACTCTCGCAACTATGTGATGGAAGGGGACGAGATACTCGAACGCGGGCCCGGCACACCAGGAGAAGCCGAGCTTGCAGATGGAATGGTTGCTGCTTGGGAACCGGTACTCGACGCCGGTTCGGAACTAATCGTCATCCGAGATACCCCGAAGCTAACCCACGACGTTCCCGACTGCCTTCTTGAAAACTTGAGTGATCCAGCCGGATGCGATGTCAGCTACAAGGAGGCCGTTGAGAATCTCCCACAACCAGAGCGTATGGCGGTTGAGAGGCTTCCCGGAGCCGAGACCATCAACCTCAACGAGGAACTGTGTCCAGGCAAGGACGGGTGCCTGCCAGTGAATGACGGCGCAGTCGTATGGCGAGACTCACATCACTTGACGGCCTCCTATTCCAAACAACTGCATGACGAACTTGCTGATGACCTATCTGGAATTCAGGTGCTCTCCGAACACATGTGACAACTCGGAGTAAAGTTCACGCCGCCGGGACTCGGAATCAGGCCAGGTCAGGCCCTCTTATCGTCTTGCGAGCTGTCGGATCTTGCGAATCAGCTTTCCAGGAATCTCGCGCGGCTTACTCAGAAATGCCTTCGCGCGCTTATCAAATGAAGCCTTTGGTACCCAACGTGCCGTAAGCACGGCAACACTCACATGGTTAACTGGGAGATGCGGCAACGCACCAAGTTCCTCAATAACAAGCTTCCGACGTTCAAGTCGTTTACCGTACTCGTCGCCTACGGCAATAGAGCCATCTTTGAGAACCCAGAACCACCGGTTGTCAACCCTGAAGCGCACTGTCCAACCTTCGAACCGGTAACCGGGAGCTACAAACTGGTTCGATAGCTTGACTCTTGAGGCCCCGTCATTGACGTAACGCACGCCGGGCTGCATATACTCGAACGAGCCATCCTCAAAGTGCTGTAGCTCAACACGCTGTCCGTTTCGGCGAGAATCGACTAAAGAAACGGCTTCGCCGCCATATCCGCTATGGAACAGGGTGGGGAACCGCAATGAATGACGACGCCTCTCATGCTTCTCTGCAACGAGACCATTCTCGGTGGAAAGCATGCTTTCTTCGGCGCGCCCCAGTGCTGACAGGATGAAATCCCTAGATACAAGTCGTTCCTTCTCAAGAACCTTCTTCGCAGTTCCGAAGTCCACATCTAGAGAGAACTCGCGTACATCACTGTCAGAACCGAAGCGTCGATCTGACAGCCCAAACATCGACAGGAAATTAGGCACCTTCTGCCCGTTCCGTGGTCCTGCAAAGAATGGAGTCTCGAATAGCAGCGAGAAGCAGCAACCATGAAACGAGTTCGTGAACACGCATTCCGCGTTCTCAATATACCCGAGCCATTCCTCAAGCCCCACGTCATATCGGGAAACATGCTTAACGTCAGGATCAGTGACCTTGCCGTGACGGAACGGCCGGTCAGAAAGCTCAACAATCGTTAGGTCATGCAGCTTCGCATAATCCACAGCCTTCTGAATCGTGTCCTTCGCCTGTTCCATTACGTAATAGAGTAACAGGTAGCGTTCCTCTTTAGGCTTAGTGGAAACTCGCTGCCAAAACTGCTTATCATGCAATAGGGTGGGATCGGCAACGACAGGTGCAGATAGACCGGAATTGTCTTCAATATATTCACTAAAATCGTGTTCACGTATACTGATGTCATCTATATCGGACAAATACTCGAAGAACAACTCGGCCTCAGACTCGGAGAAGTCCTTGGAAGCTCCTCGACTCGCCGCGTACGCGATTTTTTGCTTTCCTTCGAAAGCCTTGCTTCCAAGCAGAAAGGCTCGATCAAAAACATACTTTGGAAGCGACTGCCAAATGACATCAGTCACGCAAATATAAACGTCAAAGCCCGGATCTTGAACCTCGAGCAGATCAGAATCATAGACTTCTTCAGTGAACGACAAATGCTGATCGATGAAAGCTTCGAATTTATCATAACGTCGCTCTCTTTCAACATAAGCGCTTCGATAGCCCATAGCCAAATTTGCCCATTTAGCAAGGTCCTTACGTCGCGCCCGCTTTTCCTCGGGAGTTTTGGGATCACGAAGTAAAACCTCACGATAGGCAGCCTCAGCACCGCGAGCAGGATGCTTCATGTCGAAGTTTCCATAATACACGGGCTTGTAATCCAGGATCGTCGACTCGTACCCGTTCTCGGCGAGGAACTGCTGAAATGCGTAGATATGCAGATTACATGCGAAGTTTAGAAACTTCGCATATCGATTAATCCCGATCAAGCCAATTCTCATTAGATTCCTCCGCGGGGAGCCAAAGTCTCCACCAATATCGTTATTCAGATTGGTTTCCCAGCGACCGCCCCTCGGAGGCTGATGGGCGCCAGAGCTACATACATCCTACATGCTAGTTAAGCACGAGCCTCATGCACCTTACCTTCCGCATGCGCAAAGTATCCGAAACAAATACACCATTACTTATGCAGGTAAAGTGACACCCCACATCATCAGTGCCGCATTCAAGTAGATAACAGAAGCCTAGTTCAATGCTTCTTCTCTAGGCTCTTGACATGACTCCGATATAGCTTCTGATAGTTTTCATATGTACGCCGCATCTTTCGCCGCGCCTTCTCTTGGTACTCGGCGGGAGTTGTGCCTGGGTAAGGCGGAAGCTTTTCCCTGAGCTCGGCGTACGAGTAGGCAGTGCGTGAAGATTCCGGGGAAATGATTGACTTAAGTCCCTCGAACAGGGAATCATAAACAGTCATCATGAGGGCTTCATTCTTCTCCACTCCCTCCGACATTGCGGCTTCGAGTGTCGGCACCACGGAATCGGCAGTCCAGCGCTCCGACTCAAGGGCGCGTCGTCCGTAACCTACCGCTTCATAGAAGTACGGAACCTTAAAGTTCCAATTGAGGCCAACAGACGGAATACCGTAGGCAAAGGCCGTGATGTTCGCGTGAAGGCGGTATGCAATCACTCCGTCGCATGCAGTGAGTTCCTTGATCAGTCCCTCAGGTGTGTTAATGACTACCGCTGCTTCAGAGGCTGGCAGCCCCTTGTCCTTGACAAGAGAGTCAAGGAATACTTCATCTGAAAAGTGGCCTGTAGTAAGAAGCCTTACTTCGTAGCCCCTCTTAAGAAGCACCTTCCTCGTCGCGAGCCAGAATCTGCGCTGATCACTCTCCGAGAAGTCGATGCCATTGTCCTTGAAGATTCCCGCACGGGTGACCACTAGACCGATCCTCTTACGCTTCTCTGCCTCGGCGCCAACTATGTCCGCGCTTTGGGACGGTTGTGCCGTTGATCTGCCTAGAACTAACTTGACTATCCTAATGAGGCTCCGTTTGACACGTGACCGCATTCGAAGGATCGGCTCTGGCCGTTCACGGAAGACGATGTCTGCGAATACTGCAGGATCTGCTACATGATCAATCGGAGTGCCCGTTCCTTCGACGTATTTCTGCAGCGACTCAAAGTCGTCGCGCGTGGTGATCTGCTTCACGCAAGACATGGAAAGAGCCTTCTTCAGCTCAAGGCACTTCGGATTGTTCTCTTCGAACGCTTCAACACCGATGCTCGAGAAGATCACCGGAACCCCGTACTCTTCGGCGAGCTCGAGGGTCTTGATCGTTCGAAGGTAGAAATTCTGGTACGAATAATTAAACAGAGGTGCCCCGCCGAAGATCACAACATCGGCTTCGGAGATCGCCTTTCGAGCAGGCGCCAGCAACTCGGGCTCACGGGTACGCATGTACTTCTTCGAGATGATTCCCGCCGCACGACTATTGATCGAATAGCCATCGTCAGGTATCCCAAGATTCTCCATGACTCCCTTGATCAGAGATATCACAGTCGCCTCGATGATCTGGTCACCGATATTGTCCGAGTCTCGATTGGTCAGTAGCAGGATGCGAATCTTTGACACTATTTCTCCATTCATCGCAAAGATACCGCGATCGATTCATCTACGCCCGTTGCGCGAAGGGGGATACTTCCCATCGCCGCGATCACTCAACTAAATCAGCACTCCATCCTCATACGACCGAATCGCGCGGTCGACGCCCTGTGCGAGCGTCGTCGACGGCTTCCATCCAATCGACTCCAACCGCCTGGCATCGAGGCCGAGCGAAGGTACCGGTGAGAACGATCGGCTGTCATCAGGGTTCACGAAGTTGAGCTCGAGGCACTTGTCTGGTCTCGCGGCAGCGAACACCTCGGCAAGTTGCCTGATACTTACGTTACCCGCAGGGTCTGCGACGTTATAGACGGGCTGATCACCAAGCAAGTGCGCAGTAAAGGCTCCTAGGGCCGCGTCTGCTACGTAGGTATAGGTACGAGTCGCTGCGCCAGCGCTCATCATGCGCACGTTGCGTCCGTTCACCACATCGGCAAGAAAGTCCGCCTGTACGCGGCCGTCATCAAGGGCCATGCCTGGTCCATAGATGTGCCCGAATCGGAGCACCAACGGGGCAATTCCGAACTCCGCCTGGTACGCCGCGAGAGCTGTCTCCGCCACTCGCTTGCCCTCGGAGTAAGCTGCGCGCGGTGCAAAATGCTGAAGCCCGCCGATCGCATCCTCGTTGATCAAGTCGACGTGAGACACCGCCCCATACACCTCTGATGACGACAGCAACACGAACGAGCCACCGCCGGCCGCAACTTGCGCGTCGAGGAGGTTGATCGTGCCTAGCACGTTCGCCTTCAATGTGGTTGTCGGGGACTGATTGTGCAGCGAGGGGCGTGCCGGGGAGGCTCCATGAAATACGGTTGCGTACTCTGCATCGAAGCTACGGACCTCGCTGACATCTCCGACCTGCAGGGAGAAGTCTTCCCGTTGCAGAGCGCTGCCGAACCGCTGCTCAGCCTTGGCGCGGTTACGAACGAGACCTGCAACATGCAGGTCGAGATCGTACAGCTCGTTCGCGGCCAGAAGGGCTCCTACAAGGTACATCGGGATCATGCCCGATGCGCCCGTTACGAGGATGCGTTGCCCACGGTACTTCTCCCAAGGAAGCTCAGCATCGGCAATAGCCCGCACATCTTCCTGGAAGACCTGCGATTCGAAGAGGACGATGTCATTCGCCACCGAAGGCCTCCCGATCTTCAACCAAGGTCATGAAGGTGCGGCAGACGTAGTAGTCAGACGCCGTCGTGATCTTGATGTTCGTGCGGGGTCCCTCGACCCGATGCAGCTGATGACCGTAGTTACGCATGAGCGTGCACGAGTCGATGGAATCGTTCTCACCGTCAGCGACTGCCTGATCGTATACACCCAGGATATCTGCCAGCTTGAAGCTCTGCGGAGCCTGAGCCGTCCAGAGCGGATCGCGGGGAATCACCTGACCGATCCCCTCACCATCTTCGACCACCACGGTCTCCGTCATCTTGGTGCACGTGATCGCTGAACCGTGTTGTTGCACGGCGTGAATGTTGCGGGAAACGAGATCCGCGTCGATCAACGGCCTCACGCCATCATGGATCAGCACGACCGCGTCTTGTCCTTCGTCCGCAGCAACCGCGCTCAACGCTTTATGACGGGATTCCTGCCCCGTGGCTCCACCATCGACGATCCATCGAACTTTGTCGAGTTCGTAGCGGGAGAGGAGCCGTTCAAAGTAAGAGCGGTACTCGGGAAGGATTGAAACTGCAATCGCATCGATCTCAGGGTGTTCCTGGAACACCTCGAGCGTGTGCACGATCACCGGACGACCATGAATCTCGAGGAACTGCTTCGGGCGGGTACTGCTCTTCATCCGGGACCCTACGCCGCCCGCGAAGACTACTGCGATGTTCGTCATGCTCTCAATTCACCTGCGATGGGGTCGGATCTGACAAGATGAGCTGGTCGATCACCCGGTCCGAGTTGTTCGTATCAATGTAGTCGAAGTTCTCTGCCAAGAATGCTTCGGTCTTATCCAAGGAAAGATTCGGATCAGCAATCAGTTCCAAGAACTGCCCGAAGTCAGTCGCGATCTCTCCCGGCGCGGCCTCACGATAGTCACGATGCATGCCACGCGTGGCCGAGTACACCTCGAGGTCAGGCGCGAAGAACACCATCGGGCGCCGCAGCAGTGCGTATTCGTAGATGATCGAGGAATAGTCGGTAATGAGCACGTCTGAAACCAGAAGCAGATCATTGGTGTCAGGGAACTCAGAGACGTCGATAAGTCGATCCCGGAACTTCTCAGGGATCGGAGCCGGATCCAAGATGAAGTGATGCTGCCTGAACAGCACGACACTGTCCTCGCCGCAGGCGGCGTACAGGGCGGCGAAATCAAACGCGGCATAGGAGTAGTGAGCATCCCCCGCACCGCGGCCTCGGAACGTCGGAGCGAAGAGGAGCTTCCGCTTTCCGACCGCGGCAGGGTAGGACTGATCGAAGATCTGCCGTACCTCTTCCTCGCGCCCTTCTCGAAGGAACCCATCGATACGCGGAAGTCCGGTAGCAATTACCGCCTCCCGCTCGATGCCGAAGGCCTCACTGTAGACATCTCTGAGGTGCTGAGACCCGCAAATCGCGTAACTGTACAGTCGATGCGAGTTAGTGAGGTGCGGCGAGCCGTACTGCCCGAATCTGCTGTACCCGATGGATTTGAACCCGCTGCCGGCGTGCCAGAGCTGAATGACCTTCTGCTTTGAGGTGTCCGACAGGTCCATGAGCACCGGGAAATAATCATCGACAAGCACGATGTCGGCCTTCCCCATCTGCCAGCCGAGCCGAAACGCTGACGAACGTGATGTGGAATGGTGCGTTCGGAAGGAATACCGGAAGTCGAACTGCTGATCCAGGCCACGCTCGACCATACGATCGTGCACGGCTTTCAGGTTGCCCTGCATATTCGGCCGGGCTTCGGAGGCAAAGAGAATGCGCTTGCTGTCTTTCTTGCGCAGCCTCTGACCAAGCCGGAAGATCCTCCGCAGGACCGAACGCTTCCGCTTCCTCCACCATTTGCGAAGCTTCGCGATCCTCTTGGCACGCCAGTTGGGGGCCTTCGGACGTCCCCGCCCGAACGCATACGTCCACACCATGAGATCAGGAGCGTCTTCATCGTCGGAGATTCCAAACGTCACCGTATATGAGGAGTACCCCTGGTTATACACGAAGGCTCGTGATTGATCATCGAGCTCGCGCACGCGCGTCAGGTCGAAACGCGCTACCAGTTGCGTCGAGTCGTTCCTGGCGACGAGGCGCCATGCGCCGTTCGGAACCTGCTTGCGCTCATGAAATCGAGTGACGTTGAGGCGACCTTCGTAGCGTCCCGATGCAAGTACCGTGGTGTCGATCGGCAGCAAGGGCGCATCTGGGTCGTCAGCTGACATCAAGTAGAAGACGAAGTTCTCGTTCCGCGGCAGCTCTGCTTCGAAGCTCAGCATGACACGGTCCCATCGGAACCCTACGACCTCAAATGAGTCCTTCACCGACGCACCTCATCCCTACTTGGTTCAAGCGACAGCAGGGCTCTTCGGGTACGCCCAACTGCACCAACATCTGCCCTAGATTACCAGCGCAGCTTCTGCCCATACGCCCGAACCCATCTCGCGCACAGTTCAGAGCTTGTCGTATCTGTAGAGGAATGCGGCCATCGCCTGCCGCGTCACCTTACTCCCCGTCCGATAATCACGCGCACCCGAAGAATGCTTATACCCATTCGCCAACCCCGTCGAACGCATCCACGAGATCTCCCGATAGAACTGATGACTCTTCGGCACATCCCTAAACGGAGACGTCGCCGGCGCCTTATACCCCGAAGACCCCGAATCCAACCGGAACAAGAACGCCGCCATCGAGCCACGATTCACCTGACTCATCGGCCGATACTCCGGCTTACTCCCCGCCTTCTTATAGCCCTTCGCCAAACCCTCCTGATGCATCCAGACAATCTCCTTGTAAAAGGAATCGCCCCGCTTCACATCAGAGAACGGCGACTGCGCCGGCAACTTCACCGAAGGAGAACCACTCGCCCGATACAAAAACGCCGCCATCGCACGACGCGTCGTACCATCCATCCGGTTAAATCGGGCCGCTCCCCCAGCCTTCGGCACAGTACCGTTCGCGAGACCCTTGCTGGCCATCCATTCGATCTCGGTATAGAACTGGGAGGTCTGTGGCACATCTGGGAACGAAGTATTCGGCATTCCGAACCAAGACTTGTACAGAATGAAGAAATTGATGTTGCCGTAGGTTGAGCACTTATCGGCAGCGCCAAGGCCATCTTTGTAACGGATCGCTGCAGCGTTCGGGGTGTACGGCGTGTAATAGTAGAGCGCCGCAGTGGCCTTGTTCTCAATCGTGACACGCTTGGTTCCGCAGTTCTTCGCTGCCACGTTATAGCCGATGTTGAGAGGCTTCCCCAGGGGGAACCAATTGAAGGTCGCGGTATCCATGCCGTAGCGCTTGAGTCGCTTCGTTCCATGCCACACCTGATTGAAGAAGCCGTAGTAGGCCTTATCGCAGTTCGCGCTTCCGCCCTTGCCCGTGTCAGGGCAGGCGTACCCCATCGCACGGTCGTAGTTCTGTTTCGAAGGTGACGTAACGCTGACGAGACTCTGTTCCTTCTGCAACATCACGAGTACGACTTGCGGACTGATGCCGCACGCCTTTGAGACCTTGGCGATGATCTGAGCCGCCGTTTCGCCACTCCGACCTGCGTAGGCTGCGCAGTACTTATCCGCAGCCTTCTTCGTGGTGGTCTCCTTGTAATTGCGCAGGCTCTGGGCCGTCGGTTTCGGCACCCGCTGGTTCAGGAACTGCTGAATCTGCGCGGCCGACATCGCAGTTCCGTTGTAAAAATTGGCATCCGAAATGATGTAGCCGGCCTTAAAGCCCGTGGAGGGCCGACCTGCTGAGAACACTGCTCCGATTCCGGACAACGCAGTATCGGGAGCGTCGATCTGCTTGCTCTCCAGAGGCTCCCCAGGAGCCTCGCTCTCTGCTTTCTCGACCGGTTCGCTCTCTTCTCCCCCATCCACCGGTTCGCCCCCATCAATTGGAGGATCCTCTGCGTCCTCCGAGGGGTCAGATCCATCGGAGTCCTCTGCGCCGGTTTCGTCCTCCTCATCAGGTTGAGGAGTTTCCTCCGGAGCGGGAGTTTCGATAGCCGAATCGTCAGCGGATAGCGGTAGGGCGGCGACCGATACTCCTGCATCAGTCGCAATGAAACCGACAAGCAGCAATACGGCAGCGGAAAGCATGCCAAGTGCCCGCCTGATAACTCTGCCCTGTGTCATTCTGTTCTCACTTCCAGCCTCCAATGGCGAGATCTAGCGATGGGCGTCGCGGTAGAGGAATGCGGCCATCGCCTGCCGCGTCACCTTACTCCCCGTCCGATAATCACGCGCACCCGAAGAATGCTTATACCCATTCGCCAACCCCGTCGAACGCATCCACGAGATCTCCCGATAGAACTGATGACTCTTCGGCACATCCCTAAACGGAGACGTCGCCGGCGCCTTATACCCCGAAGACCCCGAATCCAACCGGAACAAGAACGCCGCCATCGAGCCACGATTCACCTGACTCATCGGCCGATACTCCGGCTTACTCCCCGCCTTCTTATAGCCCTTCGCCAAACCCTCCTGATGCATCCAGACAATCTCCTTGTAAAAGGAATCGCCCCGCTTCACATCAGAGAACGGCGACTGCGCCGGCAACTTCACCGAAGGAGAACCACTCGCCCGATACAAAAACGCCGCCATCGCACGACGCGTCGTACCATCCATCGGCGCAAAATAGGTGCCGTTTGCTTTCTTCGTGCCTTTCGTGATGCCCTGCTTAGACATCCAAGCGATCTCCGTTGCGAACTGATCTGTGGTCCAGACGTCGGAGAACGGTGCGACCAGTTTGCCTTGCAACTTCGACGCGTACGTGGCTACTTTGTTGCGGATCGCAGGAAGCCTCGCATAGAACGCGTCGCCCGGGCATACTGTGGGCATCGTCTGCCGGTGCCCCATGATCTTCGGAACCGTACGGCCCTTGTTATCGGCGTGCGGAATCCAAGTTGTGCCCTTCGGATCCTTGATGCCGTGCTTCTTGAACATCCATGCGATCGCCTTCGCGACGGAGTCCTGAGCCTTCGCCGTCGGCGCGGAACCCGTGTAGGTGCCGAGAACGGAGATGCCGAACGTCTGCCAGTTCGCGCCGATCGCCTGCGCACCGAACGGGGACTTCGTCAAGGAACCGTAGCGGCCTTCCCAGACCCCGCCGTACTTGTCGACGAGGAGTTGATACCCCATATCGCCATAGTTCTGCGTCACCGCATGGAAGTAGTAGATTCCGCGCAACAGTCCTGGAACCTGCGCCTGCGTGTAATTATTCGAGCCTGCAGTGTGATGCACGACCGCACCTGTGTACTTGATCTGGCATTTGTAGGTGCCGTAGGTGCACTCACCGGCGGAGTTCCCGAACTTCAGGCCTTCGTCGGCTCCCCAGGCCGCACGGCTCTTGATCGTCAAGCCGAGACCGGTATTCACGTTCGCAGCCGTGGTCACCGACGGTGCCGTGGCAGGTATCGCATCCTCCGACGCGTTCTCGCCCTTCACAGCGAGTGCGGGGTGCGCTGTCGTGCCATTCGTCAGCACTGCACCATCCGCCGTAGTCCCGGTGCCCTCAGTCACGGGCTCGTCACGGAACTCTTCGGTGGGAGCCTCGCTTCCATCCTCGGCCGGCTCCTCCGGAGCGACTTCTTCATCAGCCTCGGTACCCGGGGCGGAATCGGCATACGGGTCGGACGGCGGCGGCACCTCTGCCGGCCCACGATCCTGCGCAGCATCATCGTCGACGCCTTCGATCGCGTTCTCGACCGGATCCTCACCCCGCGGGTCGACCACCGTGACATCGAGATCTCCGACCAGCTGGCCGTCAGCAGTAAAAGCGACAACTTCTAGGGCCTCAGCATTCGCGATGAACACCGGCTCCGTGCTGCCTGCAGGCGCATCAGCGACCTCGGCCGGGCGATCCCCCATTGCCTCGCCGGTCGCCTCAGTCTCGATCTCCTGCCAGGCAGTCCACTCGCCCGCAGCCAGCTCACGGTACTCGATACGCACGGGTTCCGCGTCGCTGCGAGCCCAGGTCACACCGAAGACCGCAATGTCAGAGTTGAGATCGACCCGTGCAGCCCCCGCAGACGCAGCGTCGTCGCTCGTCACCTCTTCGGCGAGCGACTCCTGCTGCAGCTCACCCTCGTGCTCGGGAACCGCGGCGCTCTCCGTGTAACTCGCGGCCACATCGACCGGTGCGAGGCTCACCTCACTGGTGGTCGGATCAGCAACCGAACTCTCGACCGGCGCGTTCTCGATCTTCGCGCCATCGATGCTCTCGGCACCGCCTGTGCTGCTCTCGGCGAATGCCGGTGCGGCAACCAATGCCGACGCCAGCATCGCTGCGCTCATGACCCCCGCCAGACCTGCAGCGCGTACGTTCCGCTTCCCCATCTCTCCCCCGATCGACATCCCTCAACCTTACAGGGAGCTGAACGGCGCGCCTCAAGAGGTTTCGCGATTGTGATGCTAGGGCAAATGAGACTCACCTGTCGCCTGGGAGGCCTCCTCCGATGAAGCGCCGGAAGAGCACACGCTTCACCCAGGCCGGCATCAGGCGGTACGCGCCCTTCATCACGACGTTGCGCAGATACTGGCCGCGCGAGACGAACCCCATGCGAAGCAACTCGCGTTGCAACCGCCATTCGGTGCGCGCTTCACGCCACCCTCCGCGTCGGGCAAACGCCCCCGCCCCGACCCGATACGCGAGCAACGGATCGGCAATATTCTCCACTCGCGCTCCCGACGCGATCATTCGCACCCCGAGCCAGTAATCCTCCATCTTGCCGAACGCCTGGTAGTCGCCGATGCGCGCAAGCGCCTCCCGACGATACATCATCGTGGGATGGTTAAACGGGTTATGCGTGCGGGCATGCTCGCGGATCCGCTGGGCACCCACCGGAGGAATGCGGCGGGCGGCCGGTCGGTCAGGATCGTGCTCGAACTCTTCCATGCCCGTACCCACCAGGTCGTACCCCTGCGAGATCAGCGCCCACTGGCGCGCGAAACGATCCGGGCGCGACACGTCGTCGGCATCCATACGAGCGATCACCGGCTGCGAACACGCCCCCAGGCCGGCGTTGAGCGCCTCGGTGAGCCCGCGATTCTCGGGCAGGCGAACGATGCGGACCGGAATCAGACTTTCTGCCTCGATCCTGCCCAACTCTGCGGCGAGCGCCTCAGCCACCGGACCGTCCTGCACGATGACCGCCTCTGCCGGACGCAGCGTCTGCGCGTCGACTGAGCTCGCGAAGGCCTCCCGCAAAAACCGGGGATCGTCTCCCGCGTAGACGGGCAGCAGCAGCGAGAAGGCTGGTTCCACTGGGTCGGATGCGCTCGTCATAGTGCTCTCAGCCTAGCGAAGGCTTCTCGTCGTTCTCCGCTGTCGCAGATTGCTGCACCGGCTGCTTCCAGTCACTTCGGCTGTCGCAGATCGAGGGGAAGGGGCCGTCATGAACTTCATCTGCGCCAGCGGAAGGCTCGATCCTGCGAGAGACCAGAAGCAGTACTGCGCATTGCACCCGCACTGCCGACGCCCCTGTCAGCGAAGGATCGCGCCCGCTCACCCCGACCACCCGCGCTCTCGCAGAGCCCTCACCAACCTGCCCCGCAACACCGAAGCTCGGCGATACTGGAGATCGGCAGTCACCCGCACCACCTTCCAGCCGACCTCCTCGTAGTCGCCGTACTTGTCGATGTCACGGTTCCACTGCCCGACCTCACTGCGGTGCTGGTCGCCCTCGTACTCGGCGACCACACGGTACTCCGGCCAAGCGAGTTCGGAGCACCCCAGCAGGCGCCCCCTCGTATCGAAGATGTCGACGTCGAGCTCGGGCGCGGGCAGCCCCCAGTCAGCGCAGAGCAACCGCAGATGACTCTCGGGCACCGACGCGCTCGCTGTTGTCAGCTGAGGCAGCGCCTCTGCAAGCCGACGCGACCCCATCCACCGCATGGACGTCGCTGCTTCTCGCAGCTCGGCAATGGTGGCGAACGGAGGACGCTCCAGACGATTCGTGCCCGGGATCCGCGGACGTCTGATCACCGCATCGCCCAACGCGATCAGATCGTGAAGCGCCAGCTCGGAAGCGAGCATCGCCCACACCGCCGCCGGCGCGGGAACCGGCACTCCTCGACAGGTTCCCAGCGGCACCGCACTCTCGCGAAGCTGCCGCCCCCGCACCCCGACGCCTCGCGGCGCTCGATTCGGGGCAAAGCACGCAATATCGAGGTGATCCGTGTTGCGCGATGGTACTGGCAGACCGAGCAGCGCCGCAGCGGTACGGTGGCTGAAGAACTTGCCCTCGCCCAGTGCACGGGCAACGTCGAGCGCATCGCGCACCTGCTTGCGACGCCACGCCTCAGCCGGATGGAGTGGTGTCGCTGCGTTCGGGGTCGAGTTCGACCGCGGGACGACTCGCCGATACACCCCGTAGAGGATCCGCTCGACATCAGGATGCCGCAGACGCCAGGCCTGTACCCCCGCCGCGCGAGCCTCGGCACTCGTGAACACACGCCCGAGTACCGTGGGAAGCGGCGCGAGGGGTTTCGACATGAGTACAGCGTGCATCGCCCAGCGCCCCTGCGGGAGACCGAACGGTGAATCTGTGGATGACTCGCCAGATCTCAGTGCTTAGCGCATCGAACGACGGTACCCCGCATGACGTGCAGCAGCCTCGGTGCGGAAGCAATCCTCGGGAATCGTCCGCGTGTAGTAGGCACCTCCACGCACGTGATAGATCATCGAACTCGCGTTCCCCTTGATCGGCGCCCAAGCCGGGCAGTCCCACAGTGAGGCGGGCGCCGCGCGGTTCGGGTACTTCACAACCTTTGTCTTCGCCGACGTGCGCACCTCAGAGGCGTAGCCCTTCTTCATGCCCTTCACGGTCAACGTGATGCGCGCGTTCAGGTCGGCTGCCTTGACCTTGTAACTGGACTTGGTCGCGCCCTTGATGCTCTTGCCGTTGCGCTTCCATTGATACGAGAACTTGGTACCCGACGTCCAGGTTCCACGCTTCGCGACCAGCTTCTTACCGACCGCTACCGATCCGCTGATCTTCGGCTTCGCGGCCTTCAGCACCTTCGGCACCTTCTTGGCCGCCGACGTCTTCGTTACCGAGACATACCCGCTCTTTGCGCCACGCACCTGCACGGTGATCTTCTTACCGGCATCGGACTTCGTCAGGCGGTAAGTCGACTTCGTCGCACCCTTAATGGCCTTACCGTCGCGATACCAGCGGTACCCGAGCTTCACCGGTACCGGCTTCCAATTGCCCGGCTGCGCCTTGACCACGCTGCCCGCTCTGACCGTGCCAGTCACCTTGGGCTTCGGAGTCGCAGTCAGCGTACGCAGCACCGCTGCGGTGGCCTTCGACGTCTTCGCAGCCGTCGTGTAGCCGGTGAGCTTGCCCGTGACCGTAACGGTGATCTTGGCCTTTGCGTCGGCGGACTTCAGTTTGTAGCTGGACTTGGTCGCACCCTTGATGCTCTTGCCATTGCGCTTCCACTGGTACGAGAACTTCGTACCCGCGGTCCAGCTGCCCGCACTGGCCTTGACGGTCTGGCCGACGATCGCTTTGCCACTGACCTTGGGCGTAGCTGTCTTGAGCACTCCTGCGGCGATCGCCTTCGTTTGCGCCGAGACAACTGTTCGCTCTGCATACCCGGGGTGAGTACCCGTGACCCGCACCGAGATCTTCTTGCCCAGATCACTCGCCTGCAGTTTGTAGGTGATCTTGATGGCGTCGGGGATGAGCGCCCCGTTGCGCAGCCACTCGTAGCTCAGCTCAACTCCAGCAGGCTGCCACCCTTGGGTTTCCGCCTTCAGCGTTTGGCCGACCGTAGCCGTAGCCGGGATCTTGACAGTTCCAGCGATAATCTCGGGGGCCGGAGGTTCTGTTTCATCGGGGGCTTCTTCGTCGGGGACCTCTTCTCCTGGTGCTTCTTCGCCCGCGCCCTCTTCACCGGAGTCATCTGCATCGATGTCATCTGTGTCGGCGCCGCCACCTGCCAGGTCGTCAGTGCCGATGACTCCGATGCCCTCGCTTGGCGCAGCATGGGCCGGCGTGGCTGCACCCGTTTCGACAGCGACGGCGCCTCCCAGCACCATCGCCGCAGCCATCAACAACCCCAGTGCGCGCCGCATCAGTTCTCCCCGTGGTTCCGTCGAAGCATTGAACCGTCACGCTCGTCGCAATAGTCCACACTCGTTAATGACAATAGTCGATAACTGTCGATTATTACACGAGTGTGGAATCGATGGCACGCTCAGCTGACGCAGAGTGCACTCATTCAGGCCTTTTCGTCACACTCTGCGACAGCGGAACCGTTGATCGTGGCCGACAGGACAAGAGTGACGATAGCTGCCACCCCGTGAGCAAGCCGCAGCGTCAGTGCGAAGCACCCTCAGCGTCAGCGCGAGGCACCCAGCATCAGCGCGAAGCACGTTCAGCATCCGCGCGACGCGAAGCTTCACGGCCAAGAGCAGCGAAGCCCGCTCAGGCTCAGCGCCGAGTCTCACCAATCGTGAGGTCATCGATCGAGACACGCACATCCACCGGAACACCGGCTTTGCGCAGCACCTCGCGAGTCGGCCTCGGTGGTCGACCCCAAGCTTCCTTCCACCCTCGCCGCAGGCAGTCGCGCAACTGTGCCCGATCATCAGATGCCCGGAACGTGCGCAGCCAGCGACGTGCCGTCGCAGCGCTATAGAGGATCTTCTCCCAGGGGTAGAGCGCAGAGCTGCGGCGGAACACCCAGAGCTTGTTGCGCACCTCGAAGAAGAAGCGCGGGCCCGGGTCTGCGTCGCTCGACCCGCGCTTCGCGGTCTTGTGCATGACGACCGAGGCAGGCGCGTACAGACCGCGCGCACCTCGCAGCAGTCGAGCCGAATACTCGAAGTCGTCGTTCCAGAGGAAGTAGTCGGCGAGCGGCAAGCCGAGCTCGCGCACCCGCGCCGCACGCAAGAAGGCCGACACGAACGAGATGGAACGAATCTCCATCGCTCCGACCGCTGCAGCACGGTCGCGTTCGCCCTGCGAGGCACGAATTTTCGCCTTCGGCGTGTTCATCGGGTGGTCTTCACCGTCGGTCCACACCACACGCGACCCCATCACGGCGAGGTCGTCGGGCCCGGTCGCCCGATAACGCTCATGGGTCTCAAGTGCCCCGGCGAGAGCGTCAGGGCCGGGCACGGTGTCGTCATCCATGACCCACACCCAGTCAATGTCGGGGTCGACCACGGCAGCGGCGATCCCGACAGCGAAACCGCCTGCACCGCCGGTGTTCTGCTCCAACCGAATGAGCCTCGCCCGGGTGCCCCACGGTTCGAGCAGCGTCTCGGCCACCTCGGCCGACCCGTCAGTCGACGCGTTATCGACGACGATGAGGTGGTCGACCGGACGGCTCTGCGCAGCGAGCGCAGTCAGCGCCTCACGGAGCAGTTCCTGCCGGTTGTAGGCGACCAGCACCGCGGTCACACGCATTCGGGACTCCCATCCGGGCGCCGCTCAGACGCCCACCCCAGTGTAGAACAGCCGATTTCAGCACGGCGGCACAGAGCCGCCACTCAGCGCAACACTGTGGGCACGCTCACGACATTCCGGTCGTCCGGCGAGCCCAGTATCCGGGTCGGCGCTTCTCGTGTGCGTAGGCGATCAGGGCCACTACATCGCCTCGGGAGTAGTAGACGACACGGTAGGGGAAGTTCCCGATTCGACGGCTGCGAATCAACGGCGGGGGCTCCCAATGCGCGACCGGTGGCCATGCGTTCGGAGTCTCGCCTGCATCGTTGCGGGCCCTCTTCGCGGCAACAGCGAACACTTCCCCAGCTCCGGCCCGATCTTCATAGTGCTGGATCGCGTCAAGAAGTTCTTCTGCCGCCTCGGGATGCACGCGAAGCAGAGCGATCAGCCCCGGAACTTCGCCAGCAGGTTGTCCACTCGAGCGTCAACGTCGTCAGTGGTCAGGAGCTCGACTTGCCCCGACTCCACCTCATCGATGCGACGGCGGAACTCCGCATTCCACGCCGACTCGACTTCCGTCTGCGATACTTCCGTATCGCTCTCATCGAGAGCCTGAATGCCGCGATGGATCAACGCCGCGAGGTCGCGCTTGTCCAGCGCGAGCATCGCCTGCTCGACCTCGGCAACATTCATGGACATGCCCCCAGTGTACGCCGGAGGTTTCTCATCTGCCCAGGAACCCGGGCACAGCACGACCGCTCTCGCCGCCACTCAGCGCAACACAGTAGGCACGCTCACGACATACCGGTCGCCCGGCGCCCCCAGATGTCACGGAAGAAGTCCGACGACCGCGACCGCACCAGGTCGAGGTACTCCCTGTCAGAAAGATCGAGCACGGTGCCGGAGCCGATCTCCTCCTCGGTCGCGAGCGCGGAGACGCTGATGCCGGCCCGGTGTCCCTCGAGCTCGAAGCCGAGCAGTTCGATCAGCGTCGGGTAGAGCGCAAACTGATCGAAGTCGTCGCGCGCGAACTCCGTCCCGTTTTGCTGCAGCCCTTCGGGCACGTGAATGCGATTGAAGATGGTGCGACCCTCGCGGTCTTCCAGTTCATCTTGGAACGCATTCCAGTCGGCGAGCGTCTTCAGGTGGTCTCCCATGACGACCACGACGGTGTCATCGAGGTAGCCCTTCTCATCCATGAAGCCGAGAAAGCCTGCGACCTGCTCCATCGAGCAGTAGGTGATGTCGACCATGTCTTCGGACTCGGCGGGCCCGCCCGATCCCTCATCATCGACTGCACCGTTCGCCGCTCCTGTCGGGCAGTACCGGTGGCGGTAGGCGCTCTCGTGCGTGTCGAGCGTGAGCATGGTGAGGTTGAAGGGCTCCCCCGACTCATGCAGCTGCGTGATCTTCTTGCGGGCCTGCGCCATGAGCTTCCGGTCGCTGAGCCCCCAGTCCGACCGCACCTCGGTCTCGCCTTGCTCCCGCCACTCCTGCAGCCCGTTGACCTCGTCGTAGCCGTGCTCTTCGAGGAAGTCGCGCTTCGACGCGAACGAGGTGTCGGCACCGCCCAAGTAGACGTTGCGATACCCCTGGTCGTGCAGCACCTCTCCGAGACATGTCGCACCGGGCATATAGCGCGCGTCGCCGATGCCGAGATTGAGCTGACTCCGATCTGAGAGCGATTGCGCCGAGCGCAGCGGGATTCCGCACTGGGTCGCGACGATGCCGGCCATGGTCCAGCCGCCGCCCTCGTATTCCCGCAGGGCCGGGATCTGCTCCCAGTCGGTCGTGGCCTGCTGCACCGGCCGCAGCATGTTGCTCCCGAAGAGCTCTTCATCAGCGAAATCGTTCTCGATGGACTCGAGATAGATAAGTACGAGATTGGGGCGGTCGATATCGGGGCCGCCGGGATCGGAGCGATCACGCTCACCGCCCGCAGGACGCTGCCCCTCGGCATCGCTCTCCACGACTCGCGGCGCGACATAGACATCGGAGAGATCAGCGTCGGTGGTGAGCGATGCGATGTACTCCTCGACGCCGGTGGCATCACTGAGGATCGCGCCGCCGCCGAGAGGCACCAGCACTGCGAGCAGCATCGCACCGCCGCGCAGCGCCCACCGCTTCCAGCCGCGCAGCAGGTCGGCAGCATGGAGTTCGCGTCGCGACTTCTCGACGAGCAATGCGAGCAGCAGGGTGATCACGAGTGGTACGACCACGATCATGACGACCGCGCCGCCGACGAGACCACCGCCGCCCGCGCCTTCCCCACCGACACCGTCGAGATTCGCGAGCGCCTGATCGACGCTCACCCTCCCGAACGCGCTGCGCACCCAGATTCCGGCGCCCGCGAACATGAGGCCGGCGAGCACCAGCACCCAGAGGCCGACGATCGCGACCGCCCACAGCGCGCGCCGCAGCTGACTGCTCGTCATGGCCTACTCGCCCTCGGTTTCCTCCTGGGGCGACGACGAGGCGACGCCCTCGGCGACCAGCTCTCGCACGGCCGCATAATCGGGGCTCTCAGGGTCGACCGCGGGAGGCGTCAGCTCGACCGTCACCGGCGTGTGCTCGCGGGCATCGTCGGCGAGGTTCACGAAGGCACCCAGCATCGAACGGGGAATGTCGGTCTGCACGAGCGCCGTACCGGCTTCGAGGATGTCTTGGAAGCGCAGCAGCACGTTCTGCGGGTTCATTTGGGCGAGGATCGCCGCCTGCAATTCGCGCTGACGCTCCATACGGTCGTAGTCGCCGTTCGCCGACCCGTAGCGCGAGCGCGCGTACCAGAGGGCGTGCCACCCATCGAGGTGGTGGTCGCCTGGCTCGATCCACTCGTCGACGTTCACGAGCTCGCCCGTGTACTCATCGATGTTGCCGCCGACGGGCAGGCGCTCCTTCACCGTCATGTCGACGCCTCCGAGGGCGTCGATGAGCTTCGAGAAGCCGTCCATGTCGATGAGCACGTAGAACTGCACTTCAAGTCCTGTAGCTCCGGTGACAGCATCCTTCGTCGCTTCGATGCCAGGCGTCGAGCCGCGTGACACCGCGTCGGGGTAGAGCGGGTTGCCGTACTTCTGCGATGCGTCGTTCGGCGACAGGAACTCCGACATCTCGGTGTTCAGCGCGTTCAACCGGCAGAACGGAGCATCGCCCACGTTGCAGCCACCCCATTCGCCGAACTCGTTGGGCGCGACGCCGTAGCCGTTCGGGTGGATCTCATGCATCGGCGAGCTCTCGGGGAACGGCATGGAAACGAGTTCACGAGGAAGGCCGACGATCATCGACTGGCCCGTCTCGGCGTCGACGCTGATGAGCGAGATGCTGTCGGGGCGCAGACCCTCGCGGTCGTCGCCCGCGTCAGCACCGAGCAGCAGAATGTTGTAGCGACCATCGACCGGGTCGACCGGGGGCGCCCCTGCGAAGAGGTCGAGGGCCGGGCGTGCGGCGGAGATCACCGACGAGGCCCACGCGGCACCGGCGACGGGCACCAGGGTGAGAATCGCGGCGAGCATGGCAACCGGCACGCGCCAGTTCTTCGAGACGCGCACGAGCCGCGTGATCACGAGTGTGTTGAAGCCGAGCACGAGCCACAAGACGGCGTAGGCGAGCACGAGCCACTGGGCGACCAGCAGCACGATGCCGTTGGTCAGTACCGAGATGGTGAATGATCGCGCGAACACCACGCCGAGCAGTGCGAGGATCGCGATCCCGATCAGTGTGAAGGTGGCCGCGAGACCGAAGCGCCCCAGCTTGCGGTTGCCCGCAAGCACCTGGGCACTCCCTGGCAGCAGGAACCCGAGCACCACGAGCCACCGTGCCCGCTTGCTCATCAGCGGAGGCGACTCGAGATCGGGGTTGCGCAGCGGCCGTTCGAGGTCGAGGGTCATGCGCGGTAGCCTTCCGGGTTCGCGGACTGCCAAGTCCAACTGTCTCGGCAGGCATCGGCGAGGGTGCGCTCAGTGCGCCAGTCGAGTTCGGTGTTCGCCAGTGACGGATCGGCGACGACTTCGGCCACGTCACCATCGCGGGGTGGAACAACGTCATAGGGTACCGGCTTGCCCGAAGCCTCTTCGAAGGCGCGCACGACCTCGAGCACGCTCGAACCCGTGCCCGAGCCGAGGTTGTACGCCGCGACCCCCGGGGTGAGCCGCTCGAGCGCGGCCACGTGCCCCTCCGCGAGATCCATGACATGAATGTAGTCGCGTACCCCCGTGCCGTCGGCAGTGGGGTAGCCGTCACCGAAGACGCTCAGGCGCTCGCGCTTGCCCACCGCGACCTGTGCGATGAACGGCATGAGATTGTTCGGGATCCCTGAGGGGTCTTCACCAATGCGCCCTGACGGGTGCGCCCCGACCGGGTTGAAGTAGCGCAGCAGTACCGCTGCGAGCTCGGGACGGGCGCGCTGCGCGTCACGAATGATCTGCTCGTTCATGAACTTGGACCAGCCGTACGGGTTCGTGAGACCGACGCCCACCGGGTGACTCTCGTCTTGCGGCAGGTACTGCGGGTCGCCGTAGACGGTCGCCGACGAGCTGAAGACCATCCGCGTTACACCTCGCCGACTCATCTCATCGAGCAGCACGAGCGTGGAGGCGAGGTTCACCCGGTAGTACCGGGTCGGCTGCGCCACCGATTCGCCGACCGCCTTCAACCCGGCGAAGTGGATCACCGAATCGAATTCGACGTCACTGAGCGCTGCCTCGGCCGCGACGCGATCCGCCAGATCCGCCTCCACCACCGGGATCTCTCGCCGCGTGAGCTCCTCGACTCTGCGCACCGCTTCGACGCTGCTGTTCGAGAAATCATCGAGCACCACGACCTCGTGACCGTGCTCGAGCAGCACGAGAGCCGTGTGAGATCCGATGTAGCCGGCACCGCCGGTCAGGAGAACACGCATGGAGACAAGGTTACGTCGACCCACCGGCTCAGGCTCGGAACCCGCCGAGAAGCGCGAGGTGCAGCCCGTCTGAGACGCGGCCGAAGGATGTCAGCTTCGGGGTGGCCACCGCCCTGACCATCGACCCGAGCATCGACGCCTGACGAATAACCATCGTTCGCGTAAGAACCGGAGCGAATGTGTGGCTGATTTATCGTGTTTTCGCCTATTTCCCAAGCTGGGGTTCAATAGACTCTCAAACAACACTCGAAGGCGACGGGAGGTGGCACGTGACGACGCTCACTCTGATCGGCGAACCCTTTCCCGACTGGGAAGCCTCCTTTCAGCGTTCAGCTCTCGAGGACCTCACGACCGCACTCGCGGAGACGGCCCCCCGTGCCTGCAGCACACGACTGCTGATCGGACGCGGCAGCGAAGAGCCCACCGGCATCACGAACCCGCGCGCCCAGGTCGCCGCCCTGCCGATGGCCGCCTCGGTACTCCCGGTGATGTGGCAGAGCGGCACCACCGCCCGTCCTCTCGACGGCGAGTTCGTCCACTCGCTCACCCCGATGATGCCGCTCCGCGCCCGCGCCGGTGACGACGGCACGCAGACCTCCGTGACCGTCACCCACACGCTCGCGTGGGAAGCGCCGGCGCTGCTCGGCTCCACCCACGCACGGCTGTACCGAGCGTTCGTGCGCCGTGCCATTAAACATGCCGACGTCATCGTCACCCCGAGCTACGCCGTCGCCTCAGTACTGCAGCGGCGCTACGGCTCCGACATTCCCGTGCAAGTGCTGCCGCTCGCCGCACCGACTGCCCTGCTGCGCCCGGCGGATCATGCGGAGCGCCGCGCAGCCCTCGGCCTGCCGGAGAAGTACTTCGTCACCACCGCGACGCCGAGCGAGACCGGGCGTCTCGACTGGGTGCTCGAGGCTCTGCGCGCCGATCCCTTCGGCCCGCACGTCGTCGTGCTCGACGGCTGCAGCCCCACGGCAGTCGCACAGGGCAGCAGCTCGAAGGATTCCAAAGAGTCCAAGGACGCGAAAGATGCGAAGGGCAAGACCGAGTCGCAGACCACCTCGAACGTGACCGAGGCCATTCCGGAGGAATTGCGTTCGCGCGTCACCGTCGTGCAGCCCCGCGACCTCGCCGATATCGGCGCCGTCATCGCGGGGGCCGATCTGCTGCTGCAGCCCGAAGCCCTCGCCGACAGCGGATACCTGCTGCACGCCGCACTCGCGGCGGGAGTACCGGTGCTGCACGCCGACTGCGCGGTCGCCCGCGAGATCACGCTCGACGCCGGTGTCTCAGCATCGACGCCCGAGGAGTTCCGCACGGAGTTCGCGCGGCTCTCGGGCGACGGCGCGCTCACCTGCCTCTCGGTGCAGGCGAACGACCGCAGCCGCTCGTTCGGGTGGCGCAACACCGCCTGGCAGCTCTGGGAGCTGCACGCGAACCTCTAGGCGGATCGAGCTACTCGACTCGGTCGGATCTCCACGCAGTCGGGTCTCCACACAGTCAGGTCTCTGCACACACGCCCTACTAGACCGCAGCCATGCCGAGTTCTTCGGCCAGATCACGCTGCTGCCGGGAGCGGATCGCCTCCCAGTTCTCTCGAACGGTCAGCGATTCCAGGAAGTTGACCGTGTCGGGCACGTTCAACACCTCGATTCCTCCACGGCGAACCGAGAGGTACTCCCGAACCGGCAGCTGTTCGCGCACGATCAGCCCGGGAACCCCCCGTGCCGCACCCTCCAAGAGTGCCGACGACCCCACTGACACCGACGCGTAGACCGGGTTCGGCAGGGTCAGCCGCATCGGATGCGCAAGCTCCCGCTCCCAGTCGGCAGCACGGCCCACGATCTCCTCGAGCCAGCCCTCGAACTCTCCCGAGAGCCCCCGGGGCTTGAAATACACCCTTACTTTCCCTGCTCGCACGAGGCCTTCCAAACCGGTGAAGAGGTCACGATACGCCTGCTCGTGCCGCTCGATCGAGAGGATCGGCAGGTTGCGCATGACCGGCCTTCCGCCCATCACCACCAGTGAGACGGGCGCACCCTCCTGCCACTCCACACGTTCCGCCTGTTGCGAGATCATCAACGACGACTCGTGCCGCACATCGAGGCCCGAAGAGCTCTCGCGCCAGATGCTCGCCCCGCTCTCAGTGATGCAGTGCACCGTCGCGAGCTCCTCCGGCGCGTGATACTTCACGTGCACCGGATTCGACGAGTGCGGCCAGACGTGCACGCGGCCGCCACGTGATCGCATGCGATCTGCGATGAGCGACGGCTCGGCGTACAGGTAATCGCCGATGTGCACGTCAGTGACCCCGTGCCGCTCGAAGAGCTCGTCGGCACCCCGCACGAGCTCAGCGAAGTACGGGAGCATCGCCTCGGCGAACAGCTTCTCCCAATCGCGCGTATCGACGGTGCCGACCGAAAGCCAGGCATCCATCATCGCCCCCGGCGTCGGGTCGATGCGATTCCAGGATCGCCGCAGCTCGGTCTCGAACACGAAACCCGGCAGCGTCGAAGTCGCCGGGTGCAGCGAGGTGTGCACGTCGTACGAGATGCGATGGGTCTTCGTGCGGTCATAGGCGTACTCCGAGATCACGGCGCCGGAGTTCAACACGATTGGCGCTTCGTCGAGGCGGTCGATGAGCCGAGTCACCGAACGAATGCCCGAGGGCACGATGAGGTGCTTCGACGTTTCGGGCGGTTCGACGAGGGGGGTTCTGCGCGGGCGTATCTCGGTCACCTGCGGCTTGGCGCGCAGGGCCATGGGAACCGGCTTCTCCTGCACGAGACGCCCCAGCCCCTTGTGCTTTGCCTGATGCACGAAGTGAACGAACTGCACGTTCGCGCCGAGTGCGCGGAGCGCGTCGTACAGGTAGAAGACCTGCATCGGGCTGCTCGGGTAGCTGACGAGGTAGCGCAGGGTGAGCGACTTGAGTTCGATCAGGATCGGCCGACCCCCGCTCTCCGCAACGATCTCGCGGGCGAGACGATCGACTGGCAGTCTCAGCACGATCTCGTGCTTCACGAAGTGGAACACTGCCCGGGCGAGGGCATCGTCGCTCACCCCGACCTCGCGACCGCGCCCACGGGCGAAGCGGCGGGAGGCGAGCCAGGCGGCATCGCTCACCCGATCGGTGGGAGACTCGCGTTCCGGCCAGTTGTCGCGCTCCGCGAGCTTGCGAGTGGCGTGCCTGATGCGATGCTCGCCCCAGATGTTCCCCGCGCGCACGATCGTTTCGTACGAGCTGCCCTTGCGAACGGTCAGCATCCGCAGCTCGGTCTCGGAGGTCGGCCCGGCCACTTCGAGGTCGTCGAGCAGGCGCTCGGCGGCGTCGAGGCGTGCCAGCAGGTCTCTCGGGAGCGGCGAGGTCATCCGCTTCTGCGCAGCGTCGATGACGGCCCTGATCCCGCCTGCCCCACTGTGGTCTGCGAGGCTCGGGAGCATCTGCAGCAGGAGTTCGTGGTTCTGCGGGTAGTCGCGGAAGGCGAGGAGCGCGATCTCTGCCGCTCGCCGCTCATCGCCGCAGACCTGGAGCACCTTGAAGACACGGAGGTAGGTCACCGGGAGTGGGCTGGCCGCGGCTTCCTTCCACCACTGATCCCAGCCCGCGACGATTCTGCGCCAGGCCAGTTCGTACCAGTCGAAATCGGTGCCCCGCTGCGGCAGCGCGCCGACCTTGCTGGATCCTGTGCCGTTCTGTTCCGGGGCGTCGAGCGCACGTTGCCAGTAGCCGAGTGACTCGCTCCACCGTTCGCGCGACATCGCGAGCTCGGCCGCGCCGCGCAGCAACACCTGGCTCCAGGGGAATCGTGCGATCCCCGCCTCAAGCGTCTTCGCCGCGTCAGGGTTTCGTCGCAGCCTCGCGTACCCCTGCGCGAGCCGCAGATAGTTTCCGGGGTTCGCCAGCGTGATCGACGTGCGCATCGCCTCCGGCACGATATCGACCACGCGCTCCCAGTCGCCCTGGAGATAGGCCTGTTCGATCTGCCGGCGCCACTCGGTGGCGCGAGGCTGAAATACATCAGCGACGATCCGCACGTAGGTACGCACGGTGTCGTTGCGGATCAGGTTCGACAGGCCCGCTTTCACTGCTCCGCCTCGGTGCTGCTCGGGTGCTCGGTGCTGCTCGGGTGCTCGGTGCTGCTCGGGTGCTCGGTGCTGCTCGTATGCTCGGTGCTGACCAGGTGGTCCCACGCCACGGGCGTGCCCAGAGGAATGTCATGACGGGCGGTCATACCGAGCACGTCTTCGAGGTGCTTCGGTGGGAGCCCCCGGTTCGGCCGTATGCTGCGCACGTGCTCCTTCGTCAGTACCGTGCCTGCAGCGACATCCGCGACGAAATAGAGCGAGCGGCGGCGCTGCAGCGCACCGGCTTCACCCGCAGTCGGGCCGTAGCTCACGCCTCCGAGCGCGGTGCCGGCGCGCTCGGCTTCTTCGACGAGCGCGCGCAGCTCATGCGGCTCCAACGAGAACGCCGCATCCACACCTCCTGCGTCGCGGGAGAGTGTGACGTGCTTCTCGATGACCACGGCGCCGAGCGCGATTGCCGCGAGCGGTGCCCCGATACCGAGCGTGTGATCCGACAGGCCGACCTCGACACCGAAGCGCTCGCGCATATCCGGGATCGTGCGCAGGTTCGACTGCGCGGGGTCGGTCGGGTAGCTGCTCGTGCACTTCAGGATGACGAGTTCGTCGCACCCGCCGTCCCGCGCCGCGGCGATGGATTCCGCGATCTCTTCTTCGGTCGCGAGCCCCGTTGAGATGATGAGCGGCAGTCCGGTACGTGCCGCGTAGCGCACGAGGTTGTGATCCGTGCTCTCGAGCGAGGCGATCTTCAGGCAGGGAACGCCGAGCTCGACGAGAAAGTCGACGGCCTCCTCGCTGAACGGCGAGCTGAAGCACTGGATGCCGCGCGCAACGGCCCGCTCCATGATGGGTGCGTGCCATTCCCAGGGAGTGTGCGCCTGTTCGTAGAGATCGTGCAGTCGGCGCCCGAACCACAGCGACTCGGGGTTCTCGATCACGAAGTCTGGGTGGTCGAGGTTCAAAGTCATCGAGTCGGCCGTGAACGTCTGCAGCTTGATCGCATCGGCACCGGCCTCTGCTGCCATGTCGACGATTGCGAGCGCGGTCTCGAGTGAACCGTCGTGGTTTCCCGACATCTCGGCGATGATGTAGGGCTTCTCATTCCGACCGATTCGGCGATCTCCGATATTCATTGCCCGTTCTCCTGATCCTTCCATGCCGCGGAAGCGATGTCCTCGGCGCTGATGCGGGGTTCCCACTTGAGGATCTCCCGCGCTACTTCTTGCCGGAGGGCGTAACAGCTGCGATCCTCGCCCGCCACGGACTCGTGCACGACGCGTACGCGATCCGGGCCGGCTGCGACGCACACCGCTTCCGCGAGCCCCGCGATCGTCACCGGCTCGGGCCCCGCGATGTTGATCGGTCGCCAGGCGCCCCGATACCTGAGCGCCCGCACGAACGCTTCGACGACCTCGTGCACGTGCACGAGGTGACGCACCGCCGCCCCGGCCCCATGCACACGGATGAGGCCGTGGTTCGCCGCCTGCCGCACGAAGGCGTTCACCACCCCGAGACCGGGATGGTCTCTCCCGGTCACCTGGCCGAGCCGCAGACTCAATCCAGGTGTGCCGGTGCGCTCGCAGTGCCAGCGCACCACGTCCTCCGACCACAGCTTCGACAGCCCGTAGGGCGTATCCGGTCGGGCATCCGCCTCGGCCGCAGGCTCGGTCAACGTCGCCGGGTACACGAGTCGGGTCGAGGCGTGCACGACGACGCCGACCCGCGCCTCGGTCGCGGCCCGCATGACCTCGTCGGTGAGCACCACATTCGCGTCGAGGTAGTCCCCGACCTGGGCCCGAGGGTTGCTGACCAGCATCCCCGCGAGGTGCACCACTCCGTCGGCGCCGGCCATATGTTTTCCGAGCGCGCCACGCTCACCGCTCTCCCGACACACGAACTCGCCGGCCACGTCTCCTCGCGAGAGCGCCACGACACCCATTCCGAGCTCGCGCAGTCGGCGCACGAGCTCGGTGCCGATGTACCCACTCGCTCCCGTGACCACGACCCGCATCACGGTGTTCCCTCCACAATCTCGTAACCGAGCCGGGCAACGATCGGGTTGGTCCGCCGCGGCAGATCGCCGGGTTCGAGCTGCCACTCGACGTACGCTGCGCCCGGCGTCTGATGGGAGGCGCGGTACGCGGAGTCGGCCTGCATGTCGGGGGAATCGAGGAAGAACCGCAACGAGGTCGGACGGACCTCGAGCTGCGAGGGAGCCTGCGGCGGCGTGTGCGGGGTCTCCTGTGTGGCTACCTGCAGTTCCGTCTGCCTGGCAGCCTGCCACTCGTCACCGCACAGCCGCCCGAGCACATCATCGAGCAGGTCGTAACCGGTGGCCTCGCGCACCATGCGCCACAGGTGGCAGCCGTCGAGTCGCGAGGCGATCTCGATGATGCGCGGGCCGTTGTCGGTCAGCATCATCTGGAAGTAAAGAGGTCCGTCGTGAACGCCGAGCGCAGCGACGGCCGCTCGCACTAGTGCGTTGATCTCGCCCGTCGCGCTCGCGGTCTCGGGCCGCAGCGGCATCGAGTGCGCCTCGGGTATTCCCGTGAGAGGGCCCTCCCACACGTGCCGGTCGGAAGGGATGACCAGCACGGCCTCACCGTCTTCCACGATGACGTGGGCAGAGACCTCGGGGCCGACCAAGTATTCCTCGATGATCGCGTCATTCGAAGTCGACGAGGCGCGTGCTGCAGCGATCGCGGTACCGAGATCTGCCGCGTTGTGCACCACGGAAATGCCACGCTGACCCTGGGCATCGACCGGCTTCACGATGCACGGGAAGAGGTTCCAGTCGGCAGTGCCGTCGCTGTCGGCTGCAGCGGCGTGGCTATCATCAGCCGCCGCACCGCCAACGTATACATACTGCACGGGGCTGGTCCCCGCCTTCGCGAGGGTGTCTCTCAGCACCTCTTTGCGACGCAGCACGCGAGTGAGATCCGCGCCATGGAAGTGCGGCAGCCCCAACTGTTCGCTGACCTCCACGACCGTCGGCATCGCGATGTCCGACCCCACGGAGTACACCAGGTCAACGTCGAGTTCCCGGGCCAGACGAAGCACGGCCTCGGGGTCGGTGATGTCGGCGAGGTGAAAGCCGTCCGCGGCCTCCACGCCCGGGCCGCTCCGCTCGTGCCCGCAGGCGTGGGTCTCGATACCGCGGGCCTGGAGCGCCCGGATCGCATCGACCTGGCCGGCAAGCCCACCGAGTATCAGCGCTCGCTGCACTTTCGTCATCGACGCACTCCTTCTCTCAGATAGCCGTCGGTAATGCAACGCGGCCGTTCGCCATCCGCCTGCACCCGAATACCCACGGGAATGCCCCCGAATTCCACCACCTCGACGCCTCCATGTTTCTCCAGCAGCCGGAAGAACTCGGCGGCCGCCTCACGCCAGGCGGCCGGCCCCGCGTTCGCATCTTGCGCAGCCAGCGCCGAGACGTAGCTCGCCTCGTCGTCTGCTCGTGCAGCACGAACGACCAGCTCACCCGTGACGGTCGTGCCTGCGACGGTCTCGCGCACGTCGGCCTCACTCGCGTCGGCCGATCTCTGGTCGACACCGAGAATCGCGAGCGCCGCACGGGCACTCCCGAAACCGTCAACGATCGCCGGCGCCTCCGGAACCGCACCCTCCGCTGCGGCAGTGATCGCCCGCTCGTAGTCGTCGGGGTGCAGGGCGTCGGCGATCCCGAGCCAGGCACAAGCTCCCGCTGCGGCGAGCGCCCGAGTGACACCGGACTGTTCCTCGCTCACGGTCGTGACGAGGGCCGGCACCCGCATGCACAACCGTTCCCAGGTCGCCGATCCGCTCGCACCGATCGCGAGATCGGCCCGCGCGAGTAGCTCCGCGAGGTTCGGAACGGCGACGTGCAGCGACGCGCGCTCATCTCCGTCGACCAAGTTCCGGAGCTCGTCACTGACACGGTCGTGAGCGCCCACCACGATGTCGACCTGCAGGTCCGTGCAGGCGAGAACGGCTCGCACGGCGCGTTCGGTCTGGGTCGCGGCGTCGGTACCCCCGAAGCCGATGAGCACGCGGCGCGGGGGGATCTGCACCGCCTCCCGCAGCGGACACTGCTTCGCGTACGCCGGGTCCAGCAGCGCGTACCGTGGGCCGAGCAACTGCAGGGTTCCGACTCCGACGAGGCCCCGGTAGCGCGTAGCCGTGCCATCCCCGTACCAGTTGTGATCGATGAGCACGTCAGCGATGTGCGGCCGGTTCGCGAGGTCGTCGATGACCACGACCCGACGCGCATGCCGGTGCGCCTCGTGCTCCCACGCGGCGTCGAGACGGTAGTGATCTACGACGACCGCGTCCCACGCAGGCGATGCCTCGAGGTGCTCGGCATCCGCATCGTGCACCCGAGCCGGCTCCTCCGCGCCGAAGGCCTCCCGCGCATCCCGAAGCTGCGTCTTCGCGTGCAATACGCCGCGATCGGTCGCACTGCCGTGGTCGGTGGTCATCGCGCGCAGCTCGACGCCCGCACGCTGCGCCCGTGCCGCGACCTCGTCGTTCGGATAGCGGATCGCGAGCGTCACTTCAGCACCGGAACGCACCAGTTGGTCTGCGAGCGACAGGCACCTGACGAGGTGCCCGAGCCCGACATCCGATCCGGCATCGGCCCGGATCATGACCCGCGCGCTAGCCCCGTTCATGCCGCACTCGATACAGCGCCTCCGCGCGGCGCCAATCATCGGGGGTGTCGATGTCGACCACGCGCCACGGCTCGATCTCGTACCCGAGCGTGCGGGCGTTCACGACCGCGGTGCCGGTGAGCCAGCTTTCGGCCGATCCCCAGTAGAACTGACCGAGGTCGTAGAAGGCTCGGCCGAGATCCTGGCTCCGGTGCGCCTGAGCACCGGCGTCGACCGGTGCCATGAGCCCCGCCGAATCCTTGGTGAGCGCACGAGCGATCGGGGCCGGGAACTCGGCGACCGACAGCACGAAGTCGACCTCGTTCTGCTCGAAAATCGCGAGCGACGCCGTCACATCGTCGGGTTCGAGCAGCACCGCCGTCGCATAGAACACCCCCAGGGTGCTCGTCCCGTCGAGCTGCAGCTCGCGGATGGCGTGCTGGATCACCGGGCGGGCTCCCGTGAACTCATCGGCGAGCTCCTGCGGTCGCACGAACGGGACTTCGGCGCCCGCCGCGCGCGCGACCTGCGCGATCTCGTCATCGTCGGTGGAGACGACGATCGTGTCGCAGACGCCGCTCGTGCGCAGGGTCTCGACCAAGCGCTCGAGCGCCGGCCGCCCGAGGAACGAGCGGATGTTCTTCTTCGGAATGCGGGTGCTGCCGCCTCGCGCCGGGATGAGAGCTATACGTTCGCCCATCTCGCTCGCCTCACGACCGCGCGATCGCGGCGCGGAGCGACTCGGTGACGCGATCCTGCATCTGCTCGGTGAGCCCCGGCCACATCGGCAACGACAGCAGCCCGGAATACACGGCCTCGGCCCGCGGGCACTCGCCCGGCTCGTGCCCCCTGTCGCGATAGTACGAATTCAGGTAGACCGGGCGGTAATGCACATTCACCCCGATGCCCTCGGCCCGCATGCGCGTGAAGGCCTCCTGACGCATCTGCGCGGGCTGAGCCCCCACAATGCGTACCGGGAACAGGTGGCGACCATGCACCCGCCCCTCGGGCACCAGCTGCACCGCGACATCATCGAGGCCGCTGAGAGCATCGACGTAGCGCCCGGCGATCTCCTCCCGACGCCGCAACCACTCGGCCTGCTTGACCAGCTGACTGAGCCCCAGCGCGGCGTTGATGTCGGAAAGCCGGTAGTTGAACCCGAGCTCGCTCTGGTCGTACTCCCAGGTGCCGAGGGCCTCGCGGCTGCGGAAATCGGTTTGGATCCCGTGGCCCCGGAACGTGCGCAACCGTGCGGCGAGCTCCTCGTTCTGCGTCGTCACCATGCCACCCTCACCCGTGGTGAGGTGCTTGACGGGGTGAAAACTGAAGGCCGTGAAGTCGGCGATCGACCCGATGCGGCGCCCGCGGTACTCGGCCCCGGGCGCGTGGCAGGCATCCTCGATCAGCACCAGGCCGTGCGCCTCGGCGATGCGCGCGAGGGCGTCGAGGTCGCAGGGCAGGCCCGCATAGTCGACCGCCACGATCGCTCGCGTGCGCGGAGTGATGAGCCGCTCCACCTCGGCCGGGTCGAGCAGGAAAGTGCGTTCGTCGATGTCGGCGAAGACCGGTTCGGCGCCCGCGTAGCGGACCGCATTCGCGCTCGCGACGAAGGTGAGCGGCGGAACGATCACTTCGTCGCCCGGCCCGATACCCGCGGCGAGCACGGCGATATGCAGCGCCCCCGTGCCCGACGAGACGGCGACGGCATGCTCTGCTCCGACGAAGCTGGCGAACGCCTCTTCGAAGCGCGTCACTGCGGGACCGGTGGTCAGCCAGTCGCTGCGGAGCACCTCGACGACCGCCGCGATGTCGGCATCGTCGACGATCTGCCGCCCATAGGGAATGAAGGGTTCCATCGTCACAGCTCCGTGTCGACGAGCTCGCGGATCTCGTCAACATCCAAGAAGTGATCGTTCGTGCCACTGTTGTACTCGAACCCCGTCTCGCACCACCTGCCCGGGTTCTCCGCACTCTTCGACATGAACTCCTCGGTATCCCACACGGCGCACGAGGGCAGGATCACGTAGTAGTCGTCGAACTCGACCGTCGAGAGCGAGTCAGTCGAGGTGATCATCTCTTCGTGCAGCTTCTCACCCGGGCGAATACCCACGATCTCTTGCGTCGCCTCAGGGGCGATCGCCGTCGCGACGTCGGTAATCGTGTACGAGGGGATCTTCGGCACGAACAGCTCCCCACCCCACATGCGACCGAGGCAGTCGAGCACGAAGTCGACACCCTGCTGCAGTGTGATGGTGAAGCGGGTCATGCGCTCATCGGTGATGGGCAGCACCCCGTCGGCGGCACGCGCCTTGAAGAACGGCACCACCGAACCGCGCGAGCCGAGCACGTTGCCGTAACGCACGACAGAGAAGGCGATGTCGTGCTTGCCCCGGTGATTGTTGGCCGCGACGAAGATCTTGTCAGAGGCGAGCTTCGTCGCGCCGTACAGGTTGATGGGCGCTGCGGCCTTGTCGGTGCTCAGCGCGACGACCTTCGAAACACCGGCCTCGATCGCCGCGTTGACCACGTTCTCGGCGCCCAGCACGTTGGTCTTCACAGCCTCGAAGGGGTTGTACTCCGCCATCGGCACCTGCTTGAGCGCGGCGGCGTGAATCACGATATCGACGTCTTCCATGGCCTTCCGCAGCCGCTGTTCGTCGCGCACATCGCCGAGGAACCAGCGCATGATCTTCGGGTGGCTCTTGAACGGTTCGGTGTTCTGCATCTCGAACTGCTTGAGCTCATCACGGCTGAACACGATGATCTTCGCGGGCTCGTACCGCTCGAGCAGCGTCTGAATGAAGCGCCTGCCGAAGGAACCGGATCCGCCGGTCACCAAGATCGACTTGCCGTGCACCACTGAGGGGTCGATACCCAACTGTTCCTCCATCGTTCGAACTCTGAACCTCGTGGCGGCGGTCTCAGAAGCGCCGGGCCGAGAGGCACCGGGCGCGCGTCACCGCGACCGTGAACCGCCACAGGCATCAGGCTAGGTCTGCGCAGACCGCCGCACCGGCGAAAAAGCGTTCACTTCGCGAGCTGTTCGCCCGAAGTTCACCGACCCGATGACCGGTGTTCTCCGAGCCCGTCGCGAGAGCGTTCCGCCACCCGCAGGTGAGACCGTGCTTGCGTATACTCGACAGAATGCGAAGAGGATCGACGATCACGCTGGGCGCGCTCAAGCTGACCGTCCTGGCGCTCGCCTCTGTCTCGCTGATTCTGCTGCTCAGCGGTCAACTCGTGGTCGGCGCAATCGTCTGGAGCGTCGGATACGCCGGGTGGCTGCTCGACCGCTTCGGGCCGGGTGTGCACAGCGCCCAGTCGCTCCGTCTGCTCACCCGAGCTCTGTTTATCATCGGCGCTGCAGGGCCACTTATTCACCTGGGATACACGAATGCGACGCTGTTCTGGGTCGCGGTGCTCGCAGCGCTGCTGATCCTGCCCGCCGCCCACGCACTCACCGCGAACCGGCCCCAGGTCTTGGCACGCATGGCCGGCATCGAAGCCAGGCCGCCGTCGACCGTGCTCCCCCGACTGCGCTGGACCGCCACGCTCATCGGCGTCACCGTTCCGCCGTTCCTGCTGCTGAGCGCCGGGCTGCAGCTCAACGGCATCTTCGGAGTGCTGCTCGTAGCCCTGCAGGCGGTGGCTCTCAGCTGCGCTTGGGCCCTCACGGTCATCGAGGTTCGTCGGGATCGCCACGCCTATGCCCAACTGCCCGAGATGCTGGCGCGGGTGAATCCCCAGTTCCTGCTGCACTGGGATGCGCCGGGTGCCTCGAAGTACCAGCTCGACATGTGGCTGCCCCACCTCGAGGACCTCGACATTCCCTTCGCCGTGATCGTGCGCAACGCAGGCGGTTTCACGAGCGCCGTGCAGGCGGCCGAGAACGCTCCGGTGATCTATGCGGGCAGGCACGCCGACGTGGAGCGGCTCCTCGTTCCCACGGTGCGGGCGATCTTCTACGTGAACAACGCCGACCGAAACAACCAGGTTCTCCGTTTCGAGGGGATCCGGCACATCATGCTCAGCCACGGCGACAGCCAGAAGTCGACGAGTTCGACGCGCATCTTCCGTCTGTTCGACCGCATCTACATGGCAGGGCAGGCCGGCATCGACCGATTCACCGCCAGTGGCGTCGAGGTACCCGCATCGCGCTTCTCGATCGTCGGCCGACCGCAGGTGCGCGGTATCGAGCAAGAGACCGCGCCGATACGCGAGAAGCAGCAGCCGACCGTGCTCTACGCACCGACCTGGATGGGCGACTTCAAGGACGCCTCCTACACCTCGCTACCCCACGCCCTGCCCCTGATCGAGCGGCTGCTCGAACGCGAATGCACGATCATCTTCCGCCCACACCCCTTCACGGATCGGGCCGTCGAAACCGCCTCAGCCGCATCGCGCATCAAGAGGCTCTTGCGTGAGGACAGCGAGCGCACCGGCCGGCCGCACATCTTCGGCGCACTCGCCGAGAGCGAGATGAGCCTGCGCGACTGCTTCAATCACAGCGACGCGATGATCGCCGATATCTCGGCCGTCGTCTCCGACTACCTCTACTCAGGCAAGCCCCTCGCCGTGTTCTCCGACGACGCGGCGATCGGCGGTGTCGAATCGGAGGGCAAGTACCGCTTCCTGCGCGACCCGTCGACTTGGCCGGAGCAGCTCAACCGCTTCCTGCGCGACGACCCGCTCAGGGAGCGTCGCTTGGAAGCCCGCAGGTACTACCTCGGCAACGCCGAGACCTTGCCCCCCGACCAGCTGTTCCTCGATACGGCCCGCGCCGATATCGTCGCAGGACGAAACCGGCCGATCTGAGACTTCGCTGCTGTCGCTCAGTCCTCAGATGCGACACGCGCCTGCAGTGCCGCGTTCTTGGTCTCCACCATTTCGGTGAGACCTGCAGCGTAGTCGTCGAGTCGCTTCGCGAGCTCAGCGTCAGTGGCTCCGAGAATGCGGGCCGCAAGGATGCCCGCGTTCTTCGCGCCGCCGATCGACACCGTCGCCACCGGAATGCCTCCGGGCATCTGCACAATCGACAGCAGCGAATCGAGCCCGTCGAGCTTCGCGAGCGGAACCGGTACACCGATCACCGGCAGTCGGGTCATCGAAGCGACCATACCCGGCAAGTGCGCTGCACCGCCGGCACCGGCGATGATGACACGCAGACCACGATCCGCAGCCTCACGCGCGTAGCGCACCATCTTGTCGGGAGTGCGATGCGCGCTCACCACCTCGACCTCGTGCGGCACCCCGAACTCCCGCAGCATCTGCACCGCGTCGGCCATGACGCTGTAGTCGGAATCGGACCCCATGATCACGCCGACGAGCGGCGCCGCGCTGTGTGCTGACATGGGCTCCATCGTATCCGCCGAACCGCACCGCGACGCGATGCGCGGGTTCTGTACTGGAAGCCAGGGTGGCCACCCCGGCATCGTGGAGTCGAGTAGGATTGAGTCATATCGAAAGCGAGGTTCGATCATGCGCACCACGAAGCAACTCAGCATCACTCTCCCCAACAACATGGCAGACGCTCTCAAAGAACGAGTCGCGTCCGGCGCATACGCCAGCGAAAGCGAGGTCGTGCGCGACGGCTTGCGCGCACTGTTCGCGCGCGACGAAGCCGTCGAAAACTGGCTGCGCACCGAGGTCATCGCCTCCGTCGAGGAGCTGCGCAACGATCCTTCGCGGGCCATCAGCTCTGATGAGATGCGCGCCGAACTCTCCCGTTGGCACGCTGAGCGCCTCCCAGACAGCTCGTCGTGACGCATCGGATCGTTTACTCACCGCGCGCCCACCAACAGTTGCGCGCAATCTAGGACTGGGTCTCGGGCGAAGCTGGACCGGAAATCGCACAGCGATTCGTGCTCTCGATCTATGACTACTGCGACGATCTGGCAAACTTCCCTCTCCGGGGCCGCGCTCGGGATGACCTGACGCCCGGGATGCGAGTGATCGGGTTCCGTCGACGAGCGATAATCGCGTTGCTGGTCACCGACAATGAGGTTGAGATTCATGGCGTCTACTACGGTGGCAGCGACTACGCCGCACTGATCCTCGATAGTCTCGACTGAGCACTGATTACAGCCCGAGACCAGGACCATCGCGTTGCGCAGCCCCGCATAGTTGCTGAAGCCAGTCATCGCCGAACCGCACCGGGACGCGATGCACGGAATGCCAGAGCCTCACTGCCTCCTGGGAGTCGTTCCGTTGCCGCTCACATCTCGGCCCGATTAGACTCCTAATCACTGAACGGTTCGGCCCAGCGCCGCCGAAACCCAGAGCCGAGCGCCCCACGGACCAGTCGAAGCGTCGAAGCACAGAGCACTCGAAGTGCGACAGGAAGAGAACCCCATGGCCCGTCAGATCCCCCCGCCCCCTTCGGGGCGTCGAGACGGTGCACCCGGTACTCCTCAGCATCCTCAGTATGCGCCGCCACAGTCCCAGTATGCGCCGCCACAGAACGCGCAGCCTCAGTATGCGCCTCCACAGCCCGCCCCCAAGCAAGAGAAACCCGCGGGTGTTTCGCAGGAGCAGTGGGACGAGTATCAGCGACAGCTCCACGAGTACGAGCGCCAGTTGCTCGAGTACCAGCAGGCGCAGCAGGCTCGTGCCCTGGAAGAACAGGCACGCCAGGCGCAGATTCGGGCTGAGCAGGAACAGGCACGACAGGTGCAGATCCGTGCTCAGCAAGAACAAGCTCGTCAGGAGCAGGAGCAGGAGCAGCGAGAGCGCCAAGAACGGGAGCGCCAGGAGCGGGCACGACAGGAAGAGCTTCGCCGGCAGGAGCAGGCTCGACAAGAACAGGCTCGACAAGCCCAAGCCCGCGCAGCGCAAGAGGAACGGGAACGGCAGGAACGGCTCCGGGCTGAGCAGGAGCAAGCTCGCCAGGAGCAGATTCGGGAGCAGCAAGAGCAGGCACGCCTCGAGCAAGCACGCGTCGCACAGCAGGAAGCAGCCCGGCAGGCGCAACTCCGCGAGCAACAGGAGCAAGCACACCGCGAACAGTTACAGCGGGAGCAGCAAGAGCAGGCTCGTCGCGAACAAGCACGCGCTGAACAAGCACGCGTTGAACAAGCAGAGCAATCGCAGACGGAGCGCCCCCTCCTCCTGCCGCAGCCGCCACCCTCGGCGGCACCTGTGACGCCGACGCCTCCACCGACCACGTCGGCCGGTACAACGCCAAGCACCTCCCCCACAGCGACGGTTCCGGCGACACGAGCCCCGAGCTCGGGGGCCGGAGCCGGAGCAGCGTCGCCGGCTGTCCCCAAGACCCCCACCTGGTCGCTCAATGCGGGCAGCCAACGCTTCACCCTGCATCGGCGCAATCTGCTCGGTCGCAAGCCGTCGGCATCTCCCGAAGCGGGTCAGGCTGCGTTGATCGTTCTGGCCGATCCGGAGCGAACCCTCTCGAAGACCCACGCCCGCATCGTGATCGACGAAGAAGGAGTGTGGATCACCGACCTCGGCTCCACGAACGGGACCTCGATCACCTTCACCACTGATGCCGGACTCTCGCGGCAGGCCTGCGAACCGAATGAGGACTACGAGATTCGGCCGGGAGATACGATCACCCTGGGCGCGGTCGAGATCCTCCTCGAATCAGACGCCTGAGGACTCCGCGTCAGTCGAACAGCGCTGCAGCGGCTTCGGCCTCTGCGCGCACCGACGCCAGATCCTGCCCCGTCACCGTGACGTGCCCGACCTTGCGACCCGGACGAGGCAGCTTGTCGTAGCTGTGGATCTTCGCCGCCGGATGCGCCGCGAGCACCGAGGCGTAGCGCACCGGCATCGGGCCCTCCTCAGGGCCGCCGAGCACATTCACCATCACCGCGGCGGGAGCCGTCATCGACGTGTCGCCGAGCGGCAGATCTGCGACCGCGCGCAGGTGCTGCTCGAACTGGCTCGTCACCGATCCCTCGATCGAGAAGTGCCCCGAATTATGCGGGCGCATCGCGAGCTCATTCACGAGCACACGACCGTCACGGGTCTCGAACATCTCAACCGCGAGCATGCCAGTCACCCCGACGCCCTCGGCGACAGCGACGCCGATGCGGGCCGCCTCGTCGAGCGTGGCCGCATGCGCCACCGGTGCCGGCGCGAGCACCTCGGCGCAGATGCCGTCGCGCTGAATCGTCTCAACGACCGGCCAGGTGCGCATCTCAGCTGCTCCGTCAGCACCACCCGAGGGACGACGAGCCACGAGCTGCGACAACTCGCGAACGAAGTCGACGAGCTCCTCGACCAGCAAGAAACCTCCGCGTCCGTCTTCGGCAAGCGCGGTGAACCAGTCGCGTACCTCGTCGGCACGCGAGACGACGCGCACACCCTTCCCGTCGTAACCACCGCGAGCGGTCTTCACGACCGCGCGACCACCGTGCGCATCGATGAAGGTCTGCAGCTCAGCCTCATCGGCGACCGCAGCCCAGTCGGGCAACGGCAGCTCGAGCTCTTGCAGCTTCTGTCGCATCAGAATCTTGTCTTGCGCGTACTGCAGCGCATCGGGGCGCGGGTGCACCGCCTTGCCGCGCCGTTCGAGCTCGCGCAGAATCTCACTCGGCACGTGCTCGTGATCGAACGTGACGACGTCGACGGTCTCGGCAAACGCGTACACCGTCTCGGGATCGCGGTAGTCGCCCACGGCGTCAGCAGCACGAGCGGCGCTCATACCCTCCGCCTCAGCCAGCACGCTGATGCGCAGACCCAGGTGAATCGCCGGCGGCACCATCATGCGGGCGAGCTGCCCACCGCCGATTACGCCGACCTTGATGATGCCCGTCTCGTTCACGTCATTCTCGCCTGATGCCATGCGCCTATTCTGCCCTATCGGCGCCGAGCATCTCGCGCCGGCGCAGCCCTGAGCGATGCGGCGCGGAGCCGTCGGCGGCGCGACGAGGAACCGCCGGCGACTCCCCGCGCGAGACTCCCCCGAAACCCCAAGCAATGCTGCTCGATCTGCTCTTAAACCTTCGAGATTGGAGCAAATTGCGCAGCATTGCTTGGGGTCGCCCGACGACGACGCCCGGAAACCCGGCACGGCAACCAGGCACGGCTACCAGGTACGGCAACCGGGCACGGCTGCTCGGGCGGCGCGAGCGGCACCCTGACGGAGGCGTGTCGGAGGTGCGGGTTACGCTGGCAGTGATCCGATCAACACTGGCGTGAGGAGACGGACGATGACGCGAACACACCTGACACACTTCGGAGTGCTCGAGGCGGAAAGCGACGGAACCTCGATTCGAACGCGCCCGTGGGCACAGGATCCGGATCCTCGTCGCATCATCGACAACGTCGCATCGAGCCAGCATCACCCGGCCCGCGTGCTGCGCCCCGCCGTGCGCCGCGGCTACCTCGAGCACGGCCCAGGCCGCACCGACCTGCCGCGGGAGGGCGGTGCCGGCACGGGCACAAGTGCCGCCGGTCGCGGTGACGACACCTTCGTCGAGGTCAGCTGGGACGAAGCACTCGACCTCGTCGCCGATGAGCTGGCTCGCGTCTACGGACCTGAGGGACGAGGATCGGCCGCCGTCTACGGCGAATCGTACGGCTGGTCGAGCGCCGGCCGTTTTCACCACGGCAAGAGCCAAGTGCACCGCTTCCTGAACAGCTTGGGCGGCTACGTCTACGGAGTCGGCGACTACAGCTACGGCACCTCGCGCATACTGCTGCCCCACATCATCGGCTTCGGCACACCAGAACTCGTCGACCGCGCTACCTCCTGGCAGGTCGTCGCCGACCACACCGAACTCTTCGTCGCCTTCGGCGGGCTCTCCGAGAAGAACACCGCCATCTCCTCGGGTGGCATCGGCAACCACTACTCGCGCGAGTTCGTCGAGCGCGCACGCGCGAACGGTTGCACGTTCGTCGACGTGACGCCGATCCGCGACGACACCTTCGGCGTCGCCGATGCCGAGTGGATCGCGCCCCTCCCCGGAAGCGACGTCGCTCTTATGCTCGCGATCGCCCACGTGCTCGATGACGAAGGGATCGTCGACACGCACTTCATCGAGCACTACACGACGGGCTACGACCGCTTCATCGCCTACGTTCGCGGCGCCACCGACGGCACCCCGAAGACCCCCGAATGGGCCGAACTGATCACCACGGTGCCGGGCGAACGCATCCGCGACCTCGCACAGCGCATGGGCCGATCGCGCACCATGATCAACCTCAGCTGGTCGATGCAACGCCAACACCACGGCGAGCAGCCCATCTGGGCCGGGATCGCGCTCGCCGCAATGCTCGGACAGATCGGGCTGCCCGGCGGCGGATTCTCTCACGGCTACGGTTCGAGCGCCCAGGCGGGCAACCCGCGCCGGCTCGTCGGCCCGCCGTCGCTGCCGCAGGGCCAGAACCCTGAGCCGCGCTTCATTCCGGTTTCGCGCATCTCAGACATGCTGCTCTCACCGAGCACCGTGCTGCCGTTCAACGGCCAAGAGATCGAGCTGCCCGACATCGAGCTCGTGTACTGGGTGGGCGGCAACCCCTTTCACCACCAGCAAGACCTGCCGCGGCTGCGGCGAGCCTTCCAGCGCCCCTCGACCATTGTCGTCCACGAGCAGTTCTGGACGGCCACGGCCCGTCATGCCGACATCGTTCTGCCCGCGACGATGACCGTCGAACGCGACGACTTCGGGTCGGGGCGCGGTGATCCTCTCTTCTTCCCCATGCCCGCGCTGACGCGCCCCGCAGGTGAGGCGAGAGATGACTACGCCATCTTCTCGGAGCTCGAACGACGGCTCGATGGTCGCGTCGATGCGCAGTTCTCGTTCTCAGAGGGCCGCAGCTCGGCTGAATGGTTGCGTCGCCTCTACACCGGCTGGGCCGACCGGATGGCCGATCACGGCTCGCCCGTGCCCGAGTTCGACGCGTTCTGGCAGCGCGAGTTCCTGGAAATTCCGGCGGCAGACCGCGAGCAGGTGCTGCTTTCCGAGTTCAGGGCGGATCCCTCAGCCCACCCGTTGACCACCCCGTCAGGGCGCATCGAGCTGTTCTCGGAGCGCATCGCCGACTTCGGCTACGACGACTGCCCGGGGCACCCCACGTGGATGGAGCCGCGGGAATGGCTCGGCGACGCGAACCGCCGATTCCCGCTGCAACTCATCGCGAACCAGCCGAAGACGCGCCTGCACAGCCAGTTCGATGTGGGGTCGACCAGCCTCGACAGCAAGGTGGACGGGCGAGAGCCAGTGCGCATGCACCCCGAGGATGCGGCAGCTCGCGGGCTCCGCGACGGCGACGTCGTACGCATCTTCAACGATCGCGGGTCGTGCCTCGCCGGTCTCGTCGTCTCGGAGGCGCTCAGTCGCGGCATCGTGCAGCTCGCGACCGGCGCCTGGTACGACCCGGACCCCGCCGATCCGTCATTCTGCCGCCACGGCAACCCCAATGTGCTGTGCTCCGATCTGCCCTCGTCGCAGCTCGCGCAAGGCACCACCGGGCAGCACGCACTCGTCGAAGTGACGCGCTGGGAGCATCCGGTGCCCCCGCTCGCGGTGCTCGTGCCGCCGGAGTTCAGTGAGCGCTGGAGTTGAGTGGGCGCTGAGCGACTCCTCGCCTCCGCACCGCAAAGCAGGGAGCCGCTCCCACGTTCTCAGATCACGAGAGGATCTCAGAATATGGGAGCGGCTCCGGCTGCTCTCAGGCAATCGGTGCGGCGGGGCTCCGTCGGGTTTCAGCCGTGGCTGACCATGACCTGCTTCACGCGAGTGAACTCGACGGCCCCGAGCATGGTGTTCTCCACACCGTACCCGGATTCCTTATACCCGGAGACCGGCAGATCCGGTCCGAACTCGAGATGAGTGTTCACCCACACGGTACCGGACTCAATTTGTTGTGAAAGCCGCATGGCACGGCCCACATCACTCGTCCATACCGATGCCGCCAATCCATACCGAGTATCGTTCGCGAGCCGCAGACCCTCGGCTTCGGAGGAGAACTGTTGAACCGTCATGACCGGGCCAAACACCTCTTCCTGCACGATCTCATCGTCCTGCTGAACTCCGGTAACAATTGCAGGGGCGAGGAAGAAGCCAGAAGTACCGACGCGTTCGCCTCCCATGACCGTTCGCCCGGCTTCACGCGCCCGTTCGAGCAGGCCTTCGACACGGTCTCGGTGCGCAGCACTGATCAGCGGGCCCATCGTGGTTGCTTCGTCTCGCACGTCTCCAACCACCACTGATTCGATATTCTTCTGGAGCGCAGAGATGAACTCCTCCTGCCGGTCCGCGTGCACCAGGATCCTGGTAGCGGCCATGCACTCCTGACCTGTGTTGTAGAGTGCGGCGGCAACAATGCCCTCGGCGGCCCGGTCAATGTCCGCATCATCAAACACGACGACAGGTGCATTACCGCCAAGTTCAAGAACGACCTTCTTCGGCCCTCGCGCCGCAGAGGCCGCAACGGCCTGCCCGCCGCCCACTGAACCGGTGAATGATGCCACGCCGACGAGCGGGTGCTCGACCAGCGCTCGACCGGTCTCAGCGCCGTGACCTGTGACCAGGTTCAGCACCCCAGCAGGCAGCGCTTCGGCAGCGAGCGACACCAGCAGCGCCGTACTCAAGGGAGTGAGCCCGGAGGGCTTGACCACCGCGGTATTCCCGACCGCCAACGCTGGTATCACCTTCGCCACGACCTGCAGCAATGGGTAGTTCCAAGGAGTGATCGCCGCGACGACGCCAATCGCCTCTCGGCGAATGTACGACGTTGCCCCCTCGACGTACTCCCCACCTGAAATGCCCGGAAGCGACCGCCCGGCGCCCGCCGAAAGCCGTACCGCATCGATGATGCCGAGAATCTCATCATCGCGAACCGCCGTGATGGGCTTGCCGGCATTCACCGACTCGAGGTGGGTGAGCTCCTCGAGATTCGCAACAAGCACATCAGCGAACTCATGGAGCCGCGCAGCGCGCTCGGATGCCGGGAGAGCGCCCCATGAGCGCTGGGCCTCGGCAGCGTCTCGGACCGCGGAGTCGACTTCCTCCGTAGTCGCGACTCTGCTCGAGCCTATGACTTCTCCCGTAGAAGGGTCGAGCACCGAAATGCGCTCTCCCTCGCTCGGCACCCATTCCCCTGAAATGAACTGCCCTGGAAGATGCGGATCGAATTCTGACATGATTCTCCTTTCATCGT
The DNA here is from genome assembly GCF_053567335.1 of Leucobacter sp. GX24907. Taxonomy (NCBI): domain Bacteria; kingdom Bacillati; phylum Actinomycetota; class Actinomycetes; order Micrococcales; family Microbacteriaceae; genus Leucobacter; species Leucobacter sp. GX24907. Next base: position 496,183 of record NZ_JBSGPD010000001.1, on the reverse strand, counting down.
GCTTTTCGAGTAGCCGGAGCGGCCATCGTTTCGGGTCTCAACCGGCCGTGCGGATTCTCGGCACGTCGGCGAGCAAGCGTCGGGTATAGGGATCCTGTGGCCTGTCGAGAACGTCATCAACAGACCCGTTCTCGACAATCACTCCGTGACGAAGCACGAGAACGTCCTGGGCGATCTCTCGCACCACCGCGAGGTTGTGCGTGATGAAGAGCATGGAGAGGTCTCGGCGCTGCTGCAGTTCTCGGAGCTCCTCCAGAATTGCCGCCTGCACCGAGACGTCGAGCGCCGATGTCACTTCGTCGCAGAGCAGCACCTCGGGATCGACCACGAGAGCCCGCGCGAGTGAGACGCGCTGCCGCTCACCTCCCGAAAGCTGCGCCGGATATCGGTTGAGGTAAGACTCCGAAAGAGACATGTCGGTGAGCGCCGCGGCGATGCGCTCATGGCGTTCCGACCTGTTCAGATCGTAGAAGTACTGCAATGGCTCGTTGAGGATGTCGGCGATCGTGCGTCGCGGATTCAACGAGTTGTACGGGCTCTGGAAGACGTACTGGAACTTCCGTCGCTGTTCTCGGGTTCGCCGGGAGCTTCTCCGTTCAAGCGCGTGTCCGTCGAATTCAACTTCTCCGTCCCAGGTGCGGTGCAGGCCGATGAGCGAGCGGGCCAACGTCGTCTTGCCCGATCCCGACTCACCGACGACCGCGACGCAGCACCCGCGCTCGAGCTCGAAGTTGATGTCGGTGAGCACCTCTCGCGACCCGTGCGAGGCCCGCAGGCTCGAGCACGCGAGCACGATGTCCCCGGTATCCGGCGCAGGCCCTTCTCCTCCCTCGGCGCCCGGCGCCCGGTCGAAGCTGGGAGCGGCGTCGAGCAGCTTGCGGCTGTACGGATGCTTCGGCCCGGCGAAGAATGCCGGAGTGTCCTGCACCTCGACGATCTCGCCCTGATACATGACCGCCGTCTGATCGGAGATCTCGGACACGACCGGCAGATCATGGCTCACATACACCGCGGAGATCCCGGATCCCAGCGTCAGTTCGCGCACGAGGTCGAGGAACTGGCGCTGCGTGGAGACATCGAGTCCGGTCGTCGGTTCGTCGAAGACGACCAGCTCGGGTCGCGCTGCGAGCGCGATCGCGATCCCGACTCGCTGCTGCTGCCCACCCGACATCTGATGCGGGTACGAGGCGATCGTCTTCTCGGCCGGGAGACCGACCTGCTCGAGCAACTCGACGACTCTGCCCTCGACGCTTTCACCCGCTCTCAGCGCGGCGGGGTGAGCGCGCAGACATTCCGCGATCTGCTCTCCCATGCGCATGGCCGGGTTCAGCGCGCTCGCGGGGTCCTGGGGCACGTATGCGACCACGGTTCCGCGGGCGGCTCGCAACCCGGAGGGCTTCAAGGCGAGGATGTCCTGACCATCGATCACGACAGACCCCGACCGGATCGTCAGCCCGGTGCGCGCGTGACCGAGCAGCGCGAGACCCGTCGTCGTCTTCCCCGACCCGGATTCGCCGACGAGGCCGAGCACCTCGCCCGCACGAATCTCGAAATTGATGTCTCGGACCACCAGGCGATCCGGGCGACTCGTCAAACCGATGGAGAGGTCGCGCACTTCCACGCGGGGAGGCGACGAAGCATGTGCAGCATTCAACGTGGTCATCGATCGTTCAGAGCTCCTGTCGTACTCGCGAGCACGGCGCCTTCGCCGCTGTCCTCGCCCATGCTGGCTCGCGCGAGCGCATCGCCGAGAGTGTTTGCTCCGACCGCGAGCACAGCGATCAGCACCGCAGGTACGAGCACGCCCAACGGGTTGAGCTCGATCCCGAGTCGGTTCTCATTGATCATGAGTCCCCAGTCGGCCGCCGGCATCTGGCGTCCGAAGCCGAGGAAGCTCAACCCGGCGAGCATGACGATCGAGAAGCTGAGCCGCAGTCCGAACTCGACCATGACCGGTCCGATGAGATTGGGAAGCACATCACGACTCAGCACACGAGGCATCCTGATGCCCCAGAGCCGCGAGATCTTAACGAAGTCCCGCTCGATGACGTCTTGTGCCGCTGCGAACATGACCCGCGCGACCTGCGGAACGTGCGAGAGCCCGACCGCCAGCACGAGGAGCCAGAGCTTCGGGCCGACGACGCTGAGCAGGAGCAGGGCGAAGATGATCTGCGGAAGCGCCAGGGCGACATCGACGACGCGCATGATGAGCGCCTCGGTCTTGCCTCCGACGTACGCGGCCGTCAACCCGGCGATCGCGCCGCCCGCGATTCCGATGAGCGTCGAGAGCACCGCGAGGATGATGAGAACCCATCCGCCGTCGAGCACCCGGGAGAGCACATCGCGCCCCAAGGCGTCGGCGCCGAACCATGCGGCGCCGCTGGGCCCCGCGAACGTCCCGCCGACGATCGCGCTCGAGGAATGCGGGGCGACGAACGGTCCGATCGCCGCGATCAGCACGACGACGGCTAGGAGCGCCGCGCCGAGCCTGCCGCGCGTGCTGCGGAGCGTGCGTCGCAGGATGATGCTCAGCCCCGACCTCGGGTTCTGTTGCGGGAGAGCGATTGAGATGGTGTTGGTCATGATCATGCGGCCTTCCTGCGACGAGGGGTCATCGCCAGCACGACGAGGTCGGTCGTGATGTTCAGCACGACGTAGAAGGCCGCGAGCGCGAGTACGACGAACTGGATGATCGGGATATCGCGCGTGTTCACAGCGTTCACGAGAGTGAATCCGATGCCCTGGTAGTTGAAGACGGACTCGACCAATACGACGCCGCCTGCGAGATACAGAATGTTGAGACCGATGACCTGCACGGTCGGCGCCATCGCGTTCGGCAGCGCGTGGCGGAAGAGCACGCGCTTCGGCGACATTCCCTTGAGCTCCGCGAGCTCCGCGTACTCGCTGCCGAGTGCCTCGATAGTGGCAGCTCGCATCATGCGGAACACGTAGGGCGTGACCACGAGCACGAGGGTGAGGACGGGCAGCACGATCTGGTTCATATTTGTGAGTACCGTCTGCCCGGGCGGGATCACCGCGACCGCAGGGAACCAATGGAACACTGAAACCGAGAACAGCAGGATCACGAAGATACCGACGACGAACTCCGGAATCGCACTCACCACGAGCGAGAACACGCTTCCGACCTGATCGAACCAGCCGTCCTTGCGTGCCGCGGCGATCGCACCGAACACGACTCCGATGATCGACGAGAGCACCGTCGTGATCGCGAGGAGCACCCCCGTGTTGACCAGACGCGGCGCGACCATCGAGAGCACGGGCTCGTGCGTCACGAGCGAGGATCCGAAATTGAAGCTGAGTGCGTCAGTCACCCAGGCGATGAATCGATCGAACAGTGGTTGATCAAGGTTGAGTTGCTGCTCGAGTTGCGCGATCCGCTCGGGTGTCGCGCTTTGACCGAGGACAGCGGTAGCCGCGTTTCCCGGCAGCATCGTTGTAGCCCAGAACACGATCACCCCGACTGCGGCGATAGTGATGACACCGAAAACGATTCGATTGAGTATGAGGCCGAGTATCGGGTGAGTCTTGCGCCGGGGACGCCGCTCGTTGAGAGAGTCCAGCTGAGAAGTCACGATCCGCCTTCCGGAACTGCTGATGTGTGGGGGAGGGAAGCGGAGTTTGTGCGGTGCCCGGCGGCCGGGCACCGCACAACCGCTACTGGGCCATCCAGATATTGGTCCAGTCGTAGTTGCCGAAGGGGAAGCCGCTGACGTCCTCCTCGATGCCTCCGACGCTTTGCGTCGTGGCATCGATGACCGGATAGAACACCGGGATGATGTTCCCGCCGCGCTCGTAGTCGATTCTCTGCATCTGCTCGATGATCGGACGCCGGTCTTCTTCGTCAGCCTCAGAGATCGCGGCCTGGTAGAGAGACTCGTACTCGGCGTCGTCAAAATGCGTGGCGTTGTAAGGTGCCGTCGACAAGGTCGCGCCCGCGACGTTCGCGAGATACGGAACGTAGAACCAATAGTCCTGCGAAAAATCTGCCGTCAGGTAGCTGTCTGCGAAGAACTGCGTCGTGGGCTCAAACGTCACCTTGGCATTGATCCCCGCTTCCTTGATCTGTTCAGCCACGAGCTGGGCGATGCTGCGCTGCGCCGGCATGACATCGTTGGTGATCAACTCGACGTCGAGACCGTCCGAGAATCCGGCATCAGCGAGCAGCTCCTTGGCACGCTCGACATCTCGCTCACGCTGCGGGAGTGAGCTGTCTTCAAGCGGATCGAAGACATCGTTCTGAATGGTGCCATACCCTTCGAACACCACCTGGTTGATCTGCTCACGGTCGATGGCGAGCTTGATCGCCTCGCGCACCCTCACATCGTCGAACGGGGCCGAATCGGTCCTCATCGTGATCGGGAGCCAGCCCTTCGTCTCCGAAATGATGACGTTGAGGTCTCCGCTCTGTACCTGCTTCACCGACTGGGCAGAGAGATAGTTGATCGCATCGACCTCACCACTGCGGAGAGCGTTCAGCTGGGTCGTCTCATCCGCCATATTGATGATGTCGACCTGATCGAGATAGGGCTTGCCCTCCAGGCGATAGTCCTCAAACCTAGTCGCAGAGCTACGAACACCGGGTTCGAAGTCCTGCAGCACGAACGGCCCCGTACCGACCAGATTGTCGGGCGACCAGTTCGAAGGGACCATGTAGTACGCAGGAGTACTGGCGAGCGCCTCCGGGAGCACCGCGAAGGGTGAGGAGTAGCGGATGATCAGGGTCGTGTCATCCACCGCTTCCGAGGCATCCACATCGATCGGTCCGAGCGGGATCTCTCCGGCGTGATGCTCGTTGACAATGCGTTTGAAGTTCCACAGCACGTCCTCAGCAGTGAATGTGTTGCCGTCGTGGGTCTTTACGTTCGGATGGATCTTGATCGTGTACTCCGTGGCGTCGTCGTTGAGCTCAATCGATTCGGCGAGCCACATCTGCACGTTGCCCTCGTGATCAAGCCGCACCAACGGCTCGTAGATCAGTGGTAAGCGGGCAAAGTCGGTGTTTGAAAGCCCTTCGTGAGGATCCATCGTGTCGCTCGACGCACCGCCGGAATGCCCCACGCGCAGCACGCCTCCGTGCTGCGCTTCGCCTTGAGCCCCACCGGTACCGCCGTCGCCGCCACCACCGGACCCGCCCGAGCACCCGGTGAGCGCCAGGGAGGAGACGATGACCGCTGAGGCTAACGCCATAGCTTTGCTTTTGAATCTCTTGAGTCGAGATGTGGTTTTCACTAGATGCACCTTTGCTATCCATGTTCTTCGCGGCTGCACGATCCTGATGCTCGTGCCTGTCGCGGAAAATCATCTTGTTCTGTTCATCGCACCGCTGCGTGCAATGAGTGGGGTACTGCAGTTCGCCCGGTCTCTCGTCCGAGTACAGGTTCGGGCGACGAAAGGATGAGCCATCCCGGTGTCTTCGTACGTCGGATAGAGGGGTCACAACGACTGCGCTGTCATGAGCGGCTCCCTTCCTCGCTCTGAAGATTGACGACTTTCATCGGACTGCCGCTTCTGTCGGAGTCGGGCGGTAGATCTTCCCTCGAGCGATTGGGGCGTCGAGCAAACCTCCCGAAAGGTATTCATCGGCTTCTCCCTGTCGAATCGGGATGGGCCGCCGCCCCGTATACCCGAGCACCTTCCACACCGGCCTGCAACTCAGGTACCGGCCGACCAGGAGTGTGCGCAGGTACTCGAACTCCGGCGCACCTCGATCCTCCAAGTCAGCCAGGTAGTGATCGATGTCGACACCATTGGCTGCATTGATCGCCGCTACGAGTTCATCGTGCAACGGTCTCAGCTGCTCGAGAGCAAGATGCAGGACCGCATTCTCAGGATCCGCCTCTTCTGTCGAAGGGAAACCTTCGACAGGGCCGATGAACCAATCCGCCATCTTCGCGAGGATCGCATACTGCTCGTCAGACAGCTCGAGCGCGGGAGCCGCTTCGGCCACATGATTCGGAGGAAGACTCATGCTGCGTCCTCCATCTCCGAAGCACGACGGACCAGTTCCGTCGCACCGCGCAATGCGAGCGCCGCAATGGTGTTCGTCGGATTCGACGCGCCACTCGTCACAAACAGACTTCCATCGGCAATCCAAAGATTCTCAACGTCATGCGTTCTCCCGAAGCTGTCCGTCACCGAGGTTTGAGGATCGTGTCCCATTCTCGCGGTACCGAGGAGATGGCCGGGTTGATCGGGCATGACATCATGCAAGTAGACATCAGTCGCTCCCGCTTCGAGCAGGACTTCTTTGGCCTTGTTGAGGTTCCACTCGACCATCGCCATGCTGTTCTCATCTCGGCGGTACTCGATGTGCGGCGCCGGGATGCCGAACTGGTCGGTGAGCTCTCCATGCAATGTCACCCGGTTCTCCGGGTTCGGCAGATCCTCCGTCAAAATTGCGAGCAGGATCGACTTGCCGAGCACATTCTGGACGTCCTTGAGCAGTGCTTCGCCACGTGCAGACTTGCCCTGTCTCGGTACAAGGTCTGCCGCCACCAACGGGCCGCCAGTCGGCATCGCCAACCACTTCGCTCCCCGGACGAAGCCTCGTGAAGGATCCGTTTCCAGGTACTCATGAGTATGAATGTTCTGCCCGGCCGGCCCGATCCAGGATTTCATCTGTTCTTCGAATACGCCGATGGCCATCGCATTCGGATGGAGCATGAGGTTTCTGCCGACAAGTCCACTGGAGTTGGCGAGTCCGTCGGGATGAACTTTCGAAGTCGAGTTCAGCAGGAGACGCGGCGTACCGATTCCGTTCGCAGCAAGCACGACCACGTCTGCTCGGATGTGCCTCTCCGTACCCTTCCGGTCGAAGAACGTAGCCCCGGTCGCGAGCCCGGATGCGTCCGTCGTGATCTGGCTGACCCAGGCACCCGTCACCAGTGTCGCTCCGCTCCGCAGCGCGGCGGGCCAATGAGTGATGTCGACACTCGCTTTGGACCCATTGGGGCACCCTGCCTCGCAGGTGCCGTAACGGACGCACGGCACGAGATCACCGAAGTTCTTCTGAGTGATGGCGTTCGGAGCCGGCCACCAACTGATTCCTTGCTTGTTCAAGCCTTCGGCGAGCTTCCTACCGTGCCGATTGATCGGGAGCGCCGGGTTCGGAGGGGCAGCTCCGTCCGGATGCGAAGGATCTCCGACCATTCCTGAAACCGCGAACTCCTGCTCAGTCTGGTCGTAGTACTCGGCGAGCTCCTCATAGCTAATCGGCCAGTCCTCGGCGACCCCATCCATGGTCTTCACCCGGAAATCGCTCGGCACCAACCTCGGGAACTGGCCACCGTAATGGATGGTGCCTCCACCCACGGCGTTGTACATGACGGGAACGACGTCGGCTCTGCCGAGACTGACGGGGTAGTCCTCAGGCCGCTTTCTGACATTCCCGTTCTTATGCCACTGCCCGTACATCGACACTTCGTACTCGTCCCGGTTGCCCGTGTACTCCGCCGTGCCGACCCAGTCGCCTTGCTCAAGGCACACCACGTGGAACCCCCACCCCGCGAGGTACTTCGCATAGACGGCCCCGGAAGGGCCAGCACCCACGATGAGGACATCCGCGGAGTCCCTCGGAGTGTTGGTGAGCTCTGTCGCATCGTATGTTCCGCGTTGTATCGTCACTGCTCACCCCAACCCACTCGCGCGTCGAACCGCTCAACATCGGGGAGTTCACCAGACGGGAGTGCTGGCGCACCTGGCCCCGAAGCGGGAGCCGCGCCCAGTACTGGGTGCAAGCATGCCTTTCGCCTCATTCGAATCGGATGCATCATCACGTTCCTTTCTCCGTTGAAAGCCACCCGTGCGCACGGCTCCTGGTCAGTTCCAGGTTTCATAAATTTAATTTTTAAATATTAACACTTCAATTAGGATGGAACAAGAGATGCGGCGAGAATGGTCGAAACCTCGCAGTGTGACCGACAAGCCTGACTGACAATGAGCAGGAGCCCAAAGATCGTGAACCAGAGTCCCGATAGCACGACAGCGGCACACCCCGCGCTGCCTTCGAACGAGGCCCCAGAGCGCGTCCTCTTCAGGAGAATTCAGACCATCAATGTTCCGTCGATGGTCGCGCGACGACTTCGCAGCGCCATCGGTCTTGGCCTCATCGCAGACGACGAGAAACTCCCCAAGGAAGCGACGCTCGCAGCACAGCTCGGAATCTCCACCTCTGCACTTCGCGAGGGACTCGGGAAACTGCGTGATGAAGGCCTCATCGTAACTCGCCCGGGCAAGAACGGCGGGAGCTTCGTTCAATCGCCAGCCGAGTCGACTTTCATTGCCGAAGAAGCGCTCACGAGTCTCTCAGCCGCCGAATTGAGAGACCTTGGCGACTGGCGCGAGATGTTGGCGGCACGATCAGCTTCGCTCGCCGCAGTCCGCTCCTCGGAACGAACCGCCGATCGACTGCGATCCTTCGCAGACGCGCTCCTCAAGGCAACCACGCTCCGAACTGCGATTCGAGCGCTGAGCAACTTCCACACCGAGCTCGCACTGGGCGCTCAGTCGATGCGACTCAGCACCGCCCAGTTCACCATGTACGAGGAGTACGACTGGCTCACGAGCGTCCTCCTCACAGAGACCTCCCATCGGCAGCATCTCGCAGGAATGATGCGCGGAATCGCAAGCGCGGTTCGTCAAACAAACGTGGAGCAAGCTCGAACGCTCAGCAGTGACATGGTTTCGTTCCTCACAACGCAATTGACCCGAAAGCGACTGAGGCTGCTCTCCGAGGTCCACCAGACCCGACGCCCGGATTCCGGGGATCCGATCGCAGAACTTGCGACCGCCCTGAACACGCTCTGTCACCACGTTCTGGATCTTCTCTCCGAGATGAGCACAGAACTCAGCTCGACGTTGACCCCCGAATCCAGCGAGAAGGAGATCCACAGTCTCCTCTCCAGACTGATCCTCTCTCAACCGGGCCGCACCGACCCAACCGTGTTCGGCCTGTGCTTCCTCGCAGAACCGGGCTTCCTCACGCAGCACCACTACTTGATGTCGAACTGGGAACGCAACGAGAAGTGGGCCTTCGAGCTCGACGAGCATCACGTACTCGACACTCAGAGCGAAGAGTTCTACGACTACCCCAACCTCGAGTCCTTCGCACTCCCCCGACAACACCACGTCGCCATCGCAGCGGGACCGTACATCGATCAGGGCGGCGTAGATGACTACCTCATCACTTTTGGCCTCCCCGTACTGTCGCATGGCGACTTCATCGGCGGCACTTCCGCCGATATCCGCGTAGTAGACCTTGAGCGACTTCTCGCCCCTGTGCTCGTGAGCACCGAAGCGCCGCTACTCGTCGTCAGCAACCAATCGCGCATCATCCTGTCGAATACCCCCGCGCACGCCGTGGGCAACATGCTGCATGATCTCGATGACTTCCGCGTCACCGACCTGGGCTTCTTCGGATGGCGTATCGCATCTCGCTGACCCCGAGGCTTCGGTCACTTCTCGGAGCCGAAGATCGCCCACGCTGAAAGGTGGCTGAAACTACACCCGGAAGTTAGTTGACTTTGATCAACGATGTACTTATAGTTGATCCTCGTCAACCAATATGGAGTGCCGCGATTCACCGCATCGCGACCCCGAGCGGTCAGCCCGAGGCCGGTTCGATCCCGGGTACGGCGCCGCCCGGTGTCGCCCGGCATCGCTTCCCCGGCCTCCAACCGCACCCCAGCTTCCACTAGAAGGATCTGTCGCCCCATGGCACAAACCACCACCCAATCGAGCGGGCCGGCCCTGCTCGAAGGCCGCGCGAAGAACCTCGCGCTCGCAGGCCTCTTCCTCGCGAACTTCGTCTCGATGCTTGCGATGAACGTGGTCGGCACCTCGATGCCGATCATCATCGCCGACATCGGCGGCACCCAGGCCGCGTTCACGTGGGTCGTCACCGCGACCATGCTCGCGAGCGCGATCTCGACCCCCATCTGGGGCAAGCTCGCCGACCTCACCAGCAAGAAGGCCCTGCTGCAGATCAGCCTCACGGTGTTCATCATTGCCTCTGCAATGGCCGGCTTCGCCCAAGATCCCAGCTGGCTCATCACCTGCCGCGTATTCCAGGGCATCGGCGTGGGCGGCCTCGGTGCACTCGCGCAGATCGTGCTCGCCGAGATCATCAGTCCCCTCGAGCGCGGCAAGTACATGGGCATTCTCGGCGCCGTCATGGCCGTTGCAACCGTGGGCGGCCCGCTGCTCGGCGGCCTCTTCACCGACACGATCGGCTGGCGCTGGAACTTCTACGTCGCCGCACCCATCGCGATCATCGCGATCATCATGCTGCAGCGCACGCTGCACCTGCCGGTACGCAAGCAGAAGATCAAGATCGACTACTGGGGCACCGCCCTCATCTCGCTCGGCTTCTCGAGCCTGCTCATCTGGGTGACTCTCGCCGGATCCAACTTCGCCTGGTGGTCATGGCAGACCGTTGCCATGGTCGGCGGAGGTGTCGCCGCGCTGGTGATCGCCGTGTTCGTCGAGATGAAGGTCGAAGAACCGCTGATCCCGATGACGCTCTTCAAGAACCGCACCTTCACCATGGCGTCGATCGCATCGATCGCCGTCGGTCTCGCAATGATGGGCACGATGGTGTTCCTCGGACAGTACATGCAGCTCGCGCGCGGGCGCTCCGTGATCGAGTCGAGCCTGCTCTCGCTGCCGATGATGGGCGGCGTGCTGCTCTCTTCGGCGATCGTCGGGCAGATCATCACCCGCACCGGCAAGTGGAAGCGCTACGTGGTGGCGGGCGCGATCGCACTGCTCGCGGGCCTCGTGATGATGGGCCAGCTGCGCTACGACACCAATTACTGGTTCGTCGGCGTCTCCATGGCCGTCGTCGGCGCGGGCGTCGGCATGACCATGCAGAACCTGGTGCTGGTCGTGCAGAACACGGTCGCCCCGACCCAGCTGGGGGCCTCGAGCGCGGCCGTCACGTTCTTCCGCACGATCGGCGGCACCGCCGGCATCTCGGTGATGGGCACGATCCTCGCCCACGAGGTCGCCGACTACTTCAAGGAGGGCTTCACGAAGCTCGCCGCGACGCTGCAGCAGAACCCCGATCCGGCTGTGATCGCCGACCTGCAGCGCATGCAGCAGAGCAGCGCGATCCCGAAGATCGCCGATCTCACGGCTCCCGTGCGCGAGGTCGTCGAGGCCTCCTACGGTCACGCGATCGGCAACATCTTCCTCGCTGCCGCACCCGTCGCGCTCGTAGCCCTCATCGCCATCATTTTCCTGCCGAACATTCCGCTGAGCAACAAGAGCAACGCCGAACGCATCGCCGAGCTGCAGAACGGAGAGGACGGAGAGCCGGGCGTCACCCTCCCCTCCACGCCGCGGGTGCTCGTGGATGCGACGGGGCCGATCCTGCTCCCGGTGCAGCACCGCGAGCAGTCGGAGGGCGGGCCCTCCGACGACCATCGGGGGCCGTCAGGGGCAACCCCGCCCAAGCCGCCTCGTCAAGCACAGCGGCGCCCAGCTCGAGCACGCCCCGGCCAACGGGCGACACACGCTAGGGTCACAGACATGGAAGAGCAGGATCCCCGCCCCGCCGGCAGCGCCGCGTCGAGCGACGGGAGCACCGGCGCGGGCGGCCTGAGCGGCAGCGCGACCAGTTCCGGATCATCCGCCGAGCGCGATGCCACGGTCAGCGACATCATCGCCGAGTTCTCGCAAGTGTTCGCCTTCGCCCGCACCCGCTGGTCGCGCTACGCGGAAGAGGTGCACCCCGAACTCAAAGGTGTGGGAATGATGGTGCTGCAGGTGATCCTGCGCAAAGGACCGATCACCGCGACCGCGCTCTCGCAAATGCTCGACATGGACAAGGCGGTGGTGAGCCGCCAGGTCTCGAAGCTGCGGCAGCTCGAACTCATCGAGGCGAAGGCTTCCGATGAGGATCGCAGGGTCACTCTCCTGCGATCAAGTGAATCGGCCCAGCACACCATTGATCGGCTGCACGCCGAGAACGCCGACGCCTACTCCGAACGTTTCGCCGAGTGGAGCGTCGACGAGCTCGAAACCCTGCGCGCCGGCCTGCACCGCTTCAACCAGAGCTCGCCAGAGCCAGCCGACACCCCCTCGCAGCGCTGCACTCGGACGCACGAACGCAGCGAGTAGGTGGCGCTGTCGCCGCCTCAAATAGGTGCCGCCGCACCTCGTTCCAACGACCGCACCTCTTGATCACCGCACGCAAGGGGTGCGCTCACAAGCTAGAGGTGCACCCGCGGCTGGCACAGGTAATCAAGGCCGCAGTTTCCAAGCCTGCGCTCGACCGGAAGACAACTACCGAAGGCCTATCTAAAGCCCACTAGTGTCCCTACACGCCAATCGTGTTACGCTGTAACACAGGAGGAGCTCATGGCTACGACAACCGTCACCCTGCGTCTCGCGGAATCCGAGAAGCAGGTGCTTGCCGACTACGCAAAGACCTTCGGCATGAGCATTTCTGAATTCGTACGCACCGCGGCCCTCTCACGCATCGAAGATGAGCTCGATCTGGTCGCCTGGGAAGACGCGAAGCGCGAATTTGACGCGAACCCCAAGACGTTGTCCGCCGATGAGGTCGCGGCCAAGTACCTGTAGATGTGGCGTCTCCTCTACTCTCAGCGAGCCGATAAGCAGCTCAGCAAGCTCGATCCAGGCGTTCGCCGAGTTATCGTTGCCTGGCTGAACAAGAACATCGACGGCTGCGACAACCCACGCTCACAGGGCAAGGGCCTCACCGCTGGACTGTCAGGCAAGTGGCGTTACCGCATAGGCGATTATCGCGTGCTCTGCGAGATTCGTGATTCTGAGCTTGTGGTGCTCGCAATCGAGGTCGGGCATCGGCGCGACATCTACAAATGAACTTGATATCAGTTAAGCGATCCCGAACCAGTCGGGTGCTGCATCAGGGCACTGGCGCAGCCTCCCGACGAAGCTGCGGAGTCCGCAGACAGGCATACGGGGCATAGAATCGGCCTATGCACCAAGGGGCCACGCTGTTGAGTCTGCGAGCCTGCCGCGGACCGGAGGAGTACGCAGCACTCATTGAGATCTGGCGCAGCGCGGTCCGAGCCACCCACGATTTCCTGCACGAATCCGATTTCGATCGAATCGAATCCCAGCTTGCATCCGACTACTTTCCCGCGGTGACGCTCACTCTCGCTGAGAAGGACGGGCAACGAGTCGGGTTCGCAGGAGTGCTTGACGACACCCTGGAGATGTTGTTCGTCTCTGATGCAGTCCGCGGCGAGGGGATCGGCTCAGCGCTTCTCTCTGAGGTCGTCGAGAACCAGGCCGTCTCGAAGGTGGATGTGAACGAGCAGAACAGCGGAGCTCTCGGCTTCTATCTCAGTCAGGGCTTCACACAGATCGGTCGTAGCGAGCTCGACGGGGATGGCCGACCGTACCCGACCATTCACATGACGCTTCAGACCGCTCGCTCCGCGCACGGCGCACCGCGACTTCAGCATTGGAAGCTCAGGCGACGCGTTATGAGAACACGCTGAGTCCGTAGAGCACGAACACGAAGAGATGCGCGGCCCCGTGGAGTGCGGTGACGCGGCGGGCGCTGAAGGTGGTCAGGCTCAGCAGCACGCTCACCCCGAGCAGGAGCAGGTTCACCGGGCTCTCGGCGAGGACCACGGTCTGCCCGGTGAACAGCCCGATCGCGAGCACGACAGGCAGCGTGAGCCCCACGCACGATACGAGAGCGCCGTGAGCGAGGTTCGTCACCCTCTGCGCTTCACCCATCCACGCGGCCCTCACCGTGGTGATCGCTTCGGGCAAGAACACGATCATCGCGATGATGATGCCCGAGAGCGCGACCGGAGCGCCCAGACGATCGAGGCCGTCATCGAGGAACACGGCCATGTCGTGCGAGAGCAGCACAATCGGCGTGACCGTCACGAGCAAGATCAGCACTCGTATGAGCACTTCCGAACGGTGCTCTCTCAGCACGATCCGAATGCCGGGCCGAACATCCGAGGTACCGGTCGTGGGTGCAGAGGTTGTGACCTCCTGGAAGTCGGTGTTCTGCGCCCCGGTTTGCCGGTAGAGGAAGAAGCCGTAGAGCAGGATCGTCAGGATGATGATCGGCACGGCTTGACCGGTCGTATACGCGCCGCCCTCGCCGATGACGGCAGGGAACGCGAACGCAACAGCGATGAGCACGACCAGGAGGGAGAGGTACGCGGAGATCCCGGTGCGATTGACGCGCAGATTGCTGTGCCGAAGGCCGCCGACGAGGAGAGCCGCACCGATCACGAGGGTGAGGACGATCATCGTGGCCGCCATGACCGAGTCGCGGGCGATGGTGGCATGCTCACCGGGGCCGAGCATTACGGCAGAGATGAGGATCACCTCGATGAGCACGATCGAGAGCGTGAGCACGAGAGTCCCGTAGGGGTCGCCGAGCCGATGCGCGAGGCGCTCGGCCTGGGTGACGACACCGCCGGCGCAGACGATGATGACCGCCACGATCGCAGCAAGCACGAGGAACAGCACTGGGGTGGGCAAGTGCCCGGCAAGGAGCTTCTGGCTGAGGAGCAGGGCGAGGAATGCGACCCAGCCGAGCACGATTCGGAAGATCGCCGTCGGCGTGAGAATGGTCCGGAAAGTAGACGTGTGTGTCACGGAAGTGACCTGTTCTGCAGGGTCGTCCCGGCTCGTGATTCTCGTCGCGCGGGTCGTCCCGGCGGCGCTTTCCAACTCTCCGATTCTATCCTGCAGCTCGGTGACGTGCGATCCGGCACACGAGCGCGGCGTCCGCGGAGAGGTCGGCGACGAGGTCCAGCCAGCCGGGCGCCCTCCGTTCCGGGCAGAATGGGATTATGAGCATCCTCAATCTCTCTTTGCCCGGCGCGTTCGCCGACAATGAGGATCTGCCCGAACCGGAGCACAGCACCTACTCCAAAGACGGGACCGAGTTGCGGCTCTTCCGCTGGGAACAGGCGGAAAAGGCTCAAGCGGAGGACGAAGCATCGGCAGCGCTCGAAACACCGACGGCCGGCGAAGTACCGGCACCCGAAGCCGCCGTCGACCCCATCCTGCTCGTACACGGCATCGGTATGGGTCACGCCGTGTACGACCGCTTCATCGCCATCTTGCAAGATCACCGCGACGTCATCGCCGTCGACCTCCCGGGCTTCGGCGACTCCCCCGCCCCTGAGCAGGCCCACTCGATTCCTGAGACCGCCGACTTCTTGGCAGAAGCACTACGCGCACAGGGCGTCCGCAGCATCGTCGCTGCCGGACACTCGATGGGAGCTCAGGTGGTCGCAGAGCTCTCGGCACGTCACCCAGATCTCGTCTCGCGAACCGTGCTCATCGCGCCCACGGTGAATGCCGCCGAACGCGGATTCGGCATCCAAGCGCTGCGCATGATCGAGGACTTCCTGCGCGGCAAGACCGTCGGAGTCATGCTCAAGGGTGCGGTGGCCTACGCCAGAACGGGTCCGCTCTGGTTCGCGAAGAAGCTGCGCCCCACACTCGAACACCGCATGGAGCGCGTGCTGCCGAGGATCACGCAGCCGACGCTCGTGCTCTGCGGCAGTCAGGATTCCCTGTGCCCGCGACCCTGGATCGTACGCGTCACCTCGTTGCTCGCCGATGGGCAACTGCGGGTGCTCACCGAACGCGGGCATGAGGCGCTCATCTCCTCCGGCGAACCGGCCGCAGACATTGTCTTGGACTGGTTGGAAGAGGTTCGGTGAATCCGGGTGATCTGCACGATCAGGGGCGAGGATCGGCCTCTCGAATACTCGCACGAGGTTCTTCGGTCGGGCCCCGCGGAATGAAGAATGTCAGCACGGTTGCGGACACGGCTGCGGCGAGCGCGATCCAGAAGCACGCGATGAACGCCTCCTGCGTCGGCACCACCTCGTCACCATGCGTGACGCTCATTGCAGCGAGCACTCCGCCGCCCACCGCCGCCGCACTCGACGTGCCTACGGCGCGGAAGAGCGCGTTGAGTCCGTTCGAGACCCCGGTCTCGTTCACGGGCACCGACCGCATGATGATCATGGGCATTGCGGCATACGCGAAGGCGATCCCGACCCCGATCACCGCGTTGGCGAACACGATGTGCCACACCTCGCTCGACCAGAACAGTACGAACGCGTAGGCGAGCACGATCGCCGCGGTGCCGATCGTGAAGAGCGGGCGCGGCCCGACGGTTCGTTCGAGCAGCCCTGACAGCGGAGAGAGCAGCATCATGATGACTCCGGCAGGCATGATGCAGATGGCGGCCTGAATCATCGTGAGCCCGAACCCGGTACCCGTTGCGCTCGGAAGCTCGAGCATCTGCGGGAAGGTGACGTTCGAGGCGAACAGCGCGAACCCCATGCCGATCGCCGCGAGATTCGTGAGCAGCACCGGGCGTCTCGCCGCGACTCGCAGGTCGACGAGCGGATCGCGCGTGCGCAGCTGGTAGAAGCCCCACAGCAGCAGGACCGCCACTCCACCGACTCCGCTCATGAGGGCGATAGGGGATCCCCACCCCCAATCAGCCCCTCGCGACACATAGAGCAGCAGACCTGTGAGGCCCAGCGCCAGTCCGATCACACCGAGCACATCGAGCCGCCCGGGCCAGCGCAGCGTGTCTTCGGGCACGACCACGAGAACGGCGACGATGCAGCTGGCGCCGAGCGCGGCGGACATCCAGAAGAGCGCGTGCCAGTCTGCGGTCTGCGCGATGTATGCCGCGAGCGGCATGCCGACGGCGCCGCCGACTCCCATCGTCGCGCTCATGAGGGCGACCGCGGTGCCGAGCCGCTCGGGTGGCAGCACGTCTCGCATGATCGCAATGCCCAGCGGAATCACCCCGGTCGCGACGCCCTGCAGCCCACGACCGACGATGACGGTCACCACCGAAGTCGACAGTGCCGCGATGACCGAGCCGATGATCAGTCCGACGAGCAGGGCGACGACCACGCGGCGCTTGCCATACATGTCGCCGAGGCGACCCGAGATCGGCGTCGCGATCGCCGAGACGAGCAGCGTACTCGTGACCACCCAGGAGGTCTCTTCTCGGGACGCGTCGAGCAGTGCGGGGAGCTCGGCCTGCAGCGGAACCACGAGCGTGAACATGAACGCCGCACTCAACCCGGCGAAGGCGAGTGCGATGACGATCGCCCAGTTCGGGGCGCGGCGAGTGAGCCTCCGTCTTGCTCTCTCGTCGCCCCTGTCCATTACTGGGAGTCTATCGGGCGCGTCGCCCCCGTCCAGTCGGCCCGCGATCTCGCCCGTTCCAGGTCTTCGGGAGTATCGATGTCGGCGACGACGTCGTCCGATGCGGTCACCTCGGCGACAGTGGCCTGCCCGAATGCGACTCGGAGCGGAAAGTTCGCGAGCACGCTGCCGACCGGCTCTGCAGCGGGCTCTGCCGGTTGCTGAGCTGCAGGCGCTTCAGATATTGGCGGTTGAGATGCAGGATCGCGGCCCGCCTCGACTGCGGCGGCGATCCCGCGCCGTAGCGCCTGTGTCCGATAGATGCCGGCGAGCCACTGCGGGCGACCGTCGCCATCGACCAGTCGCACACCATCGCACGGCGCATGGGCGTCCGCTTCATCGCGTGCATGATCCTGTTCTGCATCGCCCACCTCGTCGTGAGCACCACCCAGCGCCGCTCCACGCCAGGCGGTATGCAGACGGGCGCACAGTCGATCCGGATCCTCAAGATCGCACGGAAGCAGCATCAGCCATTCCGCACGCACCTCCGTGAGCCCCGCGGCGAGCGCCGGCAGAGGGCCACCGAAAGGAGGATCCTCACGGAGCACCGCATCAGGACGCGCCTCCCAGTCAGGCGCACGCTCGGGCCCGACCACGACGACCCGCCGCGCCCCGCAGCGACGAGCGGCGGCGACCACTCGATCCAGCAGCCTCGCGCCACCGAGCTCGACCGACGCCTTGTCGATGCCGCCGAGCCGCGAACCCCGCCCGCCCGCCAAGATCACCGCGTCGAACGCCGCGGTGCTGTTGGGCCCGAGGTTGTTCGCCACGGTGTTGTTCGGCCCGAGGTTGTTCGGCCCGAGGTTGTTCGGCGCGTGTCCGGTGTCGCTCATGCGGTGCCCGTCAGGATGACCGTCACGCGGTCGCCCGCCCGCACGTCACCGCGCCCCGGTGGAACGAGCGCGTAGCCGTCGGCAGTTCCATGACCGCCGACCGCATGCGAGACGCCGCTCGGGTCGACCGACGGACGGCAATCGAGCTCGCCGTCGGCGCGTTCGCCGACGCGCACCGGCAGCACCTGCAGCAAGTGCGGCTTGCCGCGCCAGCCGACCTCCGCGATCGCCGGGAGACGGGGCCGATGCAGCCGCAAGGCCCCCTGCATGGCGAGCAGCCCGGGTCGCACGAACATCTCGAACGCTGCAGCCGCTGCGACCGGGTTGCCCGGCAGCGCGAAGATGAACGCTCCTCCCGCCTCCAGGCGACCTGCGCACTGCAGCTGCCCCGGCCGCATCGCAACGCGCACGTACCGCACCTCGGGTTCGGCATCGAGCGCGATGCGCGCGATGTCGTGGCGTCCCGGGCCCACCCCGCCGGTCGTGACGATGACGTCGCTGCGCTCCGACAGCTCGGCGAGCAGTGCGCTCAATGCCACGGCGTCGTCTGTGCAGCGCGCGACCTCGATCCGTTCGATGCCGGCCTCGCGCAGCAGACCGGCGAGCAGCTGCGTGTTCGACTCCGCGATCTGTCCGCGCTCGAGATGCTCGCCGGCGGGTCGCAGTTCGGATCCGGTCGTCACGACAGCGACGCGAGGAGGCCTGCGCACGAGCGCCCGTTCGACGCCCGCGGCGGCGAGCGCGGCAAGGCGCACCGCACCGATTCGCTCACCGGCGCCGGCGATGGGGGATCCTGCGGGCGTGTCTTCACCCTGCCGCCGAATGTTCGCACCGACCGCAACCGCTTCCGCGATACCGACGAGGCTCTCGGCCCAGACGCCGCGCTCGGCGGCGGCACTGGTACTGGCGACGGCGGCACCGGTCCCCGCCTCAGCACCGTCGAGCCGCAGTGTCCGCTCCACCGGCACGACGGTGTCTGCCGCGCTCGGCACCGGGGCGCCCGTCATGATGCGCACGGCGCATCCGCTCGGAATCTGCGGATCCTCGGAGCTCCCCGCGGCGACCTCACCGACGAGCCGCAGCACGACAGGGGCATCCGGTCGGGCCGCCTGGATGTCAGCGCTGCGCACGGCGTAGCCGTCCATCGCGGAGTTGTCCCAGAGGGGCAGGTCGTGCCGCGAGAGGAGATCCTCAGCAGCGATCGCACCGAGCGCACCCGGGTCGGCGCCTGCAGCCGTACCCGTGCCCGTGCCCGTTTCCAGGCTTGTGCCGGTGATGTCGAGCGCGCACTCGACGGGCTCGACCAGCGGCACGTGCTCGAGGATCCACGCCAGGTGATCCTCGACGCTGATCATGCTCTCCATCCTTCGATCTTGCCCTGAATCGGTGCGCAGTGCTATCCAAGGGGTATGTCACGTATCGCTGCCCGCCGCCGCGTCACCCGCATCACGGTGGGCGAACGCCGATCTTCTCGATCCGATTACCTCTCTGCCGAGGAGCCGCTCGAGATTCGCGTGCAGGGTCGATCGCTCGCGGTGACCATGCGCACGCCGGGCCACGACTTCGAGTTGGCGGCCGGATTCCTCGTGTCGGAGGGCGTCATCGCCGCCCCCGAGGACTTCTCGCGGGCGATGTACTGTGCGGGTGCGGTCGTCGACGACACGAATACGTACAACATCCTCGACGTGGTGCTCGGGCCGGGAGTCGCACCGCCCGATCCGAGCCTCGAGCGCAACTTCTACACGACGAGCTCATGCGGACTCTGCGGCAAGGCGAGCATCGATGCGGTGCGCACGACCTCGCGCTTCGCAGTCGACGAGGATCCCCTCACGATCGACGCCGCAGTGCTGGCTGAGTTTCCCGACAAGCTGCGCGCCGCCCAAGAAGTGTTCGAGCGCACCGGCGGCCTGCACGCGGCGGCCCTGTTCGACGGGTCGACCGGCAAGATGCTCGTGCTGCGCGAGGACGTCGGCCGGCACAACGCGGTCGACAAGGTCGTCGGGTGGGCGCTGCAGAACGGACGGCTGCCCGGTCGCGGCTGCGTGCTGATGGTCTCGGGGCGGGCGAGCTTCGAGCTCATGCAGAAGGCGCTGATGGCGGGGATCCCGATGCTCGCCGCGATCTCGGCGCCATCGTCGCTCGCTGCCGACCTCGCGAACGAAGTCGGCCAGACGCTCGTCGGATTCCTGCGCGGGCAGTCGATGGTCGTCTACAGTCGCGCCGACCGGGTGGTGGATGCCGCGCTCGAGGCGGCACGCGCCGAAACGGCAGACACCCGCTGACGCCCCGTCGACACAGGCTTGACGCACGCTGACGCGAACTGCGATGGTCACACGTGACGATCGCAGTTCGCGTCAGAGGTGGTTAGAGGCTCCTACCTCACCTTCCTCACGCGGCCGCGCGAGGCGCCCCGATTCCGGGATCGATCTGCACCGGGCCGCTGGCCTGCGGCCTGATGTCGAAGTCGAAGATCGCCGTCGGGAGGTAGACCGTCGAGCACGAGTTCGGGATGTCGACGACGCCCGAGAGGCGGCCTTCGATCGGTGCGGCACCGAGCAGCAGATACGCCTGCTCGGGGCTGTAGCCGAACTTCGACAGGTAGTCGATGGCGTGCAGGCAAGCCCGCTGGTACGAGAGGTGCGAGTCGAGGTAGCGCTGCTCGCCCTCAAGCGTCACCGAGGTGCCCGAGAAGGCCAGCCACTCGCTGTACTGCGGCTCGACGTTGCCCGGCATGAAGATCGCGTTCTCCGAGACGCCGTAGGTCTCCATGCCGCCCGAGATGATGTCGACGCGCAGATCGATGAAGCCGCCCATCTCGATGCCGCCGCAGAACGTGATCTCACCGTCGCCCTGCGAGAAGTGCAGATCGCCGACCGAGAGGTTCGCCCCGTCCACGAACACGGGGTAGAAGATGCGCGTGCCCTTGCTCAGATTCTTGATGTCTTGATTACCTCCGTTCTCACGAGGCGGTGCGGTACGCGCGGCCTCGGACCCGACACGCCCCCATTCCGAGCGGTCGAGCCCTCCGAGCACGGCGTGCTCGGCCTCAGGCGGCAGTGCGAGCGGCGGTACCCGATCCGGGTCGGTCGCGATCAGCGCGCCCTCTCGGTGGTTCCACTTCCCCAGCAGTTCGGCGGACGGCGCCGTGCCCATGAGGCCGGGGTGGATGATTCCGGTGAACGAGACGCCGGGCACGTGCCGCGAGGTCGCCGTCTGTCCGTTGAAATCCCAGACCGCCTTGTAGGCGTCCGGGAACTGGTTGGTCAGGAAGCTGCCGCCGTTCTTCTTCGCGAAGATTCCGGTGTAGCCCCAGCCCTGGCCCGCGAGCGGGCCGCTGTCTTCTTGCGGGATCGGCCCGACGTCGAGAATGTCGACGATGATCAGGTCGCCCGGCTTTGCACCCTCGATGCGGAACGGCCCGCTCAGCGTGTGCACGGTGAGCAGCGGAGCGTCGAGGATATCTTGCGCGGAATCGTCGTTCTTGATCGCACCGTCGAACCACTCGCGGCAATCGACGCGGAAGCTGTCACCCGGCTTCACTGTTGCGACCGGCGGAATCTCCGGGTGCCATCGGTTGTGACCGAGCTTCTCCTGCTCGGTGAATCTCTTGTCGGAGTCCAGTTTGAATATGTGTTCAGGCATCGTCGCCCTCCTTCGTTTCGCGGTCGGGGAGGCCGACCGACGGGGTTGTTAGGTCTCGGTTTCAGTTGCGGGGCAGCTTGGCGTGAAGCGGGTTCCGCGTCACCGGCTGGCTCCGCTTCGCACCGGTGCTCGGCAGGCTGCCGACCACTTCGGGTTCGTGAGCGCTGCGCGCACTCCGATCGATCGCGGCGAAGGTCGCCGTGCCAGCCTTCGAGAGGTGCGGCGCAGTGATGAGGCGCCGCGCCACGGCTCCGCAGACGCGGCACTCGCACTCCTGCGGAACATCGGCCATCGTGTAGGTGCCGTCGAAACGGCAGCCTTCGGAGCAGAGGAACGAATAACTGGGCACTCAGGCCTCCTGTCTATCGAGTTCGGGGGCGATTCGGGACTGCTTCGGAGCGCCGAGCACCCAGGAGATCGCGAACAGGATCGCCGCGATCACGGCGCCGATCCAGCCCGCTGCCGCCCCGACCGGGTAGTGCTCGGTGAGCAGCATGAACGCGGGGATCGCACCCGTCGCTATTCCCACCAGCAGGGTGAACCAGCCCGTGCGCCGCTCGAGCTGATCCTTCCCGAGACCGAGCAGCACGAAGAACATGAACCAGAGCACGGCCCACGTGAACCAGATGACGCCGAAGAGCGGGTCGCCTGCCATGGTGAACTGCAGTACCCCATAGACCACTGCACAGCCCGCGACGAACAGCGAGAACCAGCCGAGACCCTCTCCCGACGCGCCGGTCAGCGTGTTCCAGGCGACGTACAGGTAGGTGAACCCGAAGAGATAGAGGCCCGAAGCCCCCAGCACGAGGGCGGGGTCACCGTTGGCCTGGATCAGGATCAGCGTCGGGAAGACGACCTGCATCCCGCCGACGAAGAGGTTCATCGCGGCGGCCGCCTTGCCGGGCACGACACCCAGCAGCATCAGACCGTTGATGAACAGGACCGCTCCCACATAGAGGAGCCCGACGTTGCTCATGGCTGAATCCCGCTCCTTCGCGCGAATCTCGGAGTACGGCTCGCCGCCGTCCCGGCCGCCCGGCTGGACCTGAAGGTCTCGTCGAGGAGGCCTGTGCCTAGTACACGCCAGCTTGAGTGCCGCTTCAACTGAGGAAAGGACTCAACTTTTCACCTGGCCTTTGACACGAATGGCTCTAGGAAGGCGGTCACCCGTGGATTAGATTTATACATCAGTTGTGTCGGAAATCAGATGCTCTGCAGGCCGAATGAACGGGATCTTCCACTGAACGGCCCGCGATCCTGACCGAACTACACCGACCTGCCTGAACTACACCGCCATGCCCCGGCGCGCCCGCCGCGGCCACACCCCACTCGCCGCAGCAATCGCCGCAATCACGATCGCGGCTCCGAGCCACTGCAACCAGCTCGGGAACTCCTGGAGAATCGGCGCGGCCAGCACAAGGGCGAGGATCGGCTGCACCAGCAGGAGCCCTGAAGCAACGGTCGCCGGCACCTGCGCACTGCCGTACTGGATGAGCGCCCACGCGAGCACCTGACCGCCTACGGCCATGGCGATGATCCACCCCCACGATTCGGCCGAGATGCCACTCAAGTGGATACCGCCGGTGAACGGGGCGATGATCGTCGCCGTCACCGCTGCAGCGCCCATGGCCCAGGTCAACGGTTGGATCACGAGCCCGGGCTCGCGGCGCGTGACTCGTCTCGCGACGAAAAGATAGACGCTGTAGGAGACTCCGGCGAGCACCGCGAGGGCCGTCCCGGAGAGGGCACCGCTTCCGAGTTCCAGACCGTCCCAGAGCCCGCCGACGAGGCTGATGCCGATGAGCATCACCGGCAGCGCGAGCAGGTACCGGCGAGTCATCCGCTCGCCGTCGATCGCGAGCGCGAGCAGCGGCAGCACGACCACCTGCAGGTTGACGAGCACCGCGCTGATGCCGGCGCCCACCAAGAAGATGGACGCCGTCCAGGCCGCATAGTCGATGCCCAGCGCGACGCCCGCGGCGACGGCCCAGATGATTCCACGCGTCGACAGCGCTCCCTTCCGAGAGCGTTCCCCGAACGCGAACGGGATGAGCACGAGCGCGGCGATCGCGCAACGCAGCACCGCCGTGGTCGCGGCATCCACTCCCGCAAGTTTGACCATGATGCCCGACACGGAGAGGAACAGCGCGCCGGCAAGCAGGGCCGCGCGCGCGATCGTGCCGCGCGATACGCCGCGCCAGGTCACTGTGTCGGTCGTGGAGTCGGCCGCGGCAGGGATCGTGACGGCCCCACTCGGCGCAACGACGTCGGGGCCGACAGCGGGCGCGTCGGCTGCGTCGGCTGCGTCGGCAGCGGCAGAGGCGTCGGCAGCGGGCACGACGGCCGGGGCCTTGGGTGCAGCATTCTGCGGAGCCGCAGGCCCAGCCGGTGCGGCGCCCTCTGCGGGCGTCTGAGGGGTGGTCATACCCTGACACTATCCGCGTATAACGATTAGCACTACTTCATATTTCTACCGGGTAATGCTAAGCATGACGTATGGCTATTGAATGGAGTCGCCTTCGGGTGCTAGACGCCGTCGCTCGGACGGGTTCAGTGACCGGAGCCGCGGAACTCTTGCACATGACGGGCCCCGCGGTCTCACAACAGTTGCGCCGCATCGACTCGGAGACCGGTAGCCGCGTCGTCGTGCCCGACGGCCGCGGCGTGCGCCTCACGAACGAGGGACGCATCCTCGCCGACTACGCCGCACAGGTAGCAGGGCTCATGCAGGAGGCGGAGAACGACCTGCATCGCAATGATGACCCGATCGGCCCGGTGCGCATCTCGGCGCTCGCCTCGATCATCCGCGGTGATCTGGCGAGAGAGCTCGCGGCTTTTCAGCAGCGCTACCCCGGTATCGAGCTGCGCATCGAAGACGGAGAAACGCCAGACGACCTCGAACTCCTCGCCGCGGGTCACCTCGACGTTGTGTTCGCAGAGTCATGGAGCACTGCGCCACCTGTGCTCCCTCCCGGGGTGCGCGCGCATCGCTACGCGCAAGAAGCTGCCTGGGTCGCGCTCCCCGCAGGGCACCCGTTGAGCGAGCGAGAGAAACTACGGATCGAAGATCTCGCGGATAAGGTCTGGGCGAGCTGCGCGCGCGGAACCAACGGGCATGAAACGCTCGTGCAGGTCGCCCGCAGAGACGGCATCGAACTCGACGTTCGCCATTTCGTGGACGACCGCTTCACGCAGATCGCACTCGTTCGCGCCGGGCTCGCCGTGACGCGCATTTCGTTCAGCGGCGATCCGCCGGATTCCCCGGGTGTTACCTACCGCCGATTGACTCCCGCGATCCATCGCGATGTCCTACTCATCACCGCAGGGCGAGCGCTACCGCGCCGAGTCGAGGCGCTCTGCGCGCACCTGCTCGGCGAGTAGGGCTGCGCAGCGAGTCAGGCCACTCAGTGCACGACGCGGGCAGGGCCGCTACTGTCAACGGGCAAAAGGACCCCGATCCGGACCCCTCACCCGAGGGCAGCCTCGATGTCTGATGCCAGACTGCTCGGCTCGGTCGTCGGCGCATAGCGCTGCTTGACCTGGCCGTCGCGACCGATCAGGAACTTCGTGAAGTTCCACTTGATGCGATCGCCGAGCACGCCGCCGTGCTCACTTCTGAGCCAGAGATACAGCGGATGCGCCTGCGCGCCGTTAACCGTGATCTTCTCGAACATCGGGAACGTCACGCCATAATTCACCTGGCAGAACTCGCTGATCTCGTCGCTGCTGCCGGGCTCCTGGCCGGCGAACTCGTTGGACGGGAAGCCCAGCACCGTGAATCCGCGGTCGCGGTAGGTGTCGTAGAGCTCCTGCAGACCCGCGTACTGCGGCGTGAAGCCGCATTTCGAGGCCGTGTTGACGACGAGCACGACGTCGCCGGTGAACTCTGCGAGCGGGCGCTCCTCACCCTGAAGCGTGGTGGCGGTGAAATCTGCGAGCGAGGTCATGGGCCGATTCTCGCACCGGGACGCGCACGGCACCAGCACGGTACCAGTGCGCCGAACAGGGAACGCTCAGCCTTGCGCGAGGGCGCGATGCCCCCGCACGCGGCCCCGCACTCCGAGCGCGGAACCAGCACTTGCCCAGCCTCTCTGCACCTCGCCGCACACCCTCCCAAACTTGTACAACCGCAGATGCGGAAATCTCGCATGAATATTTCCTCACATGCGGATGTAGGATGGTCAGTATGTCTCAATTCAGGATCCGCGAGGCCGCCCAGCTCGTCGGCGTCAGCGATGACACCGTTCGCCGCTGGGTCGCAGAAGGCCTGCTCGACGCCGGCACCGATGATGCCGGCGTACAGGTCGTCACCGGGCGCTCGCTCGCCGAGCGCGTCAAGACCCTCGCCACCGATCTCAGCGAAGACGACCCGGTCATCCGCAGCGCACGGAACCGCTTCACCGGCATCGTCACCCGCATCGACTCAGAAGGACTCGTCGCCGTCGTCGAGCTGCAGTGCGGGCCCAACCGCATCGTGTCGCTCATGACGTCGGAGGCGCTCGAAGACCTCGGCCTCGAGGTCGGGTCGCGGGCTACCGCGATCATCAAAGCCACCCAGGTCATCGTCGAAACGGCTCGCACCGACAACGCGCGTACCGGCACGACCAGCAAGGAGCAAGCATGACTCTCACCACTTCGTCCCGTCCCGCCGCTCGGCGTCGCACGCTCGGCGCGCTTGCTCTCATGGCCGGCGCCGCACTCGCACTGGCCGGTTGCGCTTCGGGCTCGTCCGACGAGTCCGACACGACCGAGCCGGCCGAGACCTCGGAGCTCTCCGGCGAGCTCACGGTCTACGCCGCCGCCTCGCTCGAGCCCGCGTTCCAGCAGCTCGCCGAAGACTTCACCGCCGAGCACCCGGACGTCAGCTTCGACTTCTCGTTCGACGGATCCTCGGTGCTCGTCACCCAGATCATCGGCGGCGCTCCGGCCGACGTGTTCGCCTCCGCCGACGAGCCGAACATGACGAAGCTCACCGATGAGGGCCTGAACGATGGCGACCCCATCGGCTTCGCCACGAGCGAGCTCGCAATCGCGGTCGCGCCGGACAACCCCCTCGGCATTGAAACCCTTGAGGATCTCGCCGGCGACGACGTCACGACCGTCATCTGCGACCCCGAGGTACCCTGCGGTAACGCATCGCACACGCTGCTCGATCGCGACGGTGTCGACCTCACCCCGGCAAGCGAGGAGCAGAACGTGACCGCCGTGCTCACCAAGGTGAGCGAGGGCGAGGCCGACGCAGGTCTCGTGTACTACTCAGACATTCTCCGCGCCGAAGGCGACGTCGAGGGCATCGAGATCGAGAACGCCTCCGACGCCGCAGGCGACTACCTGATCGTGCCGGTCGTCGACTCCCCGAACGCCGAGGCCGCTGCCGCGTTCTCGGAGTTCCTGGTCTCCGACGAGGCTCAGGCGCTCTTCGCCGAACTCGGCTTCGGGCCCGCCCGCTAGGTCGTCGAGTGCAGGCAAGGTCGGCGATCGCCGATCGGTCGGGTACGTCCCGGCCGGTCGGCGATCGCCGTCTGCGCGCCACGACCCGAAAGACGGCCCGCACCCCGCTCCCGGCCTTCGTGCTGGTGCCGGCGCTGATCGGCGTCGCAACGCTCGTGCTGCCGCTCGGGGCGCTGATCCTGCGCGTCGAATGGGCCACCGTACCCGAGACCCTGCAGGCCCCCGAAACACTCGAAGCCCTCGGACTGTCGCTGCTCACCGCGAGCATCGCGACAGTGCTGTGCATCGTGCTGGGCGTGCCGCTCGCGCTGCTCATCGCACGCACTGACGGCATGCTCGCGACGACGCTGCGGGCACTCACCACACTGCCGCTCGTGCTGCCCCCACTCGTCGGAGGTCTCGCGCTGCTCACCCTGCTCGGACGCGGCGGGCTGCTGGGTGACTGGCTGGCAGAGTTCGGGATCCGCGTGCCCTTCACCACCGCCGCCGTCGTCATCGCGCAGACCTTCGTCGCGCTGCCCTTCCTCGTCATCTCGGTCGAGGGCGCGCTGCGCGGCATCGACCCAGGCTACGAGCGCGCCGCGGAAAGCCTCGGCGCAAAGCCCTGGACCGTGCTGCGCAGGGTCACCCTGCCGCTGCTCGCGCCGAGCCTTGCGGCGGGCGCGATCCTCTGCTTCACCCGTGCGCTCGGCGAATTCGGCGCGACCGCTCTCTTCGCGGGCAATTCGGCGGGCGCCACCCGCACCATGCCACTCGCGATCTACACCGCCTTCAACGGCGCGGGCGTGCGGCAAGAAACCGCGGTCACCCTGTCGCTCATGCTCGTGCTCGTCGCGATCGTGGCGCTGCTGTTCCTGCGCGGCCGCTCATCAACGTCGGGAGCCGCAGTATGAACGCGGGGACGCCGTCTACCGCGGTGCCTGCGGCGGGTTCAGATTCTCACGTCCACTCGCATGTGCTCCATGCGGATGTGCGGGTCGAGCGCGGATCCTTCACCCTCGACGCCAGCATCTCGATCGCACCCGGCGAAGTGCTCGGCGTCATCGGCGCGAACGGATCAGGCAAGTCGACGTTCCTGGGGGTACTCGCCGGCACACTCGGCCTCGCGCAGGGAGAGATCGCGCTCGACGACCGAACGCTGACCCGAGTACGCGCAGGATCGCGGCCAGTCGCACTCCCCCGCGCCGAGCGCCGGGTCGGCCTGCTCGACCAGCGCGCCCGTCTCTTCCCCCACCTCGACGCCCGCGCAAACATCGCCTTCGGACCCCGCGCCCGCGGAGTCTCCCGGCGCACAGCCGACGCCCTCGCCGACGAGTGGCTCGAACGAGTCGGGCTGGGCGGCCGCGGCGACGCGCGCGAATCCGAACTCTCCGGAGGCCAGCAGCAACGCGTCGCGATCGCCCGCACCCTCGCCTCGGACCCCGCACTGCTGCTGCTCGACGAACCGTTCGCGGCGCTCGACGTCACGAGCAGCGATGAGCTGCGGGCCCTGCTGACCTTCGAGGTGGAGCGACTCGGACTTCCGGTGATCCTCGTCACCCATGACCCCGTCGACCTCATGGCGCTCGCAGCGCGTGCGATCGTGCTCGAGAACGGGCGCATCGCGCAAGAAGGCGTCGTCTCCGAGGTACTCGGCCGGCCGGCCTCGCCCTTCGCCGCCGAGTTCGCGGGGCGCGGGCTGCTCACCGGCACCATCTCGGAGCACGGTCGGCTCATCGTGAGCGGGGCACCCCTCACGGAGGTCGACGGGATCGGCGAACGCCCCGCGGCCGGGAGCGAGGCGGCGGCAAGCTTTGACCCGAGCGCGGTGGTGATTCGGCCGGCCGGTGGTGGGCCTGGCGACGGCGCTCGAGTTGGTTCTGGTTCTGGTGCCAGTGGCGGTGTCGGCGGCGCGAGTGGCGGTGTCGGCGGCAGTGCTGCCGACGGTGTTGATGGCGGACCCGATGTTGACGCTGGCACTGATGCTGGTTCTGGCGCTGGTGTCCAGCGCTGGTCCGGGACGGTCGCGGAAGTCCGCGCCAGCCGCACCGGTGTGCGCATCGTTTGCGCGGAATGGCCGGAGTGCTTCGCCGAACTGCCCGTTTCCCGGGCACTCGACCTGGGCCTGGCGATCGGCGACCGAGTCGAGATCGAGTTGCCGCGCGAGGCGGTCCGCTTCTCGGCGTAGGGATCCTGCCCGAGCCATGCCTCGCAGCACCCTCCCGTGCCCAGTCCCCCTCCCTCTCCACCCCACCGAAGGTAGAAAAACTCACGCAAGATCTCGGGTGCACGTGAGTTTTTCTACCTTCGGCGCGGGTCAAGCGGCGGGCAGCATCAAGGGCTGTGCGGGGCAGGGGCCACGCGGGTCAGGGTCACGCACCTGGCGCGAGCAGTTGCCGCGGAGTAGCCGGTGCTAGGGTGGGGGGACTTTCCGTCAGGAGGTGCTCGGATGGCGAAACGCGGTCAGATCCAGAGACTCCCGGCCACGGGAACACTGCCTCCGCGCGTGTCCGCCGCTGCACCGGGAGGATCAGCTGCATCGGCAGCTTCGAGCTCGCAGGCTCAGGCAACTGCAGGCGCACGGGCTCAGGCGAATTCAGGGGCCTCGGCTCAGGCGACCGACACGCTCGGTCGTCCGCTCACCGACCTGCGCATTTCAGTCACGGACCGCTGCAACTTCCGCTGCGTGTACTGCATGCCCCGCGAAATCTTCGGCCGCGATTTCCAGTTCCTCGAACGCGATGAGCTGCTCTCGTTCGACGAGATCGAACGAGTCGCCCGAGCCGCCGTGACGCTCGGAGTGCGCAAGCTACGCCTCACGGGCGGCGAACCACTGCTGCGCCGCGGCCTCGAGGAGCTGATCGCTCGGCTGGCCGCGATCCGCACCCCCGATGGTGACCCGCTCGACCTCGCACTCACCACCAACGGGATCGCTCTGCCGCTTATGGCGCCGCGACTCAAGGAGGCCGGACTCAACCGCGTGACGGTGTCGCTCGACTCGCTCGACGATGAGCGCTTCCGCCGAATCGCCGACGTGCGGTTCCCCGTCTCGCGCGTGCTCGAGGGCATCGAGGCGGCGCGCGACGCCGGGCTCGGCCCGATCAAGGTGAACACCGTGGTCAAGCGCTCGGCCAATGACGACGAGCTGCTCGCCCTCGCCGAGCACTTCCGCTGCAGCGGCAACGTGCTGCGCTTCATCGAGTACATGGACGTCGGCACCTCTAACGGATGGGTACTCGACGAGGTCGTCCCATCCGCTGAGATCATCGAGAGGATCGCAGCCGTGCACCCGCTCGACCCCGTTCCGCCCGCGCACCCCGGCGAGACCGCGACCCGCTGGCGTTACCGCGATGGCGGCGGCGAGATCGGGGCGATCTCGAGCGTCAGCGCGCCGTTCTGCGGATCCTGCTCGCGTGCCCGCCTGTCGGCCGACGGCAAGCTGTTCACCTGCCTCTTCGCGGGCGAAGGGTTCGATGTGCGGGCGCTGCTGCGCGGGGATGGTGGCGGTGCCGGTGCTGATGACGGGACCGGTGTTGGTGTTGCTGACGGCGCTGGTGCTCAGGCTGTCGATGCTGCTTCAAGTTCGGGTTCGGGATCCGGGGCCGACGACGCCGAACTCGCTGCCGCGCTGCACGCGCTCTGGGGGCGCCGTCGCGACCGCTACTCCGAGCAGCGCTCCGAGCTTACTGAGGGTGGAGCAGGAGGCTCGCCGCGCCGCCGGATCGAGATGTCGTATATCGGCGGGTGATCCGGAACGAGGCCGCCTGCCCGCTGACCTGCCCGACCTCGCCCGAGCGGGCACCCCCCTGCCTGAGCCACCAGGACCCGTCCTCCCCCGGCCCGGCATCCCGGCCGACCCCAAAGTTTGGATGACTTTGGTGTCGTATAGCGCTGAATACTGCACCAAAGTCATCCAAACTCTGGGGCAGGGCGGGCCTGGGGTAGGACGGAGCCGGTCGGGGCAGGGCGGGTCAGGGCGGAGCTGGGCAGGGTGCGGCAAGGCAAGGTGACGCAAGGCAGGGAGCCGAGCGGCGAGGGTGACCCAGGTCAGGGTCTACAGTCCGACCCACTCCGAGGCGCCACCTGCGAAGTGCTGGCGCTTCCAGATCGGAACCTCCGCCTTGATCCGCACGATCAGCTGTTCGAGCGCGGCGAACGCCTCCGCACGGTGCGGGGCGGAGGCCCCAGCAACGAGCGCAGCATCGCCGATCGCGAGCGCGCCGACACGGTGCGCGGCGGCGAGACGCAGGCCTGTGCGCTGCTGCTCCTCGCGGATCACCCGTTCCAAGAACGCGGCGGCCTCCGGGTGGGCGCTGTAGTCGAGGGCCCGCACGCTCTCTCCTCCGTCGTGGTCGCGCACAACCCCGTGGAAGACCAGCACGGCCCCGCACTCCTCGGCCTCGACCGCAGCGCGCACCGCGGCCTCGTCGATCGGCTCGTCAGTGACCACCGCGTAGTCAGGCTTCGGTCCAGTCGCACCGGGTTCGGCCCCGTCCGGCAGAGACTCGTTCGGCAGAGGTACGTTCGGCAGAGACGCATTCGGCGAAGACGCGTGCGACTCAGACAGCGGCTCCTCATATTCAGTATCCGACTCGTGCAGTTCGCTCATGATGCTCCCTCGAGCAGCTCGGGGGCGGTCGCGGCGAAGGCTCTGATCCCGCCGCTCAGATAGCGGATCTCGGGCACCGCGCTCCCCTGTGCGGCGAGCGATTCTCTGATCAGTGCAGCAGCGCGAATGGATCGGGGATCCCGCTCACAATGCAGCGTGAGGACCCCGTCACCGAAGTCGGGGACTCGCCCGGCCTCGATGTCTGCGAGGGGCACGGACTCAGATCCGGAGATGCTGCGAAGGCCGCGCTCCTCGGGGGTACGCACATCGATCAGTCGCACGGGGCGTCCCTCCCGTAGCTCATCGGCGAACACCGCGGCGTCGACGGCGACCGCGGCGAGCGCCGCCGGATCCTCCGTCGCACCGGCGTCAGCAGCCGTCGCACCGGCGTCACTACCCGCACCGGCGCCACCACCTGCACCGATTCCGCAGAACACTTCGTAGTCGATGAGTTCGGTCACCGACTCGGCACTCGGGTCACGTCTCACATCGAGTTCGCGGGTGCGCGCGGCGAGCGCGTCGTAGAGCAGTACCCGTCCGATGAGTGGCTCGCCGAGGCCTGCGATGAGCTTCATCGCTTCGGTCGCGAGCAGTGATCCGACGGTTCCGCAGAGCCCTGGTAGCACCCCGCCGGTGCCGCAGTCGAGCACGTCTTCGGGTGCAGGCGGTGCGGGGAAGAGGTCACGGTAGCCGGGGCCGTGCGCATGCCACGCCACGCCGACTTGACCGTGGTATTGCAGGATCGCCCCCCATACGAGCGGGGTGCCCGTCAGTTGGGCGGCATCGTTTGCGAGGTAGCGGGTGGGGAAGTTGTCGCTGCCGTCGATGACGAGGTCGTAGTCGGCGAAGAGCTCGATCGCGTTGCGTGAGGTGAGGCGAAGGGCATGGGGTTCGATCTGGGCGTCCGGATCAATCGCCCGTGCGGTCTCGATGATGGAGTCGACTTTGGATCGCCCGATGTCGACCGCACCGTGCGCAATCTGGCGGTGCAGGTTCGACAGCTCGACCACGTCGTCGTCGATGATTCCGATGCCGCCAGGGCGTCCGTCGGCGCGCTCTCCCGCACCGACTCCCGCCCCTACGAGGTACGGGATGCAGGCGCTGCCGAGCCCTCCCGCACCGATGACGAGCACACGCGCGGCGGCGAGGCGGCGCTGGGCTTCGGCGCCGAACCCGGGCAGCACGATCTGCCGTTCGGCGCGGGCCAGCTGCGCCCGCGACAGTCGGGGAGCGGGGTCAACGAGCGGCCCCGGGTGCGCGTGTGCCATGGCCACGATTCTAGGGGCCGTCTCGGTGAACGCCCCCGGAGAGCTCCACGACCATGCGCATGTGCCGGATCAGCCCTACGACTCCCGGGGATCCCTCATCGCCCCAGCAGCCCGGGCTACCATGGGGCTATGGCACAGCTCACCGTTCGCTACTTTGCCGCCGCGGCCGAAGCCGCGGGCCGCGCCGAGGAATTCTGGGATCTCGGGGCCGCGCCCACGCTCGAGGATCTGCGTCATCGACTCTCGGAGCGGTACGGGGCGGCGATGGATCGGGTGCTGCGCACCGGGTCGTTTCTCGTGGACGGTGTCGTTCGACGCGATGGCGGCACGGTCTGCGACGGCGCGCACTCCGACAGCTCGGCCGGCCAGTGCACCGTCGACGTGCTGCCCCCGTTCGCGGGCGGATGAGCGTGACGGAGCACGCGGGCGGAACCGGCACGGGAGCCGGGGCCAACGGAGCCGGAGCGGGATCCGAGCGGCGCTCCGTCGAGGAGCATCGCCTCGCCGTCGAAGCATTGCTCGCAGAGGTCGCATCTGCCGTCGAGGCGCGAACCGCTGAACGCCTCGCGGTCCTCGACCCCGATCTCGGCAACCGGGTCACCGCTGAGGCGTTGACCTCGCTTGTTCCGCTGCCGCCCTTCGACAACTCCCAGATGGACGGTTACGCCGTGCGAGCGGAGGATCTCGCCGGGGCCGGGCCGGAGCATCCGGTGGCACTTCCCATCGGGGTCACGACGGCCGCCGGTGATTCTCGGGTCGGGCATGAACCCGGCACGGCCTCGCCGGTGATGACCGGGGCGCCGATTCCCGATGGCGCCGATGCTGTGATTCCGATCGAGGAGGCAGTTCCTCCGCGGTTCACGCTGCTGCGCCGGGCTGCTCAGTTTGGATCGGCGCAGCACGGGTCAGCGAGTCCTGCCGAAGCGGGAGCGTCCGTCCGCTTCACCGCACCGGTGAGCGCGGGTCGGTTCGTGCGCCGACGCGGCTCAGACCTCGCCGAGGGAGCCGAGATTCTGGCCGCGGGATCACGCCTCACACCCGCACGCATCGGCGCACTCGCGTCGGCCGGCCACACCGAGATTCCGGTGCGCCCCCGGGTGCGCGTGCTGCTGTGCTCGACGGGCGATGAGCTCGGGATCGATCCCGGAGCCGGCGGCGAAAGTCGCGGTGTCGGCGAGATCGGAAGCGGTGGCGGCGCCTCTGCCGGCGCAGTCGATGCCAGCACAGTCGATGCCGACGAAACCGACGCCGCACCGCCCCTCCCCCCGGGACGCATCTACGACGCGAACACCCCCATGCTCGCCGCAGCGCTGCGCGCGGCCGGCGCCGAGGTGCGCACCGTGCGGGTCGAGGATCACCCGGCCTCGCTCCAGCGAGCCATCACCGAGCACACACCGACGACCGACCTGCTCGTCACCACCGGAGGTGTCAGCGAAGGCGCCTTCGAGGTGGTGCGCGAGGCATTCGCCCCGTTCGGCGCCGAGTTCGTGAAAGTCGCGATGCAACCGGGCGGCCCCCAGGGCCTCGGCGTTCTGCGCTTCGATCGATCAGAGTCGAGTCCGAGCCGTGAAGCCGGATCGCTGCCGGTACTGTGCTTCCCGGGCAACCCCGTCAGCGCGATGCTGTCGGCTGAACTGCTGCTCCTCCCCTTCCTGCGAGCACAGGCGGGGTTCGCCCCCGAGAAGCCACGCAAGCAGCGCCTCGTCGCGCACGACGCCGACTCCCCCGTCGACAAGCTGCAGCTTCGGCGCGGCACACTCGACGAGAACGGTCGCGTCATGCTCTCCGGTCCGAGCTCCCACCTGCTGGCCGGGCTCGCCGCCGCGGACGTGATCGCGGAGATCCCCGTCGGTGTCGCTCACGTCACCGAGAACACTCCCCTCACCGTCTGGAGCATCAATGACTGACCACGATCGCGACGCGCACCCGACCGACACCGAACAGGGGCTCACCCATCTACGAGCCGACGGCAGCGCGCACATGGTCGACGTGACCGACAAGGCCGTCACGAAGCGCACGGCACGGACGGAAGCGTATCTGGTGACACGTCCGGACGTCGTGCAGCGACTCATGGAGGGATCGCTGCCCAAGGGCGAGGCACTCGGCACGGCCAGGATCGCCGGCATCATGGCGGCGAAGCGTACCTGGGAGCTCGTGCCATTGTGCCACCCGCTGCCGCTCACGAAGCTCGCCATCGATTTCGAGGCGGTCTGCGGCACCGGCGCGGCCATCGACACAGGTGCCGACACGAGCACCAGCACCAGCCCTGGCACAGGGGCACCGGATCGCGTGCGCATCATCGCCACCGTGACCACGAAGGGGGTCACGGGCGTCGAGATGGAGGCGCTGACTGCGGCGAGCGTCGCCGCGCTCACGCTCTACGACATGATCAAGGCGGTCGACAAGCACGCGGTCATCGACGGACTCCGGGTGCTCGCGAAGTCGGGCGGCAAGAGCGGCGACTGGGAGCTCAGATGAGTCGCCATGCGGTGATCATCGTCGCCTCCACGAGTGCCGCGGCGGGTGCGGCCGAAGATGCGACGGGGCCGATCATTCAGAGCTGGCTCGAGGATCGCGCATTCGTGTGCGCAGCACCCGTGGTCGTGGCCGATGGCCCTGGAGTCGGCGAAGCGCTGCGCTCGGGGCTGCGCAGCGGACCCGATGTGGTGCTCACCACGGGAGGGACCGGGGTGTCTCCGAGCGACGGCACACCCGAACACACGGCTCAGCTGCTCGAGCTCGAACTGCCGGGCATCCCTGAGGAGCTGCGGCGACGTGGCCTCGAACACACTCCGTTCTCGCTGCTCACGCGCGGAGTGGCGGGCTTCGCCGGTCGATCCTTCATCATGAACCTGCCGGGTTCACCCGGCGGCGTACGCGACGGACT
Organism: Leucobacter sp. GX24907; assembly: GCF_053567335.1. Taxonomy (NCBI): domain Bacteria; kingdom Bacillati; phylum Actinomycetota; class Actinomycetes; order Micrococcales; family Microbacteriaceae; genus Leucobacter; species Leucobacter sp. GX24907. The sequence goes on along the minus strand of NZ_JBSGPD010000001.1, from coordinate 460,279 downwards.
CGCGGTGCTCGACCCGCTGCTCGACCACCTGCTCGAGCAGCGCTCGGGCGGTGACGCGGTATCAGCGGACCGGAGCGCGCACACGTAACGGCAGCGCGAAGCTCGCCGCAGTATGCACACGTAGCAGCGCGAGCTACGCAGCGACCAGCTGCGACTCCTCGATCACCCGTGCCGACGGGGCGATCACGCTTTCGATGTTCGCGGAGACCATGATCGGCAGGTGGTCGGAGCTGCCGCGGTCGAGCGTGCGCACACCGTGGATCTCGAGGCCCGACGACGTCGCGAAGTCGAAGTGGCCGCGGAACATCTTGTACCGCGTGTAGGTGCGACGGTCGCTGAGGCTCAGGTCGTAGCCGGCGCCGCGCATCTCGGTGTCGAGACGCCCCTTGAAGACCGGATAGTTGTAGTCGCCGACCATCACGGAGGGGAGGTCGGGCCCGAGACGTCGCAGCTCGCCGAGCGCCGCATGAATCTGATGCCGACGCAGCGAGTTCAGCGCGGTCAGCGGTGCCGCGTGAAAGGACGCCGCGACGAAGTCGCGCCCGGTCTCGGTGTCGTGGATCCGCGCCCCGAGCAGTCGCTCGTGCGCCGGCGCGAGCAGACGGTCGTGCAGCGACTTCTTGAGCTCGAAGGTCTGCGCCTGCCGTGAGCGGAAGCGCTCGCCGCGCACATACATCGCGAGACCGAGCCGGTTGCGTGAGGTCGCGTGCACGAGTTCGAGGTGGCCGAGGTGCGATGGAAGCGTGACCGCGTCCGCCTCCTGCAGACAGAGAATGTCTGCCTCGTGATCATCAGCGAGCCCACCGATCTCGGTGACGGCTCGGTTCTTTCGGAGGTTGTAGCTGATGATCTTCATGTCGCCCTTCAGGTCAGGGTCGGTCCGCAGCAGACGCATGCCGACGGACTTCCCGCTCCGCTCCACAGACTACGCCCGAGGCCCCGCGGCTTCCAATAATTCTCGGATGCTCACAGACAATCCATCAGAACCGGTGCAATCACCCGGTGGATTGATCCTGCGCGATGTCACCCGTAGCCGTGACAGCGCGCATGAATTCGACAGCCGCGGCGACTGCAGGGTTCGGCCGCCGGCCCGCTCGGTACCTCAGTGAGATGCGGCGGGTGCCGAGCCCCGGCAGCTCATGCGCTTCAACGCCCTCGGGTGCGAGCTCGAGCACGGCCAGCTGAGGCATGAGCGTGACTCCTTCGCCGGCCGCGATGAGGGCAAGCGCCGTGAGGTGGCTGCTGTATCGGTGACTCGCGATCGTCGACTCCGGCAGACTGCGCCGCACGCGCCTGACGGCGTGCACACCACCCGCGCTGCCGTCGACCTCGAGCCACGGCACCCTGAGTCGTTTGAGCTCGACCACACCCATTGCGGCCTGCGTGCCTGCCGGAGCGATGAGCACCCACGGGTCATCGAGCAGCACCACCTCGCGCATGCCGGGCCCGAGCGGCGGCGGATCGACCGACGTATCGAACTCCACCGCAATGACATCGAGGTCGGCCGATCGCAGGCTGCGCAGCAGCTCGTCTTGCTCTCCCTCAACTACCTCGAGGTGCACGCCTGAGAGCTCCGTGCGCCAGCGCGGGAGCGTCGGTGCGAGCACGCCACTGATGAAGCTCTGGAACGCCCCGAACCTGATACGGCCGCTCGGCAACTCACTGGCCGCACCGACGCGCAAGGCGGCCTCGTTGACCTCGCGCTCGACGCTCTCAGCGAGCTCGATGAGTTCGCGACCGGCGGCGGTCGGCACGATGCCGCGCGGGCTGCGCTCGACAAGCGGAACTCCGACTTCGGCCTCCAGGCGCGCCAATTGCTGAGACACCGCCGAAGGGGTCAGACGCATGGCTTCGGCCGCCGCGAGCACCCCGCCATTACGGGCGATCTGCAGCAAATAGGGCAGGCGTGCAACGTTGATCCTCATATTCACTCATTCTAAACACCGGATACCGAAAGATTCGATTGCGCTGAATGCAGAGCGAGTTCGAGAATGGTCCTGCGCAGCTTCCGCATCGGGCCTCCCGACCCGGTGCGGGGCTGCGCGACTTTCCCCAGACCATCCCTTCGTTCCTCAAGGAGCAGAGTTGGAAGACTTCGTCGGCAGCACCCTCGGTTGGCTCGGCACCATCGGCACGTTCTCCGCGTACGTGCTGATCTGGCGCGGCTGGGCGGCGCCGACGACGAAACGGTACGCCGCGCTCAACGCCGTCGGAGGCTTCCTCGCATCGGCAGGCGCGCTGGCCTACGGAGCCTGGCCCGCCGTCGCCTCGAACCTCATGTGGGGCATCATCGGACTGCAGGGGCTGATCATCGCCACCCGCAGGGCACGCGCCGCCCGACAGACCTGGAAGCCACTGCCCGAAGAGTTCGACGCGGGTATCGCCGACACGGTTCCCATCACGCTGCCCGTGCTGCAAGAACTGCGCGAGCTGCAGAAGCAGGTCGTGCTCAGCTCGCGCTGAGCGTCTCCCTGCAGCACTCCGCCCTACAGCACCCCACGGTAGGCGGCGAGCTGCGCGAGACGCAACGGATTGCGCGTCACACCCTTGCGGCGCAACCGGTAGAGCCGCGTGACGATGGACTTGAAGGCCGGGTTCGTGTTGTCACGACGCCACGCGGCGTACAACGGGATGATCGGATCCTGCAATCCCTTGATCGGACGGTAGACGACGCCCGCCATCTGCATGTGCATCGCCGACTCGGGAACGAACGCGAGACCGTAGTTGGTTGCCACAAGCGCAACCGCGCTCTGCACCTGCGCCACCTGCTGCCGGAAGACGACCGGTACATCACGCAGCGTCGACTTCACCAGTTCGTGGAAATAGGCGGCCTGCACGGGCGCGTACTCGATGAACGGCTCCCCCGTGAGGTCGCGCACCTCCAAGGGCGCATTGGTGACGCCGAGCGGATGCTTGCTGCTGACTGCGGCAACGAGCCGCTCTGTGTGCACGAGCACGCTCTCGAGATCCTCGTGCTGCGGCGGAGTGCGCACGAGGCCCACATCGATCGTGCCGCTGAGAATCGCAGCGATCTGCTCTCGCGTCACCATCTCGTTGACCTCGAGCCGCAGGTCGGGCGCGTGCTCCTCCAGGTCTTCCATCAAGATCGGGAGCATCGCGAGGATGCCCATGCCGGTCAGGCCGATCGCAGCCACCCCGCCCTGACCCTTCGCGATCCGCTGCGCCATCTCCTGAGACCGCTCGGCGATCGACAGCAGCTTCCGCGCCTCGTCGAGAAACGCCTCACCGGCCACCGTCAGTACCACCTGCCGCTTCGAGCGGTCGAAGACCTCGAACCCCAGTTCCTCTTCGAGCTTGCGGATCTGACGGCTCAACGGCGGCTGCGTCATCTGCAGTCGATCGGCGGCGTGACCGAAGTGCAGCTCTTCGGCGACGACGACGAAGCTCTTCAACTGAACGAAGGTGAACATGCACTCTCCCTGCCGCCTCGAGGCGAGACCATCGGGTTCTCCGGCGCTCCCGAGAACCTCGTGCATCCAGTCTGCCGTAGCGGTGAAGTTCGGCAAAACACGTGAACCCGCACACGTCTGGGGCGGATCAGCTCTCCGCCGATCCTCCCGCCCCAGACGGTCGAATGCCCCTACTGCCCCAGTGTGAGCGTGAAGGTCCGATCCTCACCGATGAACCACAGGTCTTCAGTGCTGATGCCGATCTTGCCGAAGCGCCACGGCGTCTCGGCAGCGCCGTAGTCGCCGACGCGCAGCACATGCTCGTAGCCCGGGCGCAGCTCATTCGCGAACGATTCCTGCTTCCCCATGAGGTGACCCACGTTGCGCTTCTGATACCAGCTCACGAAGTCGGTATCCGCTTCGAGGAGGCCGGCCTCTTCAAGCTCGCCCCGCACCGCAGTGAGCGACTCGAGGGCCTCGGCGTGCACCTGCGACATCGGCACTCCGGGGCGGATCGAGGGGATGATCTGCTCGCGGATCACCCGCGTCAGCACACCGTACGCCTGCGCGGCTCCGGCAGTCAGCGGCAGCGAACGCCCCATGTCTGAGGTCGCGACCACGACACCGTCGATCGTCACCTTCACGCCGGTATCCAGCTCGACGCAGCCGCTCTCGGCCGTGATCGGCGCGTCGGTCGGGGTCGTCGGGAACAGGGTGCGATCGGAGGCGTGCTCATTCACGAAGTACGGTTCGATGCCGAAGGGGATCCGGTGCGTGATTCTGAAATCGTGGATCCCGGCGAGGTAGTCGCCGTAGAGCTCCGCCTCCGTACTCTCCTGCCCGGCCTGCAGCTTCGACCCGAGACGCTCGAGGGCGTTCTCCATCGCGTAGGTGCTCGCACGCGCCGCGATGACCATGAAGGGCAGATCCTCCGCATCCCTCAGGTCTCGCCAGTTGCCGAGCTTCGAGGAGGCGTTCACCAGCTCGAGGCCGGTCGCCTCGAGTGCACGCGCCGACGAGGCCGTCATCCACTCCTCTTCGACACCGAGGCGGCCTCCGGGAACCAGCGCCCGCACCGCCTCGGCCCGTGAGTCGTATCGACCGACCGGGATCCCCGCGAAGCCGTACTCGGCGGCATCCGCGATGACCAGCACCTTTCCGGTGCCCGGCACCCACAGGGCTCCTGCCGACTCGGAGTCCTGCCGCGCCGTCACCTCCGAGAAGTTCGGCGGCGCGCCCAGGTAGATACCGGCGACTCCGATCTGCTCGACGACTTCTGCCAGCGCCGAGAAGCGGGTATCGACCTCGGAGCTGAAGTACTCTTCGATGCCGTCAAGGCCCGGGAACGCCGAGATGAACTCGCGGCCGAACGCCACCCCGGCGTCTCGCCACTCGCGGAAGCGCGCGAGCACCTCGTCTTCTGAGAGCTCATAGACGACGACCGCCTCGGCGTCCCGCGGATCCGCCTCGACTTCGACGTTCAGGCCACCCGCGAGCTCCTGCAGATGCGCGTACGCGATGCCCGGCGCAAGCGTCACCGTGTCGGAGCCGGCGAGTTCGGACACCAGGGCCGCCAGGTTGGGCGCCACCTCGTAGCCCTCGACGAGGCGACGATCAAAGGTCACCCACGGCGAGTGGAATCGCACGCGCTCGCGCGGAGCACCCGCGAACAGCACGCTCGCCGTCTCCTGCTGGCGGACGAGCAGCAGACGCTCCTCCGCCAGCTCCGCGATGATGGGCTTCACGATCTTGCTCGAGTCGCGGCGAATGTTGGTGAACAGCAGCCGGGCGAGCGGGTCGAACCCGAATTCTTCCGTGATCGCAGCCGAGTCGTTATTGAGTCGCACCTGTAACCTCCCTGTTTCTCTGGTGCATGCGTTCCATGTGTTCAGCTGATCGCGCCCTGAGCACCGATCAGGGCTTCGATCTCGCTGACGTACTCGGCGAACTCCGGTGTGAAGCGGGACTCACGAGTGCGCATCCGTGGAATATCGACCTTGATGTCGGCGATCACCCGGCCGGGCCGGTCGCCGATCACGACGACGCGGTCGCCGAGCCAGACCGCTTCCGGAATCGAGTGGGTGATGAACAGCACCGTCTGGTTCGTTTCCTTCCAGATGCGCTGCAACTCGAAGTTCATCGTGTCGCGCGTCATCGCATCGAGTGCTCCGAACGGCTCATCCATGAGCAGGATCTCGGGTCGGGAAACGAGAGCCCTGGCGATCGCCACGCGCTGCTGCATGCCACCGGACAGCTCGTAGGAGTAGCGTTTCTCGCTCCCCTCGAGCCCGACCATCTCCAGGAGATGCTTGGCGTGCTCGCGCACCTCGGGAGTGACGTCGTTGCGGAACTCCATCGGCAGCAGGATGTTGGCGAGGTTGTTGCGCCACGGCAGGAGCACGGGTGCCTGGAACACCATCGCGAGCTCTCGGAGCGAGTCGGCGACAGGCCGCCCCTTCACGAGCACCTCTCCCTGCGTGTTCTCGAGCAGTCCGGCGATGATGCGCAGCAGCGTCGTCTTGCCGCTGCCCGACTGCCCCACGATCGAGATGAACTCGCCGTGCTGCACGGAGAAGTCGCATCCGTCGAGAACCTTCACTTCCCCGCCCTCGCGAGACTTGTAGGTCATGCCGACATCCTTGATGTCGATGACGTTGTGCGTTGCAGTCACTGGGACTCCTTACGTCGCCGAAGAATCACTTCTTGGGGCTGTCGATCGTCTCGCCCTTCGCGATGGGCTCGATGTAGTCGTTGGTGTAGACCGTGCCGGGATCGAGCTCATCAGCGTTCTCGAGCTCGAGGTACTCGCCGCCGAGGTCGATGAGCTGCTGCACGCCCTCGTCGGTCATGTAGCCGAGCCCCTCTTCCTCGTTCTCGTCGTTCCAGCGGACGTCGCACTGCATCTGAATCGCCGTCTCGAGCGCGATGTCGCTGAACCCGGAGACCTGGTTGTTGAAGCTGTCGATGGTCTCGTCGACGTGGTCGCACGACCACATCACACCGCGGGTGACCGCACGGTTGAAGGCCTTCACCAGTTCGGGATCCTCTTCGATGAGCTTGTCGCTGGTGAGAACACCGTCGCCGTACACGCTGAGGTCGGCGTCGCTCCAGCTCAGGATCACGGGATCTTCGCCCTGGTCGACGAGCCCGGGAACATCCGACCCGGAGTACGAGAGGTTCGCGTCCCACTGACCGGCGAGCAGACCCGGAACCTTCGAGTCACCGGTCGCGTGGATGACCTCCACGTCGCCCTCATCGAAGCCCATCCGCTCCATGATGAGCGGCCAGAAGGCGGTCATCGCGCCGCTCGCCTCGGTGGCGACGGTTTTGCCCTTCAGGTCATCCCAGTCCTTGATGCCGCTCTTCTCGAGGGCGACCACTGAATAGAAGTCGGAGCCCTGCAGGAGGTTGACCTGCTTCACCTTGCTGCCCTGACCGACGTTGAGCACCGTGACGCCGAAGTCGGCCCAGCCGAAGTCGACCTTGCCGGAGTCAACGGCTGCAACGGTGTTGCCGGAGCCGGTGCCGGGCAGGATCTCGAGGTTGATGCCTTCTTCTTCGAAGAAGCCCTGATCCTTCGCCGCGAAGATCGGTGCGTGGCGAGGGGTGAACGCCACACCCAGCATGAGAGACGCATCCTTGAGCCCCTCCGTGTCGCCGTCTCCGCCCGCGCCACTGCACGCCGTCAGCGTCAACGCGGCCGCGGCTACGACCGCACCGGCCGCCAGAGTCCAACGCTTCCTGTTCCGATTCATTGTCATGATTCCTTTCTTGAGAGTGTTCAGAGTGCGCAAGCGACTTCACGAAGTCGCACTACTTGACGAAGTTGCGCCACGGTACGAGCTTTCGACCGATGAAGTCGACGAGTGCGAAGAGCAGGAGCGAGATGACCGCGAGCACCATGAACGCGGCGAACATCGACGGCAGATTCACCTGGCTGTTCGCGAGCAGGATGACGAAGCCGAGTCCGCTCGAACCGGCGATGAACTCGCCGACCACCGCACCGCCGACCGCGATCGAGATCGCGATCTTCATACCGGTGAAGACGTAGGGCAGGGCGTAGATGAACTCGATCTTGCTCATCTGCTTCCATCGCGAGGCCTTGTTGATGCGCGCGAGCTCCTTCAACTCGGCAGGCACCGATGAGAGGCCCTCGTACGTGTTGATCACGAGCGGGAAGAAGGCGATGAGCATGGAGACGAACGCCTTCGATTCGAAGCCGAAACCGAACCAGAGGATGAAGAGCGGCGCGAGTGCGACCTTCGGAATCGTGTCGATCGCGATGAGCATCGGGTAGATGAAGTGTCTGAGGAAGGGCAGGTAGTAGAGGATCGACCCGAAGAGGATGCCGAGCATCGCGCCGAGGGCGAAGCCCGCGAGCGACTCGGCGAGCGTCACGCCACTGTGCATGAGGTAGAACTCGGGACGCGAGAACAACTCCTGCAGTGCTGACAGCGGCCCGACCAGCAGGTAGGCGGGGAAATCGAAGACCCACACCACGATCTCCCAGAGGGCGAGCGCAATGAGAATGCCAGCGATTGCCTTCGCACCCGACGAGGTGAGGATCGCCCGGAGGCTTGGACTCTGCTTGGCCCGAGATACTCTGATCTCACTGATCTGGCGCGTACTGAGATCCTCGTGGGTCTCCGAAGCGGTTCGGTCATTGGCCACACTCATGTGTGTCTCCGTCCTTCTCAACACTGAGATCTAGCTGCCGTGGCCCGTGGTACTTGCTTCCCCTACGGGCTCACGACGCCAAAAAAGGTCTTCCAGCGGCCCCAGTATCACATGGGACTACATACCTGTCTAAGACCCGTTTCGAATCAATCGATACCTTTTTTGGCATGAGATTTGCCTGTCCCGAAAGGGGCCTTCCGGGCTATAACTGGGTGGCGTGCGGCGACCCCGTCGCACGCAGCGAAAGGAAGCCAGCATGACCAGCCGCATCGCCCGCAGACTCGCGGATCTCGGCCACCAACTCCCGACCGCCGCCGCACCGAAATACGCGTACACCGCAACGGTGCAGACCGGTGATCTGCTCTACGTCTCTGGCCAGATTCCGAAACTCGACGGACAGGTGGCGAGCACCGGACTGGTGGGCCGCGACCTCTCCGTCGAAGAGGGGGCAGAAGCGGCACAGCTCGCAGCGCTGAACCTGCTCGCCCAGGTGGAACAGGCCGTCGGACTCGATCGCGTCGCTCGCGTGGTGAAGCTCAACGGCTACGTCGCCAGCGCACCGGGCTTCTACAGCCAGCCCAGCGTCATCGATGGCGCGAGCTCTCTGCTGCGCGACGCTTTCGAGGACTCCCGCGGCGAGCACGCCCGCACGGCTCTCGCCGCCCCGCAGCTGCCCCAGAACGCCTCGGTCGAGCTCGAGGCCATCTTCGAACTCGACCGCGCCGAGACCAACTAGGAGGCACCCGTGCCGAATACCGTCGCCCGCAGCATCGTGCGTCAGCTCGAGGCCCGAGAAGTGCCCCGCATCTACCAGGTGCCCGGTGAAAGCTTCCTCGGCCTGCTCGACGCGCTCCACGATTCGCCCATCCGCTTGGTGACCGCCAGGCAGGAGGGAGGCGCCGGTTTCATGGCTCTCGCCGAGGGCCGCCTCACCGGCCGCGCCGGGGTCGCGATGGTCACCCGCGGCCCCGGGGCGGCCAATCTCTCGATCGCGATCCACACCGCCTATCAAGATGCGACGCCGCTCGTCGCCTTCGTCGGGCTCATCCCGACCTCAGACCGCGACAAGGAGGCGTTCCAGGAGTTCGATCCGCGCGCCTGGTTCGGTTCGACGACCAAGGCCGTGATGATCCTCGATGATCCGGATTCCGCCGGCGAGAGCGTCGCACGGGCATTCGACCTCGCCGAGGCCGGCCGTCCGGGCCCGGTCGTCATCGGACTCCCGGAGGAGCGCCTGCGGGAGGCGACGGACGTGCAAGACGTGTTCCCGGCGATCCGCGTCCAGCCACTGCGCCCGACTCCGGAAGGCATCGCCGAGGTGCGCGTGGCATTCGAACGGGCCGAACGCCCCGTCTTCGTGATCGGCGGCGATGACTGGAACCGCGAGTCGGCGACACAACTGCGCCGCATCGCCGAGGCTATGTCGGTTCCGGTGGTCTCCGACTTCCGGGCGCACGACAACCACCCGCACTCCTCCGCGGCCTGGGTCGGATCGCTCGGCTTCAAACGCTCGGAGGCGGCGGCCGCCGCGTACGAAGAGGCCGACCTCGTGTGCTATCTCGGCGCCGTACGCTCCGACGTCATGAGCGATGGGTATACGCTCGGCCGAAACGCTCCCCGCACCTACATCGTCACCAAGGACCCCGACCTGCGGGCCCGAGTCGGGGGAGCCGGGGCGCACTTCACGATGTCGACGACCGACTGGATGACCGCGCTCGAAGCAGAAGCCCTCCCGGCTTCGGCCGCGCGCGCCGATCGCCTCTCCGCGCTGCGCGAGAGCTACGTGCGTTGGAGCACCCCTCCGCAGCCCGAGAGCGATGAGCTCACGCCCGAATCGATCTACGGGGTACTCGCCCAGGTGCTTCCCGACGACAGCATCTTCACGCTCGGCGCCGGCAACTACGCACTCGCGGCGCAGCGATATCTACACCACGAAGTGCCCCGCAGCCTCGTCGGTCCCCGAAACGGTGCCATGGGCATGGGCATGCCGGCCGCCGTCGCCGCGAGCCTCGTCTTCCCGGAGCGCACGGTCGTCGCACTCGCCGGAGACGGCTGCTTCGGCATGAACGGAACGGAGCTCGCCTCGCTCGCCTCAGTCGAGGGACGGGCGCTCGTGTTCATCCTCGACAACGGCGGCTACGGCACAATCCGCTCCCACCAGGAGCGCGAGTTTCCCGGGCGGCGGGTCGGCACGACGCTGGTCAACCCCGACTTCGCCGCGCTCGGACGCGCCTACGGGCTCGACGCCTGGACGTTCACGACGCTCGACGGCTTCGCCGAGCGTCTGGCAGCGGCGGTGAGCTCGCGACGCTCGACCGTCTTCCACCTGCGGATCCCCCAGTTGCCCCCGTCGGCGAAGTAGCGCGCTGAACTGCGGAAGCTGCGCCGCCCACCTTACGCCGCGCTGAGCGCCCGCGCCTCGTGCGCCAGCGCGGCCCGCACCGCGGCGAGTTCGGGTCGCGACCGGCTCGACGCGCGAGCCGCGGTGAACACGGTACGGTGCGGCTGCCCGGGCAGCTCGGCCAGACGCAGACGGTGCGGGCGGCCGAAGTGCACGAGTCCGGGCAAGAGCGCGACCGCGTTGCCCGACTCGACGAGCCGCACATGGGCCTGCAGATCCGCCGTCTCATACCGCACGTCTGGCTCGAACCCGGCACTGCGACACATCTGCTCGGCCCAGTGCCGGGAGGCCGCCCCACGCGGCTCCATCACCCAGGGCAGCTGCGCCGCATCGGCGAGCCGCTCGGCCTCATCGAATGCCGGATCGCCCGAGCCCAACGGCGGGAGGGCGAGCTGCACGCGATCCCGAGTGAGCGCCTCGCGATCCAACCCCGCGAAGTGCGGTGCCGCGTGCCCCGGATACTGCTCAGCCACCACCAGATCGAAGCCTCGCGCCCAGGTCTCTTGCAGCGCGGCCTCCGGCTCGTGCTGCACCATCTCGACGCGCAGAGCCGGGTGCTCGCCCCGCAGCCGCCTGAGCACCTGCGGCATGATCGCGAGCACCGCCGTCTGGAACACGGCGACGCGCAGCGTGCCCGAGACCTCGCCATCGAGGCCGTGCAGCGACGCCTCGGCCCGCTCCAGCCCCGCGAGGAGCTGCTCGGTCTCTTCCACGAGCGCCTCGGCAGCCGGGGTGAGCTCGAGCGTGCGCCCGCTGCGACGCAGCAGTTCGACGCCCGCTTCTCGCTCCAGAAGAGCGAGCTGCTGGGAGACCGCCGACGGGCTGTAGTTCATCGCTTCCGCCACCGCAGCGACCGTTCCACGGGCGTGGAATTCCCAGAGCAGCCGCAGCCGCTTCATCTCCAACAATCCCCGACTCCAATCGTTAAGATGCTCTTCATTGTACGCAACAGAAAGTATCGCTTTACTTCACGCTCGGAAGAGCTCACACTGATTCTGAATACGCGCGCGCGACGCAGCGCGAAAACCACCCCATCCCGAGAAAGGTTCCGAGTGAGTACTGACACCACCACCCTCACCCGTCCACAGGACCTCGCGAACGACGCTGTCGCGCTCGTTCAGCGCTGGCTGAAGGAAGCCGCCACCATCCCCGCCGACGCTTCGGCCGCCCGCCTCGCCGGTGTGCTGAGCGACCCCAACGGCCTCGACTTCACCGTCGGCTTCGTCGACGGCGTCGTGCGCCCCGAAGACCTCTCTGCCGCAGGCAAGAAGCTCAAGGAGCTCGTGCCGCTCACCCCGAAGTTCCTCCCCGCACCGATGCGCGGAGCGATCGGCCTCGGCGGTGCCTTCGCCAAGCCCATGCCCGGCGTCGTGGTGCCGATCGCACGCAAGGTGCTGCGCCAGATGGTGGGCCACCTCATCATCGACGCGACCGACTCCAAGCTCGGCCCGGCGATCGCGAAGATCAAGAAGGACGACGTTCGCCTCAACATCAACCTGCTCGGCGAGGCCATCCTCGGTGAGCACGAAGCCGAGCGCCGCCTCGCCGGAACGCACAAGCTGCTCGCCCGCGACGACGTCGACTACGTTTCCATCAAGGTCTCCTCGACCGTGGCTCCCCACAACCACTGGGCATTCGACGAGGCCGTCGGCCACATCGTCGACCAGCTGGTGCCGCTCTACGAACGCGCCGCAGCGTCGAGCCCCCAGAAGTTCATCAACCTCGACATGGAGGAGTACAAGGACCTCCACCTCACCATTGAGGTCTTCAAGCGCATCCTCGATCGCCCCGAGTTCAAGAACCTCGAGGGCGGCATCGTGCTGCAGGCGTACCTGGCCGACGCCCTCGAGGCGACGATCGACATCCAGGAGTGGGCTGCGAAGCGTGTCGCCGACGGCGGCGCCCCGGTCAAGATCCGCGTCGTGAAGGGCGCGAACCTTCCCATGGAGCTCGTCGACGCGGCCATCCACGGCTGGCCCGCAGCGACCTGGGGCTCCAAGCAGGCCTCCGACACCAGCTACAAGGCTGTGCTCGACTACGCGCTGACCCCTGAGCGCGTGAAGAACGTGCGAGTCGGCGTCGCCGGCCACAACCTCTTCGACATCGCCCTCGCCTGGCTGCTCGCCAAGTCGCGCGGCGCTCAGAGCGGCGTCGAGGTCGAGATGCTGCTCGGCATGGCCACGGGCCAGGCCGAGGCCGTCAAGCGCGAGGTCGGATCGCTGCTCCTCTACACGCCCGTCGTGCACCCTGAGGAGTTCGACGTTGCGATCGCCTACCTGATTCGCCGCCTCGAAGAAGGCGCGAGCCAGGAGAACTTCATGTCGGCCGTGTTCGAGCTCAACGACAACCAGGCGCTGTTCGAGCGCGAGAAGCAACGCTTCCTCGCATCGCTCGCAGACCTCGAAGCCATCACCGGCGACGGTTCGATCGAGTCGTACAACGTGCCGAAGCCGAACCGCCAACAAGATCGCCGCAGCTACGACGAGCCCGGCGCAGAAGCTCGCGTCGAGGCACTCGTCGAGGCCGGCCGCAAGGGCGAGTTCGAGAACTGCCCCGACACCGATCCCGATCTGCCCGGCAACCGCATCTGGGGTCGCGAGATCGCGAACAAGATGGTCGCCTCTCAGCTCGGCGTCGAGATGGTCGAGAACTCGCGCATCGGCGACGAGAAGACCCTGAACGAGGTCATCGAGCGCGGTGTCAAGGCTGCCGACGGCTGGCAGGCACTGGGCGCCGACGAGCGTGCCCGCATCCTCTACCGCGCCGCTGAGCGCCTCGAAGCGAAGCGTGCCGACCTCATGGAGGTTTCCGGATCCGAGTGCGGCAAGACGCTCGACCAGACCGACCCCGAGATCTCGGAAGCGATCGACTTCGCGAACTACTACGCGATGCTCGGTCAGCTGCTCGAGCAGACCGACGGTGCGAAGCCCGTCCACAAGAAGCTCATCGCGGTCATCCCGCCGTGGAACTTCCCGACCGCGATCCCCGCAGGCGGCGCCCTCGCAGGTCTCGCCGCAGGCTCCTCGGTCATCATCAAGCCCGCCACCAACTCGGCCCGCACCGGCGCCGTGATGGTCGAGGCACTGTGGGAGGCCGGCGTGCCCCGCGACGTGCTGCAGTTCGTGCAGTTCAGCGACCGCTCGCTGGGCTCGAAGCTCGTCGCCGACGAGCGTGTCGAACGCCTGATCCTGACCGGCTCGTACGAGACCGCCGTCAGCTTCCGCGAGACCCGCAAGGATCTGCCGATCCTCGCCGAGACCAGCGGCAAGAACGCGATCATCGTCACCCCCGACGCCGATCTCGACCTCGCCGCCAAGGATGTCGCCCTGTCGGCATTCGGTCACGCAGGCCAGAAGTGCTCGGCCTCGTCGCTCGTGATTCTCGTCGGCTCGGTCGCTACCTCGAAGCGCTTCCGCCGTCAGCTCATCGACGCGGTGCAGTCTCTCAAGGTCGGCACCCCCGAGAACCTCGAGACCCAGATGGGCACGATCATCACGGCGCCCTCCGGCAAGCTCCTCCGCGGCCTCACCACCCTGAGCCCGGGTGAGAAGTGGCTCATCGAGCCCAAGCCGATCAAGAGCGACAGCCCGCTCTCGCTCGACAAGAAGGGCGAGGTCAAGCTGTGGAGCCCCGGCGTGCGCGAAGGTGTGAAGCGCGGCAGCGAGTACCACATGACCGAGTACTTCGGCCCGATTCTCGGCATCATGACCGCGAAGAACCTCGACGAGGCGATCGACATGGTCAACGAGATCGACTACGGCCTCACGAGCGGTCTGCACTCGCTCGACCGCTCCGAGATGAAGCGCTGGCTGGAGCGCATCCAGGCCGGCAACCTCTACATCAACCGCGGCATCACCGGCGCGATCGTTCGCCGTCAGTCGTTCGGCGGCTGGAAGAAGTCGGCAATCGGCGCGGGCACCAAGGCCGGCGGTCCGAGCTACCTGCACGGCCTCGTCGACTGGGTCGACGCGCCGGTGCAGGGCGAGATTCGCGCACCGCGCCGGGCAGCAGCAGGTCTGCTGTCCGCCGCCCAGCAGGCAGGTGTCACGGGCGAGCAGCTCGAATGGCTGCGCGGCGCTCTGTCGAGCGACGTAGCGGCCTGGGACAGCGAGTTCGGCATCGCCAAGGATGACTCGAAGCTCGGCATCGAGCGCAACCTGCTCCGCTACCTGCCGGTGCAGGTGACGATCCGCGTGGCTGAGGATGCTCCGCTGCACGAGACCATCCGCACGATCGCGGCAGGCCTCGCAGCCGATTCGAAGCCCGTCGTCAGCTCGCCGGTCGCGCTGCCCCAGCCGATCGTCGACGCCCTCGCCGCCGCCCGCGTGTCGGTGCACTTCGAGGACGACGCCGCATGGACCAAGCGCGTCAAGAGCATCGCTGCACAGGACGGCCCGCAGGCCAGCGCTCGCATCCGCGTGGTCGCCGGTGAGTCGCGCGCGGCCATCGTCGCCGCGGTCTACGAGGCGACGGGCGGCAAGCCCGACGTCGCCGTCTACGGCGGCCCCGTCGTGTCGGCCGGCCGCGTGGAGATGCTCCCGCACCTGCACGAGCAGGCCGTGTCGATCACCGCGCACCGCTTCGGTACCCCGAACCGTCTCTCCGAGGGTCTGATCTAGGGGTTCACTCGCTGCAGAACACCGGACAAGGGTGGTCTCGAATCAGTTCGAGACCACCCTTGTGTCGTACCCCAGTTTTCGCTCGATGGGACCTGCCTCCTCGACGGGCATTCGGCTTTGAAGAATGGGGCAACGGGCTCCTCAAATGCGGTATCGATGATCACTTCGCACCAGGATGGTGCATTAGCCTGCTACTCAAGTCATTCTCGGGAAAGTAGGACTGCGTGGATACTCGACACCCACCCGTTGGCATTGCGGCCTGGCTTCATGAGCGCAGCAGTGGACGGGACCTTGCCCGGAAGCCCCAAAGAGTCATTCGCCTGCTCTCCGCCAGTCCCAGACTTGCCTCTTTCGGTTCGGTTCGGGAGGTCGCAGAGCGCGCTGATGTCAGTATCGGAACCGTGACCAGAACCGCCCAAGCTCTCGGATACACAGGATGGCCCGCATTCCAGGCAGAGGCGAGAACACTGTATCTAGCGACGCTCAGTGCCACCGATTCCGGCCAGAATTCTGAATCGGCTGAGGAATTCGCGGCTTATGCCTCACTGACGCGAGATCACGACAACCTACTCTCCTTCATCAACACAGTCGACTTGCCACAGATTCGCAGGGTGGCTCACGACATCGCTTCCAGCCGTCGGATCTTCGTGGTGGCACTTGGAAGTGCGATCGGGGCCGGACACATCCTGACCCATAACGCGCGTCTCTACGGGTACGACATCAGACTCATGACCGAGGAGTCTCAGATTGTCAACACCATTGCTCATACTCAGCCTGAGGACTTGGTCATCGTGATCAGCTTCTGGCAGATCTACGAGAACTCCTACCAGACCATCCAAGCATGCGAAGAGCTCGGGGTTCCCGTGGTCCTCCTGACCGAAACTGTGACCAGGAAGTTCGAGTTGCAGTGCAAGGAGTGCATCCGCATACCCACCGAGGGAGTGACATTCACGACCTCACTGACCGCGGCAACCTCAGTGATCCATGCGATCCTTTCCGAACTCGTCGCGGTAGACCCCGAACGCTCAGGCAGAATGGTCGACCTCGCGGATAAGCAGTGGAATCGATTCGACCTGCTCCACCATTTCTGACTGTCCTCCGGAGTTACTCCTGCTCCGGGTGCACCGTCGGAGGCCAAGCTTCGACGGTTCAACTCCCGTGAGAGGCCTCGTGTCCTCACCGCGCAGACACGCTAGGTCAATCCCTGCGGCTCTCCGTCTACATAGGCGATGCGTCCCCTCGAGATTACATAGCGGTGATCCTCTGCATAGAGGTCCGCAAAATACTCCAGCGGGTCTCTTCGCGTGACGACTAAATCTGCCAAGTATCCGGCCTTCACCTGACCCAAGCGGTCTCCCCACAGGGCCATCTCGCTCGACACGACCGTCGCCGACCTGATGACGTCGATAGGCGCCTGCACCTCCGCCCTGATCGACAGTTCCTCGAGTTGGCGCTCTTGGAAGCTTCCGAGCAAATCGGTACCGAAGGCGATCTTTACGCCCGCCCTGTGAGCCTGCTCCAACGCACTCATGCCGCGCTCAAGAACCCAGTCCACTTTCGCCTGCGCGACGGGCTGAAGTCCACTGGTGCGCGGGTCTGCGAGGCTTCGGCTGGCAATAATCGTGGGAACATAATATGCATCGGCTCGCAGGAAATGCTCGACGGAAGTCTCATCGAGAAGATTGCCGTGCTCGATGCTTCGCACGCCGTTGGCCAGTGCACGATTGATCGCACGTGCAGTATAGGCGTGCGCAGCGACATACCGCTCATAGGCCTCGGCTTCTTCCACCGCAGCGCGGATCTCTTCCACCGAGTATTGTGTCGAGCCAATACGGTCAGTGGGCGACCCGACCCCACCCGAGAGCATGAGCTTAATATGATCGGCGCCGGTGCGGAACTGCTCGCGCGCCGCGCGCCGGACTTCCGGCACTCCGTCTGCGACGACCCCAATTCCCGAGCAACACCTGTGGTCATCGATGACGACTTGGCCTTGCGTCCGAAAGTCGCCGTGTCCTCCCGTCTGAGAGATCGCCTTCCCGCCGAACCACACCCTCGGCCCATTCACGTGCCCCTGCTCAGTTAGGTCGGCGAGTCCGTAGTCCGCCCCTCCAACATCGCGCACCGTTGTGAAGCCGCGACGCAGCATTTCTTCGAGCGTCTTTACCGCCCGCCCACCCACATGGAGAGGCGATTCCTGGGCCAAAGCTATGAGGTCGGCGGTCACGCTGGTGACGTGAACGTGACAATCGATCAGTCCTGGCATAACCGTTCCGCCCTCGCAGTCAAGGACAACCGCTTCGGCAGGGTACTTCACGGTACCCGCAGCTCCGACCTCTCGAATGAGGCCATCCGATACAAACACAACCTGGTGCGGAATGACCACGCCCCCAACGACATCGAGCACCGACGCATTCGTGAGGACGATATGACCGCTGTTCAGACCGCTCATCGCGTTCTCGCCTCCTTCAGCATGGCAGCGGCTTTCTCACCGATCATGATCGACGGACCGTTGGTATTCCCTCCGATCACCTCGGGCATGATAGAAGCATCCGCCACACGGAGGCCCTGGATGCCGTGCACGCGGAGCTCTGGATCCACGACGGCCATCGCGTCGATTCCCATCTTGCAGGATCCTGCCGGGTGATAGTAGGTGCTATAGGTGTTCAGGACGTAGTCGCGCAATTGCGCCTTCGTCTGGATGAGTTCTCCTGGAAAGACCTCGCGCTTCATCCACTCCGCGTACGCGGGCTGATGCGCGATGCCGCGAACGATTTCGACGCACATCATGAGGCGATCGAGGTCGCTCTGGGTCTGCAGGTAGTTCGTGTCGATGCGCGGCTTGTCCCGTGGATCGGCCGAACGCAGCTGCACAGTTCCGCGGCTGGACGGACGCACGAGGCCGGCACTCAACGTCCACGCGTTCTCAGGGCCGTCCTCTCCCGACTGGTAGAAGGGGATGTGCTTGAACGTGGGCTGCAGATCGGGCCCCTTGCGATCTGGACTGCTCTTGGTGAAGAGCAGCGCCTGCATAAAACTCGTCGTCTGAGGAGGCACGGGTTTGGCCGCTTCGAACGTCAACCCGCAGAGCACGTGGTCGTGGAGGTTTCTCCCGACGCCGGGCAGGTGGTGAAACGGCCGGATGCCCGCCTCGGCGAGCTCCGTGAGGTCGCCTATTCCGGAGAGCATCAGCAGCTTAGGACTCTCGTATGCACCTGCGGACACCACGACTTCCGCATCAGCTCGAACCGAGACGATCTCGCCTCCCGCATCGATGTACTCCACCCCAGTGCACCGGGTTCCTTCGAACAGCAGTCGTGTGACGGTCGAATCCGTGAGGATACGGAGGTTTTCGCCGGCGGTTCTCAGGAATGCTTCGGCAGTAGACCACCGCCGCCCGTCCTTGATCGTGTGCTGAATCGCAGCAACGCCGAGCATCTCCTTGCCGTTGTAATCCGGGTTGTAGTCGTATCCGGCCTCGATCGAGGCGTCGATGACCCGTTCCATCAGCGGGTGCATATCGTGATTGATCGAAACGCGCAGCGGACCCTCGACCGCTCGATACTCATCAGCACCGCCCTCCCAGTCCTCGGACTTCTTGAAGTAGGGGAGGACGGACTCGTAATCCCAGCCGTAGTTGCCAAGGTAGGCCCACCCGTCGTAGTCCTCACGACTGCCTCGGACATAGATCATTCCGTTGATGGAGCTCGAGCCCCCGAGCGTCCTACCGGCAGGGATGTAGTGCCGGCGGTTTCCTGTATGGACCTGAGGCTCCGTGGTGTAGTTCCAGTCGACCGGGGTGCGCCAGGTCTGGAGCTGCCCGGTCAACGAGTGGATGTTCGGATCGTTGTCGGGCGGACCCGACTCGAGCAGCAGCACTTGGCATGCCGGATCCTCCGCCAGCCTTGCGGCCACGACCGCGCCAGCAGAACCCGCCCCTACAACGATGTAGTCATAGCTCTTCATCTCGTCCAGCCTTCCTGTATGCTTCACAGCGCGATCTTGATGGTCTTGAGTTCGGTGTACGCGTGCAAGGCGGCCTCTCCGAGCTCCCTGCCGTACCCCGATTGCTTGAATCCACCGAATGGCGCGGCGGAGTCGTGAACGTGATGGGTGTTAATCCAGACGGTCCCTGCTTTGATTCGTCTCGCGAGCCTTGCCGCCATGCCCAGATCACGCGTGAAGATGCTCGCGGCGAGACCGAACTCGGAATCGTTCGCCTGACGCACGATCTCCTCGAAAGCAGTGTCATCGAGCCTCTGTGCGACGAGAACCGGCCCGAATATCTCCTCCTTGACGATGCGCGACCGCCGCTCGGGCTCGACGACGACCGTCGGAGCGTAGAAGAAGCCCTCCTCGCCGAGTCGTCGACCGCCGGTGATGACGCTTCCTCCTGATTCCCTCCCGGACTCGACGTAGTCGGACACCGTCTGCAGTTGTTGTCCGGAGACCAGCGGACCGATGTCCGTCGTCGCCTGCAGGCCTGGTCCCACCCTGAGCCCCTCAGCGATCTCAGCGACTCCCTCTACGACCTGATGGAACACATCCGGGTGGACGATCAGTTTCGAACCCGCGGTACACACCTGACCCTGGTTGTAGAAGATGGCATGCGCGGCCTGCTCAATCGCGAGATCGATATCTGCGTCAGGGAGCACGATGACGGGCGACTTCCCTCCGAGTTCCAGCCCCAGGCGTTTCATGGTCCGGGCCGCCGCCGTCTGAATGCGTTTGCCGGTCGCAGTCGAGCCTGTGAAGGAGATCTTGTCGACTCCCGGATGCTCGACGATCGCAGCGCCGGTCACCGACCCGACACCGGTCACGACGTTCAGCGCACCGGGCGGAAGACCTGAATCCTTCGCGAGTTCGGCGAACCTCAGTGCACTGAGAGGCGTCTGCTCCGCAGGCTTAATCACCACGGCGCAGCCGGCCGCCAGAGCCGGGGCGATCTTCCACGCGATCGACACGATCGGGAAGTTCCAGGGGATGATCTGCCCGACCACCCCGACCGGCTCCCGTTCCGTGTAGGTCAGGAAGTCTCCTGGCACAGACATGGGTATGGTCTCGCCCGTGACCTTCGTGGCCCAGCCCGCCATGTAGTGGAAGTGCTCCACGACGGCGTCCACGTCCTCCAACGCGACCGATAGAGGCTTGCCGTTGTCGAGCACATCGAGTTCGGCGAGTTCCTGCTTGTGGGCCTCGGCGATGTCTCCGAGCGCCCAGATGATCTCGCCCTTCCGCCTGGGCGGAAGGGCCCCCCACTCTCCTTCGAGAGCACGACGGGCGGCCCGCACCGCACGATCCACGTCCTCTGCGCCCGCAGCGGGCACTTCCGCCAACACACAACCCGTCGCCGGGTCATACGTCTTGAACGTGGCGCCGTCCGCGGCCGCGACCAGTTCTCCCCCGATGAGCATCTTCGGCGACCGCTCGAAGAACCCGCGCGTACCGGCTGCGAGAGCCTCAGTGAGTTCGCGTGCCATGTTCATACCCTTTCCATACCTCGGTGCGACGGCTAACCGCCTCTGCCACCGAGCTCCTTCGCTATGCCCGCTTATCCTTGGCTACGAGCAGGCTGTCGATCATGACCGCAGCGACGAGCACGAGCCCCTGCACGATGAATTTGACCTCCGTAGAGGCGCTCAGCAACGAAAGCCCGTTCGCAATGCTTCCCATCAGCAGTGCACCTACCAGTGCGGCCCAGACCGACCCTCGTCCTCCGAACAGACTCGCGCCGCCGATCACTGCAGCTGCGACGGCCTCGAGGAGCAGCGTTCCGCCCCCGCTCTGCGCCGAGACGCCCAGCGTCTGCGAGGCCGAAATGATGCCGCCGATGGCCGCGAACATTCCCGCGAGCACGAACGCTGACACCTTGATGCGGGTTACGTTGATCGCCGCACGCTTGCTCGCCTCGATATTGCCACCGATGGCGTACAGGTATACGCCGAATCGAGTTTGAGTGGTGACGTACGCCATCACTGCCAGGAACACGACGAGAATGGCCACCGGAGTCGGTACTCCTCGATCTTGGTTCAGTACGGTCACCACGATCGAACCGGCGGCGAGCACCACCAGTACCGGCAGGATCACACGCCCAAACAGGGGACTCTCGACTCCCTGCTTCAACTGGTACGACCGGGACTGCAGCGTCAGCACCAGCACCGCCAGTGCCCCGAGGAGCACCAGCCCGAACCCGACGATCGGAGTCAAGAAGCTGTTCGCGATCAGTTGCACGGGAGTTCCTGCAAGTGCAATCGAGCCGCTCTGCGGGAGAAGGGCCAGCAGAACTCCCTGCAGCGCGAGTGAGATCGCGAGAGTCACGATGAACGAAGCCGCCCGGAATCTGGCGACGATAGTCCCCTGGACGAACCCCACCAGCATTCCCACGCCGATCGCGGCCACCAACGCGATCACCACCGGTACGCGGAGCTCCACCAGCAGTTTCGCCATTGTCCCAGCGGAGACCGCACTGAGTGCGGCGATCGAGAGGTCGATCTCCTTGACGATGAGAATGAGTACGAGCCCCAGCGCCAGGAATGCCGTTACGACGATCTGCACGGACAGGTTCGTCAGATTCCTGGGGCTGAGGAACATTGGGTTCTGCACGGCAAAGAAAAGCCACATCACCAGAATGGCGACGAGCACCGGCACGACCCGGTACTTCCCCGCCAACGCCGAAAGGATGCGCGCTCGACGATCGTCGCGAAGGTCAGCGATCTGCACCGGACCGGACTTCGGGGCTTCCGTAGAAGAATTCTTCTGAGTCATCGTTTCCACCTCAATCCGTCGTCAAACCGGTGATCGCAGCGACCAGATCGGCTCGCGTATAACTGTCCCGTTCGAGTTCCACGACTTTCTCGCCGAGACGCATCACCGCCACCCGGTCGGCAACCCGCTCGACATCCGCGAGATCATGCGACACCACGATCACCGCGTGCCCCGCCTCGCGCAGACGCTCGATCAGATCCAGCACCTGCTGCCGCTGAGCGATTCCCAATGCCGCGGTCGGCTCATCGAGCAGCACGACGTCGGGCGCCCAGAGCACGGAGCGACAGATCGCCACCGACTGGCGCTGTCCGCCCGAGAGGTTTCCCACCGGTGTGCCCAGATCCTTCAGGGTGACGACTCCGAGGTCGGAGAGCACACTGCGCGCCCGGCTCTCCATCGCCGCCCGCTGCAGCCGCCCCCCAGCGAACCAGCTTCCGCGCAGCTCTCGTCCGAGGAAGAGGTTCTGCACGGTATCGAGGTTGTCGCACAGCGCCAAGTCTTGATAAACAGTTTGGATCTTGTGATCGATCGCATCGGAGGGATTCGTGATCTTCACCAGTTGTCCGGCGCAGAATATCTCGCCCTCATCCGGAATATTGATCCCGGCGATGGTCTTGATTAGCGTGGACTTTCCTGCTCCGTTGTCTCCGACGAGAGCCAGCACCTCTCCTGGGAACACGCTCAGGCTTACTCGTCGCAGAGCGAGCACTCCGCCAAAACGCTTGACGATGTTCTTGAGCTCCAGGGCCGGAACAGCGGTTCGGACCGCGGGTTCATCGGTCATCCGCACGATCAACTCTCGCCTTCGCAATAATCGCTCATCTCGGCGGGTCCTCCGCAGACCTCTTCCCTAGTGAGAATCCCTGTATCGACGAGCTCTACACCGACGTTATCCGCAGTGATCAACACGTTCTCGTTGTAGATCGCGGGCACCGTCGAAGTTCCCATGTCGTAATCCCCGTTGTACAGGGCTTCTGCCGCGGCTTCATCGTCTCCCGCCAGTGCGACTGCGAGCTCGATCGCGTTTGAGGCCATGACTTCGTAGGGGGGCACCATCGTGTTCTTCACGTTGCCGGCAAGCACCTGCTGGACGACTGTCGGCTCGCTGTCGTAGCCGCCATAGATCGGGATCGTGCCGAGCAGATCCTGCGCGGAGAGCGCCGCAACGGCGCCGAGAGCAGAACTGTCGTTGTGAACGGTTACCACATCGATGTCGTCATGCTGCGAAAGGCAGCCCTCGACAGCCGTCCGCGCGTTCTCCGTCGAAAGCTCTAAGTTGTCGTTGCTGCAGACGATCTCGATCGACCCGTCGTCAATGTAGGGAGCGAGAGTCTTCTCCTGCCCGGCATTGATCTCCTGATCGAAGAAGAATGAAGGATCCCCCTTCACCTCTGCGATTCGCAGCGGTTCCGACCGGTCTTCGAGCTCGTTCTCGATGAGTAGATTCGCGGTAGCCTCGCCGATGGATTCGAACGGTACGGTGACATAGGCGTCGACTTCGCTCTCGCTCGCCGCGTACGCGTAGTTGATGACGGGTACGTCTGCCGCTTCCGCGACCTCGACGACGCTCTGCGCCTGGGTCGGCACCGGCGGAACCAAGATGATCGCCACCGCACCTTGGGTGATCGCGGACTGCGCTTGCTGCAGTTGCTGCAACGGGTCGTTGTCGGCACTCTGCACTACTAGTTCGAGTCCGGGAGCGATCTCCTGAAGCTTCTCCTCCATCGCTGGCTTGTCATACGACTCGAAGCGGGTGACCTGGGAGTTCGGAGCCAGTAGGAACACTTTGCCTTCGAGGTCATCGGCTTCGACCGATGACCCACCACCCTCTGGAGCGCTTCCGGTGGTGCAGCCGACGAGCCCGACCAGGGCGCCGACCGCGATCACCCCCACGCGGACAAGACGTTTTCTTCTATCAAATCGCACCGTTCTCTCCTTCCAGCAGTCATCATTGACTGTTTCGACAGTAACCTCCGCATGCACCAAAGGCAACAATTTTGATATAAATTTAAAAAGTCGTTTAATAATTCTGGAGACAATGCGTATCCTCAAACTCGTCTTCGCAGAAGCAACGACGCCCGCAATTCCTTCCGTCAGATGCGGCTATTTCAATACAGGCACGGAAGCAATGAGTCCGGGTCTGCTGCTTCTAGCAAGCCCCAGCTCGCATGAAGCAGACACGGACAAGGACATTCCCACCTCAGTGCCCTCCCTTCACCCGAGACAGTCACATCGAAAGGCAGCACTCGGAGGTACGATCGAGCGGCACGATTGCCTGTAGCCTCGTTGTATCTCAGCTTTGCGCCGTTCTCAGTCAAGATGTCACGGAAGAACAACTCTCATATGGATCCGCAGCCCCCTATAACTGTGTCGCAGTGGCTGAGCGACCTCGCGACCGAGCAGCAGCTCTCACGCAAGTCTGCGCAGGTGCTGCACTCCCTCTCGAGCAATCCGAGGCTGGGCTCGTACGGCTCAATCCGGGAGGTCGCAGAGAAGGCGACTGTGAGCATCGGCACGGTGACACGCGCGGCCCAAGCCTTGGGCTTTGCCGGGTGGCCCGCGCTGCAGGAAGAGCTGCGCGCACGGTATCTCACCTCGCTCAGCGCCACTGAAGTCGCAGCCCATCGACAGGGTGGCCAGGAAAGCCCCTCATACGCCTCGCTTACGCGCGACCGCGAGAATGTCAACGCGCTTACCGCAATGGTCGATCTCGAGCAGCTCTCAAGAGTCGCACGCGCGATCGCACGGAGCCGTCATATCTTGGTAGTCGCTCCGGGCAGCGGCAACGGTATCGGCACGATTCTCGAGCACACCGCGCGCCTGCAAGGTTACGAGGTGCAACTCTTCGGTGACGGGGCACAGGTTCCGAACGCCCTCGCATCAGCCGGACCCGATGACCTCGTCATCGTCATCAGTTTCTGGCGCCTCTATTCGCAAGCCTTCAACACGATCCAGGCATGTCACGAACGCGGCATTCCGCTCGTGCTCTTTGCAGAAACGGTCCCCGGCGAGGTCGAAGCAATTTGTACAGAGGTCGTGCGAGTTCCTACTGAAGGGATCGGGTTCTCCCCTTCGCTCACTGCCGCGACTGCATTGGTTCACGGCATCATCGCCGAACTGGCCGCGCTCAACCCTGAGCAATCCACGCGAACCCTGGAACGAGCCGAGGCCGAGTGGGATCGTTTCGGTCTCATGCATCGTTACTAGGCGAACTCGTCAGCTTCGCCGGCTCGGACAGCTCCGCCGAACTGCACGACGCAGATAGACGAACGGCCCTCGCAGCTTCTGTATTGCTGTGAGGGCCGTTCGTCATCGAGCAGGCGCTCGAGTTCAGCGAGGCGCGTCTACTGCGACTTCGCAGTCAACCCGGTCGCGAGAATCGGGAAGAAGAACACGATGACCATCGTAAACACCGGCGACAGAATGAACGGGAGAATGGACTTGTAGATCGTCCCCATGCTGTACTGCGGTGCGACACGGCGCATCACGAAGAGCTCCATACCGAATGGCGGGGTCACCATACTGAGACCCAGCGCGATGAGCCACAGCACACCGAACCATACCGGGTCGACGCCGATCGCCGAGATGATGGGCACGAAGAACGGAGCCGTGATCATCACGATCGAAAGCGTCTCGAGGAACATGCCCAGGAAGATGACGACCAGCAGCAGGAGCACGACGATCACCCAAGAGGCGGCTTCCATGTTCGAGAAGAGCGACAAGAAGCCTGGCAGTACGCCACTGGCTGCGAGAGCCTGTGAGAAGCTTCCGGCCGCCCCGATCAGCAGCAGGATGGCACCCGACACGATCGCGGTCGACTTCGCACTCTCCCAGAGCGCTTTCCACGTCAGTTTGCGCTGTATCAGGGCGACGATGAGCGCGGCAAGCACGCCGAATGCCGCAGACTCCGACGGGGTCGCAATACCGAACATGATGAGACCGAGAACGATGGCGAAAACCACCAACAGAGGAAGCAGAGCTCCCGGCAGGGCCTTCGTGCGCTGCCAGAAGGACAGACGGTCGGCGCCCGCAACCTCAGTACGCTCTTTGCCGTCTCCCTTGAAGACGAACACCCAGACGAACTGCACGATCAGGTAGCCGATGATCATCAGGATTCCGGGAAGGATTCCCGCGACCAGCAGCGGACCCACTGGAATGCTCGCCGTGGCGCCAAGCACAACCGCGGTGGTGCTCGGTGGGATGATCATCGCGAGGCTGCCGGCAGACATGACTGACCCGAGAGTCAAGCCTGGCTTGTAGTCGCGCTTCTCCATCTCGGGCACCAGGTTCTTACCGAGCAGAGCGGTCGTCGCCGTCGACGAACCGGAAACGATGCTGAGCACGCCACCCGTCACGGTGGCACTTGCGGCGAGCTTACCGGGCACTCGGTTGAGCGAGAGCGTGATCGCGTTGATCGCGCGCTCCACGATCCCCGCCCTGAAGAGAATTTCTCCCATCAAGAAGAACATCACGACAGGCGCAAGTGAATAAGACGAAAGGCTCGATGCGAAACCGAGAGGCACCTGACGTGCCGCGGCGGCCCAGCCGTACTCACCGATAAGTACGACCACTCCGATACCGAGCAGCGCCACGAATACGGGTAGGCGCAGCACCATCAAGGAGACGAGCAGCGCACCGAGGATCAATGCAAGGGTGAAATACCATTCCATGTCTGTATCGCCTTACTTCTCACCCGCGGCTTCGGCCGCGGAGCGCTTACGCTGGATGGTTTTTCCCGCTGCCGTTGTCAGCAGCAGACCGAATACGACCGCTGTCAGGGTCATCGACACGGGAAGGATGGATTGGATGATCCATCGGGGCGGGCGCAGCGTAGTCGTCATTCTGGTGCCGGCTTCAATTGCTGCAATCACTGAATCCCAGGCCATGATTGCGAGAACCACCACGGCTACGAGCGACACTGCGGCACTTGAGATCTGGATCACAGTCCGAATGAGGGCACCGTGCTTCCTGTTGAAGAGCCCGTCGATCAGGTCGACCACAATGTGCTCGTTGGCCAGAGTGATCAGGGGCGCCGCGAGCAAAGGGATCCACAGCATGGCGTACTGCGTACCTTCGAACACCGCTGCGATGGGTTTGTTGAATAGCGAACGTGAAAGCACATCCGCGATGATGGCGATGGGCAGGATAAGCACGAGTATCGTCGAGATACCGGCGGCCCCCTGCAAGATCTTCTTAGAGATAGAGCGGATCACGCGTTGGCTTCCTTCTTTCGTTCATGTCTTCATCGACAGGGCATTCCGGGTGGTGCCGAGCGACTGCTCGACACCACCCGGTCTCGCTGCTACGTGGTTCAGCCCTGCCAGTGGTCCCGCAGGCGCTCGACCTCGGGGTTCGCGGAGATCATACGCTCCCAGGCCCCGTCATAGATCGCGTTCGTGAATTCCTCGGATGCCTCGGGCGACAGCTCGATCTCCTTGACGCCCTCCTCATCGAGCGTTGCATACGCTTCTTCGTTCATCTCGTCGTAGCGGGCTTCGAGGGCACCTTCGGAGTTCTCAATGGCTTCCTCGATCGCCTGCTGCGTATCCTCGTCGACGGTGTTCCACCAGTCGTTGTTCACCACGAGGAGGAAGGGGATCGACTTGAAAGACGGCGAGATGCGGCACCCGGTCAGCTCGGCAGTGCCCCACGACGGAACACCGATGGCGGTTCCTCCATAGCCGTCGATGACACCACGCTCAAGCGAGTTGTAAATATCACCGACCGGCATGCTCACGATCGAGCCGCCCAGGTGCTCTACTGCCTCAACATACTGGTCGCCGCCACGAATGACCTTGCCATCCAGGCTGGGATTCTCAGGATCGAAGCTCGCGCAGGTCTCATCGTTCAGGAACAACTCGGCCCGAATGTTCGTCTGCTGGATGCCGAGGTACGTCATGTTGTGCGGCTCGAAGAAGATCTCGTTGAAAAGATCAGCCGTACCTGCCTCACGCTCTTCGGTGGGAGTATTCGGCGTCAGCATCGCCGAAGAGATGCCGGGCATGAAGCCCTCGGCATACGCAGTACCGACCAGTGTCATGTCGTACGCGCCGTTGGAGACAGCTTCAGTCTGATCCATTTCGGGCACGACTTCAGGTCCACCGACGATATCGATCGTCACATTCGGCGCGGTCTGCTCGAGCTCGGCAGAGATGTCCTCAATGAGCCCACGCATCTCGGCATTCTCCGAGGGCAGCGGCAGCACGACTCTCGCCGTGACCGAATCTCCTCCGGCATCCGAGCCGCCGCCAGAGCAGCCGACCATCAGCAGCGAGAACGCGGCAATACCCGCGAGCGCAATCTTCTTTTTCATCATCATCTTCCTTGATTTGTTGAACTGATTTGGAACGTTGGGAGAGGTTAGACGAGGACGCCGGCCTGAATGACCTGGCCTCCACGCTCCTCGAAGTTGGAGAGGACCGAGATGTCAGCCAAGGGGTCGCTGTCGAGCAACACCGCATCGGCGACAGCGCCTTCGACCAGCTCACCGAGCTGCCCGGACTGTTGCATCATCTCTGCCGCGACCACCGTTGCACTGCGCACGACATCGAGGTTGCTCTGCACTCGGGCACGGATCTCGAACTCGTATCCCTGGTGCCGCTGCATACCGCCGAGGAGATCGGTTGCAAAGGCGATGTTCACACCGGCCTGAGCAGCGAGACGAGTGTTCTCGAGACCCTCTTCAAAGATCGTACCGACCTTTTCCCATGCGTCGCGCGGCATGCCGAATTTGAGTCCCTCATCGACGAGAGCCCAGTGCGTCGAGAGCGTCGGTACGAGATAGGCATCTTTCTCCAGGAAGAGGTCGATGCTCGACTGATCGATGCGATTGCCGTGTTCGATCGAACGCACACCGAGCTCGAGGCAGCGGTTCACGGCGCGAGGCGTGTATGCGTGCGCCATGACGTAAAGATTCGCAGCTTCAGCCTCCTCTACTGCAGCGGAGATCTCTTCGGCGGAGAACTGGGTCGAATCAATACGGTCAGTCAATGACGCGATGCCGCCGGAAGCCATGATCTTGATCTGGGTGGCACCCTTACGAATCTCCTCGCGAGCGGCCTCTCGAACTGCAGGGACCCCATCCGCGATGCGGCCGACATGGGAGCAGCAGTGCACGCGAGAGTTGTCGCCGGCGTCCCGGAAATCACCATGACCACCGGTCTGCGACAGAGCCGAGCCAGAGTAGAAGAGACGCGATCCCGTGATCAGCCCCTCCTCCTGAGCGCGTGCGAGGCCGAAATCACCGCCACCGGCATCTCGAACGGATGTGAAGCCGCGGCGCAACATTTGTTTCATCATGCGAGAGGCCGTCAGGCCGACGTAGCTGGGCGACATCGTCTCGAGTGCGCCGAGTGCGGCCGTGGAGGCAGCCACATGCACGTGACCATCGATCAGGCCCGGAAGCAGGTACTTACCCGCTGCGTTGACTTCTTCAGCCTCTGCCGGCAGCGAGCCCGCTGAACCGATGCTCTCGATCCGCCCCTCGTTCATCACTACGTCCGCCTCGCGGTACTCACCTGAGCGCACATCCAGTACACGAGCATTGCGCAGTATCAGCGGGGAAGCAGTCATCGATCCACCTTCAAATCATCGTCGATTGTCGGCCCAGAGCGAACCAACCGTCCAATACGATAAATGCATAATTCTTCTTTTGCAAATATCGTTTCGTCCTGACCTAGAGTAGTTATGCGACCGTGACATTCCCTCCCGGGTGATCGAGTCGAAAAATGAGCGCATCGGTGAAGATCGCAGGAGGTGCAGCTGTGGCACGAGCGGGCTCAGCAGACAACGGGGCAGATGATGAGGCAGATGACCTCCGTGTCAGCCGAGGCAGCGCCACCTACCGTCGTGCCCTGATAGCAGCCTTCTGCGCCGCTATTGCGACCTTCGCCCAGATGTATTCCCCACAGGGCATACTTCCTGAAATCGCGGCTGACCTGGGCGTCACTCCGGAGCTCTCGTCGTGGAGCGTGGGCGTCACGACCTCTGGCGTGGCTCTCGCCGTGCTTCCCTGGGCGCGAGTCTCTGACCGTATCGGGCGAGTCTCGGCCATGCGAATCGCGATTGTTGCGAGTTCGGTGCTCGGTCTTGCGACACCGTTCGTTTCCGATATCGGCGCCTTGCTCGTCATGCGCTTTCTGACCGGTATCGCCCTCGCAGGATTACCGGGAATAGCGATCCCCGCGCTCACCGAGACGGTCCGACCCAAGGACCTCGGCTCGGCAGTAGGAGCGTTCATTGCTGGCAATGCCCTCGGCGGCCTGATCGGACGCCTCACGGCCGGACTCTTCACCGACACGTTCGGGTGGGTTGGCGGCATGCTGGCGGTTGCTGTGCTCTCGGCGATCGCCAGCCTCGTCTTTCTCGTCGTAGTACCTCGTACTCGTGTGTCCCCCGGGCCGGGGCTCCCTGTGATCAGGGCAGCGCTGCAGAACCTCCGCAATCGTCGTGTCGCAGTCCTCCTAATGCAGGGATTCCTGCTCATGGGCGGCTTCACCATTGTGTTCAACTTCATCGCTTTTCATCTCGAGCATCCGCCATTCGGGCTCAGCGTTGCCCAGACATCCTGGCTCTTCCTCTCATATCTGGCAGCGATGGTCGCTTCACCCGTGGCCTGGAGAATCGCGGGTCGCGTGCAACCGACGACAGTGCTGCTCGCGAGCACTGGCATCACCATCGCCTCGCTGCTCTTGATGCTGGTGCCGTCACTTCCGGTCACCGTCGTCGCAGTGTTCATCTTCACCGGTGCGTTCTTCGGTGCTCACGGCATTGCTAACGGACTTGTCGGTCTCCGCGCGGCAGGTACCCCCGCTGCGAGTCAAGCGCCCGCGCTCTATACGCTCAGCTTCTACATCGGCACGAGCGCGTTCAGTGTACTGGGCGGGATGGTGTTCACCGCGGCCGGATGGTCGGGATCGATCGCTCTGAGTACCCTGACCATGTTGGGCGTCGCTGCTCTGGCGATATGGGACGCACGCAGACGTACATGAGCAGATCCCGTACCGCTCCGTGGATCTCAGAGAAGTCGGACAATCCGACATCGAGCGGGTTACAGTTCAGAGCATCACGACAGAGAAGAGAGATATGAGAACCGCAATTGTCACCGGCGCCTCCAAGGGCATCGGGCGCCAGATCGCACTGGAGCTCGGCCGCACTCACCACGTCATAGCCGTTGGCCGCAACGAGGATGATCTCCGCAGCCTCCTCGCAGAGATCCCCTCGGGTGAGTCGCTCGTCATCGATCTCGCCGAGGCAGACCTTGAGCAGGCCTTCGGCGAACTGGACACTTCCGAGCTCGACTTCGTCGTACACGCTGCGGCAATCGGAGAAGAGGGGCGCATCGACACGCTCACCCGTGAAGACTGGCGCCGCAGTTTCGAGATCAACTTCCTGTCGATCGTCGAACTCACGCGCATCCTGATCCCGGCGATGCGAGCGGGTCGCGGCACCTTCGTGTTCATCAATTCAGGATCGGGCCGCATGTCGTACATCGGAGGCGAGCCCTACACTGCGACGAAGCACGCCCTCCGCGACCTCGCCGACTGCCTGCGCGAGGAGGAGCGCGAGCACGGCGTGCGCGTCACCTCGCTCTATCCGGGATGGGTGCTCACCGAACTGGGACGAAACATGCGCAGCAGTCGCGGCGAGATCGGCGAGGAGTACTACATCCCCGTGGAGTCCTTCCGCCCGATCATTCGCACCCTGCTCGAGATGCCTGAAACCGCGTCGATCGAAGAGCTCATTCTGCGCCCGAGCAAGTCGGAGCCCACGGGTTCGTGACCTCTCGAGCAGTGCGGTGAATGCCGCGATTTCGCTCTCCCGAGCGCCCGGCAGTTCCCACTGTCGAAGCTCTTGTATGCCCTGAAGCTGAGATTTTCCCGATTTCGTGAGAGGCTGTACAGGTTTCGCGGCCATCACCGCTCCTGCAGCACACCCTCAGAAAGGGATTCTCACAATGTCTGACCAGGCATATCTACTCATCGCGCTTGGCGTCTACTTCGCCGCCATGCTGCTCATCGGCTACATCGCCTTCCGTCGCACGTCGGGCCACGAAGGTTACATGCTCGCGGGCCGAGGCCTGCCACCGTGGGTCGCCGCGCTCAGCGCCGGGGCCTCCGACATGTCGGGGTGGCTCATCATGGGTCTGCCCGGCGCCATCTACCTGGCCGGCCTCATCGAGGGCTGGATCGCCGTCGGCCTCACCCTCGGCGCCTACCTCAACTGGCTCGTCGTCGCACCCCGCCTGCGCGCCTACACCGAAGTGTCGAAGAACTCCATCACACTGCCGAGCTTCTTCGAGAACCGTCTGCGTGACAAGAGCCGCTCGCTGCGCATCGTGTCGAGTCTCATCATTCTCGTCTTCTTCACCCTCTACGTCTCGTCGGGCATGGTCGCCGGCGGTGTCTTCTTCGAGAGCTCCTTCAACGGCGACTACATCTGGGGCATGGTCATCGTCACCGTCGTGACCCTCGGCTACACCCTCTTCGGCGGCTTCCTCGGTGCTTCGCTCACCGACGTGGTCCAAGGACTCATGATGGTCGTCGCACTCATCGTCGTGCCGGTTGCCGCAGCGGTCTCCGTCGGCGGTTTCGGCGAGGCGATGTCTCTCGTCGGCGAGCTGCACCCGTCGCACTTCGACGTTTTCGGCGGTACCGGCTTGACCTCCGCCACGATCATCGGTGTACTCTCCGGTCTCGCCTGGGGGCTTGGCTACTTCGGTCAGCCGCACATCGTCGTCCGCTTCATGGCTCTGCGCACCCCGCAGGAGGCGAAGAGCGCTCGTCGCATCGGCGTCAGCTGGCAGATCGTCTCGCTGGTAGGCGCCGTCTTCTCGGGCCTCATCGGAATCGCCTACGTCTCGAAGAACAACATCGACCTGTCGAATCCCGAGACCATCGTGCTGATGATGTCGCAGGCGCTGCTGCACCCGCTCGTCGCCGGCCTCGTGCTCGCCGCAGTGCTCGCCGCGATCATGAGCACCTTCTCGAGCCAGCTCATCGTCTGCTCGTCGGCCCTCGTGGAAGACATCTACAAGGTGCTGAAGAAGGACACGCCCTCCGAGAAGACGCTGGTGCTGCTCGGCCGGGCTTGCGTGCTCGCCGTCGCACTGATCGCCGCACTGCTCGCGATCAGCCCGAACGATTCGATCCTCGGCCTCGTCAGCTTCGCCTGGGCCGGATTCGGTGCGGCATTCGGCCCGATCGTGATCCTCAGCCTCTACTGGCGCAAGCTCACCGCGTGGGGCGCCCTCGCCGCCATGGTCGTTGGCACGATCACCGTCTTCGCCTGGAGCGCAGGCGAGGGTGGCCTCTTCGACCTCTACGAGCTGCTTCCCGGCTTCATCTTCGCCCTTCTCACCGCGGTGATCGTCAGCCTGGCGACCTACAAGCGCAACGAGGAGATCGAGGAGGAGTTCACGACGACCACCTCGATGCTGGTGGTCTCGAAGGCATAGTTCGCTCCGGATCGCCCAGCGGTCACCACCGCCACGGCTTCGGCCGAGCGAGGTTCTGGCGGCTGGGCCTCGGTGCCCGGCGCCCGGAATCGGAGCC
Organism: Leucobacter sp. GX24907; assembly: GCF_053567335.1. Classification (NCBI taxonomy): domain Bacteria; kingdom Bacillati; phylum Actinomycetota; class Actinomycetes; order Micrococcales; family Microbacteriaceae; genus Leucobacter; species Leucobacter sp. GX24907. The sequence goes on along the minus strand of NZ_JBSGPD010000001.1, from coordinate 426,858 downwards.
TGCCTTGGAAACTGGAATCGGACCCAAGGAGAAGGGCGCGAATTGCAGTCTCACCCACGCGGTGAGTGCAGTTCGCGCCCTTCTCCGTTCTGCCGGCGGGTCTCCGTTCCCCAGCCAGGCTCACCGCTCGTCTCGCACAGATAAAGCTGCGGCCTGCCCCATCTCGGATGGGGCAGGCCGCAGCTGTGTGTTCTGGTGGAGTGTGACTACCGCATACCTTCGGCGTTGCGCTCCATGGCGAGCACGACGCTCGTCGTGGGCGCCGAGGAATCCCACGCCTCGGTGCCACTGATGCCAGCCTTCGCCGCATCGAACACCGGGTCGAGGCCCTGCTTCTTCTGGGAGGTGTAGTCCTTGAGCACCTTCCGCACCTTCGGGGCGAGGAACAGCAGGCAGATCATGTTGATCCAGCCGAGCGTGCCGTAGCCGATATCGCCGATCCCCCAAATGAGATCTGCCGATGCCACCGCACCGAGGAACACCATGATCGTCATGACGGCCTGCAAAATGCGAGTCGCGACGGGCAGCGCCTTCTCGGGGACGAGGTATGCCATCGCCGACGTCGCGATGTAGTTGAAGGCGATCAGCGTGGTGTACGCGAAGAGGAAGAGCGAAAGTGCCACGAACACGGGGCCGAACGCGCCGAAGCTGGCCTCGAGTGCGACCTGTGTGAACTGCGTTCCGGCGGCAACACCGGGCACGTTCTCGACGAGGGTCTCACCGGCCTCGGTGATGACGTTGTAACTGCCGGTCATGATGATCATGATTCCAGTTGCCGAGCAGACGAGCACGGTGTCGACGTAAACCGAGAAGGCCTGGACGATGCCCTGCTTCGCGGGGTGCGACACCGATGCGGCAGCCGAGGCGTAGGTTCCCTCGCCGACGCCCGCGACGTTCGAGAAGACCGCGCGACGCACGCCCCACGCGATCGCAGCGCCGACGATGCCGCCGAACACCTGGTGCACGCCGAACGCGCTCGAGAGGATCATGCCGATGACGGCGGGCAGATCCGCGATGTTGATGATGATGACGATGATCGCGAGCAGGATGTATGCGGCCGCCATGAACGGCACGATCTTGTCAGCAACTCCGGCGATGCGCTTGGTGCCGCCGAAGACGACGAGGCCGAAGAGCCCGGCGACGATCAGGCCGGTGGCCCAACCCGGCAGGCTGAATGCGGTGCTGAAGCTGTCCGAGATGTTGAAGCTCTGCACGCCGGGGGCGAGCACTGCGTAGAGCACCAGCGTTGCTGCGGCAGCGATGACCGCGAGCCACTTCTGACCCAAGCCCTTCTCGATGTAGTAGGGGATGCCGCCGCGGTACTCGCCACCGACCTTGCGCTTGTAGACCTGCGCAAGCGTCGATTCGGCGAAGGCGGTCGCCCCGCCGAGCAGAGCCATGACAACCATCCAGAACAGTGCCCCCGGGCCGCCGGCTGCGATCGCGGTCGCGACGCCGGCGATGTTTCCAACGCCCACACGGCTCGCGAGGGTCATGGCGAGCGCCTGGAAGCTGGAGATCTCGCCCTCTTCGGTGCCCTGCTTCTCCTTCAGAATGGAGATCAGATCGGGCAGCCGTCGAATCTGTACCGCACCGGTCCAGATCGTGTAGAACAGCCCCAGGCCGAGGGCCAGATAGGCCATCGGGTTCCAGATCGCTGTGTTGATATCGCCGATAACGGCGAGAAAGTCGTCCAAGGAGTCACTCCCTCGTGAAAATCGAGTTTGGATGAATCGGAGGGCTCAACCCTCTGTGACATATCACATTACATGAAGGTCAGGGGTGTGCGCACATCGGCGAGACTTCAAGGGTTCCGTGGGCGTCATCGGCTGCGGAAGGCCGCTGAACAGGAGCGAGAAGAGCGGTCCGCACGAGCACAGGAATGGGGCGCGAACTGCAGTCTCACCCACGCGGTGAGTGCAGTTCGCGCCCCATTCCTTTCAGCGGGCAGTCGTTCTCGACTTCGCCCGAGTCGCTGACGATTCTTAGTTGTTCTCGGCGACGATCCGTCCGCCCTGCACGACGGCTCGGCGAGCGCTCTCCTCCCACAGCCCCGAGGGATCCTCGAGCGGATTCTCGGCGAGCACCACCGCATCACCGAAGGCACCCGCGCCGAGGTGACCGAGGCGCTTGTCGCCGATGAGTTCGGCATTGCGCTGGGTCATCGACCGCAAGGTCTCAGCCGCGCCGCTCGCCTCGACCTGCAGACGCACCCCGCAGAGCTGGTCGTCTTCGAGATCGCCCATGAGGTCGCTGCCGAAGCCGACGCGCACCCCTGCGGCGAGCGCCATCTGCACCGCTTCTTGCCCCTTCGAGAGCACCTGAGAGTTCTTCTCGAGCGAGATCTCATTGAGCCCGATCTCGGCGCCGCGACGGTCCATCGCATCGTAGGCGGCGAGCGTCGGCACCATGAAGGCTCCGAGTTCGGCCATGCGCTGCGCCGTCGCCGGGTCGATGAGGTTGCCGTGCTCGATCGACCGAACTCCGTTCTCGATCGAGTGCATGACGGCGTCGACCGAGTAGGCGTGCGCGGCGACGTAGCTGCCGCGGCGGGTGGCTTCTTCGACGACGGCTCGCAGTTCTTCGGGCGAGTACTGCGGAATGAGGATCGGGTCGGTCAGAGAGAAGACGCCTCCCGAGGTCATCACCTTGATCGCGTGCGCACCGGTGCGCAGACGGTTGCGCACCGCCACGCGCAGCGGCTCGACGCCGTCGACGACCTCGCACATGTGTCCGTGGGAGAAGCAGACGTCGACGTGGGCGGAGCGAGGATCCCCGTGCCCACCCGTCTGGCTGAGGGCCGGGCCGGTGAAGTGGTAGCGGGGAGAGGGGAACATGCCGCGCTCGATCGCGTGGGCGAGCCCGATGTCGCCACCGGCCACGTCGCGTACGGTGGTGAAGCCGCGGCGCAGCGCCGCACCCAGGCGCAGTGTTCCGTTGATGGCCGCGTAGCTGAGCGGGCCGCGCTCGTTCTCGAGCCCGTCCATACTGTTGGCGTACGCGTGGAAATGGGCATCGATCAGGCCCGGGATCACCCAACCGCCCGAGACATCGAGCACGCGGGGTGCCGATCCCTCGGGCGCCGCGCCACCGGAAGCCGCGCCATCGACGACGACTCCGTTCGAGATCAGTAGATCGCGCTCCTCGAAGCCGCGCTCCGCACCGCCCCAGACTTTGGCACCGGTGATTCTCAGGTCACCGTTCTTCTGTCCGTCGTTATTCGGTGTATTCGACATGTTCTTGCCTCTCCTGCTCGTCGTCTTCGGTTCCTGCTCGGTTCCCAGGTTCCCAGCTCGCACTCGGTTCCACACGCGAACTCGATCCCGAGCTCGCGCTCGGCTCAACACTCGCACTCGGTTTCTCGCCGAGCCATGCTCCAGCCTGGACCGTCGTCTACCCCACGAACGTTACCCGCGCAGGGCCGCCGTCCGATCGACATCGACCGCGAAGTCGTCGCCGACCGCGACGCCGTAATCGCGCTCAGCCGATTCGGCCGAGACGAAACCATTGCGCACGTCGTGAGCGACCGCCTCAGGGTCACGCTCGAAGGGGCTCCCGTATCCGCCACCGCCGCCGGTCGCGTTCACGAGCACCTCGCCGGCGTCGAGCTTGTTGTAGCTGCCGCCCTGTCGCACTTCGCGGTCGGTTCCCGGGTTGAGCACGATGACGTTGGGCTCACCCTCCTGGCCGCCGGCGATCGACCACGGCTTCGTCTTCGTCTTGTAGACGAGGCAGATGCCGGTGGAGGGTGCGGTGAAGCGGTACGCGCGGCTCACGCCGACGCCTCCGCGGAACTTGCCCGCTCCCCCGGTGTCGGGACGGTACCCGTAGTGGTCGATGATCATCGACGACTTCGCCTCGAGCACCTCGACCGGGTTGTTGCGGCATCCCGGCTCGGAGAGGTGCATGATGCCGTCTTCACCATCATGGGTGGCGGTGCCGCCGTAGCCGACGGCTTCGTTGGTGGCCTCCTGCCACGGCTCGCCCGTGCGCGGATTGATGCCGAGACCCATCATCGAGCAGACGTCGCCGCCCGAGCAGGCCGGTACGAGTTCGGGCATGCCCTGCGCGAGGGCTTTCAGGATCACCTCGCCCGCCAGCAGCCCCGTCCACAGGGTGAAGGTCGGCATGGGCGACACGGCGTGCATGACCGACCCGGGCACCGTCACGACGCGCATGGGTGCGAAGTTGCCTGCGACGACCGGGGAGTCGGGCGTCGTCAGCGACTTGAAGATGAGGCTCGACAGGGCCTGCGTCTGCCCGGGGGGCAGGTTGATCGGACCCTCGACGTTCTCGGCGCTGCCGGTCCAGTCGACGACCATCTCTTCATCGGTGACGGTGACGGTGCACTGCAGCTTGACCAGATCGTCTTTGTTGATCCCGTCGTCGTCGACGTAGTCGACTGCCGTCCAGGTGCCCTTCGGCAGCTTCGCGAGCGCGAGTCGGGCGAGCTTCTCACCGTGCTCGTTGATCGTACGCATCGACTCCTCGAGGGTGTCGACACCGTACTTCCCGGCGAGCTCCTGGGTGCGGCGTACGCCGGTGACCACGGCGGAGACCTGCGCCTGAATATCGCCGATCGTGTGCTTCGGCATCCGGCTGTTGAAGCGGATGATGTTGAACACGTCGTCGTTGCGCTCGCCGCGCCGGTACAGCTTCGAGGCGGGCATGATGAGCCCCTCTTGCGAACGGTCGGTCGAGTCGAGCACGTAGCCGGGATCCTTCTGGTTGAGGTCCGTCACGTGGATGCGGCAGGAGGCGAAGCCGATGAGCTGACCTTCCGCGTGGATCGGCGCGAACACCAGCGGATCGAGCGTGTGGGCGCTCGACCAGTAGGGGTAGTTGATGATGAAGACGTCACCGGGCTCCATCGCGTCAGCGCCCAAGAACTCGACGGAGTGCTTGATGCCCGCGTCGTTACCGCGCGTGAACACGGCGATGCCGGGAGCGTCTGCCACCACGTCGCCGTTCGCGTCGTGAATGCCGATGCCGTAATCGTGGATCTCGTAGACCACGGTGTTGTATGCGGTGCGGCAGAGGTTGCGCGCGACTTCCTCGGCCGCCGCGAGCAGACCGTGCCGGATGATCTCGGTGGTGATTGCGTCAGCCACGGGGGGCCTCCTTCTGTGCGTGCTGGATGGAGATGATGAGTTCGCCGTAGGGGCCGACCTCGAGGCGGTCGCCCTCGTGGAGCACGGTGGTAGCGGTGTGCTCGGTGACGACCGCAGGCCCGTCCAATACGTCGCCGGCCATCAGCTCTTCGCGGGCGAGCAGCTTGTACTCCGCCTCGACGTCGCCCTCGAGGGTGACGGTGCGAGTACTGTACGAGGGGCTCTCGCCTGCGGGGCGCTGCGCGGCCTTCGGCAGTTCAGGCTTGTCGACGATGCCGGTCGCGTGCAGACGAAGGGTGGTGGTCTCGATGGCATCGTCCATCGTGTGGCCGTACTGGCGCAGGTGCAGGTGATCGAACTGTTCGCGGATCGCCTCGCGCGGATCGGCCGCCCCATCTGGGTAGTCGACCGTCACCGCGTGCTCCTGACCCGAGTAGCGGACGGCGACGACGCGGTGGAACTCCATACGATCGTCGGAGAAGCCCTCCGCCCGCAGAGTCTCTGCAGCTTCCGCCTCCATGCCCGAGAACTGCTCGTCGGCCGCGGCCGCGTCGAGGTCGTCGAGCGCCTGGATGCTCGTTCGCGAGTAGTCGTGCTGCACGTCGGCCATGAGCATGCCGAGGGCGGAGAATGCGCCCTGCCCGGGCGGCACGATGACCTCGGGGATCCCCAGTTCGCGCGCCACGTCGACTGCGACGAGCCCGCCGCCGCCGCCGAACGAGAGCAGGGCGAAGTCCTTCGGGTCGTGCCCGAGCTCGATGGTGATCGCGCGCACGGCGCCCATGATCTTGGTGTTGGAGATCTGCACCATGCCGCGCGCGAGCGCGGTACGCGTGAGACCCAGCTGCTCGGCGATCGGTGTCAGCGCTTCGAGCGACTTCTCGCGGTCGAGCGTGAGCTCCCCGCCGAGCGGGGTATCGACCCCGAGGTACCCGATGGCCAGGGCCGCGTCGGTGAAGGTGGGCTCGGTGCCCCCTCGGCCGTAGGCCGCCGGACCGGGCATCGCGCCGGCGCTCTTCGGGCCGACCTGCAGCGCTCCGGCCTCATCCAGGTATCCGAGCGAGCCGCCGCCGGCACCGATCGTGTGGATGTAGAGGGAGGGAGTGTTGATCGGGAGCCCCTCGAACTCGGCGCCGTGATAGAGCACGGGCTGACCGTTCTGCACCAGTGACGCGTCGAGGCTCGTGCCACCCATGTCGATGGTGATGAGGTTCGGGCGTCCGATGAGCTTCGAGAATGCCGCCGCACCGACGACACCGCCGGCCGGGCCGGAGAGGATCAGGTTGACCGGCTGCTCCCGAGCTGCCGACGCCGTCATCGCACCGCCGCCCGAGCGCGACATGAGGAAGCGCCCGTCGAAGCCGCGCTGCTCGAGTTCGCCCTCGAGGGCCTTGAGGTAGCTGCGCATGATCGGCTTGATGTAGGCGTCGAGCACTGCCGTGCTCGTCCGTTCGTACTCCCGGTACTCCCGTGACAGCTCATGCGAGATGGTCACCTCGACGTCGGGCGCCTCCTCCTCGAGCACCTCGCGCATCCGCAGTTCGTGAGCCGGGTTGGCGTAGGCGTGCAGGAAGGCGACGGCGACAGCGTCATACCCGCGGCGGGCGATCTCCCGCGCAACCTCGCGTGCGTCGTCTTCGTCGAACGGCGTGGCGACCGATCCGTCGAACATGCTCCGTTCGGTGACCTCGAAGGTGTCGTAGCGCTCGAGCAGCGCTGCCGGCTTCTGGTGAGCGAAGTCGTACATCACCTTGCGGTCGGTGCGGCCCAGAAGGTACACGTCGCGGAAGCCGCGCGTCGCGATCGTCGCGATGCGCGCACCGGTACGGGTGAGCAGCGAGTTCAGACCGAGCGTGCTGCCGTGGTTGAAGGTGCTGACCTCTACCGGATCGGCTTCGGCCTTGTCGAACGCGGCGAGTACTCCGGCGGTCGGCTCGCTGGGAGTCGTCGGAACCTTCTCGAAGCGGAGCTCTCCCGTATCGGGGACGAGTTTCACGACGTCGGTGAACGTGCCGCCGACGTCGATGGCGATCCGTACGTTTTCGGACATGACAGATGTTCCTTCCATGGATGGTGAAGGGTGGTGCGAAGCTCGCGCTCGTCGCGCGGAGCTCGGTCTGGTCTGGTGCGGCGAGTGCGTCGCCGCGGTCAGCGTTTCGTTCGACCCGCGGCTGCGAGACCGACCGCGGCGAGGATGATGAAACCGGTGACCATGTCTTTGAGCTGCGGGTTGAGGTTGAGCAGATCGAAGCCGTTGCCGATGAGTGCGATCAGGAAGACACCGGCGATCGAGCGCCAGACCGCGCCGATGCCGCCGTAGATGCTCGTACCGCCGAGGATGACCGCCGCGATGGCGCTGAGCTCCAGCCCCGAACCGGCGAGCGGCTGCCCTGAGGCGATACGTGAGACGCCGATCGCTGCCGCCGAGCCGGCGGCAAGGCCGCTGAGCACGAAGACGATGATGCGCGTGCGGGTCACGTGGATGCCTGAGAGCTCCGCGGCCTCCGCGTTGCCGCCGACCGCGTAGACGTGCCGGCCGAAGACCGTGCGCGAGAGCAGGAACCAGAAGGCTGCGACCACCGCGATCATCACGAACACCGCGATGAAGATGCCGCCGACCCGGTCGCGACCGAGGGAGGTGAAGCCCGGCGTCGTGACAGTGATGAGGCTGCCCCCGGTGATGAGCACGGCGATCGTCGTGAAGATCATCGAAGACGCGAGCGTCGCGAGGAAGGAATGCACGCGGAGGCGGGTGATCACGACGCCGTTGAACGCACCGAGTACGAGCCCCACAACGGGAGCGGCCAGCAGCGCGAGCCAGACGTTCTCCGTGGTCACCGCGAGCCAGGCCGAGACCACACCGGCGACACTGAACATCGCGCCAGTCGAGAGGTCGAAGTTGCCCGAGATGATCACGAACGTGCCGGCCGCCGCGATGATCACGAGCGGCGCGTTCTGGTTCAGGATGTTCACGATGTTGCCGAAGGTGAAGAACGACGGCGACAGGATCGCGAGTGCGACCAGCACGATGGCGAGCAGGATCAGCACGGCGTACTCGATCGCGACTTCGCCGAGTGAGAATTTCTTCCGCGCGCGCACCTGCGTGGCGGTGGTGTTCAGGGCCTCGCTCACGCTGCGGCCTCCTCTCCGGATGCGACGTGGAAGAGGCTGAAGAGCACGTCTTCCACAGTGGTTTCGCGGGGAACGATCTCCCCGAATGTTCGTCCCTCAGAGACCAGGTAGGCGCGATGGGCCAGCTCCATGATCTCCTCGTGCTCGGACGAGATGAGGAGGACACCGATGCCCTCCTCCGCGAGTCTCGCGATGAGTTCGTAAATGGTGCGCTTCGCGCCGACGTCGACTCCGCGGGTGGGTTCGTCGAGCACGATGAGCTTCGGTCTGGCGGCGAGCGCCTTCCCGAGGAGTGCCTTCTGCTGGTTTCCGCCCGAGAACCACCCGACGGGCAGCTCGATGTCGAGCGGACGCATCTCGAGGGCTCTGGCCTGCTCGAGTGCGGCTTGCTTCTCGTCTCGCGTTCGGATGATGCCGGCTGCGGCGCGATGCGTCAGGCTGGCGAGCGAGATGTTCTCGCGCACCGAGCGCTGGAGTACGAGACCGTCCTTGTGCCGATCTTCGGAGACGAAGACGAGGCCCGCTTCGATCGACTGCTTCGGGCTCCGCCCGCGCCAGTTCTGCCCGGTGAACTCGATCGTGCCGTCCACGACGTCGTCGAGACCGAACACCGCGCGCAGGCACTCGGTGCGGCCGCTGCCGACGAGGCCCAGGAGGCCGACGATCTCGCCGGGTCGCACGTCGAACGACATGCTTTCGACCCCGGTGCGGGTGCGCAGCCCGTCGACGCGCAGCATGGGCGCGACCGAGAGATCGGGCGCTGCCGGTCGGTCGGGGTAGGCCTGTTCGAGCTCGCGCCCCAGCATCGAGGTGACGAGGTCTTGCTTCGTCACCTCAGCGCGCTCGACGGTCTGAATCTTCCGGCCGTCGCGCAGCACAGTGATGCGATCTGCCACACCGAGTACCGAGTCGAGGAAGTGCGACACGTAGATGACGCAGCAGCCGCGGTCACGCAGCAGGCGCATGAGCTCTTCGAGCTGCGACATCTCGTGCGCGGTGAGCGAGGAGGTCGGCTCGTCCATCACGATGACGCGCGCGTTGCGGGCGAGCGAACGGAGGATCTCGACCTTCTGCTGATCGGCGATGCGCAGGTCGCGCACTCGGGCCCGCGGGTCGAGGCCGAATCCGACTTCGGCGTCGAGCGCCGCGAATCGATCGTCGAGGTTGCTCCGTTCGATTCCCCAGCGGTGCTCTTCGGCGCCGAGGAAGACGTTCTGGGCGACGGTCAGGTCGGGCACGAGCGCGAGCTCCTGTGCGATCATCGCGATGCCCTGTCGTTGCGCCAGCCCGGGGTTCCACCGGTCGACCGGGGAGCCGTCGACGACGACGGCTCCCCGGTCGGCGGCGTAGATTCCCGCGATGACCTTGCCGAGTGTCGACTTGCCTGCGCCGTTCTCACCGACGAACGCGTGGATCTCTCCGCTGCGTACTTCGAGGGAGACGCCGCCAAGCGCCTGCGTGCCGCCGAATCGCTTGTCGACGGCCCGCAGCTCGACGAGCACCTCGTGGGTTGCGGGGTCAGTCATCGGCTCAGCCGTTCCACTCGCCGGTGAAGTCGCTTGCCTCGAGATCCTCCTTGGTGGCGATGGGGCCGAGGTCGACGAGCGAGTCGGCGTCGACCACGGTCTCCACCTCTTCGCCGCGCAGCGAGTTCACGAGCTGCTCGAGCGAGGCCTCGCCCATGCTGACGGGGAAGTTCAGGAAGTCGTTGGTCCAGGTGCCGTCGATGACCGCCTGCACGGCTTCAGTGGTGCCGCCGCCGCCGGTCAGGAAGACCGAGGACGGGTCGATGCCGGCATTCTCGAGCGCGATCTGCGCGCCCATCGTCTGCTGGTCGGCGTTGCTGATGATGCCGTTGATGTCTTTGTTCGCCTGCAGCAGGTTCGACACTGCGGTCAGCGACTGGTCACGGTCGTAGGCGCCTTCGACGGTGCCGACGATCTCGATGTTGTCGTGCTTTTCGAGCACTGCCTTCCAGGCGTCGATGCGCTCGATGTCGAGCGGCGAGTTCAGGAGGCCTGCGAGCAGTCCGATCTTGCAGGGGTCGATATCGGCGCAGTACTCGGCTGCCGACTCGGCCTGCAGCGTCGCTCCGCTCGCAGGCGGCGATGCGACCGTCGAGACGACGCCCTCGACCTGCGGCTCCATATCGGTGATGTCGGGGCCGATCGGGTTCAGCACCGAGACGACGGGGATGTCGCTGCCGAGCGGGAATGCGGCGTTGAGCGCGGGGCCGTCGTGCGGTACCACGATGATGCCGTCGGCCTGGCCGGTGGTGCCGGCGTTCTGCAGCTGCGACAGCTGCGTGTTCGCATCGAACTGGCCGTCTTGGATCTTCGTCTCGATCGTGATGCCGAGCTCGTCGGAGAGCTCTTCCGCCTTCTTCTCGATGCCCTCGTAGACGGCCTGGTTGTAGCCGTTCTGCGACGATGCGGCGAGGAGCACGACCGAGTAGGACTCGCCTGCGGCGTCACCGCCGCCACTGTCGGAGCTGCACGCGACGAGGCTCACGCCCAGTGCGAGGGCGCCTGCGCCTGCGAGGATTCGTGGGAACTGCTTCATTGCATTCTTCTTTCGTGGATGTGCGGGTGATGGGTTAAGGCTTGCGTACATCGTGATCGATGCGGAAGAGCCGAGCCTCGCCGATGCGGGCGTCGGCGAGCAGGGCTGAGAGTGCCGGCTGGGTGCGGCCGCGCTTGGGGTGATCGATCCACTCCTGGTAGGCCGCTTCGTCGGGCCAGAGGGCAGTGACGAGGATCTCCCCGGATCCGTCTGCTGCAACCGAGATCTCAGACGCCGTGGCACGGGTCAGGTCGAGGGACTCCTGCAAGATCTGCTCGGCGCGGTACAGGTCGAACACGGGCTGCACCTGCTCGGGGTCGGTATGAAGTGTGAGCACACTGCGAATCATGAAAACTCCGTCGTCTCGTCGATTACCGGGGACTAGCCCACAAGGTATCGAGCGCGCCACCCGAGATGCTGTGCATATTGCACAATCTCAAGCTGACGTAGAATGCAAAGATGCGAATCGGGGTGCGGGTATCGGAGCACGAGCTCGTCGGCATCACGGTCGGGGCGGGCAGGATCGGGCGGGAACATCGCACTCCGCGATCCGGAATCAGCCTGCTCGACGCCTACCGAACGCTCCTCACGTCGCTGCTGGCAGACGCGCCGTCTCCGCCCGATCTCATCGTCTTCGATGTGTGCGATGCGTTCGTGGAGCAGGATCGCACCCCGATCACCGCTATTCGCATCGCGCCTCGGCCCCCGATCGACCCGAGCCACGAGCTCATCGCATCACCGTTCCATGACGTCCAGCCCGAGATCGTGCACATCAGGGGCGGCCACACCACCCTCGGCGACGAGCTCGCACCACTCGACATCGCGGCGCTCGAGCGCTTCGCCGAGATGACGGCGCCGGGCCGACGGTACGTCATTACGAGCGTCGGCGCACGGGTATCCCCCGAACACGAGGAACGCGCGGGTGAGGTGCTCCTCGCGCGGGCCGACCCCGCCAGCATCGACTATTCCCACGTCTTCGCGAGCAACTCCTTCGCGGTGCGAGAGCGCACCGCCCAGCTCAACAGCGCACAGCAGCAGGCTGCGAACTCCCTCGCGACGGCATTCGCGCTCGTCTCGGAGAGCCTGGCTCCGCTCGCCCGCCTGTACGTGACGACCAATGACGGCGGACGCATTCCTCTGACCCGCCTCCCGCTCGCCCCCGTGCACTCGCTGTTCTCGGCACACCCGACCGAGCTGATCGGTGCCGCGGCGCTCTGCCGAATCGAGCAAGGGCGCATCGTGGTCTCGCGCCCTGACGAGACCTTCCTGGGCGAGATCGTGTCAGGTGTACCGACCGTCGTTCCGCAGCATCGCGACACGCAGGAGATGCTGCTCGCCACGCAGACGGCGAACACGCCACCCCTGAGCACGTATCTGCACTCCGGTCAGGGAGATCCTCCCCTGCTCGTCACCTCCGGGCACCACCTCGACGCCGAAGCCCCCGATGCCATCTCAACCCTTGACCCACGCGTCACCACCGACCTCGACCTGCGCGCACTCGGCGCCGCATGCACACCCATCGCCGACTGGGCGAACCGCGTGGTTCGAGTGAGCAACGCCGACGACATGGAGCAGGCGCTCACCGCCGCACGCGCACGCGTCGGCGCACGACTCGTCGCATTCGGCGCGCTCCCCGCGCAGGTGCGGATCCTCGAATCCCGCCTCGTCGCGACAACCTACGAACACCCCAATGTCGTCTCGGTGCGGGTGCGCGGCATTGCGGGGTCGATCCTCGATCCGCTCGACAGCAATCCGTTCGATATCGACCCGCTCGACGACTCGGCCGGACGGATGCAGACGGAGGCCGACGATGCGACTTGACCAAGACGACATCCGGCACCTGCTCACGGGAGCACGCTTCCTCGCCTGCTCCGCAGACCCCGACTGGTGCATCGAACAGGCGCACCGCACCCTCGCGCACATGCGCGCGCACGGCACCGACGCCGAACTGCGCGTCGCAGGCGAGTTCGACGACGACGCGCTCATCGTCGCCCTCGGCTTCGTGAACAACGGGCTGCCGCTGTCAGATCTGCGACCCGTCGGCGACGAGTTCACTCGGAGCCTGCGCCTTGTCGAACAGGCCCTCGGCCGGCCTGCCGCCGGGATCATGCCGCTGGCCGCTGCCAACGTGAACGCGCTCGTGCCGTTCCTCAGTGCACTGCAACTCGGCATCCCCGTGGTCGACGCAGATCCGATGGGCCGCGTCTTCCCACTCCTCTACCAGTCGGTGTTCACGCTCGGAGGGCTGTCGGCCGGCCCGATCGGCGTCGCCGGGGCCACCGGCGAGACCGCAGTGCTCGACGTCGCCCCGCCTCGCCGCGCGGAACGGCTCGTCCGCGCACTGGCCGGAGAATTCGGCGGCTGGTCGGCGACCGCGCTCTACCCGATGAATGCGTCGACGCTGACCCAGCACGCGATCACCGGCAGCGTCTCGAGAATGGTGAGGATCGGCCGTCTCCTCGATTCCTCCCGCGGAGTAAGGGAGAAGCACGCCGCCCTGCAGCGCACCGAGGGCGTACGGCGGATCATTCGCGCGACCGTCAGCGATGTGGCAGGGCTCTCCCGACCCGCACCTCCGGGCCAACCCGATCACCCCTCCAGCGTCGTGCTGATCGAGGAGGCGCAGGGGCGCATCGTGCAGCTCGAAATCCAGAACGAACTGCTCATGGTGATGATCGACGGCGATGTCGTCGCGGTCGTGCCCGACATCATCACCATGCTGAGACCCGAGAACGCGAGCGTCGCGAGTCTCGACGATCTGTGGGTGGGGAACACACTCGATATCGTGATCCTGCCCGCCGCACCGCAGTGGTACACACCGGAGGGCCTCGAGCTCGTCGGGCCCGCAGCACTGAACGTGTGGGCGAAGGGACGCAGAGGAGCCGGTCATGCCTGATGCGAAGCACAACGGGACAGTGTCTAGTGCTGCGGCGCCTGGTGCCACGGCACCCGGTACTGCGATGTCTGGTCCCGTGGCGCCCAGCGCCATGAAGCATGGCGCGGTGAAGCTCAGAGAGCTCACCTCGTCGCGAGAGCTGCGCGGACTCGAGCAGCTGCATCTCGCATCGACGACGAGCCCGGTGCGCGATGTCGCCCTCGTCGCCGATATCGAAGAGGTGTCGAGCGTCGGCCCCGACACGATCGTCGTACTCACCCAAGATGTCGCCCGGGGCGGGTGGATGATCTCGGCGGCCCTTCGCTACGCGTGGGAACGGCGGGCCTGCGCACTCGTCGTGCCGAAGCGCTCGTTCACGAGCACGGTCATCGAACTGGCTCGCCGCCTCGGGCTCTCGCTGTTCACGACCGACGTCGATATGACCCGTGTCTCGCTCGACATCGCCATGCAGCTGGGCGTGATTCGTGCCGGGTCACTCGCGCGGTTGCAGACCTTTCACGACCGCATTGCCGGGGTCACCGAGCTCTCGGAAGCACTCGGGCTCATCTCCGAGGAGCTCGACGGGGCACCCGTCTCGATCGAGAGCGGCGAAGGCGGCTGGTCTCGGAATCCCGGGGGCAGGAACACCAGGTCCGGGAGCACCGGGTCCAGAAGCACCGAGGCCAGAAGCACCGACGACGGCCGCCGTGTCGCTGTCGCCATTCCCGGGGACTCTACCGCCGATGATGCGCTCGTCGCGATCGTGCCGGAGCACGGCTCCGCCACCGCTGAGCAGGTGCTCTCAATGGCCGCGCCGACCGTACGAGCGCTGCTTCTGGCTTCGCGTTTGGACTCGATGCAGGCGTCGTTGCCGCTCGTCTCGCTGGCCGTAGTTTCCGGGGTATCCGCGCGGCACAGTTTGGACCCTCCCCAGTTGCAGGGCGCGTTCGAGACGCTCGAATCACCGCTCGACGAGCACTGGATCGCGGTGTGCATCACCTGCGAGTCGCGGGACCGCGCCGGGCACGCCGTCCATCGCTTCTGGAACGAACTGTTCCCGCGGACCCCACTCGCCGGCGTGAGCGAGGGATGGGTCGGCTTCATCGCCGAACCCGAGTCGGGATCGCCATCAGAATCGGGATCCGATACGGCCTCTAGCTCAGGCGCGGTGGCCTACGACCGGCTGCGGGGTGCGATCGCAGGCCACCCCGAGCTCGGACGCTCCTTCGGGATTGCCGTTGGGGTTTCGAAGCCCCACCGGGGCTCAGCGGAGGCGGCAGCCGGGCTGCGCGAGGCCTGGTATGCGGCGAGGATCGCTGATCCTGCCCATGCCGAGACCGCGGTCGTGAGCTTCGATGCCACCCCGCTGCGGCTGCTCGCCCGAGCGCTGCCTTCCGTCGACGCTGCGCAGATGGCGGAGTCACTGCTGCCTCAGCTGATGCAGGATTCAGCTCGCACAGACCTCATCGAAGCCCTGCTCGCATACCTGGGTCACCACGGCTCCGCGACCGCAGCCGCGGCGACACTGGGCGTGCACCGCAACACATTGCAGTCGCGGCTGCGACGCGTACAGGAACTCGGCGTTCCGCTCGACGACCCTACCGCGACGCTGCCCCTGCACATGCTGCTGAGCTCGGCGATGCTGAGCGAACGGTGAGCGGCATTTCAGCTGCCGAGCGCCAGGCCGATCTGCTTCACGCGGGTGTACTCCTCAATACCGAGCAAGCCGCCTTCCTTACCGAAGCCGGAGGCCTTGAACCCACCGATCGGCATCGCCGGGCTCAGCACGAGATGCGTGTTCAACCACACGTTCCCGAAATCGAGACGCCCCAGCAGCTCGAGCCCGAAACCCGAATCCTTCGTCCACACCGATCCTGCCAGCCCGTACTCGACATCGTTCGCCAGTCGGATCGCTTCTTCCGGGTCTGAGAAGGTTTGCACGGTGACAACCGGGCCGAAAATCTCCTCCTGAACCACCCGGCTGTTCTGCTGGAGGCCGGTAATGATCGTGGGTGTGAAGAAGAAGCCCGGCCGATCCAACACTTCGCCTCCCGTGACCAGAGTGCCCTCCTGCTTCCCAAGCTCCACGAGCTCCACGACCTTCGCAAGGTGCTCCGCAGAACTCAACGGCCCCAGAACGGTGTCCGGATCCAGCGGATCTCCGACAGTCACAGCCTCGAAGCTATCGCGGAGTGCGGCGACGAAGGCGTCAGCGATCGACTCGTGCACGAGAATGCGCGTGGACGCCTGACACTCCTGGCCCGCGTTATACAGCGCGGATCCCGTGATCTTCTGGGCGGCGCCTGCGACATCCACGTCGGCGCACACGATCACAGGAGCGTTGCCGCCAAGCTCCATCACGGTGCGCTTCGGACGCTCGGCCGCATTGCGCGCAATGATGCGACCTGTTCGCGTGGATCCGGTGAACGACACGAGTTCGACGTGTTCGTGCAAGGTCAAGGCATCTCCCAGGTCGCTGCCTCGCCCGTTCACGACGTTCACCAAGCCGGAAGGCAGGTACTCCTGGATCATTTCGACAAATCGGGTCGTGGACCGCGGGGTCACCTCAGAGGGCTTCACGACCACCGCATTTCCAGTGGCAATTGCGGGGATAATCTTCCAGAGTGCCTGCCAGAGCGGATAGTTCCACGGAGTGATCGCACTGACGACCCCGAGCGGTTCGCGCTGCACATACGTGACCGCGCCCGAGGCATGTTCGCCGGCCGACGGAGCACTCATCACCCGCCAGGCATTGGCGAACAGCCTCGCGGCCTCGAGAATGCCAGGAAACTCCTCCTCAGCGGCGGCCGTGATCGGCTTCCCAGTGTCTGCGATCTCGAGGTCCATCAATTCCTGCACGTGCCGTTCGAGATGGTCCACGATCTCGTTCAATACACGCCCACGCTCCGCGTGCGGCAGACTCGCCCAGTTGGGCTGTGCTCGGTGCGCCGCATCGACCGCCCGGTCGACGTCGTCGGCATTGCTCAGGGTGACTCTCGAGATAGGTTCACCCGTTGCAGGATTGATCACGTGGAGGAACTCGCCGCTGGAACCCTCCAGCACTTCGCCATCGATGACGTTGAGAGCTTCGAACACTCCGGACATTGGTTCTCCTCATTCCTGCTGCTTCGTTGCACATCGTCGACCGAACCGCTCACCACTCCTCAGTTGCGCGTGAACTTGAGAAGAAGCATCGGTTCCACATACTCAGAATTTTAAAACTGCGTCGACAAAAAATTACGCTAACACATATTTATCTCTCGATGGCGATTTCCGTGCCATACTGCTGTTCATGGCAAACGAGCGGTTCAGTGCGCCCCACAGCGCACACTTCGATCCGCTGAAGCCCGAGGAGACCACTCCCGAGGGAATCGCCGCCAGACTCAGACTCGCCATCGACCTCGGTGACCTCAGGGACGGACAGAAGCTGCCTCGCGAAGCCGAACTCGCCGAACAACTCGGCGCCAGCGTCTTCTCACTGCGAGAAGCCCTTGGACGGCTGCGGAGCGAAGGTCTCGTTTCCACGCGTGCCGGACGCGGCGGAGGAACGGTCATCACGACGAAGGGCCGCGGGAACGGCGCGGAGACGCAGGCGCGCAACCAGCTGATCTCGATGTCGGCCGTTGGTCTGCGTGACCTCGCCGACTGGAGAACGATGCTCATCGGCGATGCTGCAGAACTTGCTGCCAGTCGAGCCTCGGTCGGCCACATGCGCCGAGGCGCCCGGCACGTTGAGCTCATGCGGGAGACCGCCGATGCCAATACGTTCACCTGGGCCGAGAACAAGTGGCTGATCGAGCTGTCGCTCGGTAGCCAGTCGTTACGACTGAACACCGCGATTATCGATATGCAACGGGAGCTCGGCACGCTGTCGCTCTTCATCAATCGAGAGTCCGACCACCAGCGCGACACCCGTGCCGCGATCGAACAGATCCAGCACGCCATCGAAATGCGAGATGCCGTGCAAGCCAGGCAGTTGGCGCGCGCCTATTCCTACCTGGGCACCAACGTTCTCGTCAGTTCCCGCTTGCACCTGATTGCGGAGTCACTCCATGTCTGAGACCAGCTTCGACCTGAACCACGCGGCCTCCGAGGCCTGGTCGGTCTTCGAGACTGCGTTTTCGAGCATGGAGCCCCTCGCACAGTTCGTGGAGACGCTCACGAGAAACGCACTCGAGAGGAACGGCGCACTCCGCACCTCCGATTTCGAAGCATTGAAGCCCGAACTGCTCAAGAACCTCGTCACACTCCCCGAACCGGTCATCGGCTCGTGCTTTGGGTTCGGCGTGGGAGTGCTCGAAGACATTACTTACTTCATGCCGGGTCTCGAGCGCGACGCCAGCGGTGTCCGCGATGCGTCGCACAACCTCGACCCGATGAGTGACACCTTCTACGACTACTCGGAACTCGACTGGCTCGCCCCCTTCCAGCGAGACTTCTCTCACGTGCAGGGCCCCTACATCGACCTTGGCGGGACCAACAAGTTCACGATCACCGCCTCGCTGCCCGTGCAGGTCGATGAACAGTTCATCGGCAAGCTCGGC
This sequence comes from Leucobacter sp. GX24907, assembly GCF_053567335.1. Classification (NCBI taxonomy): domain Bacteria; kingdom Bacillati; phylum Actinomycetota; class Actinomycetes; order Micrococcales; family Microbacteriaceae; genus Leucobacter; species Leucobacter sp. GX24907. Next base: position 408,634 of record NZ_JBSGPD010000001.1, on the reverse strand, counting down.
GTCGACGTCGGTCTCGAGGCATACGAGCGTTCACTCGTGCCGCTCCTCGATCGCGCTCCCGGCAGTCTCGCCATACTCAATGCAGAGAACCGAGTCGTTGTCTCGAACGACGCCGCGCGCCCGACAGGTTCACTCCCGACCGTCGATCCGAACCATCTCACGCCCTGTGGCGACTTCGGCTGGCACCTGTACTACCTGCCGTAGGCTGCGGAACCCCGGCCGCCCAATTCCGTCTGCGCCGACACCTCCGTCAACGACTCGGCAACGCGGGGTCCCGCAGCGACTAAGCGCCGATGCGCTCTCCCGTTGCAGACGCGAACCAGTTGAGACGGTCCGGATCAACGCGCAGGTGCAGCTCACTCCCCGGCTCGCAGGCACGGAAGCCACTGACCCGCACGGTAAATTCCCGACCCGAGGCAGTCGTCGCAAGAATGTCACTCACCGCACCGAGCGGCTGCGATACCAGGACCCGGCACGAGAACGTGTCGCTCCCGGCTTCGGAGAGCAGCTCGAGCGCTTCGGGTCGCACACCAAGCTCGGAGTCGGGGGCGACGCCCTCCGGCAGTTGGTGCAGTCGCAGCGGGATCGACAGGTCCTCGCTCCGATACTCGAGTCCGTTCGCCCCTACGACCACCTCCCCCTGGAGGAAATTCATCTTGGGGCTACCGATGAAGCTCGCCACATACTTGTTGCTGGGTCGGTAGTAGACTTCCTCAGCTGACCCGACCTGCTGCACCTTGCCCCCTCCGAGCACGACGATCTTGTCAGAGAGCGAGAGCGCTTCCTCCTGGTCATGTGTGACGAACACCGAGGTGATCGAGAGCTTCTCGTGCAGCTGTTTGATCTCACTCCGCATGCGAACTCTGAGTTCAGTGTCAAGGTTCGAGAACGGCTCATCGAAGAGGAACACCGAGGGCTCGCGCACGATTGCACGCCCGATGGCCACGCGCTGCTGTTGACCTCCCGATAGCTCTCGCGGGTAGCGTTTGAGCAGCGGGCCGAGCTCCAGCGAGGCAGCAACCTGCTCCACCCGTTTCTTGATCTCGTCCTTCTTCGCCTTTCGCGTCTTGAGCGTAAAGGCGATGTTGTCGAAGACAGTCATATGCGGGTACAGGCCATAGCTCTGGAACACCATCGCCACGTCGCGGTCGAACGGCCGGAGGTCGTTGACTCGGCGCCCGTCGAAGAGCAGGTCGCCTCCCGTGATGCTCTCGAGCCCGGCGATCATGTTCAGTGTCGTGCTCTTGCCACACCCCGACGGCCCGAGCAGGGTCACGAACTCGCCCTCGGCTGCGTGGAATCCGATCTCGTCGCAGGCGAGTACGTCACCGTACTTCTTGACGATGTCTACCAGTTCGATCTGAGCCATCAGCCCTTCACCGACCCTTCAATGAAACCCTTGACGATGTACTTGCGGAAGATGATCGCGAGCGCGACCACCGGAATGCTCGCGACGATCGACGATGCGATCATCTGTCCGTAGAGCGTTTGGTACTGGCCTGAGAACTCCGAGATGGCAATCGGTACGGTCTTCGTCTCGAATCCCGTCAGAATGACGGCGAAGAAGAATTCGTTCCACGATTCGATGAACGCGAAGACTGCCACTGCGAACACGGGAGGCGCTGATATCGGAAGCACGATCTGCGCGAACGTTCGAAAGACGCCTGCACCATCTATCGCCGCGGACTTCTCCAGCTGATCGGGCACGGAGTCGAAGAATCCCTTGAGCACCCAGATCACGATCGGCAGGATGAACGAAATGTTCACGACGATCAGCGCCGTATACGTGTTCGTCAGGCCAAGGTTCGAGAAGATGACGAACATCGGGATCGCGACAATGATCGCCGGGAACATTTGGCTGCCCAAGATCATGAGGAGCATCTTCTGCGAGCCGGGCACCCCGAGTTTGGCCAGTGCGTAAGCTGCGGGCGCTCCGAGAAGGATCGAGAGGCTGCCCGTGATGAGTGACACGATCAGAGAGTTCCTCATACTGCCGGGCAGGTCTGGCCCTGCGGCCATGGCGTCGATGTAGTTCCTCAGCGTGAACCCTGCAGGGTTGAGATCTGGCGGAGATTGAGTGACTGCCGCGTTGGGCAACAGGCTGGTGATAACCGCCCAGATCAACGGAAGCAAGGTCCAAGCAACGAAGAAGCCCAGAGCGATCATGACGAAGACTCGACTCAGTCGAGAGCTGACTGCGATCATCAGGCGGCGCCTCCCTTGCGCTTCGGTTCACGGCCCATCAGGCGGATGTATCCGAGCGCGAACACGAACATCACGATGAAGAGGATGTTGGCGATAGCCGATCCATACCCCATCTCGCCGAACTGGAACGTGGTTCGGTAGGCGTAGAAGTTCATCGTCACGGTGCCGTCGGCCGGGCCGCCCTTCGTCAGGATGAAGATCAGATCGAAGACCTTCATCGCCCAGATCGTCTGCAACACGACCACGATCATCAGAGTGTGTTTGAGTTGCGGCAGGATGATCGAGCCGAACACCTGCAGACGGCTGGCTCCGTCGATCGCCGCGGCCTTGAACTGGATCGGGTTGATGCCCTTGAGCCCTGCAATGAGTAGCAGCGTGATGAACGGAACGGCCTTCCAGATATCCGCGATGAGCATCATGTTCAGGGCGAGGAAGGGGGATCCTAGCCAGATGACATTGCCGTCGATAATTCCCGTCTCTGTGAGAATCGAGTTGAGGATCCCGTAGTTGCCGTGGTAGATCCACTTCCAGATCGTTGCGTTCGCCACCGGAGCCAATGCCCACGGAATGAGCAAGATGACCATCAACCACCCGGTCCCGCGCTTTCGCTCGGAGATCAGGAGAGCGAAGAGCAGCGAGATCACGATAACCGCGAGCACTTCGACAACGGTGAAGTAGACGGTATTGAATACTCCGGTCCGCATGATCGGGTCTTCGAACATGCGGGCGTAGTTCGAGAGGCCGGCCCATTCACCTCCGGAGAGCCCCTGGCTGACCTTGACGTCCCGAAAGGACAGCAGGATCGACTGGAGGATCGGATAGACGAGCACGACCAGCAGCACGAGTAGAGACGGCGCAAGGAAGTAGATCCCTGCCCTGCGCCGGCTCTGCTCGTAGCTGCGCTTGCCGCGGATGTTCTCCGCGGACAAGGTGCGTACCAGCTCGGTGTTGAGTTTGTTAGCCAACGATCTGCGATACCGCGTCGTACGCGTCCTCGATCGCCTGCTCGGGGGTCTTGTTCCCCTGCAGGGCCTGCTGAATCTCGACACCGAGGGCGTGCGTGTACTCCTCGTGCTGGGGCACCACGTAGCTGCTGTACGGGTGCTTGGCCTGTTCGAGCGTGGCTTCGGCCTGCGGAGCCGCCTCCTGCACTTCCGGATCATCCAGCACCGACATGCGGATCGGCAACCAACCCGTCTCGATCACCTGTGCTTTCTGCTGCTCGGGACTCAGGTAGAAGTCGATGAGGTCGTAGGCGAGCTCAGGGTTCTCGCTCTCCTTGTAGATCGAGAGCGAGTCTGCCCCATCAACCGACGCGGTGCCGGCCTTGCCCGCCGGTAGCACCGCGGTGCCGATCTTGTCGGCAACGGCCGAGGTTTCCGGGTCGTTCGCCTCTTCCCACATGAACGGCCAGTTGAACATGATCGATGCCTTGCCCGCTTTGAACACCTCGGTGGCATCGGCGAGACCCGCATATGAGACGTTGCCGGGATCGCCGCCGAGCTCCTGCAAGTCGACCAGCATCTGCAGAGCTTCGACACCCTCAGGGGTATTGAATGCAGGATCGCCGTTCTCGTCAAAGATCTCGCCACCGGCCTGCTGAAGGAATGCCATGTAGGTCGTCGCAACACCCGAGATGCCGCCCGCTTGACCGAACGCACCGACCCAACCGTAGTGATCGTCGGTATTGAGTGCGGCGACGTATTCCTTCAGCTCATCCCAGTCCTCGGGTGGCCCATCGAAGCCGGCTTCGGCGAGGTGCTCCTCATTGAAGTACATGATCTGCAGCGAGAGGGTGAAGAGCACACCGTAGGTCTCGTCGTCCCACTGCGCCGTGCCGAAACTCGACTCCGGCAGGTCCGCGACGAGCTCGGGGTCGAGGTAATCGTCGATGGGCTGGAGCGAGTCCGCGAACTCCGGGATCCAACCGGCGCTGATGAAGACGTCGGGAACGTCGCTGCCCGAGGCGAATGAGGTCGCGAGCTTGCCGTGCACCTGTTCGAAAGGCGCCGTCTCGTTGCGAACATCGACGTCGTTCTCCTCCTTCCAACCCTCGAAGTCGGAGAGTGCGTCAGGACCGAAGTCGGCGACTCCTACGGGTGCTGGATCCGGTGGAGCCGCTGTGAACACCTTGAGTTGGTGCTCGGCCGAACTCCCAGGCGAGCAGGCTCCGAGTCCCAGCACGAGGGCGACTGCTCCTGCCGCCCCGATACCGGTTCGCAGCATGCGCGCACGCGGTCTTCTCAGTTCTCCTTTGAACATGACTTCTCCTTGTTGTTGTGAAGGCCGTTTCGGTGGCTTAGGTGGTGAACAGCTCGCTGAGGGTGTCGTTGAGGAAGACGCCATCTGGATCGAACTCGGTACGGATGCGGTCGAAGCGCTCGTATTCGGGGTACACCTCGCGTACGCGCTCACGGGTGAGAAAGTTCACCTTGCCCCAGTGGGGACGGGCGCCGAAGCCATCGAGCACCTCGGCGGCGTCGCGGAGGAACGGTTCGTAGGCGTCGGCGTCCGTGCCGGAGACTGAGATCGACACGGTTCGCCGCCCGTAGTTGGGGGCGAGATAGTTGTCTTCGGCGGCCTGCCAGCGCAGCTGGATCGGCGAGTACTCCTCCGGATACTTCGATGCCATGAGATCCCTGAGTGCTTCAAAGGCTTCCAGCGCGATCTCCGCGTCGACCATGTACTCGAGTTCCTGGAACACCGTGTCGGTGGTGCCGTCCGGGTAGATCTTGTACGCGGGGCCGGTGCGGTCACCCCACTCCCCCTCGACCTCGTCTCTTGGTGCCGGGAGTGCGTTCAATCTCTTGGTAAGCGTGGTGCCCGCCGGGTAGGCCTGCTCCTCGGGGAAGTACAGCTTGGAGGATCGATCGGTTGGGAAGTAGAAGAAGGAGAAGTGCCGATTGTTCTCAAGAAGTTGCCCGATCTCCGGCTTGAGCTCCTCGTACCGGTAGGGCACGTAGCTTTCCGAGAGTCCGTACTTCGGCACGGCTTCGTAGACGACCTCGGTGAGTATTCCGAGCAAGCCGAGCGAGACCCGGGCCGCATTCAGCAGTTCGGGCTGTGACTCGTCGATCTCCACGATCCGTCCGGTCCCGTCGATGAGTCGTACGTACCTCACACGCGCAGCGATCCCACCGAACTCGATGCCCGACCCCTTGGTACCGGTAGACATCGCGCCGGCCATGGACTGCTGGTCGATGTCGCCCTGGTTCTGGAGTGAGTACCCGGCAGCCCAGAGCGGCTCGCCGAGGTGCTTGAGTCGGGTGCCTGCCCGGAGCCGGACGCGCCCGGTCTTTTCATCCACCTCGATGATGCCTTGCATCTGGTCGAGCGAGACGAGGAAATCCGTAGTCGCTGCGATACGTGAGCTCGAGTGACCGGCGCCTACGACTCGGATCTTTCGCCCCTCGGCACGGGCTCGCTTCACGAGATCTGCGAGCTCCCCTTCGGTTTCGGGGAGATGGAACTCGGCAGCGCGCACGCTGACGTTCTGACCCCAGTTCGTCCAGAGAACGGAACCATCGGTCTGCTCGATGATCGTGTGCTCCCGCATGAAACCTCCATTGGCGATCGGGACTATCCTGCGACCCAATATAGTCGCTAGGAAATATTTGGCAACTAATTTTATTTAACGATTTTTCGTGTAGAGTCGGATCCCGCAACGCACTGGCGCCTGCTTCAGAGGCGCCTCCCCGGCCTGTCCTGCGCAGCACCGGGGCACCGCGTTCCCGAATTCACACGAGGTGTTTCATGTCAATCCCCGGTATCGTCGATGCCCCTACGCAGCTCCTCATCGACGGGCGGTTCACCGATTCCAGTGATGGCGGCCGCATCGCTACGCATAATCCCGCGACCGGTCAGGTCATCGCCGAGGTCTCCGCGGCCACTGAGCAAGACGTTGATCGGGCCGTGGCCAGCGCCCGAGCCGCATTCGAAAGCGGGTCGTGGAGCCGTCTCGATCCCGCCGACCGGAAAGCCGCGCTCTACCGCTTCGTAGCGAAGATCGAAGAGCACGCCGAGACCCTTGCAAAGCTCGACTCGATCGAAGCCGGTAAGCCGATATCCGATTGCACCGACGGAGACCTGCCCGAAGTCATCGGCATCTTTTCGTGGTACGCCGAGGCCATCGACAAGGTCTTCGGCAAGGTGTCGACGACCGGAGAGGGCAACCTCGGGCTCATCGTCACCGAACCTGTCGGCGTGGTCGCCGCGGTCGTACCGTGGAACTTCCCGCTGCCGGTGCTCACGATGAAGCTCGCCCCCGCGCTCGCCGCGGGCAACGCCGTCATCGTCAAGCCGCCGGAGCAGGCCTCCCTCAGCGCGCTCTACCTCGCCAAACTCGCGCTCGATGCAGGGATCCCCGCCGGAATCCTCAACGTCGTGCCCGGCCACGGCCACGTCGCCGGCAAGGCACTCGGCCTGCACAACGACGTCGACGCGCTCACCTTCACGGGCTCCACCGAGGTCGGCCGCTACTTCCTCGAGTACTCGGCGAAGAGCAACTTCAAGAAGGTCACGCTCGAGATGGGTGGCAAGAGCCCACAGATCGTCACCGAGAGCGTCGCCCACATCCTGCCCCGCGTCGCGGAGGACCTCGCCGACGCTGCGTTCTGGAACAGCGGCCAGAACTGCACGGCGGGCTCGCGCATTCTCGTGCACAATTCGATCAAGGATCGTTTCGTCGAAGAACTGAGCGCCGTCGCTGCGCGCAAGGTCGTCGGCGACACCGCCGATCCTCACACCGAGCTCGGCCCCATCATCGAGGAAGAAGCGCTGAACCGCATGCTGCACGCGGTTCAGGAGGCGGAGGGGCGCGGCGCCGAAGTGCGCACCGGCGGCACCCGCATCCTCGAAGAGACCGGTGGATGGTTCATCGCCCCCACCGTCATCACCGGGGTTTCGAACGCCGATCCCATCGCCCAGACCGAGCTGTTCGGGCCGATCACCGTCGTCATCGGATACGACACCGAGGAAGAGGCGATCCAGATCGCGAACGCCACCGAGTATGGACTCTCCTCGACAGTCTGGTCCAAGGACATCGACCAGGCGATCCGTCTCTCGCGCCGCATCAAGTCGGGCATCGTCGCAGTCAACGGGTTCAGCGAGGGCGACTTCACGACTCCGTTCGGGGGCTTCAAGGCCTCGGGCTTCGGAGGCAAGGAGAAGGGACTCGAGGCCTTCGAGCAGTACACCGAAACCAAGACGATCTGGATCTCGCTCGACAACGCCTGATCACAGCACCCCGGCCCCGCAGACGACCGCTCTGCGGGGCCACCCTGCCCGCATTGCCGCGGCGCAGGCCGCAGCATCACAGAAAAGCAACGAGCAATGTCACACTCACCCGAGAGGGAGATCGCAGCCGAGCATCGCGGCTCGGACAGTCTCCAGGCCAACGCGCTGGGAGTTCCCTCGATCGTATTCTTCATCATCGCGGCGGCCTCGCCACTGACCGGCGTCGTCGGCCTCGTTCCGATCATGATCGGTCTCGGCAACGGAGCCGGCGCCCCCGTCGGCTTCCTGTTTGCGGCGGGCATCCTGCTGCTCTTCGCGGTCGGTTACCTCGCCATGAGTCGCCACGTGCTGAACGCGGGCGCGCTCTACTCGTACATCACCATCGGGCTCGGCCGATTCGTGGGGCTGGGGTCGGCGACACTCACGATCTTCGCCTACAGCTGCATCCAGTTCTCGCTCTACGGAGGATTCGGCTACTACGTCAACAGCTTGGTGCTCGCGTGGACCGGCGTCGACATCCCGTGGTGGACCTTCGCGCTCGGCGCCATGCTCGGTGCACTCGCTCTCGGCATCCGCGGCGTACACGCCGGCGGTCTCGTGCTCGGCGTGCTCATCGTGCTGGAATGCTCGATGCTCGCCCTGCTGGGCGCCGGCATCATCGTGAACCCTGGTGGCACCGGCACCACCGAATTCTCACTCGAACCCTTCTCCATCCCTGCGATCTTCGCGACCGGGCTCGGCGTCGCCATCATGTTCGCCCATACGACCTTCATCGGCTTCGAAGGCAGCGCCATCTATGCCGAAGAAGCCAAGAATCCGCTGCGCACCATCCCCCGCGCCACGTACACCGCGGTCATCGTCATGGCCATCATCTACGCGGGCACCTCGTACCTCGTTATCAGCGCGCTCGGCCCTAGGAACGCTCAGGAGGTCGCACTCCGAGAGTCGGGTGACCTGTTGTTCTTCGTCAGCGCTCAAGCGCTGGGGCCATGGGCCTCCCACCTCTTCCAAGTACTGATCATCACCGCGATCTTTGCTGCGGCAGTCACGTTCCACAACAACATCTCGCGTTACCTCTACGTACTCGGACGCCAGGGACTCATCTCGGCGAAGCTCGGCAAGACGCTCAGTACCCGAAAGACTCCCTACATCGCCTCGATCGCCCAGACCGCGAGTGCGGTCGTCGTGATCCTCGGGTTCGCGGTCGCAGGCCTCGATCCGTACACCACCCTCTTCGTGTGGCTGGCCGGTATCGGTACGGTGGCGATCATCTCGGCCCAGACCATCGCCGCCGTCGCGATCTTCGTCTTCTTCCGCCGCACCGGTGTCGACCGGCGCGTCTGGCACACGATGGTCGCCCCGATCCTCGCCATCATCGGCCTCGTCGTACTGCTGTCGATGTCGCTCGGCAGCCTCGAGCTGATCCTCGGCACTTCGGGCGGTCTGACCGCCCTGCTCGTCGGCCTGTACGTGGCAAGTCTCGTCATCGGTGTGCTCTATGCCGTGTACCTGAAGCACTTCAAGCCCGGCATCTTCGAGAAGATGCGGGTGATGCTGACGTCCGACGGATCAACTACCACGATTGCGGTCGTCGACGATCCGCTGATACGCAGCGAGCTGGCCGGCTGACTCTCCCCCGGACGCTCCTTCGGTGCGGGACCAGAGCCGTTCTGCGCGATACGCGGCGGCTCGGGTGCCGCACCGAAGTCGGCGCGACAGGCTCCGGGCGGGTCAGTCGTCGAGGTCGACGAGCGATCCGAGCGGGATCGGCTGCGCCACCGGACGCTTCGCGCTCGACGCGAGCGATGTGTGCGCCGACGATCCGCGGGGGGCAGCGTGCGCGCCCGAACCATGCGCTGAGACATCCCCCTGACCCGCATCCGAGAGGCAGGACACCGCGAAGCCGCACACGCGGCCCTGACACCAGCCCATCCCCGCACGGTTGATGCCCTTCTGCGTACGCGAGTCATCACCGGCCATGTCATCACGAGTCGACACGATCGCCCCGGCACGCACCTCTTCGCAACGGCACACCACGGTGTCGTCGGTGAGACGCTGATCCCATCCCTCGGGCACGGGGTGGGCGAGGTGCATCGCTTCGGCGAAGGATCGCTGCGCCCGGATCGTGCGCGCCTCCCCCGAGGTCGCTCCCCCGACGTTCGCAGCAGCACGGCCGGCCACCTTGCCCTCGATCACCGCGAGCGCGGCACCGCCCACACCCGTGAGCTCGCCGGCCAGGTAGAGCCCGGGCACCGATGACTGCTGCAGCTCGTCGACCGTCGCGACCAGCGAACCATCGACATCGACGCGGGTCTCGACACCGAGCTGCACCGGCAACTCCATCTGCGGGGTGAAGCCCCACCCCATGCCGACCCCATCGACACCGTCGATCGTGCGCTCGCTCCCCGCGACCACACTGCCGTCTCGCCGCACCTTCGCGGTACGCACTCCGGTGACGTGATCCTCACCCAGAATCTCAGTGATCACCGTGCGCACCCGGTACGGGATGCGGTGCTTCACGAACGTCCACACATACTCGGCACCCTCGAGCCCCTTCGACGGCACACCCGCCGCGCGGTGCGCGCGAGGCAGCCAGCCCATGAGGTTCGACGACTCGCACACGGCCGCGACCGAACCACCGGCGGCGACCACATTCGCCGCCACGGGCAGCAGGAACGGGCCCGTCCCCGCGATGACGAAACGCTTGCCCGGTAGCATGTCGTTCTGCTTGATGAACGCCTGAATACCGCCCGCAGCCATGACGCCGGGAAGATCCCACCCCGGTACCGGCAACTGACGGTCATACCCGCCGGTCGCAACGACCAAGCGCTCAGCGCGCACCGTCGGCACCTCGGACACACCGGGGCCGTACGCCGGAGTCAAACGCAACGTGAACCCCTGCCCGACCCCACGATCCGCGCCGAGACCGCCGCGCTGCGCCATCCACACGCTCGTCGCCGGGAAGTACGAAATACGCCCGCTCGCGATGCCCGCATCGAACTCGCGACGCAGCTCGAGATACTCGCCCCAGCCATGATGCAGCTTGCCGTCATCAACGATGCCGGCCGCCTCCGAGCGGTGCCTCCAGAACTGGCCGCCGGGCTGCTCGCTCGAATCGATCACCGCTACCCGAGCGCCGGCCACAGCCGCCGTTCCCGCAGCAGCGAGCCCCGCCGGGCCCGCCCCGATCACGGCGATATCAAACGGAGTCACCGCAGAACGCGTCGCCTGCTCAGTCATGCCTGCTCCTCCTCGGAACTCGTGCTCGACACCGCCTGCTCAGACTCAGACTCAGCACCAGGCTCACCCGGCACCGGGAACTCGTGCGGCACCGCAGCCTTCGCCGGCTGCACGTCCATGCCGTCCTGCAGCGGGATCATGCACGCGCGCTGCCCCGACTGACCATCGATCTCGACGATGCAGTCGTAGCAGACCCCGATCCCGCAGAACAGACCGCGCGGCTTACCCGACTTCGTCGTACGCCACGCCGTCCCGCAACTGCCCATGATCGCCGCAGCAACACTCGCGCCGGCTGCAGCCTCGATCGGCTCCCCGCCGAAACTGGCTGTGACCCGATCGGGTCGTGATGAATCTGCCGACTGGGGTGCGCTCATGCGGAGGCCTCCTCTGCTGAATCGGTGCGAGCTGAATCGGTGCGAGCTGAATCGGAAGACCCGGCATCGGGGTGCGCCGGGCTGGGAGGCACCGCCTCCGAAAGCGCAGGATCGGGCTCCTCGACCTGAGCGGCAGCGGCCTCACGCGGAGAGAAGTCAGGGTTCAGTCCGTGCGAGGCGAGATACTCCGCGTCGCTGAAGCGCTCGGGACGGAACGCGGTAATCGGCATCCCGGTCTCTTCACCGACCATGGCCTGCGCGAGCAGCTTGCCCGTGCCCGCGGCAAGCCCGATACCGGCACCCTCGTGGCCGGCGGCGTGCCACAGACCGGGCGCGCGCGGATCCGGGCCGATCACCGGCAGGTGGTCCGGGCAGTACGGGCGGAAACCGTGGTAATGCCGCATCATGCGCACGTTCTCGAGGAACGGGAACAAGTCGATCGCATTCCGGGCGATCTGCTTGAGTGCGTCAGTGCTGATCGTCGCATCGAAGCCGATGCGCTCACGGCTCGACCCGATCAGGATCGTCCCACCCGGCGTGCCCTCGACCACTGGCGACGACTGCAGCCCGGCATCGGAACTGCCGACGTTGTCAGCGTATTCGGCCGCGTACACCTTGTGATTGATCATCGGCGGCAGCGGTTCGGTGACGAGCACGAAGCCACGACGCGGCAGCACCGGCACCTCGACACCCGCGAGCCGTGCGACCTCGCTCGACCAGGTGCCCGTCGCATTCACGATGTGAGCAGCCGAGAAATCACCACGCGGAGTACGTACACCGGTCACCCGGTCACCGTCACGGAGGAACTCCGTCACCGGCGCATCCACCACGAGCTCGGCACCCATGTCGCGGGCCAGGCGGATCAGATTCGACGCCGCGAGCACCGGCTGCAGCTGACTGTCTTCGGGATAGTACGCCGCACCCTTCGCGTTGTCGGTGATGTGCGGCTCATAGCCACGCAGCGCCGCGACATCGATGCGCTGCGCATCGATGCCGTACTTGTGCTGCGCCGTCGTCAAACGCTCGAGCGACACCAGGCTCGACTCCTTCGAAGCGACGATGATGCCACCCTTGGGGTCGAACTCCCACAGATGCCCGAACTCCGCGAGCTCACCCTTCCACAGCCCCAGCGAGAACTGGGTCAGCTCGAGCTCCGGGCCCAACTCCTTATCGGAGACGAGCACGTTGCCCTCGCACCGCGAGGTCGTACCACTGACTGGCAGACCGCGTTCAACGATCGTGACCGACAGCCCGGCCTTCGTCGCGAAGTAAGCGGTTGCGGCACCGATGATGCCTGCACCGATGACCACGACATCAGAGGAACGACCCATACGACCCGTGCTCCTTTCGAATGGTGAGTGGTTGGTAAGTGATGAGAGTGAGGGGCAACCCGGTGTTGCGGTAATTCAGTGCTGCCTTAAGCCAATGTTGCGAACGATCGGAGCCAAAGCCCTCAGTGCTGCGGATCCTCAGAAGCGTGAGCCCCGGTCGCCCAGATCGACCTGGCGTGGCCGATGTGTGCGCGCATGAGGGCTTCAGCCCCTGCGCCGTCTCCGTCCCGCAGCAGCTGCACCAGTTGCTGATGCTCGATGGCCGAGTCGGCGAGCAGGCCCTCCTCCGCAAGCGCCTTGAGCCCGTACATACGGGTACGCACGCGAAGCGAAGTCGCGAGCTCGACGAGTTGCGGGTTGTCGGTGAAGGAGAGGATCAGGGCGTGGAACGCACGATCGTTCAGCAGGTACTCACCGAGGTTCTCGGTCTGCGCGCCGGCGAGGCAGCGATCGGCGAGCAGCTCCATCTCGGCGAAGGCCTCCTCGGAGATGCGCCCCACGACCTGGTGCATCGACGGCGGCTCGATCATGAGCCTGATCGATGCCAGGTCATCGAGATCCTTCTCGCTCATCGTCGTGACCCGGAAGCCCTTGTTCTTCACCGTCTCGACGAGCCCTTCGCGCGCGAGGTCCATCATGGCCTCGCGCACCGGGGTCGCCGAGACGCCCAGCGCCTGACCGAGCGTCGGAGCCGACACCAGCTCGCCCTCTTGCAGTTCACCCGTGATGATCGCAGTGCGCAACTGATCGAGCACACTCTCCCTCAGATTGAGCGGGCGCTCGAGCTGTGTGAGCCGGGTCACGGGGTTCTCCTCTGGCGAGGCGTTGAGGCACCGCTGCGGTGCCTCAGCGCTGGGCTGAATGCGCGGGCGCTGACCCGCGCAGGGCCGTCAGGTCGACGGAGTGCCCTCGGTGTACACCACCGTGGCACATACCAAATCTTCCCACGACATGCCCACTCCGGTGTACACAGCGGGGTGGCCGGCACGACGGGTGACCTCGCCGCGAACGAGGTCGCGCAGGTTGGCGGGCGGGTTCGACGACCAATCGGCTTCCGAGATGAAGGTCGACAGGTTGCCGTTCTCGCGCTGAGCCGAGGCACGTCCTTCAACGACGATGTCGGCGCGCGAGACGAGAGCGTCGTCGAGCTCACGAGCGTCGTGGCCGTGCGTGCCGATTGCTGCGACAATGGCGTTGCTTTTCACGAGTGAACCGTCGAACAGCGGCGCGGAAGCGGTCGTGGCGCAGATGATGATGTCGGCTTCGCTGACTGCAGTCTCGACGTCACCGGTACGATCGGCGACCTCGATGCCCTGCGAGCTGAACTCCGAGCGCAGCGCCTCGATGCGTTCGGGGCGACGCCCGATAACCTCGAAGGTGGCCCGCGGGAAGGCGGCCAGAGTCGCATGGATGCAGCTCGAACCCTGGGTGCCAGTGCCGAAGATGAGCACGCGAGGCGCCTCGGGAAGCGCATCGCCCGGCGCGGCTGCCTGGGCGAGGAGGCGGATCGCCGACAGTGCGACAGCGGGGGTGCGAATCGCGGTCAGGCTCGATCCTTCCATCACCGCGACCGGTGCGAGTGTGTCAGACGAGTAGAGGACGTAGACACCCTGGATCTTCTCGAGACCGCGGGCCGGGTTATTCGGCGCGAGGGTCAGCGCCTTCAGCCCGCTGAACTTCGAGCTCTGGGCGGGCATGAGCAGAAACTCGCCGTCGGGCGCGTCCGCGAAGAGGCGGGGGCCATCAAGCTCCGGGTCGATGTCGTCGCGCACGGCCTCCTCGATCGCGCGGATGGCGCGCTCGAAGGGAAGAACGGCATGAACGGCTTCGGCGTCGTAATAGGGCAGGCTCACAGCAGGAATCCTTCCGGGAACGGGTCGGTGGGGTCGATCATGTATTGGGCGGTGCCGGTGATCCAGGCACGACCGGTGATGGTCGGGATCACGGCCTTGCGTCCGGCAACCTCGGTCTCTTCGACGAGTCGACCGATGAAGCGCGAACCGATGTAGGACTTGTTGACGAAGTCCGTGTGCAGCGGCAGTTCGCCGCGTGCGTGCAACTGGGCCATCCGGGCACTGGTGCCCGTGCCGCAGGGCGAGCGGTCGAACCAGCCGGGGTAGATCGCCATCGCGTGCTGCGACTCCTGGGCGGTCGAGCCCGGCTTCTTGAGGTAGACGTGGTGGCACTGACGGATGTCGGGCCGCTCGGGGTGCACGGGTTCATCGGCCTCGTTGATGGCATCCATGATGGCGAGGCCGGCGTGCAGCAGTTCGTCTTTGTTCGAGCGATCGTCGCGCCACTCGATGCCGAGGCTCTCCAGGTCGACGATGGCGTAGAAGTTCCCGCCGAACGCGAGGTCGTAGTTGACCGTTCCGAGGCCGGGGACCTCGACGGTGGCGTCGAGGCGGTCGACGAAGGAAGGCACGTTCTTGATCGTGACGGTTTCGGCCTTGCCGTCCTTGACCGCAACCTCGGCGACGACGAGACCCGCAGGGGTGTCGAGACGGATCGTGGTGACGGGTTCTTGCACCTCGACGAGGCCGGTTTCGACGAGCACGGTGCAGACGCCGATCGTGCCGTGTCCGCACATCGGCAGGCAACCGGAAACCTCGATGTAGAGCACGCCCCAGTCGGCGTCATCGCGGGTCGGGGGTTGCAGGATCGCGCCGCTCATCGAGGAGTGACCGCGGGGCTCCGTCATGAGGAGCGTGCGGATCCGGTCGTCGTTCTCCATAAACCAGGTGCGACGCTCGGCCATGGTGCTACCGGGGATGACTCCGTACCCGCCGGTAATGACGCGCGTGGGCATACCTTCGGTGTGCGAGTCGACTGCGTGGAAGACGCGGGAGGTTCTCATGAGCTGTCCTTCGGTGGAGGAGGCCTGGTGTAGACGTGGATCGGGGCGCGAAGCGCCCATGTCGCTCCACTATCGAGCGGTGAAACACTTCAGAGTGGAGACCCGAGCGCGGGGCTCGAATCTCCACTCTGGAGTAGTGCGCTACTGGGGTAGCGTATCACGTCATCGCGGGGATAGTGGTTGAAATGATTACCAACTCACTCTCCACACGGTAGCGCATTACTTACTTGCCGTACCCCTTGTCAGCGGCTTCCTTGGTGTCGGCGATGATGCGATCGGCGACCTCCTTGGCGAGCGGCAGGCGCGGCGGGCGGCAGGGGCCGCCGTACAGGCCCAGCACGTCCATCGAGAGCTTGATCGACTCGACGAACTCGGTCTTGGTATCCCAGCGGAGGAGCTTGTGCAGGTCGCGGTAGATGACCTTGGCGCGCTCGAGATCCTGCACGTTGCCCGACGTCGAGAGCTTGAAGAGCTCGACGGTCGACTGCGGGATGGCGTTGGGGTACCCGGCAACCCAGCCCACGGCGCCGGCGATGCCGACCTCGAGCACGCTGTCGTCGGTTCCGATCAGGATGTCCATGGTCGGAGCGAGTTCCTGGATCTCGTAGATACGACGGGGATCACCGGTGAACTCCTTGACACCGACCATGTGGCCGGCCTCGTGGATCTCAGCGATCAGCGACGGCACCAGGTCGACCTTGGTGTCGAGCGGGTTGTTGTAGCCGACGATCGGCAGACCGGCCTTCGCGACGGTTGCGTAGTGGTGCTTGACCTGCTCGTGGTTCGCGCGGAAGGTGTTCGGGGGCAGCTGCATGACGCAGTCGGCGCCGGCCTTCGCGGCCTGCTCGGCCCAGTGGAGCGACTCGAGCGCACCGTAGGCGCCGGTGCCGGCCATAACGCTGAAGCCCTCGGGGGCGGCGTCGACGGCGACCTCGATGACCTTGGCGCGCTCGGCCTCGGTCAGGTTCTGGTACTCGCCCAGCGAGCCGTTCGGTGCGATGCCGTCGCAGCCGTTGTCAGCAAGGAACTGGACGTGCTCGGCGAACTTGTCGTAGTTGACCGACAGGTCCTCGTTGAACGGGAGTGCGGAGGCGACGATTACGCCGTGCCAGGGCTTCTTCTCAGACATGCATTGTCCTTTCGGAAAGTGTCGATGCGACGTGGTCGTGTCAGCAATGATGTGTGACATTGCACAGTGTAGCACGGTTCCGGATCGCAAGGGAAGTGCTGCTTCGAAACGCCGCACCGCGCGGTACCGCGCACGCCTTTTCTTTCCTCACCGCGCCGCACCGCACTACGCCACACGTTGCTGCGCCGCACCCCTCCGCACCACGCCCCATCCCATCCCATCCCATCCCATCCCATCCCATCGAGATAAGCCTTGTTGTTACTTCGCTTCACCTGAAGCAACAACCGGGCTCATCTCGAGGCGGGCCCGACTGCAGAGTCAGCGGCATCAGCGGCGGCGGGATCGACGGCGCCTAGTCGGGCGAGAGGCTCGGGTCGCTCCAGCCGCCCGCGAGGTGCCTGAGGTGGAAGTGCATGAGCTCCTCCACACGCACCACGTCACCCGCTATGAGTGCTTCGAGCAGGGTTCGGTGCTCCTCGGCCGAGCTGACGAGCTCGTCACTCTCCGAGAGATGGTGCAGACCGTACTGGCGGGTCTGATCACGAAGATCGCCGATCGCCCGTGTCAGACGATCGTTGCCGAGCAGATCGATGAGCCCGAGATGGAAATCTCGATCCCGCTCGAGATACACGATGAGGTCTTCCCGCTCAGCCAGTTCGACGAGTTCGTCAGCCAACGCCCTGAAATGCTCGGCGAGGTCCACGACCTTACCCGAGCTCGCTAACTTCACCATCGAGGGGATCTCGAGGAGCTTACGAATCTCCGCGATGTCGCTGCGGTCACTCGGGGTGAGATCAACGACGCGGAAGCCCTTGTTCCGCACGACCTCGAGCAGCCCCTGATTGACGAGCGCGAGCATCGCCTCGCGTACGGGCCCGTTCGAGACGCCGAGCTCGTTCGCGATCGTGGCGGCCGAGTAGACGGTGCCGGGCTTGAGCGCTCCGGCAACGAGACGCGCGCGCAGTTCGGCGAGTGCTTGGTCGCGCAGGCTCACAGGCCGAAGCTGTCGGGTTGCCGTCACCGTGGCCGCCTCCATTGGTCGCATCTCGGTACCTGCCAGCCTATCTGTTTCACGGGCACCACTTTCGTAGCGCACCAGTTGCACGGTTATCAACGTCGCTTCACCCCGTCGCCCGGCCATCACGACCGCCTCAGCCGGAACAGCCATCACGCGATTCACGGTCGCATCACGCGATTCGCGCCGATCTGAGACGCATCCGAGACGCATTGACGGGATGAGTAATCAGTAATAGATTACTCATCGGCTTGCTCAACGACCGAGCGAAGCTCTGCTTCGGTCGTTGGACGATGCCCGGTACTGAAGCTGCCATGAATACCAGGAAGGCGTCGAAGTTGACCCAGCAATTGCAAGTACCGGTGAAAACTCAGGAGCCCGCATACAAGCGCGCGCTCGCTGCGAGCGTGAGCGGGCAAGCGCTGGAATGGTACGACTTCGCCCTCTACGGTCTCGCGGCCGCCGTCATCTTCCCGAAGATCTTCTTCCCCGAGGTCTCCCCGATCGTGGGCATCCTCGCGTCGTTTGCAACCTTCGCCGTCGGCTTCATCGCCCGCCCCATCGGAGGCTTCGTCTTCGGCCGCCTCGGTGACCGCATCGGTCGGGCGCGCACGCTGATGATCACCATCATGCTCATGGGAGTCGGCACTGTACTCATCGGCGCGCTGCCCACCTACCAGTCGCTCGCCGGCATGGGTCTCGGCCTCCTGGCGCCGCTCCTCCTCGTGATCCTGCGCCTCGTGCAGGGCATGGGCATCGGCGGTGAATGGTCCGGCTCCGCCGTGCTCGTCGTCGAAACCGCACCGAAGGAGAGCCGTGGCTTCCTCTCTTCGATGATCAACTCGGGCGAGTACATCGGCACACTCATCGCCTCCGGCATCTTCGCAGTGCTTGCGCTGGCGATGCCGCAAGAGGCCTTCCACGCGTGGGGCTGGCGCATTCCCTTCCTGCTGAGCGGTGTCGGCGTACTCATCTGCTGGTTGATCCGCCGTCGCCTGGAAGAGCCCGAGACCTTCACCGCCGCGGTTGAGGTCGTCGAAGAACAGCCCACGCTCGGGCAGTCGATGCGCGCCGAGTGGCGCCACATTCTCGGAATCATCGGCATCCGCATGTTCGAGAACGCCGGCGCCTACATCATCCTCGCGTTCGCCGTCACCTACGCGGAGGGCGTGGGTGTGCCGACCGCCACGACCACGCTCGGAGTCTCCGTTGCCTCGATCGTCGCGATCTTCCTGATCCCCCTCTTCGGCCGCCTCTCCGACAAGATCGGGCGCCGCAAGGTGTACGCAATCGGCGCCGTCTTCCTGGTGCTCTTCTTCTGGCCGTTCTTCCTGCTCATCGACACGAACAACGCCCTCTGGATCTGGGTCGCTTTCGGTGCGGCATACGGCCTCGGCATGTCGCCGATGCTCTCGGTCGAGCCGGCCTGGTTCGCCGAGCTCTTCCCGACGCGCTTCCGCTACAGCGGCACCGCGATCAGCGCGAACATCGCGACGGTGCTCGCGGGCGGGCTCGCCCCGTTCATCGCAGTGGGCCTCATGGCGCTGACCGACAACCTCGTCCTGGTCATGGTCTACCTCGTGGTGCTCGCCGTGATCTCGCTCGTCTCCGCACGGCTCACCCCGGAGACCGTCGGCTCTGAACTCCGCTAGGTCCTTAAACTCCATCACCAACGTTCCACCCCAACACATCAATCTCGATGAGGAGAAGTCCATGAAAATCACCGGAATCAAGGTCTACAACTACGACCTGACCTACAAGCACGGCACCTATGTGATGTCGGGCGGCCGCGCCGCCGCCTCGCAGCCGTCGACGGTCGTCGCGATCGAGACCGACGAGGGAATCACCGGCTGGGCCGAGCAAGCCCTGCTCGGCGGCACCTACCTGCCGGCGTTCCCGGGCGCACTCCGCGAGGGTCTCGCTGAGCTCGCTCCCGCGCTGATCGGTCGAGATGCGCTCGACATCCGTGGCGCCGCACGTGCCATGAACAACACCCTGCTCGAGCAGCGTGCTTCGAAGAGTCCGATTGACATCGCACTGTGGGACATTCTGGGCAAGACCACCGGCCAGCCGATTTCGGCGCTCACCGGCGGTATCCAGAACCCCGACTTCCCGCTGTACGAAGCCGTTCCCCTCGACACTCCCGAGGTGATGGTCGCCTTCGTCGAGGCCCGCATGGCTGAAGGCATCAAGCGCTTCCAGCTGAAGGTCGGCAACGAGCCCGAGATCGATGCCGAGCGCACCCGCGCCGTCGTCGCTGCGGTTCCCTCCGACGTGGTCGTGCTCGCCGACTCGAACGGCGGCTGGGACGTGCACGACGCCATCAAGGCCGTCAAGATGATCGGCGACATCCCCGTCTATGTCGAGCAGCCCTGCCGCACGCTCGATGACAACATCCTCGTCGCGCGTCACATGAGTCAGCAGCTGATCCTCGATGAGTGCATCGTCACCCTCGACGACCTATACCGTGCGAAGTACGAGGCGGGCATTTCCGCGATCAACCTGAAGTTCTCGCGTGTCGGCGGCTTCAGCAACGCGCTGCAGCTGCGCGATGCCGCGCAGAGCCTCGGGCTGAAGGTGTCGATGGAAGACACCTGGGGCGGCGACCTCACCTCTGCCGCGGTCAACCATCTCGCGGCGACCACCGAGCCGGGCAAGCTGTTCAACGTGTCGTACTTCAACGACTGGAACAACGAGCACATTGTGCCCGGTGAGCAGCCGAAGTCGGTGAACGGGCGCGGCACCGCGATCACGGCGCCGGGCCTCGGCGTCGAGCCCGACGTGAGCTTGCTCACCCCGCTCGCCGAGTACAAGTAACGGCAAAGGGCACGCAGCGCACGACTGAGCTGCGTGGCTCGATAATCGAAGGCGGCTTTCGACTTCTCCCCTATGGTGAAGTCGAAAGCCGCCTTCGGTGCGTTATCCCGCAATACCGCATCGCAAGTTATGCAGTCCGTTCGACGCAGTCCCGCGATATCCGATCCCGCGCTACCCGAAGACGATGCGGGCGATGACCGTGAGCCCGGTGACCGAGATCGCGATTGCTGCGGCATAGGCGATCAGCGTGATCATGCCCGCCCGTCGGCCGCGCTTCGCAAGAGAGGGCATGGGCGGGCGCGGCTGGTGCAGAGGCGCGGTGTCCGTGCTCGGTGGGGGCCCGATCCTCATCTGCACTGCATCGGCAGAAGCGAGGCCCACCGCACTTCCGCCGGATGGTGCCTCGCCGCGTGGGCCGTACACGACCGGGATTCCCTGCCGCAGGCCGGGTTCGGGCTGCGCTTCCCAAGGGGCACGCTCAATGCGATGGTGAGGATCGAGCGCTTCCTCGGCAGTCCGCTGCAGGGAGCGCCCGGAGACCTCGGGTTCCTCGACGGGCATGCCGCCCGTTCCCGAACTCGTGTGCGTGCGCGAGCCTGTTCCCGCGGTGCCCGTCGTGCCGGGCCCCTGGAGCGGTCGGCGGAATCCGACGATCTCGACGTCACCCGATCTGCCCGACCTCTTGCCGGTCACCCCGCCCGGGGCTACGACGGTGCGGTCATCGACGGTGAACTCCTCGTCTGGCACAACCGTGGACTCCGAGGCCGGCTCCTCGGAAGCGGGGCGCGACGTCTCGGGAGCGCTCGGTTCCTCGGAGGCAGGGCTCGGTTCTTCGGGAGCGGGGCCCGGATCCTCTGGAGTGGCCCGCGGCGCAATGACCGTCTCATCATTGGCCGGCGAATCGGGTGCCGGACGCGGGGCAGCAACGGTGCGGTCATCGACCGTCGCATCAGAAGCGGGACGCGGCGCAACAACCGTACGGTCATCAACCGTCGCATCCGATACGGGACGCGGCGCCACGACGGTGCGGTCGTCCACGGTCCGATCGTCGACTGTGCTGTCGTTCACCGTTCGATCATCGACGCCACGATTGTCAGCCACCGGCCCCTCGAATTCCTTCTCGGACTCGTCTCCGCCAGTGCTCATCGACGGGGCCTCGTGCGCTCGATCGTGGTGTCGTCGTCAGGATCGATCGTGTCGATCATCGACGAATCCCAGCGTTGCGCGGTGGTCTCACCGGTGTCAGTGCCGCCGGAGAGCGTGTCCACCACGATCACGGAGATGTTGTCGCGTCCGCCGGCATCGCAGGCACGGCGCACGAGCTCTTCGACGACCGAGTCCGGTCGGCCCCCCATGGTCAGCACCGCCCTGATCTCTTCGTCTTCCAACTCGGTGGTCAGCCCGTCCGAGCAGATCAGCAGACGCGCGCCTGTGCGAATGGGGAGGAGCCAGGCATCGTGTCGCGCATCCGACGAGCCGAGCGCGCGAGTGATGACGTTCCGCGGCGCCTTGGCGGCCTCGGGATTGCCCTCGGCGATGAGTTGGGCGTGGAGCGAATGGTCGTTCGTGAGCTGTGTGAGCTCGCTGCCCTCGTGCAGGTACACGCGCGAGTCGCCGATATTGAGGATGTACCAGAAGGGCTGGTCTTCATACGACACACGGATCACGCCCGTGAGCGTGCAGCCGCCCCCGTTCAGGGTCTGCGCCGAGACACGTTCGACTGCCCGCCGGGCGGCTTCGATACGCGCCTCGATCTCGGGCAGCGACATCTCGGGCCCCGAGTCTTCGAATGCCGAGATCGCTGCACGACTGGCGCGATCGCCGGCTTCGTGCCCGCCCATGCCATCCGCGACCAGGTAGCACGGATCAGCGCAGAGCACTGCGTCCTCGTTCACGGGGCGCTTCATCCCCGGATGCGTGCGCGCTGCGGCTTCGAATATCGGGGTCACCGTCATCGCATGCTTCACCCTGTCTCCTCAACGCGGTGCAGGGTGACGGGCAGGGTGCCGATGATGAGCTGATCAGTCGCAGAGTGCTCGACGCCGGATTTCAGTTCAAGATCGGTGCCGTCGGGGTTCACGAGTGCGACACCGTTGGTCGACCCGAGATCCTCGATCGTCCACGAATCTCCGACGAGACGTAGCCGAGCGTGAGATTTCGATAGCGTGCGCGAGGGATCAGGGAGCTCCAGCGGAACGGCACCATCGCGCGGAGTCGGTCGGCGACCGATGATGACGTCCTCGCCCGGCAGTTCGATGCGAAGTCCATCTTGCATGCGCAACTCCCAGTGCACGCGCTTCGGACGCGCGACGACGACGGTGCGGTCGAGATCCTCGTCTTCGTCTGCGGCCTGATCTGCGGGCACCGAAGGCACCGGACCGGATGCGGAGCCCGTGACGGGCGCGGGAGTGGCAACGGGTTCGGGCACCACGACAGGTTCGGCAGCGGAGACATGATCGGGTGCTGAAACGGGCGTGGAACTCGCACGCGGAGGTTCCGGCGGAGGCGTCATGCGCTGCGTCGATTCGGTCTCACCGACGGGCTGCTCGGGAAGCACGACCGGCGGGAGCGGATCCGCCGCGTTCGCGTGCTGCGGGGCTCCGCCGAAGCTCTCGGCGTCGTTCCGGCTCTGCTGCTGCTCAGTGCCGGGCCAGCTGAAGTACTGCTGGGGAGCCTGCGGAGCCAACGGTGTTGCGGGTGGCTGCTGCACGTTCTCGGCTGCGAGCCGTTCGAACTCCCGCTCGGTGTCAGAGTTCAGGCCCCAGCGATCAGTCGGGGTGGGCTCCACGAACTGCGCTTCCGGCTGCGAATAGCCCGGCGCGTACCCCTGTGCCGGTCCGCCACCAGACTGCGACTCAGGGCGCGCGTGCTCTCCGTGCTCGGCGGGCGGATCCCAGGGGTTTCGGGGCTGCGCAGGTGCGGGCGGCGGTGGCACCGGGGCGAAGAGCGACTGCTGACCGGGGGTCAGGTAGCGGTGCTCCTCGGAGGTCGGCTGACCGTTGTAGCCCTGCTGACCCGCGTAGCCCTGCTGACCCGCGTAGCCCTGCTGGGCCGCATAACCCGGCTGGTTGCCGAAGCCCTGGCCACCGTAGCCCTGGCCCCCGTACCCGGGCTGACCCTGCGCCTGCGATCCGTAGGCGCCCCGCTGCTGCGCGTAGCCACCCGAGGGTCCGGCCGACGGCATGCGCTCGCCGAGATGGTTGCCGAGCAGGGTCGCCCAGAGCGGCGGAACGAAGGCGCCGAGCACGGTGAACCCGGCACCCTTGCCACTCTCTTGGTTGATCCGGTGGATCGACATGATCGTGAAGACGATGACGATGAAGTTCACGATCGGGATCGCGCTGAGCAGCACGAGCCATCCGGGGTTGCCGCCGCGATTGATGAGCTGCCACTGGTTCCAGATCGGAATCCAGCCCCACCAGCCGGTGACTCCCAGACGTGTGAAGAGCCGTGAGAGTGCCCAGCCGTACCAGATGTAGAAGGCCAGGAACAGGATGCCCCAGACGGCCAGCGCAGCACCTAGTCCGGCAAGCAGGTTGTTGTTGTCCATCTCGTAGTCCCTACCTGTTCAGGCTCTCGTGTTCGGCTTGCTCGGGTCTTGCTCTTCGCGCGGTCCGACGGGGTCGCGCGAAGCGCAATCCGTACGAGGTCACAGCATAAGCTTGGCCCAGTCTTTGACGTTTTGTCATCTCATTACGCCGCTCGGCGTCGTCGGCTTCCATCGCCTTCCAGAGCATGTCGGCGTCCGCGTCCGAGATGCTTTCCGGTGCGAAGACGGCGCGGTCTGCCTCGGCCGCGGCCCAGATCGCGGGTCGCGTGCCCAGCACCTGCCCGAGATCGCGGCGGCTGCCTCGATCTGGCAAGCGCACTCCGGCGTCTCGCGCTCGATCCACCATCTCATTCCAGGCACCGAGCGCGCGCAGCTCAGGAACTGTCTCGGCACGTCGGCGCTTCGCGCGAAACCGTTTCGCGATCGGCAGGAAGAGGAGCGGCAGCAGCAACAGCAGGAGCGTCGCTACCGATAGGCCGATCGCCCGCAGCACCTGCCACCACGCTCCGGCACCGCGCTCGTCGTCTGTGTCGTCGGAGGCGTCGTTCTGCTCGCCGAGGCCGAGTGGAGGGTCAACCTCGAGTGCGTCCCGCTCTTCGGGGACGGTCGGGAACTCGGGCAGTTGCTCACCCTCTTCGAGGGTCTGCGGCCTGATCTCGGCCTGCGGGGTGACGTCGATGGGAGCCCAGCCCCCGCTCTCGCCGCGCACCTCGATCCATGCTGCGAGGTTCTCACCGGTGCACGATCCGCTGCAGGCAGGGATCCCCGGCACCTCACTCGCATCATCAGCGCCCTGCGCGGAGTCTGCCAGCCGCACCCCGACCACCACGCGTGACTCGTACCCGAGGGCTCGCGCGATGAGTGCGCCGGCGGTGGCGAACTGCTCATCATCTCCGACCCCGGCGACGAGCATCTCGTCCTTCGGGTTCTCGCCGGCAGCACGTTGCTGCGTGTTCAGCTGCGAGAACAGGCGCTCGATGCGGGCGAGCGAGTGCCCACCGGCGCTCGATTCGAATCTCGTGCCGTACTGCTCGCTCAGCCGTTCGAGCCAGACGGAGTCTTCTTCGCTGATCGCGTGGCTCAGGTAGCCGCGCTGCCGCAGGCGGTCGATCAGCTCGGTCAGCCCGTCTCCCGTGGGAGTGAGGTCTTGGGCCGTGAGCCAGGCGGCGAGCTCCGGGGTCTGCTCGAGGTCGATGAGGGGCCCGTCTTGTGCAGGTCGCTGCGCAACGGTGGGCGAATCAGCGGCTTCCATGCGAGCGCTATAGCCATCGCCCGAGGTGAGCCCGCGGCCATCGGGCACTGCGATCGCGGCGCCGGTGTCGCGATTCACGTAGAACGCATCGGAAAGCTCAGCGGCTCGGGGGCCGGTGAAGGTCGGAGGATCGCCGAGCCCTGCCTCCGGAGCCCAGATTTCGCTGTAGCCTTCGCCGATCTCCACCGTCACCTCGGCCGGGCTCTGCAGGCGGTCACCGCTCGGGAAGCGCGTGAAGCGCCCGGCCTCGTCTTGGCTGACGTGGAAGTCGACTCCCTCGTAGGCATCGAGTACCGCGAAGCGGAGGTAGGCAGGCGGGCGTGCGGAGGTCGAGACCGTCAGGAGCTCGCGATCGATCTCGTCGTCGGTCTTCGAGAGTCGGTACGAGCTCAGCGGGCTCGCCTGCTGCTCGACGATGATGCGGGGGTCGATGCGGTCTCTCGGCACATCCCGGTCGCCGCGATCGAAGGCGGGGGCGAGACCGGTGCCCGCCACGAGGGCGACGACTACGGTTGCTGCACCGGCGACGATGCGTACGACACGTCCGCGCGCGAGGTCGGCTCCGCCGCGTCGCAGCGCGGCTCGACGTTCGGCGCCCGCCGTCCACGCCACCCAGACCGCCCCGAGCACCGAGACCGCGAGCCAGAGGCCGAGCTCGCGGGGCGCGACGACCACCAACGGTCCGAACCGCAACGGATCGCTCACCACCGAGGCGCCGAAGATCGTGCCGAATGCGACCGGGGCGAGCAGCGGAACTGCGGCGAGCGCGGCGAGGCGGCCGGGACGCAGAGCGATCATGGTCGCGAGCAGGCTCGAGAGCAGCATGACGAGGTAGAACGGCACGAGCACCGTCTGGTACGAGCCGACGGGCAGATCCAGGGTGAGTAGTTGCTTCCACCCGAGTGCTACTGCGGCAAGACCGTCGGCCAGGCCGCGGACGTAGCCGAGCGGCCCCTGCACGAAGGCCTGCGGAACGGCGACCGGGGCGACGGTCAGCGCGAATGCCACGAGCAGCGCCGCGACGAAGACCGGCATCCTCAGGGTCCAGAGTCGGCGCGCGACCCCGAGTCCGACGCCCAGCACGACGGCGATGCCGGCGACGAGCCACAGCCGACCGGTCTCGTAGATCGGCCAGGTCGCGGCAACGCCGAGCAGGGCCGCAAGCACACAGGCTGCACCGGCGGCGGCGATCCTGATCACCGCCGCACGACTCCCCATGCGTCTGCGTGCCGTCATCGCACGCTCCGGAGCATGAGCTGCGGCAGATCGCCGAGGGCGCCCAGCGTGAACACGGTGAGCGGGTCGATGCGCTTCGCGACGGGCTCGGCGTGCAGTTCGCAGCGCACACCGAGTACGTGCACATCGGGAGTGAAGACGACTGCGGCGCGTCGGATGCGGGCGAGGTCGGCCTGGGATCCGGTGACGATCGCGACGATGGAGAGGGGGCGTCGCGATTCGGCGAGTCCGCGGGCGAGCAGTTCGAACGGGTGCCCATCGATCGCCGCTTCGAGTTCGGCCCAGGCGTCGAGCAGTTGCACCGGATCACGCGACGGCAGCTCTTCGAGTCCGTCGATGCTCGGTCGCACGCGGCCCGGCGCCCAGGCGGAGGCGACGAAACGTTCGCGGCCCTCGCGCACGGCTTGCACCGAGAGCGAAGCGGCGACGCTCACGGCGAGCTCGAACTCCTCGTCGCTCGCGTACTCCTCGGGCACGGCATCGAAGAGCACGGCCACGCGGGCGGTCTGGGACTCCTCGTACTGTCGCACCATGAGGGTGCCGGTCTTCGCGGTCGACTTCCAGTGGATGTGGCGCATCGCGTCGCCCGGGGCGTACTCGCGTACGGCGTGGAAGGAGAGGTCGGACTCGGTGATGCGGCGGCTGGCGGCGCCCTCCAGATCCCGCACGAGGCCGGCGGGGTTCGGCGGCAGTATCGCGGTCGCCGGGTGCACGTGCAGCAGATGACGATCGGGCCAGGTCACCTCACGTCGCACGAGCCCCACGGGGTCGCGGCGGGCGACCGTGAGCGGGCCGACCCGAATCACGCCGCGGTAGTGGGCGGGCACGGCCACCGGAATGTCGATCGAGGCATTCGGGCCGAGTAGCGGGATCATGACCTCGCGCAGCGCGTCGCCCACCGGCAGCTCGGCGATGGCGGGCAACGCGGGCCTCGCCGACTCGTTCTCCACGCGGATCACGGCGTTCACGTCGCCGCCCACGACGACGTTCGCCCGCTCGAGTTCGATGCGCACCTGATACGCGCGGCTGCCGATGAGGAACGGCAGGGCGATCAGCAGCAGGACGAGCCCGACGACGGCGACGAACCACGCTTCGACCCAGCCGAGCGCGGGGGCGATGATGAGCGACGTCACGGTGATCGCGAGCACGAACCATCCGAGCGGGGTAACCGCCTCACCGGCTGCCGCCAACCCCCGCACTGCGGTGCGACGGGTCTCGCGCCACCAGCGACGGGTGCGCAGGCGTCGACGATCCCTCAGGCTGAGCGCACGATTTCGCGTGTTGCTCAGCCTCGTGGAGTTGCGCGTTCCGGTATGCCAGTTCTGCGTCGACGATCCGAACGCCGACGAAGTCCGTGCAGCCGAGCCGCGCGTACGCCCGGTATTCACTCGGTGCCGTTCTCCTGTGGTGCTGCGACGTCGAGCAGAACCTGACCGATGACGCCCTCAGCCGTGACGCCTTCGAACTCCGCCTCGGGTTCGAGCACGAGACGGTGGGCGAGCACTGCGATCGCGAGGTCTCGCACGTCGTCTGGGATCACGTACGAGCGACCATTCACGATCGCCCAGGCGGAGGCCATACGCACGAGACCGATCGCGCCGCGCACACTCGCCCCGAGCCGCACTTCGGATGCGCGGCGCGTGGCCTCGACGAGGCGGGTGACGTAGTCGGCGATGAGGGGGCTCACGTAGACGTCGCGGGCGAAGTCCTGCATCTGCTGCAGGGTGGCCGTGCTCATGACGGGATGCGCGACGGGCTCGACCCGTTGCTGCAGGATGCGCATCATCGCGGCCTCATCGGGGTAACCGATGGAGGTCTTGATGAGGAAGCGGTCGAGCTGCGCCTCGGGCAGTCGGTAGGTGCCGGCCTGCTCGACGGGGTTCTGCGTCGCGATGACGAGGAACGGCCTGCCGACCGGATGGGTCTGCCCGTCGACGGTCACCTGCCGCTCTTCCATGACCTCGAGCAGCGCCGACTGGGTCTTCGGGCTCGCACGGTTGATCTCGTCGGCGAGCACGACGTTTGCGAAGATCGGGCCCGCGTGAAACTCGAAGAGGCCCTGCTTCTGGTCGTAGACGGTGATGCCGGTGACGTCACCGGGCAGCAGGTCGGGGGTGAACTGGATACGCGAGCTGCTGCCCTGCATGACCTTGCCGAGCGTGCGCGCCAGTGCGGTCTTACCGGTGCCCGGCACGTCTTCGAGCAGCACGTGCCCGCCCGCCATTGCGGTCGCGAGCACGAGCTCGATCACGCGACGCTTGCCCTGGATCACCTGTTCGATCGCGTCTGCGGCGGTGCGCAGCGCTTCGCCGGCCCACCGCGCGCGATCCTCGGTGAGCGGCTCGCGCTGCTCGGCGGGGTTCTGGGGCTGCTGCGTCATGCGGCTCTTCTCTCTGTACGGCTTCGGGCGGCGGGCTGGGACGGCGTCAATGCGCCGAGTCGGAGGTCGATGCAGGATCCGGTCGCTGCTGCTGTCGGGTGGCGGATCACGGACCTTCCTCCGGTTCAGGCTCTGGCGGTTCTTCGGGTTCCGGATCGGCGCAACCCGCGTTGAAGGTCAACGGATTCAGTCCGCTGAAGCCTGGCCAGGAGACAGTGAGGTTACCCGTTGCACTATCGGCGCTGAAAGAGGCGTTGTCCGCAGTCGCACCTCCGGCGATCGTGACGAGCGTCCGGTAATCGGTCTCGCCGACGACGCATTCACCGTTAGTCGGCGTAACGCTGATCGGAATGCGCGGGTGGCCCCGAGCGGGCTCGACGGCGACACTCCGCTCCGAGCAGGAATCATCGAGGCACTGTACTGCGGAGATGTTCATCGGCGAAGAGGTTGTGAGGCTCAAAGTATTCACATCACCATTGCTGAAACGGATCTCGGCTTCATCGAGCTTTCCACTGAAGGTCGGCTGCGAGGCAAGCTCGTACGTGTAGATGCCTCCAGAAAGCGATGGGTCCTGCTGCATCGTGTACCCGCTTCGAAGCCCCAGGTCTGGAACCTTGCCACCCACAAGCACCTTCGCAGAGTCAGTGTTGTCAGCCGAACCCCACTCGTTTCGGGCACACACCGTAATCTCGGCGACCTTGAAGCGCCGCAAACCATCTGCCTGTTGCGGGCCTCCAGACCCGGCGTTGCCAGGTCGGCAGTCGCCATTCGCCGAGAATCCTGCTTCGACCGCGCTGCCGCCTCGTGCATCGACATTGATCGTGAACTTCACGCTCCTCGATAGCGGCTCCGAGCGCGCATCGCTGATCGAGACCGTGGGCCTCCCGCCGAGCCGAAACGTTCCTTCCGCCGCAGACCCCTCAACGGAGTGCGCATTCGTCGGCGGCTTGAAGCGGCTCACGGGTATGACCGTGTAGTTCGAGCTGCCGACCGGCAGGCCCGAGATCGTGGGGGTTGCGTTCTGCCCGGAGGCGGTGGTTTCACCGGCCTGCGTCACGATGCGGTACGAGGCGGTGTCCGAGCGTCCTTCGATCGAGAGCTTTGCAGTGGCCCGCGACGAAGATTCCGCCGAAACCTGGGTGGAGGTGACCGTCGGGCGCGACGGCGCCTCATACGCCCAGGCCGTCACCGCGTTCGAGGGGCGCGAGTCGCCCACACCGTTCACCGCAACCGCGGTGAACGAATGCTGCCGTCCGTTCTCGAGACCGCTCACGACACAGCGATAGGTGGCACCGCTGCCCGTGCAACTGTCCGAGCTGCTTCCCGGGCCGCCCACGATCTTCACTCCGGTCACCGCCGGGTGCGCCCGAACCGAGCTGTTGAGCTGAGCCTCCAACGTGACGCTGTTCCTGTCATAAGCCACGGCGGTCAGTGAGCTCGGGGCGGCGGGCACACCGCGCGCATCGAGTTCGACGCTGCCGACACCGGTGCGGTTCTGCGCGTCCTTCACCGTGAAGCTCGCGGTGCACTGTCCGCCGGGCCCCTTGGGGTCGTCCCAGGCGACCACGATGTTGTCGCCCGAGACCGACAGGCGGCCGTACGTGCACCCGCCGCCATCGACCGAGACGAGCTCGAGTCCGCTGCCCCGCTTCCCCTCGAAGGGGTCGTGCTCGCCCGCAACACCGATCGCACGGGTCTGACAGTTCGACCCCACCTCGCACTGCAGCGACACGGTTCCTCCACGCGGTGTATCACGCGGAGCCTCGCCGACGCGCAGGGTGAGCTGCGCGCTGCTCTCTCCGGCGCCTGCCGAGGTCACCGTGACCGCCTGCTGCGACCCCGGCACGCCGTTCGCGTCGACCGTTGCCTGCACGCGCTGCCCCGACTGCACCACCTCGATGGCGCCGCCACCGCCCGATACCGTGAAGCGCACATCGCTGAGGCGCCCATCTCGACCGCCCTGCCAGCGCACCATGTCAGAGAGGTCGATCGTCTCGGTGGCACCCGGCGCGACCGTGCGAGTCATCGCTTGGAGTTCGGCGACCGGCTGATCCGGAACGATCTGCACCGGAACCGCGAGCTGCGTCCACGCCTTCTGCTCCGTCAACCGCACCAAGATGGTGCAGGTGTCGTTCCAGGGCGACTCCTTGCCCGCGGCATAGCGCAGCGTCGTCGCATTCGTCGCCTCGCACCGGGCCTGACCGCGCTGGGTCGGGAAGGCGCCCTGCTTCAACTCGACTCGGTCGCCCTCGGCGAGATCGACGATCGAGTTGACGCGCACTTCCGTGCTCTTGTTCTCGTCCACCGAGATCGGGGGAAGCCCCGGTCGCAGCGTCAGCCGCAGCTCATCGAGCGGCGGTATGACGAGGAACCCGAAGGATTGCACTTCTTGGCCCGTCACATCTTTACCCGCGAGCCGGAAGGGCACGAGATCGCCCTCAGCACGGTACTTCCCGACGATCTTCGAGCCCTCGACCGAGTAGCGATTCTTCGCATTGCCCCACAGCGACAGCTTCAGGTCCGAGACATCACCCGCCGCCCAGTACACGCGATTCGTGACGACATCGATACCGGTGCGCTCGAGCTCCACTCGGTCGCGCGCCGAGAGCACGGTGTCGCGCACCGTCGGCGCCTGCTGGCCCACACGCGCAGAGACCTGCACGACGATCAGCCCATCGGCAGTGCTCTTCGTCTCCTTCGAGCGCACCGTGTACCGATACGAGACGGTGCCGAGCTCGTCACCGCCGTCGATACGCACTCGCCCCTGCTTGATCTGAGAGGCGTCGAGACGATCTGCCAGCTTGCGGTACTGCGCAGAATCCTCCCCGCCGGGCACGTTGGGCACCACCTCGAGCAGTTCGAGTTCACCGTTCGACGGATCGATGTCGTTGTCGAGCGGCCGCACGACCGCCGGCTCGGCGGCCCCCTGCGTGAGACGCACATAATCGCTGTAGACGATCGGGGCGCCTGCCCCCGGATCCGGTTCGGTGATGATCACGCGCAGCTTGCCGCGCCCCTCACCCCCGAACTCGTCGCGCACGGTATAGGGGATCGTCTGGATGCCCGGTTCCGCCTTCCCGGAGGCCTCGACCTGAATCGAACTGCCGCGCGGCACGATCATGGTGCTCAACTGGGGGTCCTCTGCAACGTCCACATTGACGAGACGCACACGGTCGCCGTCAGGGTCGACGTTCGACAGCGGCACCTGGGTCGTCGTCTGCTCTCCCGGCGCGAGGCGCACGGTCAGCGTGCGCGGCTGGGGCTCCCGGTTGCCCTCGCGCGGCACTACTGTGACGCGCACATGGCCGACGTCGCTGGCCTCCGGGGAGCTTGCGCCATAGGTCGTATAGCTCAGCGTGTACGTCCCCGGTTCCTTCGGAGCCAGGTACCGCAGCGAGTTGCCCGACGCGAACGCGAGCTCGCCCTTTGCCCCCGAGACTCCGACATCGGGATGCAGCACGAGCCGTTCACCGGGAGGCGCGACATCGTTGTCGAGCACATCGATATCCACGACGGCACCGGCGCGCACCGTGGCGGCATCAGCGACCGCAATGGCTCCGGCGCTGTCGGGAACCTGGAACACCGTCATGCGCCCAGTCGCGGAGTCTTCACCCTCGGCGACTTCGACGTCGACCGAGCCGATCCGACCGGGTTCGCCGCTCTCGGTCGCACCCGAGACCCGCAGCCGCGCATGCTCGATGACATCGGCGCGCAGCTGGCCGTCGAGCACATTCGCCGACCGTACGACGAGCGCGCGGCTGTTCGCGCCCGGGATCGCGTCCAGAACTTCAACAGTGGTGTCGGCAAGCGGGCGTACGAAGGCCCGCAGCGGCGGGATACCGATCTCCCCGCGATCCTCAACCGCGGTGATGCGCATGACCCCCGTGGTCTCCGACTCCGTCACGGTGTCGCGCACCGTGATCGAGAGCACCGAGCTGCCCGCCTCCGAAGCACTCACCTCGATGGCGCCCGTTCCGGCATTCGGCTTCACCGATACGCCGCCATCCTGCGCCACAGCGTCCACCAGCACGAACGATCCGGATCCGCCCGACACCCGCTCGAGCGGTCGCAAGGTCGTCGCCTCGCCCACCTTCACCGTGCTCGCGATGGGTGAGAACGTCGTCTCAGCACCATTGCGCACCCGCACGCGCAGGTCGCGCTCCCGGCTCTCGCCGCGCGAATCCTCGACCGTGAGAGACACCACGATCTCGCCCTCGGCCGCGTTCGCGTCGGTGTGCCGCAGGGCCATACGGCCATCCGCAGTCACCAGCACGCGAGCCGGGTCGTCATCGTTCGCGAGCTCCGCCCCGGCGAGCATCATGGGGTCGCCCTGCGGATCCACCCAGCCCTCGAGCACCGGTAGCACCAGCGTGCCACCAGGAGTCATCTCCGGGCTCGGCCACTCGCGCTGACACCCGTCGACCGGGCACCACGCCGGCGCGGAGTTCTCAGAGTCGTCGGCGACCGTGAGCCGCACGGTCGCCGGCTCCGAGAGCGCGATCCCGTCGGTGATGCGGTAGCGGAAAGTCGCAGTCCCAGACGCATCATCGGCGGGCGTGATCATGATGCCCTGCCCATCAGAGAGCATCTGCAGCGACCCGAAATCCGAGTCGAGCCCCGCGCCGAGGCCATCGGGCACCACCGTGAGCACGTCGCGCCGGTTCGGGTCGTAGTCATTCAGCAGCACCGGCAAGAGCGTCGGCTCACCCGGGCGCACGCCGAAGGAATCGTCGACCGCCACCGGCGGTTCCTGCTGCGTCACGTCATTGACGACGATCGCGCCCTGCTCTTCCTTCGGCGGGTCGACGAGCGACCACTGCTCGACCGGAATCAACCGGCCATCGGGCACGGTCCACATCATGCCGCTGCTCTGCTCGCTGACGAGCGCGCGGCTGCCATTGTTCAGGATCACGGGATCGGGTTCGCCTGTCTCGTCTGCGGCGTCATCCAGTTCGAGCGCCCGGGTGTCGCCACTGTCCGAGTTCCAGAACGCACCCTCGCCGGCACCGATCCACGCGGCGTAGCGGTGCTCGCCCACTGCAGCGGGCTTCGCGGGAACGCCGTCCGCCTCCGCGATCCGCTCGGCGTCGCCGTCTGGCGCCACACTCCACAGACCGGCCTCGTCGGCGATGAGCGCGTCTGCTCCCGCGGCACGCGCACTCGAGGCCTGCAGCATCGCCGTGCCCTCGAGGTCGAGCTCTGCCGCATCACCGCGGCCCTCGCGCCACAACTCGCCGCCCTCGAGGTCCAAGATCACCCAGTCGCCACCGACGATCGCGAGTTGCAGGCGTTCCGTCGGAATCCCCTCGGGCGTCTGGCTGACCCCGCTCTCGAACTCCCCGCTCTTCGCGTCGTACCAGCGCACCTCCGAACGGCCGGAGGAGAACATCGCCACGCGACCGTCGTCATTGATCGCGACCGCGTCGGCCTGGAACGTCTCGGGCTCATCGGCGTTCTCGGTCTCCGCGCGCTCGCCCGCGAGCGGATCGAGCAGCACCGGTTGGCCGAGTGGCACCGCCGCAGACGCCTCACCCTCGAAACGGCTGAGATGCACCTCACCCGATTCCGTGCGGAACACGACCGCCCCGCCCGCCTGCAGCACCTCACGCGTGCCATCGGGAGTACGCAGCGCGCCCTCTCCTGCGCCATCAGAGGTCTCGGGTGCTTCAGATGATGCCGCCGTCGCGGAGTCGCCGTCACCCGCACCGGCCCCGGCATCCTCCTGGAAATCAGCGGGAGCAATCGGATCGATGCTCCACGCCTGTCCGTTGCCATGGCTGAGCACTACGCCGTTCGCGCCGGACTGCACTACGCCGTTCGGATCCTCCACCTGTCGCACGGTGTCGATCTCGGCGGTCTCCGTGTTGACGCGCGCGTACTGACCCGACGAACGCATCGCCCACACCGAAGGCTCCTCGCGGGGCGTCTCACGAGCGTCATACCCGCTCGCGACGATCGCGACCGTCAGCACGACAGCGCATGCAAGGCCACCGGCGATCCAACTCACGACGCGCGAGCGCCGCGACTCCCCGAGCTGCTTCACCTCCGCCACCTAGAAACCGCCCATCGCCATGATGCCGAACACGATGACGCCCATCGCGCCGACAGCGATGCCGGCCCCGATGAGCCCGGCCCTCAGCGCCGATCTCGGCGGATCGATCAGCACGCCATCGCGATCCTCAACCGACGACGCCGCAGCCAACCGAGCCCGCCGCTTCGCTCGACCGCCCTCGGGCCGCACGGCGGACACCACCGGCCCGCGCACCGCACCGGCGGGCGCCGGGGGCGTCACCCAGGCCGACGCCACCGTGTCGAGCGGGGTGACATCCAAGCCGTACATGCGCTGCAAGCGCTGCAGAGCTTCTCCGAACGCGCGCATCGAGTCGAAGCGTTGCTCCGGCGCCTTCCCCATGGAGTGAGCGAGCACCGCGTCGAAGTGCTCGTAGCCCTGCGCACCCGGAATCGGCGTGTAGATGGCCTTCTTGATGCGCGAGCTCATCTTCGACTGGGTGTTCATGCTCCGCTCAGGAAGCTCGAAAGGCGCGTGACCCGCAGCAAACGTGTAGAGGGTGGCGCCCAGCGACCAGATCTCACTCGCCACCGTGCCGCCCTCGGTGCCCTCGAGCACCTCGGGAGCGGCCCAGGGCAGCGAGAACGCGTGGCGCGTTCCGGTGTCACCGCGCATCGTCGCAATACCGAAGTCGGCAAGCGCCGGACGCCCCGTCGTCGAAATGAGCACGTTCGACGGCTTGATATCTCGGTGCAGCACCCCCGCCTGGTGCGCAGTCTCGAGTGCACCGGCAAGGCGCACACCGACATCGAGCACTTCGGCCAGCCGTGCCGGTTTGCCCTTCGTGCGCGTACGCATCGAATCCGGACAGTATTCCATCGCAATGTACGGGCGGCCGTCGGTCGCGACGCTCGCCTGGAAGATGGAGACGATCGACGGGTGGCTCGACAGTCTGGCCATCGCATCCGCCTCGGCCTCGAACGCAGACCGCTCGGCGGGCGCCTGCAGATCTTCTTCGAGCACCTTGATCGCAACGACCCGTCGCGGCATGTCCTGCTCATAGAGGTAGACGTGCGCGAACCCTCCCGACCCCAGCGGTCGCACATATCCGAAGCCCGAGATCTGCGGCGGGGGCGACACCGCCGCCTTAGCCATCGGGCTGAACGGGCAGGATCGCTCGAGTGCCCGAAGCGGGGCCGACTTCGACGGCGCCACGCCCCTGGCGCGCATCGGAGCAGGTCGTGATCACGAAGCAAGCATAATACGCCAGATGTTCTCCTCATACCGCGAAGATCGACATTTCATACGCACGTCGCAGCGAAGTGCCTCCGACAACGACGGAACGGCCCCCGCCGAAGCGAGGGCCGTTCCGATGCGCTGTGCTGAGCCGAGAGCACGGCTCATACGGTCTTTACAGACCCGCGACGTCGAGCGGGATGCCCGGGCCGAACGTGGTCGACACGGCGCCCTTGATGACGTACTTGCCCTTCGAGGACGACGGCTTCAGACGCGAGATCTCGTCGAGCACCGAGGAGATGTTCTCCTGCAGCTGCTCAGCCGAGAACGAGGCCTTGCCGACGATGAAGTGCACGTTGGCGTGCTTGTCGACGCGGAACTCGATCTTGCCGCCCTTGATGTCTTCAACAGCCTTGGCCGTGTTGGGGGTGACGGTGCCGGTCTTCGGGTTCGGCATAAGGCCGCGGGGGCCGAGCACCTTACCCAGTCGTCCGACCTTGCCCATGAGCTCGGGAGTCGCGACGGCCGAATCGAAATCGGTGTAGCCGGCGGCCACCTTCTCGATCAGCTCGTCGCCACCGACCTCGTCAGCACCCGCAGCGATCGCGGCCTCGGCGGCCGGGCCCACTGCGAACACGATGACGCGCGCGGTCTTACCGGTGCCGTGCGGGAGGTTGACGGTGCCGCGGACCATCTGGTCCGCCTTGCGGGGGTCCACACCGAGCTTGACTGCGACCTCGACGGTCGAGTCGGTCTTGGTGGAACCGGTCTCCTTCGCCAGGGCGACGGCCTCAGCGGGAGTGTAGAACTTGCCTGCCTGAATCTTCTCGGCAGCGGCGCGGTACGCCTTCGACTTCTGTGCCATTGATCTGCCCCTTACTCGACCGTGATGCCCATGGAGCGAGCGGTGCCCGCGATGATCTTCGATGCCGCGTCCAGGTCGTTCGCGTTGAGATCGGCCTGCTTCTGCTCGGCGATCTGACGGACCTGCTCGGCGGTGACCTTCGCGACCTTGACGGTGTGCGGGGTGCCCGAGCCCTTCTGAACGCCGGCGGCCTTCTTGAGCAGCTCGGCGGCGGGGGGAGTCTTCAGGACGAAGGTGAACGAGCGATCCTCGTACACCGTGATCTCGACCGGCACGACGTTGCCGCGCTGCGACTCGGTCGCGGCGTTGTACGCCTTGCAGAACTCCATGATGTTGACGCCGTGCTGACCCAGGGCAGGACCCACGGGGGGTGCCGGGTTGGCGGCGCCGGCAGCGATCTGAAGCTTGATCAGACCGGTGACCTTCTTGGCCTTAGCCATAGTTGATTCCTCTCTTCGAACGCGCACGTGCTGCACGTGTTCTCCCGCTGCGCCGGCCGTTCCGACGTGCGGTGCAGTTCACGTTCCCACGACGATCGGCATGATGCTGACGCGCGTGAGACGCAAACCAGACAAGAATACCTGATCTCTGCGGGATCGGCATCCTGGAGTTCCGGTGGATCTCTGTCGCGATCCTCGGATCTCGTGCATACAATCGTTCGATGACGTTCTGAAATTTCTATATAGTAGTCACTGGAATTACTAACCCACGAAGGAGTGCGATGAGAACCTACGACCCGAAGACGTTCTTCCGGTTCCTCGGATTCGACCCCGGCGACCAGCAGTACGAGTGCCCCGACCTCGCGACGCTGAACGTCTACTGCCGCGGTGACCGCGACCAACTCACCCGGCTCGCCGGCGTCACCCCCTTCGAACTGACAAGCGATGTCTTCATGCTGACCGTGGCCGACTTCTCGAACTGCACGATGACGCAGGGCGGCTACTTCGACGGCGGGATGATCCTGCCCATCTCATACGGCGAGCACCGTGGCGGCAACTACTTCTTCGAGTTCGAGGATCAGCACTGGAGCACGGCTGCCGGTCGTGAACTGTGGGGATACCCCAAGCGCTACGCCAAGTTCTCACTCGAGACCACCGACAGCGGGGTTCGGGCGAAGATCTGGGACTACGACATGCCGATCCTCGATCTCGCACTCGACTTCGACGACAGCGTCACCGGCGAAGCCTGGAACGACGTCGACCTCACCCCCACCATTCAGGCTCGAGCAGTTCCCGAGGTCAACGGCCCGTCGTTCTCCCAGTTCGACATCGCGATGCGCAACACCGCAGCCAACTTCGCACTGAGGGAGCGTCGCCTCGGACGCGCACAGGCAACGATCGGAAAGATCGATGTCGGCTCAGATCTTCTCGACGGCCAACCGCTGCACGTACTCGAGGTGCTCGGTGGAGAGTACACCGTCGGCGACTTCGCAGCGACCGCGGCAAACGGCACCCCGGTGGTACTGGACTCACTCGTCAATCAGCCGGCCGACTGACGCCGACGGCATCGCCGAGCTCGCGTTGGCAGCGGCCTCCGAAACTTCTCCCGAATACAACGAACAGGAAACACACCATGTCACTTGCCTCACACAAGATCCGTCGCGTGCTCGCGTTCAGCGGCATCGCGGTCATCACCGCAGCGTCGCTCGCGGCCTGCTCCTCGGAAGGGGCCAGCAGCGACGGCGACTGCACTCCGGCTCACGAGTTCGAGACCATCAACCCCGGCGAGCTCGTCGTCGGCGCTTACGAGGTCGCACCCTACGTCGTCATCGAAGACGATGAGACGCTCTCCGGCTGGGAGGGCGACCTCATCACGAAGTTCGCCGACGAGAACTGCCTCGACCTCGTCGTGTCAGCGGCCGGTGGCGCCAGCGCCGTGATCCCCTCTGTGCAGAGCGGGCGCGCCGATGTCGGCATCACCGACTGGTACCGCACCAAGGAGCGAGCCAAGCTCGTGAACCTGAGCTACCCGCACTCGCTGGATCTCGCGGCGATCATCTCCAAGGATGGCCTCACGGTCGACGACCTCGAGGGCAAGAAGGTCTCTTCCGTGGCGGGCAACCTCTGGAATGACAGCCTCCAGAAGAAGTTCGGTGACAACTTCACCGTGTACCAAGACACGGAAGCCATCACCAAAGACCTCGAAGCAGGTCGCATCGATGCGATGATCGAATCCAAGTCGTCGGTCACCGCACGACTCGAGTCAACAGGCAGCGACCTGCAGATCGTCGAGATCGGGCCTCTCGACGGCGTTCCCGAGTTCGATCGCCCCGGCCAGACGACTTGGGTCACCTCACTCGACAACGACTCGATCGGCGAGGCACTCGACGCCACCATCAAGGGCTGGCACGAAGACGGCACCATCGAGCAGGCCTTCGAAGACTACGGTCTCGACCCCGAGCAGTCGAAGATCGACGAGGTCTGGGAACTCTAGGGCGCACTGAGCGCCGCGCTCGGGCAATCCTCACCGCGGCGGTCACGAGAACGGGCCGCGGATCCTTCGATCCGCGGCCCTATTCTCTTGGATCACCTGGCGCGCAACGGACGACCTCACGGGCCGGAAGACCAGCTACACCCTGGCCCTGCTCAGGCGTCGATGCCGCGCAGTTGCGAGAGTGCGTCTTCCGTGTCGCGGATCACATGCTCGCGCATCGCCTGCGCCGCACGATCTCCATCGCGTTCGACAATGGCGGTGACGATGTCGCGGTACGAGCTCACGTCATAGTCGCCCAGCGTGAAGGTGGCACCGGTGTTCGGCCGAGCACGATGGCAGTAGAACCAGATGCGCAGAGCATGCGCGAAGTGCCGGTTCAGGTCGGCGATCAGACTGGGGTTGCGCGTCTGAGCGTAAATCATGCGGTGGAGATCACGATCCATATCGGTGAACTGCATCTGAGCATCGAAGGTGTTCTGCGACGCGGCGAGCTGCTCGATCCCCTCGAGGTGCATTTGCAGGGCACGATGCTCCTCCGCCGTTCCGCGAGCCGCGGCAAGCCGCCCGGCCAACGGTTCGAGTTCGGTTCGAATCTCAAGCTGCCACTGCACGGCGTTGAGGCTCACCTCAGTGGTGAGGGTGCCGCGGCGGGGCAAGATCATGATCAGGCCGTCGTATTCGAGACGACGCAGAGCCTGTCGCGTAGGAGAGAGCCCGACTCCGAGCTCAGCACTCAGCTGCTTCTCGTCGAGCACTGAGAGCGGAGGGAAATCGAGGTGGACGATCCGCTGCCAGATCTCACGGTACGCCCGAGCGCCGAGGCTCTCACCGGAGGCCGCTGCTGCCACGCTGCATGTCCATTCTGTCGTTCACGGGGAATCTGATGCCCGCCGCTGACGGGGTCACGGCGATCCTCATTGTAGTGAAGCTATCCCACCGCCCGCCGTTCTTAAAAATGTAACAGATGAACAGAGTGAAATGTTAGACTGTTCGCACTTGCCATGACTCTGCACATCGGAGGATGTTCACACATGACTGCATCACCGCTCTACACATTGCAGACCCCCTCCTGGAGCCCCCTCGTCCCGGCCTGGCCCCTCCCGTTCCGCAACGCGAAGCGTATGACGACCCTCGTTCGGCTGCAGCCCGGGACAGCACGGAACCTCGTACCGGCACCACTCGAAGTCACCGGCGACTTCGCATACATCAACTGGCTCTCCTGGGACACGATCGAGAACGGTCGCCTGCTCTCCGGCTACAACACCTCCATCAACTTCCCGATTTCCTATCAGGGGCTGACCGCCAAGCACTGCAGCGTCGAGTACTTCAGTTACGACAGCGGGCTCGCTGCCGGGCGCGAGGACGTCGCCTTCCCGAAGAAGTCGGCCAGCATCGCCTGGACCGAGATCGACGGCAGGCACGAGATGCGCGCCTCTCGCGACGACGCCTTGATCTCGCAGCAGATCGCCGTCGTGAACCCAGACAGGCCTGCACCCGACTGGACCGCGGAGTACGGCGCACCCGACGTCTCGGACGGCATTATTCAGGTGCGGCGCTTCGGCCCCGCGCTTGACGGGCCGGCGACCCACGCGCAGGTTGAACAGGTCGTGCTCGGCGACTTCGAGGCGAGCATCGCACAGGAAGTCATTGTTGAACGTCTTGACTTCTTCGAGGCCCCTCGGGATACCTTCGCGCCCCTCGGAAACTTCGAGGTACTGGCCGGCAAGATCGAGGATCAGAACTTCGACATGCACCTGAACCGCGTCATCGACACCGTCGAGCTCTGAGCCGGAGCTTCCGCAAGCCTGCACCTCGCGCTCACTCCCTGATGAGGCATCCCTCCTGGGCTGGCTTCCCGCAGAGACGAGGGGACACCCTCGAGGGAACACCCGCGAGGGAAGAGTTTCTACGGTAAATCTGGGATAGATCAGCGATTATTCTTCCCTCGCCGAGGGTGCGCGAGCGGGAGAACGTGCCCCCGGACGCTCGCACTCGTTACGAAGTAGGCTGGGCAGTAGGCAGATCTATAGCCTTAGTCACCCGAAAGCGAGCATCATGACCGTGCGGCCAGCCTTCAAGCCCGAGACACTGTCACGACGCGACGCATCAGGGCAGATCGCTACGCAACTTCGTGCGGCAATTAACGAAGGCACCTGGCGCCCGGGTGAGCGCTTGCCGTCTGAGCAGGACTTTGCTGAGACCTTCGAAGTTTCTCGGGCTACGGCGCGAGAGGCGCTGAAACTCCTTGCAGCGACGGGCCTCGTCGAATCAGTTCGCGGCGGTCAAGGAGGAACCTTCGTCACCGTTCCGAGCGCGAATAAAGTAGCGGCTCAACTGGGCGACGCGATTCGGCTCTGGTATCGAACGGGCAATGTCACTCTGCAACAGGTTCGAGAGGCCCGTCAGGAACTGGAAACCATCAGCGTCGCGTATGCGGCGGAGCATCGTACTGACGAAGATATCCGGGCAATCCAGGCCACGATCGATACTGCGCGCGAACCCGGCGTCAGCGCTCAGGAGTGGTTCGATCTTGACGTTGCATTCCACACAGCCGTATCCCAGGCGACGAAGAATCCGATCATCGAGTTCGTGATGATGGCAATCCATCTCACTCGCCCGGCGGTCAATACGATCGTGATCGACACAGTGTCGCGCGACATCGTGCTCAACCAGCACCAGATGATCGCAGATGCCATCGCCGACCAGGATGCCTCGCGCGCCGTGGCGGCACTGGTGAAGCACGTCAAGTACAACGCTTCTGTCCAGGACGAGGCGCTCAAACAAAGAGATGTCGAGGATCTCCCCTTGTCCATCTTTCCACTCGAAGGCAAATAGACCCGCCGACAGCGGCGCCCTGCGCGGACGACCCTCGACGCCGAGATCTGCACAGCATCAAGGTCGTCCGCGCGGCTCACAGAGCTTCGACGAGAACTGCATTCGCCTCTACATCGTGAAACCGGTACCCAATAGCAGGATCGACCAAGCGATGCCGGTGACCAGCATGATGAGTATCGTGTACCCCAGTATCGCGCGTAGGCGCAATCCCGCCATTGCGAGCAGTGGAAGCGCCCAGAACGGCTGGATCATGTTCGTCAACTGATCACCGTACGAGAAGGCCATGATGGTTACTCCCGGGTCGACACCGAGTGCCGTACCCGCATCGAGCATGATAGGGCCCTGCACCGCGAACTGGCCGCCACCGCTCGGGATGAAGAAATTGACCATCGCCGCCGAGAGGAACGCGAAAAATGGGAAGGTCTCGAAGGTCGAGACCTGTACGAACCAATCAGTGATGACTGCGCCCAATCCGGTTCCGCCGATAATCCCCATGATTCCCGCGTAGATCGGGAACTGCAGCAAGATGTCGCTGACATTCGAAACAGACCTCTTCGCCAGGTTGGTGATCTCCTGAGGATTGGCCGCGAAGCACAGGGCGACGCCGAGAAGAATCCAGTTGACGATGTCCAACTCGACGGACCCTCCGTCGATGAAATATACGACGGCATACACCAGCAACGCCAACCCCGGGAGCAGGGTGATCAGCCTCGCACCGTCCAAACGCTCACCGAACGTCGACGGACGGAAGTCGTCTTCGGACGTCTCTGTAGAGAAATCACCGATAGCGTCGACCGGCTGATCACGCTTCGGCGCCATCAGGCCGATCGTGGCGCACACCACTGCGAATGTCAGCACGATAGCAATCAGATTCAGAGGGCTCAAGCTCGATTCGGCGAGCGGAACGGTGCGACCCAACGTTTCCTCGACAAAGCTGCCCTCCGTCGCGGCGGTGAGCGGAATCGCACCGAACGGCGCCATCTGAGAAGTCAGCATCACCATGTATGCGGCGGCGATCAGCAATGGGAAGTGCACTGGTTCGCCGCGCCTCTTCGATACTGCTGCGATCTCCTTCGAGATCAGTGCCGCAGCGACGAGCGCGACAGCCCAGTTGAGCATCGTCAGCGCCAGCGTTACGAAGGCGATGAAGACATACGGGAAGACGCGACCACGTGGAAACGACGCGAGTGCGACCAGCCCCCGCTTCACGATCCGGGTATTCGCGACCATACCGCCGAATAGCAGCATCAACGCCATCTGAGCCATGAACACGAGCAATCCGGCAAAGCCATCGCCCCAGCTGGTGATCACGTCCACCGGGCCCGACGGCGTCATCGTCAACGCCATCACCATGGCGATCATGGTAAGGACCAATGCGAAAACGAGTGGAGACGGGATCATCCGCTCCACGAATGAGTTCACTGATCGGAGCAGGCGCCCTCCGGTCGGCTTCTGTTGAGTTTCAGTTAACGTCATTGTTCTTCTCTCATATCCGGTTTCAATTGTTCACACAGTAAGAATCAGGCGTCGATCTCGAGGTCCTCGGCAGGCACCGCCTGGCAGGTCAGACATCCACTGTCGTCCTCGGGCTCGACATCGGGCGAGGAGTGGGTGACAGATCCCTTCAGCACACGTACGAAGCAGCTCTCGCACTGACCGACGCGGCATCCGCCCCGGATCGGGACCCCGTTGGTCTCCGCGAAATCGAGAAGAGTACCGTCCGTCACGGCCCACTCGATTTGCCGACCACTCTTCGCGAAACGCACTTTGAATCGCGCGCTCGGATCGAGGGCGCCTAACCCCCCGCCGCTCGAGAAGCGCTCCTCGAAAATCGCGAACGGGAGCACCCCTCGTTCCTCCAGCCCGCGTCGCATTTCGGACATCATCTGCTCAGTGCCGCACATGTAGAACCTGGCGTTCCGAGCGATCAGGTGCTCCGGCACTCCCTCGCTGGACACCCTCCCCAGGTGGTGGTAGTCCTGCCCCAGAACATCTCCCGGGCCGGGCCGACTGTAGTAGGTGTGCAGCGTGAGTCCGGGGAGCAGCGATTCGAGTTCGCCGAGTCGGTCTTTGAAGGCGTGGTGCTCGCTGTTGCGAGACGCGTAGAAGAGGTGCACCTCGGCATCGCTCTTCCGCCGCACCAGCGTTTCGAGATATCCGATGAATGGTGTGATGCCACTTCCGGTCGCGACCAGGCAGACCGGCAGATCCGCATCGATTGGAATCCGGAACTTGCCCTCCGGGGACTTCAGCGCGATCGTGTCTCCGACCGCGACGGCACTCGACAGTTTCTCTGAGAACTCGCCCATACCTTTGACCGTGATCCGGTAGCGATTTCCGTGCCCTTCGATCGGTCCGGAGAGCGAATAGGACCGCTGCACAACGTCTTCCGGATCACCGTCGAGGTCGGTTCGCA
The DNA here is from genome assembly GCF_053567335.1 of Leucobacter sp. GX24907. Lineage (NCBI taxonomy): Bacteria > Bacillati > Actinomycetota > Actinomycetes > Micrococcales > Microbacteriaceae > Leucobacter > Leucobacter sp. GX24907. The sequence continues at coordinate 364,218 of NZ_JBSGPD010000001.1, read as the reverse complement.
CGGTGATGAACTGACCCGGAATGAACGGTGGTAACGGCTGGGCGTCGACAGGCTGCAGCAGCAGAGAGGTTGTGCCGTGAGCCTCCGAGGTCACTGAAACGACCCTCGCGTGCTTCCACCCTTCCCACCGCAGGTTTCCGGGCGTCTCGATCGGCCGTACCGCGCACTTCGACGACTTCAAAGGGAGCGAACCGCTGATCGGGTCGGCGGCCTCACCCGCGATGATTCTGTTGTAGCTGCTTCCCTCGTCGGCGAACGGGTCATACGATTCCAACCCGAGGTCGGCAGCCCCCTGCCACCACCCGAAACTCGAGGAGACCACTCCCGGATGAAGCGCCGCGTCGAGTTTCGCCTTGAGCCGCACCTTCGCGGTCGGCGTCGACACGACCACCCAGTCTCCGTCTCTGACCCTGCTCGCCTCAGCGGCATCAGGATGCATGAGTACGACCGGCTCAGGGATCTTCCGGCGCAGGCTCGAAATGCCTCGATCCTGCGTGTGGCGAAACTTGCTGAGTTTCCCGGAGGTCAGAACATAGGGATAGTCGTTGTCCGGAGTATCAGCCGGCTCCTTGTACTGGGGCAAGGGGTCGTAACCGTGCTCTTGGAATTGTTCCGAGTAGATCTCCACCCGCCGGGTTGGCGTGTCGAATCCCCTGATCCGTCCGTCTTGAGAGCGCTGCCGGTACTTCTCGTACTTCGTTTCGAGATCGAATGTGACGCCTTTGGGGCGCTCTCGAAGGTCCTCCACCGTAATGCCTAACGGTTCGATGACGTGATTCCAGGCCGCTTCGATCGACCCATCGAAGAACTCGTCGCCGAACCCCAGCCGGTTCGCGAGTTCGAAAACGATCTCGAGGTCTGAACGGGATTCTCCGCGAGGCGGGATCATGCGCTGTCGCAACTGAACATGCCCCTGCGCTTTCTGCGTGATCTCGAAGCCGGCCCGTAACCCCTCGCGCTCCCACGACGTATTCACTGGCAGCACGATGTCGGCCATCTCGGCAGTGGGATTCAGGAAGTAGTCGCAGTGCACCGCGAAGTCGAGTGCGGCGAGCGCCTTTCTCCCCCGCTCAACCCGTGGCTGCGAGAGCAGGATGTTCGCACCGAAGGTGAACAATGCACGGACTGGATAGGGCTGCGCTTCGAGGATCGCCTCATAAACATCAACCGCGCGAACCCAGCTGCGGTTTCCCGGTCCGAGCGGGCGCTCGGCGAGCCCGATCGCTTTCTGCTTCTGGGCCTCTGCAAGAAGATCGGGAGAGGAGACCGTACGCGTGCCGAGCGTTTCGAGCACGACGTTGCCGCCCTTGCGGTCGAAACACCCTGTGAGTGCATACAGCACCGCGATCGCACGCTCGGTCTGCGTTGCGTTCGTATGTTGCCCGACCCCCGACCACGTGTGGTATGCGATTCGGTCGGCCTGCCCGACTCGGGCCGCGAGCTCCTCGATGTTCGACTCCTCAACCCAAGTCGTACGCGCCACTCGCTCAACGGGCCACTGCGCGCAGAGGTCGGCGAGCATCTGGAATGCTGTTCGGCATTCGACCTCCACGCCACTCGCGAGCCTTACCGAACAGTGCCCAAGAAGCGAACTCGACGCACTCGCGATATCTGTCTCGGGATCCAGCAAGACAGGTTCTCCGTCTGCCCAGATGACGAACCGATCATCGTCCCAGCCGTTCAGATCGCGGCCCCGAAGGAAGTCGCCGTTGTCTTGTCGCACGAGATATGGGGCGTTCGTCCACTGCCGAACGAAGTCGGCGTCGTAGGCCTCATCACGTATCAGCAGGTTCGCGATGCCGAGGGCCAGCGCACCGTCGGTGCCGGGCCGCAAGCGAACCCACTGGTCGGATCCGAGCACGCTGCCTGTTCCTCGTGGGTCGATCGCCACGACTTGGGCGCCGCGCGCACGAGCGTCTCCGATCCGCGTAGCCTGAGCAAGCCAGGTCGTCGCCGGGTCGTGCCCCCAGAGCAGGATCAGGTCGGCATTGTCGTAGTCTGCTGCCGGAATTCCCACTCCGAAGGTGAAGGCGTGCGCATGGTCCTTGTGCCAGTTGCAGACCTCGGTGCCGGTGATGATGTTCGGGCTTCCGAACTTCCGGATGAACCGATCAATCCACTCGATGCTGTCGGAGAGGGAGGTCGCGCTCGGCGAGCTCAGGGAGAACGCGACGGCTTCGGGTCCGTGTTCACGTGCGATCGATCCCAGTCGATCAGCGATCTCGGACATCGCCTCGTCCCAGGAGATGCGCTCCCACCCGGGGTCGCTCGCCGTCTTCGGGCGTGTTCGACGCAACGGGTGGAGGATCCGCCGCGGACTATGGATCATTTCTGGCGCCGCACGACCCTTCGAGCACAGCGCCCCACCTGTGGGATGTTCTGAGTTCGGCTCAACCCCGCGCACCGTCCCACCCTCAACGATGTACGTCGCACCGCACCGCGAACGGCAGAGTGTGCAGAACCCCGGCTTGCGTTCGCCGCCTGGTTCTTCTGCTGCACTCATTCGGATTCGACCTCTCTGACTCGGTCGCGCCCCTTTGCAGTCAACGGCGACGCTCAGCCTCAGACACTCTATGTTCGATTGACGTTGATTGTCAAACATTGAACATCCATCCAAGTGATCGTTCGTCCCGCGCTCGACGTATTCCTCTCGCACTTGGATACCTCCCAAGGCCCCGTCGTCGATATCGGATGCGGCTCGGGACGCCTTCTTGCGCACGTACTCGAACGTCTGCCTGATGCTCAGCTGATCGGGCTGGCGCCCAGTGCTGCGATGCGCGCGCTTTCACTCGGACGGCTCAGCGCGAACCCGGCTTGGCGCGATCGAGTCACCGTCAGGCCCGAGGGTGCTCTGGAGGCTCCACTTCCGGAGCAGGTGAGCGGTGTCATCATGCTCGACGTCTTCGGGCACTTCGCAGCGTTCGAGCGTTCTGACCTCCTCAGGCGCCTCGCGGCGCGACTTCCCGTGAATGCACCTGTGCTGCTCGACCTGCAGCTCCCTGAGGAGCCCGAAGAGGTCGCCCGGTACCTGTTCGCAGACACCCATCTCGGCGAACTTCGATATCGGGGCTTCGCCGAGGGCAGCCCCACGGGAGAGCGATCAATGCTGTGGCGAATGACCTATCAGATCCTCGACGGAGATGCGGTGCTCGAGCAGAGCAAGGCGGAGAACATCTTCCACCATCCGCGCCACGGGTCACCGCACTTCGAGGTGCGAGCGGCGGAGGCAAGACCACGATCGCTCGCACGTTCGCCGGGTTCGCATCACTCGGGGCAGGCAGACTCGAGTTCCGCGGATCAGCACTTCCGAACATTCCGAGACACCGCACTCGTGCGCAGCGCCGGGCGATCCAGCTCGTCACCCAACACACGAGCAGTACGTTCAACCCGCGTCGCACGATCCGGCAATCACTGCTTGACGCGCGCCCCGAAATCGAGCCGAGCTCCCTGCTGAGCAGGCTGCATCTCGACCATGAGCTGCTCGACCGATTTCCGCACCAGCTGTCCGGGGGTCAGCAACAGCGTCTCGCCCTCCTGCGTGCACTCTCCGTCAGGCCGGACGTACTGATCCTCGACGAACCCGCATCAGCACTCGATCCCGAGACTTCGCAGCGTGTCCTCGCGACCATCCGAGGCATCGTCGACGAAGGAAGCGCCGTGCTGCTCATCACTCACGACGATGCGCCCAGGCACGAGATCATCGATGATGCTTTCGAACTCGCACGTGGATCGCTCGCGCGCACACAGCGTGCGCGCTGCGACAGAACCGGAAGTCGCTAAACGATCTTGGTGACCTGATCGAAGCTCAGCTCAACCGGAGTCTCACGCTCGAACAGCGAGACCAGCACCGTGAGCTTGCCGGCAGCAGGGTTGATCTCGCTGATGGTGCCCGGCAGGCCTTCGAAAGAGCCCGACTTGATCGTGATGGTCTCGCCGACCTCGAAGTCGATCTCGACGTTGCCGGCAGCTGCAGCGCCCGCTGCGGCCTTCGACTTCGCCGTCTCGGCGGGCTCGAGCTCGACGGTGCTCTTGAGCATCTCGAACGCCTCGTTGAAGCGCAGCGGCACCGGGTTGTTGGCGTTGCCGACGAAGCCCGTCACACCGGGAGTGTGGCGAACGACGCCCCAGGAGTGCTCATTGAGGCGCATGCGCACGAGCACGTAGCCCGGAATGCGCACGCGGGTGACCATCTTCCGCTGGCCGTTCTTGACCTCCATGACGTCTTCCATCGGCACCTGGATCTCGAAGATGTCGTCGACCGCGCCCATCGTCTCGCGACGGTTCCAGAGGTTCGACTTCACCTTGCGCTCGTAGCCGGCGTAGCTGTGCACGACGTACCACTTGCCCGGCTTGCGGCGCAGCTCGCGCTTGAACTCGGCGTAGGGATCCTCTTCCGCCGACTCTTCACCGGTCTCAGCTGCGGCCGAAGCGTCAGTGGCGTCTGCGGGGGCCTCCCCCGCAGTCTCGGGCGCATCCTCGGCGACAGCATCGGTCGCCGCGTCGTCCGACTGCGCGAGCGCGTCGAGCGCTGCGTCGAGGTCGGCCTCTGGAGTGTTGCTGTTCTCGCTCGTCATCTGACTTTCTGCTTTCTGTTGCTGGATCGGACCGGCTTGCGGAGCTGTCCGCATCGCTCGGTCGTCAGGCCAGCGGGGTTCCGAAGATGAAGAGGGTGAGCCAACCGAATGCCTGGTCGAGCACCCACACCAGCGCCATCATGATGACGACGAACGCCAGCACGACAAGGGTGAAATTGATGAGCTCCTTGCGGGTCGGCGTCACGACCTTCTTCAGCTCGGCAATAACCTGCTGAATGAACAGGATGAGGCGCCCGAACCACGACCGCTTCGCCGCGCTGTCAGCCTTGGCGCGCTCGACGAGACCGCCGCCGGTCTCTTCGATCTCGTTGCTGCTCACGCTGTGTCCTTTCAGTTGCTCCGCTGCGACGCGATCTCCTGCGTCCGTGCTCCTCGTGCACGTTGCGAGCGGTGCAGTGCACTCACCCCTCGCACGGAGTGGCAGGGCGGACAGGACTCGAACCTGCAACCTGCGGTTTTGGAGACCGCTGCGCTACCAATTGCGCCACCGCCCTAAGGAGGATCCCACCTGATTCTCCTGCCTTGTGGGCATAGAAAATCTTGGCAGAAGTCAACTACCGCGCATCACTCTACGCGATCAAGTTCCGCATGTCTAACCGAGCCCGCCTCAGTTTCACACGAGGATCACGGCCCGAGAAGCCCTCACGATTCCCGGTCAGGCCGCGGTCGAGTCAGCAGAACCCATGCCCTACAAGACCCCCTCTTCCCGTAGGCTTGAACTGTGAGCCAGAACGCACGTCTTTCGCAGAAGATCGCCGCCATCGCCGAGTCCGCGACCCTCAAGGTCGACGCCAAGGCCAAGTCGTTGCAGGCCGAGGGCCGTCCGGTCATCAGCTACGCAGCCGGCGAGCCTGATTTCCCGACTCCCCAGCACATTGTCGACGCTGCTCGCGCGGCCCTCGATGACCCGAAGAACTTCCGTTACTCCGCAGCGGCGGGCTTGCCCGAATTGAAGCAGGCGGTCGCCGAGAAGACCGCGCGCGATTCCGGCTGGGAGATCGCTCCGAATCAGGTCATCGTGACGAACGGCGGCAAGCAGGCCGTCTACCAGGCGTTCCAGGTGCTGCTCGATCCGGGCGATGAGGTCATCGTGCCGGCCCCGTATTGGACGACCTACCCCGAGGCGATCCAGCTCGCCGATGGTGTTCCCGTAGAGGTCTTCGCCGGGTCCGACCAGGGGTACAAGGTCACCGTCGACCAGCTCGAGGCCGCGCGTACCGAGCGCACGAAGGTGCTGCTCTTCGTCTCACCCTCGAACCCGACCGGCGCCGTCTACTCTCCCGAAGAGACGCGGGCCATCGGCGAGTGGGCCGAGGCCAACGGCCTCTTCGTGGTCTCCGATGAGATCTACCAGAACCTCGTGTACGACGGCGTACGCGCCGTTTCGATCGTCGAAGCCGTGCCGGCACTGCAAGATCGCACGATCCTCGTCAACGGTGTTGCCAAGACGTACGCCATGACCGGCTGGCGTCTCGGCTGGATGGTCGGCCCCGCCGACCTCATCAAGGGCGCCGCGAATCTCCAGTCGCACCTGTGCTCCAACGTCAACAACATCGCGCAGCGCGCCGCGATCGCCGCCCTCACCGGGCCGCAGCAGCCCATCGAAGACATGCGCCTCGCCTTCGATCGCCGTCGTAAGCTCATCGTCGAAGAGCTGAACCAAGTTCCGGGCTTCAACTGCCCGACTCCTGAGGGCGCCTTCTACGCGTACGTCGACGTCACCGGGGCGCTGGGGCGCGAGATTCGTGGCACCACACCGACGACCTCGCTCGAACTGGCCGATCTGATCCTCTCCGAGGCCGAGGTCGCCGCGGTTCCCGGCGAGGCGTTCGGTCCGAGCGGCTACCTGCGCTTCAGCTACGCGCTCGGCGACGAGGCTCTGGTCGAGGGCATTCAGCGCATTCAAGCGCTGCTCGGCGACTAGCAGAACTGAGCAATTCGCGCCTCTGCCCCTTCCAAGACAGGAGCGATAGGGTTCATCCGATGAAACGATTGCGGGTGCACCTGTCGCATCTGCTCCGCCAGATCGGAAAGAGGTACCTGTGAGCCCGATCACTCCCGTCGATACCCAGCGCTACGAATTGCGTGTACGCCACCTGACCGTGGCGCGCAGCGAAGAGGTCGCTCCGGCGATGCTCCGGGTGACTCTGACCGGTTCCGAGCTGGAGGGCTTCACAGCAGCCGGCCCGGCCGACCATGTCAAGGTGTTCTTCCCGCTCGCCGACGAGCACGGCGCACTCGGCGAGATCGTCGCGCCGCAAATCATTGACGGCCGACCAGTGCGCCCGGATGGCCCCGCCCCGATTGTGCGCGACTACACCCCGGCCGCGTTCCGTCCGGGCACCGCAGGCACCGACCCCGAGCTCGACATCGACTTCTTCACGCACGGCGACGGCGGCCCGGCCGTCAGGTGGGCGATCTCGGCGCAGCCGGGCGACCCGGCGGTCATCGCCGGCCCACGAGGATCGCACCTGCCACCCGAAGGCATCGAACGCGCCATCATCGTCGCCGACGAGACAGCGCTCCCCGCGGCACAGCGGTGGATCGCAACCCTCGGCGAGATCCCGACCGTCGGCCTGCTGAGCGTCTCCGACCCGGCGACCCGGGCGTACCTCGAGGCCGAAGATGGGGCGGCGAGCGGCGTCGGAACCGCCGAACTCCTCTGGTTCTCAGGCCCCTCCGCGGCGACCGACCTCGAGACCGCGTTGCGCGCCATCGAGATCGACGAGCACACGTTCGTGTTCCTCGCGGGCGAAGCCACCACTATCATGCCGCTGCGCCGCTACCTCCGTCGCGAGCTCGACCTGACGAAGCATCAGGTCGACGCCCACGGCTACTGGAAGCGCGGCGAGGCGAACCTCGACCACCACGCACCGCTCGATCCGTCGGATCCGGACTAGTCGGAGTCTCAGTTCGCTACGGCATACGGGGCCGCCTCCAGGTCCCTCGACGGCTGTTACCCTCGGGCGTATGGCCGTGCACTTCTTCACTGCGACAAGCCTCGACGGGTTCATCGCGACCCAGGATCACTCTCTTGAATGGCTGTTCAAGCAGGACTTCGATTGGGAAGCTCCGATGGCGGAGACGGCGTTCTTCGCAGGAGTCGGCGCGCTCATCATGGGCTCCTCGACCTACGAATGGATGCTGCGCAATCAAGAGACTTGGGCATTTGAGCAACCGGCTTGGGTGATGACCCACCGAGAGCTGGAAGCTCCGGATGGGGCAGACATACGCTTTGCCCAGGGCAATGCGGCGCAGATCTACCCCGATGTCGTCGAGGCCGCACAGGGCAAAGACATCTGGGTCATGGGTGGTGGCGACGTAGCAGGTCAGTTCGCTGATGCTGGACTACTCGACGAGGTCTGGGTGCAGTTCGCCCCTGTGGTGCTCGGGGCCGGTCGGCCACTGCTTCCTCGCCGTCTCCAGCTGGAACTCGTCGACACGGCACGCAACAGGGATTTCGTCTGTGCTCGCTATCGGGTGCTCCGCCCGTCCGAGAAGCGTTAGCCTCCGCTGCTCATCCTCGCTGGCTCTGCTCAGCCCTGCTTCATCACCTCGACCATCACGCACCGCTCGACCCGTCCGATCCGGACTGACCGGCGGGGCGTGCACGGCTCAGGCGTCGCCTGCGCCGATCGCCTCGGCCTCGCCGATCGCCGTCTCGTGCGGAGCCCCCACCCGGTGCAGCAAGCGGCCGACGCAGGCGAGCACGATGATGGACACGACGAGCGACGACGCTCCGACCCAGTAGGGTGCCGGAGCTCCGAGCCAGGCCGCGACGGGACCCGCGACGGCAGGGGCGATCGCCCCGCCGATGAAGCGCACCGCCGAGTAGGTTGACGAGGCGACATTGCGCGGCAGCTCCGTCGCCTCCATGACGGCCTCGGTCAGTGCAGTGTTCATGATGCCGAGCAGCAGTCCGCTGATGACGACGACCGCGATGAGGCCGGGCAGAGAACTCACGAGCACCCCGAGCAGCACGAGGCAGACGGTGAGACCCGTCAGCATCGTGAAGAGCACCGGGCGCAGGCCGAGGCGGCGCGTGAGCACCGGCGCGACGAGCACCGAAGTCACCGCGAGCGCCAGCCCCCAGCCGAAGAAGACAAGACCGAGCTCATGCGCTCCGAACTCGTGCATGCCTGCAGCTTTCGCAGCCGCTTCCATCGGGTACGGGCTGTAGGCGAGCAGCACGAAGAAGCCGAAGTTGTAGAAGAACGCGACCGAGGCGAGCGCGAGCAGTGCGGGGTTGCGGAGCGCTGTGAAGCTCGCCAGGAGCGATGGACGCCGGGCCCGCACGGCCGCACGCTCTTCGGCGGTCTGCTTCGGTGCCCGCAGGAGCACGAGAATCGCCACCAGTGCCACGGCCATGAGCGCCGCCGTGCCGAAGAAGGGACCGCGCCACGAGATCGATCCGAGCGCTCCGCCGACGAGCGGACCGACCGCCATACCGACACCGAGCGCGGCCTCGTAGAGCACGATGGCCTGACGAGATCCACCCGAGGCCGCACCGACGATCGCGGCGAGCGCCGTCGATATGAACAGCGCGTTGCCGAGTCCCCATCCGGCGCGATAGCCGATGATCTCGCCGACTGTTCCGGAGTCGCCGGCGCATGCGGCGAAGACGACGACCAGCACCAGGCCCGCGACGAGCGTCCACCGCACACCGATGAGCCCGGAGACCCAGCTCGTGAAGAACATCGCGATACCTGTGATGAAGAGGTAGCTCGTGAAGAGCAGCATGGTCTGGCTCGGGGTGGCGCCGAGGTCATGGCTGATGGCGGGCAGAATCGGGTCGACGAGGCCGATACCCATGAAGGAGATCGCGCAGGCGAACGCGATCGCCCAGACCGCGGTCGGTTGGCGCAGGATCGACGGCTTCTTCGGCGGCCTGACCGGTGACCCGACAATGACCGGTTGCGAAGCGGTTCCTGGCGTTGGGGCTGTCTGCGTACTCGTAATAGCTCCTGTCGTCTTGCATGGTGGGAAGGTTCTTCATCAATGGGTCGCACTTTGCTGCTTCAGCAGGGGAATAACTGCAAAATGCAACCCATTGCTCTCAGGTGGAGGCGCTGCGGCGGGGTCGACGGCGGCTGAGGGCGCGGGCGCGGGGTCGTTCGCGTCACCTACTCGATGTCGCTCAGTCGCTGCATGAGCTCGGACGCGCGAGCGAGTGTTGCCCGATCGGCCTCGTCGAGGCCGGCCAGCAGCGGCACGATGCGGGCAGCCGCTGCGCGGCGGTAGTCGTGCAGCGCGGTGCTCCCGGCCTCGGTGAGACGCACGAGAATTGCGCGACCGTCACTCGCATCGGGCTCGCGCGCGACCCAACCCTCGCCTTCGAGACGCTGCACGAGCGAAGTCATTGTCGGCTGTGCCACGCGCTGCTGCTGCGCCAACTCGCTGATGCGGGCCGGACCCGCGTACTCGAGGTCGGAGAGCACGCGCCAGGCAACCGACGAATAGGTCACACCGGGCACCCGCCCCACCGTCCGCGTGAAGCGGGAGGCGGAACGCAGCAGCTCGACGGCAGCATCGTCGGCGCTCGCGTCGGCGCCGTCGGCGTCTGGTCGATCCTGATCACTCACACGAACAGGGTAGCTCAAACTGCATAGTATATCTATGTAAATGTTCGCACACCTGCTGCGCCCGAGAATATTCCCATTGACAGGCATGCTCGTTCTTTTACAAGCTTGAGGCACCGAGCGAGCAAAGGGGCCCCTCATGATCTTCGTCAACCTCACCACAACCGACCTCGAACGCAGCAAGGCCTTCTACACCGCCCTCGGCTGCGACATCAATCCGCTCTTCACCGATCAGAACGCGGCCTGCATCGTGTGGGACGAAAGCACCTTCTTCATGGTGCTCACCCACGAGCACTTCGCACAGTTCACCGACAAACCGATCGCCGATCCGCGCGAGGGCGCCCAGGTGATCGTGGCGTTCACCCGCGACTCGCGGGAGCACGTCGACGCGACGGTCGACGCCGGTCTCGCCGCCGGCGGCGCGGCGCCGCGCGACCCCGTCGACTACGGGTTCATGTACCAGCGCGCCATCGAGGATCCCGCCGGCAACATCCTGGAGTTCACCTATATGGAGCCGCAGGCCGCCGAGCAGGGCCCAGGTGCCTACGGCGAGGAACATGGACCGGGGCCCGACCCCGTCCCCGGCACCTGATACGGCGTCCCGCCCTTCGACGAACCTCAGGGCCGATCCAGCCGAACGGAGCAATGATGCCTGAGAACACTGCACGAGGTCGCATCGTGATCGACCTCTTCACCACACTGGACGGGGTCGCCCAGGCCCCCGGAGGCCCCGAGGAGGATCCGAGCGACGGCTTCCGCTTCGGGGGCTGGCAGGCACCGCACCCCGACGACATGGTCGGCCGCACCATCATGGAGGGTATGCACAGCATGGACGCTCTCCTGCTCGGGCGCCGCACCTACGATATCTTCGCGGGATACTGGCCCCGGCACGGCGACAGCGAGGTTGGCCGAGTGCTGAACCGGATTCCCCGCTACGTCGCCTCGCGCGACAGCGGGATGCGGCTCGATTGGCCGGGCAGCACGAGGGTCGGCGACGCGCTCGCCGCCGAAATCGCCGGCCTGCGCGAACAGCACGAAGAGGTGCACGTGATCGGCAGCCTCGACCTCGTGCAGACCCTCGTCGCCGAGCGCATCTGGGGCTCATCCGACGCCGACGAGATGCGGCTCTGGGTATATCCCGTCGTACTCGGAGAGGGGCGCCGGATCTTCCCCGCGGGCGCCGCGCCCTCGAACCTCCACCTCATCGAACCTCCCGTCTCCGGGAGCGCCGGCGCGGTGCTGCTGCGCTACGCGTCGCTGCCCGGGGAGCCCGAGATCGGCATCGTGGACGACTCGGGCCCCGACTCGTCCGAGGCCTGAACGCGCAAGCGTCCCGGCCACCGCGGTCACTACCGCAGCCGCGGTCGTCGCCGTGCGAGCATGCGAGGGTTCGAGACGGGGCGCAGCCGCACGCTGCGCCCCGTCCGCAGGCTCATCTACTCCGCGACGAAGTACAGGCGCTTGTTTGCGAACTCACCGATGCCGAGCGGCCCCATCTCGCGACCGAAGCCGGAGCGCTTGACGCCGCCGAAGGGCATCTCCGCGGCCTCCGCGGCGATGATGTTCACGTGCGACATGCCGACCTCGAGACGCGAGGCGACACGCGCTGCACGAGCCTCATCGGTCGAGAACACCGAGCCGCCGAGACCGAGCGCGCAGTCGTTCGCCAACTCGAGAGCTTCCTCGTCGCTCGACACCTTGTAAACGGTGGCAACCGGCCCGAAGATCTCCTCGCGGTACGAGTCAGAGTCGCGCGGCACTCCGGTGAGCACGGTCGGCGAATAGTACGCTGCGGGCCCTTCGGACAACACACCACCGGCCTCGACAGTCGCTCCTTCAGAGACCGCCTTGCGCACCTGCGCGTCGACCGTCTCCGCGGCGGAGCGGCTCGACATCGGGGCGTACTCACCCTCGCCGAGATCCAGCTGATCGCCGGGCCGCAGGCCATCGGCGAGCTGCTTCAGCGCTTCCACGAACTCATCGTAGATGTCGTCCATGACGATCAACCGTTTGTTCGAGTTGCAGACCTGGCCGACGTTGTAGACCCGGAAGTCCCAGGCCTCCTTGGCCACAGCTGCCACATCGTCGGCGTCGAGCACGACCATCGGGTCGATGCCGCCCAGTTCGAGCACGCACTTCTTGAGGTGCCGACCGGCCTGCTCGCCGATCAGGGCACCGGCGCGCTCCGAGCCGGTGAGCGACACGCCCTGCACGCGCGGGTCGGCGATGATCGTCTCGATCTGGCTGTGCGATGCGAACACGTTCTGGTAGCCACCGACCGGTACGCCCGCCTGCTCGAAGATCTCTTGCATCGTGAGCGCCGAACGCGCGCAGATTCCCGCGTGCTTCAGCAGAATCGTGTTGCCGAGCAGCAGGTTCGGCGCCGCGAAGCGCGCCACCTGGTAGTACGGGAAGTTCCACGGCATCACGCCGAGCAGCACGCCCACGGGCAGTTGCTGAATGTAGGCCTTGCCCGGAATGGTGCTCGGGATCTCGTAATCGGTGATCAGCGAGGGGCCGTGCACCGCGTAGTACTCGATGATGTCTCGCGCGAACTCGACCTCGTCGATCGACTCGGCGATGGTCTTCCCCATCTCGAGCGCGATGAGCCGAGCGAGTTCGTCCTTGCGCTCCTCGAAGATCTCGGCCGCGCGCTTCACGACGACGGAGCGCTCTTGCACGCTCTTCTCGCGCCACTCGCGGTAAACGGCATCGGCGTCGGCGACCGCCTGCTCGATCTGCGCGTCACTCGCCTCCTCGAAGCTCTCGAGGATCTCTCCGGTTGCGGGGTTCTGAACCCGGTACTTCGACATGATGCTCCCTTACTTTCCGGTGTAGTAAGTATCGGCGACGTCGAGCGCCCCGTCGATGAGGTCGAGACCCGCGTTCAGGTCATCCTCAGAGATGACGAGCGGCGGAGCGATCTGCAGACGGTTGCCCGCAGCGAACGGCCAGAGGCCGGCCTGCTTGCACGCGGCGATGACCGAGCCGTACGCATCGCCGGTGAGCGGCTCGCGGGTCTCGCGGTCGGTGACGAGCTCGAGCGCCCAGAAGAGGCCGGTGCCGCGCACCTCACCGATCGCCGGATGCTTCTCAGCGAGCTCGCGCAGTCGCGGCTCGACGACACGGGAGCCGAGATCGCGCACCCGCTCGATGATGCCTTCCTGCTCGAAGATGTCGAAGGTTGCGATGCCCGCAGCGCAGCCGAGCGGGTGACCCGAATAGGTCAGGCCTCCCGGGAACGGCTTTTCGACGAAGGAGTTGTGGATCGCCTCGGAGATCACGACGCCGCCGAGCGGCACGTACCCCGAATTGACGCCCTTCGCGAAGGTGACGAGGTCAGGCGCGACGTTCCAAGCGTGGAAGGCGAACCACTCACCGGTGCGACCGAAGCCGGCCATCACCTCGTCGCAGATCATCATGATGCCGTACTTGTCGCAGAGCTCCCGCACGCCCGCGAGATAGCCGGGCGGCGGTACGAAGATGCCGTTGGTGCCGGTGACCGTCTCGAGGATGATCGCCGCGATCGTGTCGGGGCCTTCGAGCTGGATCGTGTGCTCGAGGTGGGTGAGCGCGCGCTCGGCCTCCTGTTCCGGTGTCTCGGCATAGAACTCGGAACGGTACTGGTAGGGCCCGAAGAAGTGCACGACGCCCGCGTCGGGGGTGCCGTTCGCCCAGCGACGCGATTCGCCGGTCAGTGTGATCGCCGTTGCGGTCGAGCCGTGGTACGAGCGGAAGCGCGCGAGCACCTTCTGCCTGCCGGTGTGCTGGCGCGCCATGCGCACGGCGTACTCGTTGGCCTCGGCGCCGCCGTTGGTGAAGAACACCGAACGAGCTCCGTCGAACGCCTTCTCGACGATGCGCTTGGCGAGCTCGCCCCGCACGTCGTTCGCGACTGCAGGCTGGATTGTTGCGAGGCGTCCGGCCTGATCCTGAATCGCCTGGACGAGACCCGGATGCTGGTGGCCGAGATTGAGGTTCACGAGCTGCGAGGAGAAGTCGAGGTACTCCTTGCCGTCGTAGTCCCAGAAGCGCACGCCCTCGCCCTTGGCGACAGGCAGCGGGTCGATCTTGCCCTGCGCCGACCACGAGTGGAAGACGTAGTTGCGATCGTTCTCGTACACCTCGCGCTTCGCGGCGTCGTCGCCGAAGCTGCGCTCGGTGCCGGTGAAGTCGATGTAGTCAGACATCTGGCGTTCCTGCTCTTTCTGAGAGTGTGTGCGGGAGAACCGGGGGACCGCACGGACCGAAGCCCGCGCGGTCCCCCGGTTCACAAGTGGATCAGTTGTTGCTGGGGAAGCCCAGGTCGACCTTCGAGGTCGAAGGATCGGGCCAGCGGGTCGTGACGACCTTGGAACGAGTGTAGAAGTGCACCGACTCGGGGCCGTAGATGTGGGAGTCGCCGAAGAGCGAATCCTTCCACCCACCGAACGAGAACGAACCGACCGGAACCGGAACCGGAACGTTGATGCCGACCATGCCGGCCTCGACCTCGAACTCGAACTCGCGCGCCGCACCACCGTCACGGGTGAAGATCGCGGTGCCGTTGCCGAACTGGTGATCGTTGATGAGCTGCACGCCTTCCTCGTAGGTGTTGACGCGCACGACCGCGAGCACCGGGCCGAAGATCTCATCGCGGTAGACCGCACTGTCGGTCTGCACGTTGTCGAGCAGAGTCATGCCGGTGAAGAAGCCGTCGCCCTCGAACTGCGCCTCGCGTCCGTCGACGACGACGGTCGCGCCCTCGGCCGCGGCGCCGGCGACGTACGACTCGACGCGCTCCTTCGCCTCGCGGGTGATGAGCGGGCCCATCTCAGAGGCAGGATCGGTGCCGTCACCGATGACGAGCTTCTCCATGCGCTCCTTGATGGCCGGAACGATCTTGTCGCCCACCTCGCCGACCGCGACGAGCACGGAGACGGCCATGCAGCGCTCACCGGCAGAGCCGTACGCTGCGGAGACCGCGGCGTCGGCGGCCATGTCGATGTCGGCGTCGGGCAGCACGAGCATGTGGTTCTTCGCACCACCGAGCGCCTGCACACGCTTGCCGTTCTCGGCGGCGCGCTGGTAGATCGACTTCGCGATCGGGGTCGAGCCGACGAACGACACGGCCTTGACCGTCGGGCTGTCGAGCAGCGTGTCGACGGCGGTCTTGTCACCGTGCACGACGTTGAGCACGCCGTCGGGGAGCCCGGCCTCACGGAACAGGTCGGCGAGGAACACGGAAGCAGAAGGATCGCGCTCCGAAGGCTTCAGCACGACCGTGTTGCCGCAGGCGATCGCCGAGGCGATCATCCACAGTGGCACCATGACCGGGAAGTTGAACGGGGTGATGGCGGCGACGACGCCGACGGGCTGCTTGATCGAGTGCACGTCGATGCCGGTCGAGACCTGCTCATCGCGCTCGCCCTTCAGCAGGTGGAGCAGCCCGGCCGCGAACTCGACGTTCTCCAGGCCTCGTGCGATCTCGCCGGCAGCGTCCGAGAGCACCTTGCCGTGCTCGCTCGTGACGATCGCTGCCAGCTCGGGGGTGCGGTCCTTGAGCAGCTGACGCAGGCGGAAGAAGACGTCGGCGCGCTTCGTGAGGCTGGTCTTGCGCCAGGCGGGCAGAGCGGCGCGAGCGGCCTCGATGGCCTGCTCGACGGTCTCGACCGAGGCGATGGCGAGCTGATGCTGCTCGGCGCCGGTGGCCGGGTTGTACACGGGCTGGGTACGCTCCGCGGCGTCGACCTTCTCACCGTTGATGACGTGGGGGATGAGTGCCATCCGTCTTCCTCTCGTGCTGCGCCCGTTCCAACGGATCAGGCAATGTGTTCGGGATTCAAGCTCCCGCTAAAACCCAGTGTTGCAGCCGTTGTCATACAATGACACCGTCAGTTCGTCCCTTTATTGACGCTGTTTCATACAATCTGTATGAGTACTTCAGAGGAGGATCGCCATGGCCGTGCATCCGCTGCCCCTAGGGCCTGATCAAGCCTCGCTGCCCACCGTCGCCGACGTGCTCTCGCTGCCCGAACTCGTCGCGGGCGAGGCCGCCGTCGTCGCCGGCGAACGCGGTCTCGCCCGCGAGGTGCGCTGGGCCCACGTCGTCGCAGGAACCGGTGCGGTCGCACTGCTCGACGGCGGCGAGCTCGTACTCACCACCGGAGCGGGGTGGCCCACTGACAACTCTGAGCTCGAAGCACTCGCGACTCAGCTCGTCTCATCGGGTCCGGCCGCAGTGGCGCTCGAGCTGGTCTCCAACTTCTCGTCACCTCCCGAAGCACTCGTCGCCGAATGCGATCGCGCGGAGATCCCACTCATCGCGCTGCACCGCGAGGTGCGCTTCGTGCAGATCACCCAGCGCGTGCACCAGAGGATCCTGTCGACGCAGAGCGCTGCGCTGCAGGCTCGCGCCGAGGTCCATGCCATGCTCACGGAGCTCGGCCTGAATCGCAGCCCCGTCGACTATGTGGTCGAGCGCCTCGCCGACACACTCGCCGCACCCGTGGTGCTCGAGGATCCCGCGCACCGCGTTGTCGCCTGGGCGACCGGGGGCACTGCGGCAAGGACAATGCCAACAGCTGCGCCAGCACCGGCACCAACGACACCGACACCGACACTCGCAACACCGCCACTCACGACACCGCCGCTCACAGCACCGACGAGCGACGATCCGGCACTCCTCCTCGCCCCCTGGGCGACGCCTCCGGGAACCGGCTTCACCCCCGACCCGAAATGGGACCGGGTGCCGGTGGAGGCGCGCGGCACCCGCTGGGGGTACCTCACCGCACTGCCCGGGCAACCGCACCCTGCCGGGCGCCGCACCGTGCTCGAACTCGGGGCGTTCGCACTTGCCCTCGCACGTCTGGCAGACACCGAGGGCGCGCAATGGCAGGAGTACGGGTCGAAGCGGATCTTCGAAGCGCTGCTCGGGGGCCGCTACCGCAGCGATACCGAGATTGCGACCCAGCTCGCCGCCAGCGGGCTGCCGGTCGAGGGCCGTGTGCTCCTCGGTGCGACGCTGACCGGCGTCGGCGACTTCGGTGCGCACTCGACACTCGAGCGTGCGGTTCTCGAAACCGGGCTGCGTCGTGCCGTCGCACCGGAGGGTCGGGTGATCATCACGGGTGCGCCCGGCACCACTGGCGACGGCCCGGCCCTGCTCGCTCTCCTTTCGCTCCCCGAGGGAGATCCTCGGATCGGCACCGGCAATGCGCCGCACAGCACCACCCCGCTGCTCGCCGTCCGTCTCGCACGCGAGCTCGACATGCTGATCCCCTCGCCCACACCGGCGTCATGGCGCGCGCACCTGGGCCTCGGCGCACCGGCGCAGCGCGTCCGCCCGCTGGTCGCCTCAATCGAGCAGGTGCGGGCGGCCGGTCGCCTGCCGGCGATTGCGAGCACCGGACGGGTCACCGTCCAGCAAGCGGAGCGTCAACCGCTTGCCTACCTCGTGCGCGGCCTGTCATCGAACCCGGAAGTGCAGGAGTTCGCCACCGAAACGTTGGGGCCCCTCATCGACCACGATCTCGAGCGAGGGCCGGGCCACACGGGAGATCTGCTTCGCGTGTTGGCGGCGTACCTCGAGCATCCGACGAATCGATCTCTCGCAGCGCAGCGGGCGCGCCTATCGCGGTCGGTGTTCTACCAACGCCTGGCCCTCATCGAGGATCTGCTGGCGATCGACCTTACCGATGGGACGACGATCGCGACCCTCTCCGTCGCGCTGCTCGCGCATCGCTGAGCAGGGTTCGCAGGCCGAGCGACGTTCGCGGATCGTCGTATTGCGGACCCCTCCCGGAATCATCATCTGTCGACTACCATGGGCGCAGAGCGACTCACGTGCGGGGGCAGTCTGATGAATGCACAAGGGGGCGGGGGTAGCCCGCTCTCGCCGATCCAATCTCGTCATGCTCTCGCGCGCGACATGCTCGCCCGGGCAAGGGAGGAATCGGGCATGCTGCTCGTCGCCGACGGCCTGCCGGGGTCGGGCAAGACCTTTCTGCTCCGCGAACTCATCGCCGGCGCTCAGGAGTCCTCGGATTGGAGCATCGGTTTCACCCGGGCCGATGAGATCGAGAGCAACGAGCCCTACAGCTTTATCGAACGTTTCATCACCGGTGCGGTGTGCCGGGAGTGGCGCTTCGTTCCCGACGAGCAGACCACCCCGGTCGCAGTCGCACGCGAGTGCGTGCATCGCCTCTCGGCAGGAGCTGACTCGCCACTTCGACTCATCATCGTCGACGACGCCCAGTGGGTCGATCCTGAATCCCAGCGCGTTCTGCGCTACCTCATCCCTCGCATCGTCGGCCAAGGCATCCTGCTCGCCTTCGGCGTGCGAGCCCCGCACACGAGCCCCTCGTTCGGCGAGTTCCTCTGCGCGCTCGGCACCGAAAGCCCCTTCGACAGAACCATCCACCTCGACCCGCTGACTGTGCCCGAGATCATCGCGTTGGCGCATGATCGCCTCGGCATGGGCATCCCGCCCGAGACCGCACAGCGCCTCCTCGATCTCACCGACGGATCGTTCCTCGGCGTCGACAGCGCGTTCTCCGCGCTCACCGAAGACGAGGTCACTCGGCTGCACCTCGCCTACGAAGTTCCGCTTCGCGTCTCGACCACGCACGACGACCTGATCCTGCGCGGATTCCACCAGCTGAGCCCCGCCGCCAGGAGCACCTGCGAAATCGTCTGCCTCGCCGATCACGAACTCACTCGCGCCTCCATCGCCGCAGCGGCACGACTCCTCGGCGAAGCCGTCCACCTCGAGGAATCCGTCGCTGTCGGACTCCTCGACGAATCAGGGTTCGGATCCACGATCCTCTCGAAGCACGCCCTCTTCTCGCGTGCGGTGCGCGACACCGTCCCCACCGAGCGCGCGGCCAGCGTGTACCGCGCACTCGCCGAAGTGACAACAGGGCACCGCTCGCTTCTCCACGCTCTCCGCGGCGCGCGGAGCTGGGACGCGGAGCTCCGCGATCGTGTCAATGCGCACGTCGTGGAGGTGTTGGAGAAGGGAAGCACCGACCAGGCCATCGAAGTACTTCGAGGCGCCCTCGAGGTCGCAACTGCCGGCGAAGATCGCACCGAGCTGCTGGAGAGTCTCGCGCTCATCTATCTGCGCGATAAGGCCGGGTACCGCATGATCGACCTGCTCGACGAAATCGAGCAGCTGCCCGAGAGCATCCTGCAGCAGTTCATCACTATCGTCGTCTCAGCCCATCGCACGGCGCAGACGATGACGATGGAACGGGCGCAACGTTTGCTCATGACGCCCGCGACCACTCCTGAAGAACGCACGATCATCGCGCTCTTCGCGTTCATGGCGGTCATGCTCGGTATGCGCTCCCGCGACGAAGACACGATTACCGCGTTGATCGATCACGCAAAGGCCCTGGTTGCGCAGAGCCCCGCAGACGCGTCTGAGCTGTCGGATCAACGCCTCGCCTGGATGCTGTCACGGCAGGGCCACTCGCTCGTATTGGACTGCTACACCATGGTGCGTCATCAGGTCAGAGGCGACTTCGACGAGGTCCGCGCCATGCTTCCCGAACTCACGCAGCGCATCGAGTCGCTTCCCGATGAACCGCTGAAGATTGACGCGATCGTGTCCGTCGCCGGCGCGCAGGTCGCGGTCGGAGATGCGGGAGCTGCTCTTGCCCTCGCACAGCAGGGCGTCGCCCTGCTCGACCGCGTAGGCGAACCCTGGGCCGCCGGCACTGCCCGCGTGATCTTGATCGACTGCCTCGTGATCCACGGCGACTTCGCTCAGGCCTGGGAGATCATGGACCTGTCGGAGGAATCCCTCCATCGTTCCCTCGACGTCGAGACCCGCACGGCCTGGGCCGCACTCCGCGCCATCATCTCGGCCATCACTGCTCGGGACGGCGTGGAAGAACACCTGGAACTCGCCCGCCGTGCCCAGGTCGACAGCTGGGAAGCCTACGCCCCCGATCTCAGCATCCTCGCCGAATGCGAGGTGGCACGGGTGCGCGGCGACTCTGCGGCCATCCTGCAGGCGACATCGGGAGACTGGGCAAAGCAGCTCAGAGTGCCGCAGCACGGCTTCCTCACGTTCCGGGCGCACGCCCTCATCGACGAGGGGCGCCTCGCGGAAGCTGCCGAACTCGTCCAGCAACTCGCCGAGTGGCGCGGCACGCGCTGGCAGGAGTTCTGGGGGTCGCTCGACTGGCTGCGTGCCCGTCTCGCTCAGGCCGATGGCGATGAGCAGACGGCGCAGTGGCACTACGAATCCGCGGCGCAGACCGAGTTCCCGCTTCCGCGCGCACTCGCGCTCGCGCACTACGGCGACTTCCTCCTGCAGCAGGGGCGTCTGGAGGAGGCCGCTGCTGTGACCGGTTCCGCCGTCCGTCTGCTCGAGGAGATCGGGGCTCACGGTTACCTTCCGACCCTGCTCGACCACCCGGTGGCGCCTGCGGAGGAGCAGCACGGGCCCAAGTCGGTTCGGCTGTCGGTACTCACCGAGCGAGAACAGCAGATCGCCGATCAACTGGCGAAGGGTCGCTCGAACAATCAGATCGCCGAATCACTCGTGGTGTCGGTGACGACCGTGCGCTCTCACGTCTCCAACGTGCTGCGAAAGCTCGGTCTGTCTTCGCGCGGCGAGGTCGCACGGTTCTTCAGAGAGGAACTCGACGGACGCTGAGGCGCAGCGGATCAGCGACGCTCTTCCAGCATGATGTCGTGCAGGCGCTCCAGCAGCTCTCCCCGGCTCGTCGCGCCGAGCCGACTGCGCATACGCGCGACATGATGCTCGACCGTCTTGGGGGAGATGAAGAGCCGCTCTCCGATCGCGCGGTAGCCCTGACCATCGAGCACGAGCCGGCCGACTTCGAGTTCGCGCCGCGTCAGCACCGAAGTCTTGGATTTCGAGACCGCGCTCCGATCATGGTCACGTCCGATCTCCCGCGCGAGCTGCATCATGGCGAGCGAGCGCTCCTGCTGCGGATGCTGCAGCGCGGCTTGCGCAGCGAGACGCGAGGCATCCCAGACGTGCCCGCTCTCCGCGAGTGCACGAGCGCTCCGCTCGACCGAAGTGAAGTCCGTCTCGCCGCGCAACATCTCGAGCCAGGTCTGTCCGGCGGCCGCAAGCGTCGCAGCGTACCGGCTCGTACGGCCGGCCGAGACCAGCGCATTCGCGTGTGGAATCAACGCCGAAGGCTCGTCGGCTGCGAATGCGGCCTGCACACCGTGCCAGTGCAGTGGGGCAGCCCACACCACCGGATTCCCGAGGCCGTCAAGCATCTCCAGAGCACTCTGCACCAATTGCTCGATGCGTAGCGCATCTCGCCCGATGTGCGTGCGCAGGCGAGAGGCGACCACCATCATCTCTCCGAGCGCCAGCAATTCGTACAGGGTGACGCGCAACCCGACGATGCGCCCCCGAATCTTGCGCCAGGCCGCCTGCATCTCAGCGGGTTCCGTACGCCGACGCGCGATCCCCGCGCGCAGACACCAGTACAGCAGGAGGTCACGGTCGCACAGTCGCGCGGGAAAATCCGCATGCTCGATCCCGCTCTCGGCTGCGTCGAGACGGCCCTGCATCATCAGCGCCCACGAACGCAGCAGCTTATGGCGCAGCCTCCCGGCCACCCCTCCGAGGTCCACCTCCAGCGCCCGGTCGAGCAGCACCTCCGCTGTCGTCGGCTCGCCACGACCCATCGCGACGAGTGCCGCAAGGGCTGCGGGAGACTCGGGCAGCAACGATTCCTCGCCGAACGGCGCGAGTGTCGAGATCGACCGCGCGAGCAGATCGACCGCATCGTCGCCTTCACCGCTCAGGCTTTCGAGCAGCCCATCCGCGAGATCGACGATGCCGGCCGAGTAGCTGGTCAGTCCTTCGTTCCCCATGGCGGCTCGCCAGGATCGCGCGGCGTCGGCATCACCGAGACCGACCGCGACGAGCACTGCCCATCCTCCGGCGATACCAATACGCTCCTCACCGACATGCCGATACATCGCTGCCGCACGATCCAACCGCCCGCCCTGGACATGCGCACCTGCCGCGAGCAGCGCGGCCTGCTCACGCGAACTTGCCACATCTGAGACGAGCAGACCTTCCACGAGCGCCAAGACGTGCTCAGGGTAGCCGGCCGCTGCAGCATCGGCGGCGCGCAGCAGCACGAGTTCATCGTCGCTCTTGCCGAGTCCTCGGGCAACGGTCGCGAGACTGCCGGCGACAGTCGTATCGTCCGGGTGATCGGCAACCGCCCGCACCAGCAGGCGCAGCAGTCCCTCCTCGCGGCATCCCGATTCCGCGAGAGCGACGAGGGCCGAAGGGCGCACAGCGCCCGTCTCTGCGGTCAACTCCGCCAGCACCTGGTCGTGGATCTCGCGCACCTGCTCGGTGCTCGCCTCATCGACAATCGGCTCCGGTGATGAGACGCGCAGTGCTCCGTCATGGAGATGCACGAGCCCGGCATCCATGAGCACGGCCAACTCTCGTCTCACGGCCTCATGCGGGCGCGCCGTCCGCCGTGCGAGCTCCCGGGCATCGTACGGGCGGGCAACCGCAATATGCAGCAGCAAGACGCGGCGGTCAGCGTCACGCATCACCTGCGCTTCCTGAGTACTCGAGGCAGTCATCCGAGCACCGCAGTCTTCGGCACTGACAGCGGAGCGGTGTCTTCCGCCCGCTCCATCACGGCAGGGTGCGTAGCCGCGCCCGTATCCGCGTCAGACATCGGAGCAACCGGCACTGCTGCAGTAGGCACCGTTGCTGCCGCCGAGGCTGCCAGCCCAGACGCGAACGGATGCTTCAACGGGTGACCGCGCAGCACGCGCTTGACCGCACCCCAGACTCCGCCCCGCTGAAGCCTTGCCTCCGCCTGATCGGCCTGTGACGCGGCCGCCGCCTCTGCCTCGACGCGAACGGCACGAAGGCGCTCCGCGCCTCTGACCGCTACCAGCGCCGGCTCCTGCGGTACAAGCACTTCCAATCCGAGGTCGGCCGATATGCGCTGCGCCACCATCGGCATCGCGGCAAGCCCGCCCGTCAGGAGCACGGTGTCCGTACTCACCGGCGACCGTTCGAGGGCGGTGCGCAGCAGACCAACCACAGATTCGACCCAGGAGGCGGCAACCTCCTCGAGTTCGGTTCGAGCGAGCAGCACTCTCCCCTGCACACCTGGCAGGCTCGGCAGAATCGATTCTGAAACGCTGCTCGACAACGCCTCGCGCAGCTCTTGACTCTGCCCGAGGGCGACGCGCGCAGCCGCGACAACGTCAGGATCCGACGCATCTACCTCGCACCCGAGGTCTGCAAGACCTGCAACCAAGTGCCGCAGCACGGCTCGATCCAACCATTTCCCACCGTCGCCGTGCACGAGCGCGGGCCGTTGCAGCGCGACGGGAGTACGGTCGCAATCCCGCACAATCGCAACGCTCGTCTGGCAGGCACGCAGTCCCACGACGGCTACCGTGTCGGGCAGCGACTGCGAGACAGCTCCGTAGCCCGATCCTCGAGCTCCCGCCGCCAGGTACTCCGCCACCGCGGCCTCCGCCTCGTTCACCAGAACCGCAGAGACTCCGGCCTCATGGAGCGCCTGCGTCACTTCGGATACCGTACGCCGCGACCACCATCCGGGTACCGCCACTGCCACCGGGTCATCCGGAGTACCGAGACCTCGGGGGTGCACGACGTCTGCGATAGCGCCGGCGTACAGCTTCTGCACCGACACCAACTCGTGTCCGCCTGACTCGAGCCGCACGTAGGGGACGCCATCGGCTATGCGAAGGAGGAGATCGTCGGGAAGGCTCCCCGGCTCGAGCGGCACACGATCGAGCGCTTCCGGCGCCGTTCCCGCGGCGCCCGACTGCGACGGCGCAGTTCGAAGCACCGTGATTCCGCTTGTACCGACTTCGATTCCAGCCATGAGTCCTCCCACCGGACCCCGTGCCACGGGGTCCGCCCCATCGCACGGGCGTCCGCCCCATCGACAGAGTAACTCGAATCGACATGTGACGACCAGGGTGCAATCCCTGATTCTCAGGCTCGAATCCCCCCATCCATCCCCCCATCCACCTCCGCCATCGCAGACGACGATGAGGGTGTATGGGGAATAAGTCAGGGGGCACTCCCCCGACGCCCGATATGCGGAGAACTCGTAGCGTGAACTCAACACCCGTCGAACCGCGGCGGGCGTGCACGACTGCTGGGAGAAGCACATGCCTGTCACCACTGCTGAACTGCTTCAGTTCATCCTGGATCTACTCGCAGATCCATCGAAATCTGCCGACTTCACTGAAGATCCGAGCGGATCACTGGCCGCCGCCGGTCTCGGCGGCATCAGCTGCGCCGACGTCGACGCCATCACACCCGTTATCGCCAACGCCGCACCCGGAATCATCGGAGTCGCCAGCGGAGCCGCATTCGCCACTCCGGCGAGCATGATCAAGAACATCGTCTCGAATGTCTCGGTCAACTCGTTCGAGAACAGCGGATTCCTGCAGAACATCTGGGGCGCCGAAGAGGTCAGCCAGGCGTTCGCCGGCAGTGGCGGGAACGCCCTGAGCGGTGACATCCTCACCAACGACCCGATCGTTCTCGGCAACGGCAACACGGTCGCCTCTGACGATGCTCACGCCGCCGGGCGCGACATCATCCAGAATCAGGGTGATGGCAACCTCGCCCTCGGCGGCGACCAGACCATCGCCCAAGACAACGGAGTGATCTCCGGCGGCGACAGCCTCCTCGGCGGCGACAAGGTCGGCGGCAACAACAACGAAGCCCCGAACACTGGCAACGACAACTCGGTGACCGTCGGCGGCAACCAGAACAATGCCGAGAACACCGGCAACGCCACCGTGAATGACAACTCGGTTTCGGTGGGAGGCAACCAGAACAACGCCGAGAACACCGGCAACGACAACTCCGACAACTCCGACAACTCGGTTACCGTCGGAGACGTCTCAGTCGACCTCTCCGACAACTCTGATCACTCGGACCATTCCGATAACTCGGTATCGGTCGGAGGCAACCAGAACAACGCCGAGAACACCGGCAACGACAATTCGGTCACGGTAGGTGACATCGACCTCTCCGACAACTCCGACCATTCGGTAACGGTGGGCGACATCGACCTCTCCGACAACTCCGACCATTCGGTAACGGTGGGCGACATCGACCTCTCCCAAGACAACTCGGTGGGTGGCGACCTGTGGGAGGACGGCTCGAACGTTGGGGGGATCGGAAACACCGATAACCGCAACTCGGGCAACACCAATGATTCGAACAACACCGTGACCCTGACGGAGAACAACGACGACTCGATTCACATCGGCAGCGTCGCCGTCGATCTGTCGAGTGAGACGGACGAGTCGGTGCATGTCGGCGGCAACCAGAACAACGCTGAAAACACCGGGAATGACAACTCAGTCACCAGCGGCGACACTACCACCGTCGATGACAACTCGGTCAACGTCGGTGATGTCGCGGTTGACCTCTCCGCTGACAACTCGGTGACGAGCGGCGACGCAAACTCCTACGTCGACAACTCGGTCACCAGCGGCGACGCGAATGCCTACGCCGACAATTCGGTGACGAGCGGCGACGCGAACGCTTACGTCGACAATTCAGTCACCGGCGGCGACGTCGTCGACGTCGTGGTTCAAGACAACTCCACCTCCGATTACTCCTACTCCAACGACTACTCCTACGAGGACTCGTCGACGAGCTACGGAGACTACTCGGCGAACAGCGGAGACGTCACCGCGGTCGACGTGGACGTGGACATCCCGGCCTCGTAACCCCGAGCGCGGCGCCCGGGTCCTTCCCCTGAACCGGGCGCCGTTCGATAGGCGGTGCGTGGAGCAACGACGAACAGTCGGCTCCGCGCACCGCCCGACCACATTCCACCGCATCGACATCCCCACTCCGAGGAGCCGGCCATGCACGTAGCGCACGTCTCGCACACCGCACCGCAGTTGGAGGCGATCCTGGCCCGTGTACGGGCGCTCGCAGTGCACAATGGTCGCCAAGACCTCGCAGACCGGCTCGATGGAACTGCTCGTCTGCTCGCGAACACCGATGTGCGTGTCGTCGTGGCCGGGCAGTTCAAGCAGGGCAAAAGCGCTCTCGTGAACTCCCTCGTCTCAGCGCCGGTGTGTCCGGTCGACGACGTACTTGCGACCTCCGTACCGACGATTGTGCGCTGGGGGTCCCATCCGAGCGCGGCACTGGTGACCGAGGTCTCCGAAGATCAGCCCGCGATCCGCACGGAGATCGATCCGCGGCATCTGCGCGAACACGTCACCGATCTGGCCACCGAATGCGGAACGACTGGGCTGCGTGCGGAGATCGCGCTTCCGCGACGCATCCTCGCCGATGGCCTGGTGTTCATCGATACCCCCGGCGCCGGCCGCGCCCAGAGCCGAGTCTCCACCAACCTCACCCTGCTGCCGCAGGCCGACGCCGTGCTCATGGTCTCGGACGCCACCCAGGAGCTCACCGCCCCCGAACTGAACTTTCTGCAGCAGGCCGTCGCACTCTGCCCCCGCCTGACCTGCGTCATCAGCAAGATCGATCTGCAGCACCAGTGGCGCGGCATTACCGAGGTCAACACCGAACACCTCTCCACGGCCGGTATCGACGCTCCCGTGCTCGCGACCTCGGCGCTCCTCGAAGACCTGGGAATCCAGAACGAAGATGCAGAACTCCGCGCGGAGTCCGGCATCCGCGGCCTTGCCGAGCACCTGCACCGAAACGTGCACGCCGACGTCATCGCCGAACGGCACCGCTCCATCGCAGATGAGATCGATGCTGTCGGCGAACTGCTCGCGATGGTGCTGCAAGCCGAGATCGACGCGCTGGCAGATCAATCGGGCGGATCCGAGATCGTGCACGATCTTCGCCAGGCCGAAGAGAACGCCGAACGGCTCACCCGACGCTCTGCCCGCTGGCAGCAGACCCTCTCCGACGGTGTCGCAGAACTCCTTTCCGACACCGAGTTCGATCTCAGGGATCGTCTGCGCGCTGTCAATCGCGAAGCCGACCAACTCATCGAAAGCTGCGACCCTGGCAAGGCCTGGGAAGACATCGGTGCGTGGCTCGCCGAGTCGGTGACCCAGGCCGTCTCCGACAACTTCGTCTGGGCTCACCAGCGCAGCCTCCATCTCGCCGATGTCGTCGCCCAGCACTTCACGCTCGACGGACGGGCAGCGATGCCCGAGCTGTCGCTCTCGGGCACCGAGCAGGCGCTCGCGGCGATCGGCGGACTCGATTTTGTTCGGTCGGGCAACCTCTCGATCGGGCAGAAGCTCATGATCGGAATGAAGGGCTCCTACGGTGGAGTGCTCATGTTCGGCCTCATGACCACACTCGCGGGTATGGCCCTCGTCAACCCGATTTCCGTCGCAGCAGGGCTCATCATGGGTGGCTTCGCCTACCGGCACGATGCCACGCAGCGTCTCGAGCAACGTCGCAACGAGGCGAGAATGGCCGTTCGAAAGCTCATCGACGAGGCGATCTTCCAGGTCGGCAAGGAGTCTCGCGATCGGATGCACAAGATCAGGCGCGTGCTCCGCGACCACTTCGTCTCCGTCGCCGAGAACTTCAAGTCGTCGCTCGGCGAGTCGGTGCGGAAGGCTCGGCAGGGCGCCGCCCTCCCTCCGAGCGATCGGGAGCGACGGGCCGAAGCCGCGAAAGCCGAGCTGCAGGAGATCCGATCCATGTGCTTGGAGGCAGCCAAACTCGTCGGTGCGACACCCGAGCCGGAGCCCACTCGAGTCGAGGAATGGAGTCGCTCATGACCGATTCGATCCCGCACGGATCCTCATCGTTCGGCATCACACCTCGCGACGCGATGGATTCCGCCCGCAATCTCCTCTCGACCGCGCGCATTCGGTATGTGGATCGGCCAGACGTGCTCGTAGAGCTCGATGCCCTCAACGAACGCCTCGATCAGCCGCTCAGGATCGCGCTCGTGGGGTCCGTGAAAGCGGGCAAGTCGACGCTGTTGAACGGACTGCTCGGCGAACGCATCGCTCCGACTGACTCACGCGAATGCACCCGCATCGTCACCTGGTACCGCTACTCCGCTACTCCGCGGGTGCAGGGCTGCCTCGCCGATGGCGAAACGGTGACTCTCCCGGCCCGACGTCAGCACGACCGACTCGAACTCGATCTCGACGGGCTCACCTCCGAAGACTTCGAACGGCTCGAGGTCTCGTGGCCGGCCCCCGGCACGCGCGGCATCACACTCATCGACACCCCAGGGATCGCCTCGATCTCTCAGGATGCGTCGCATCAGACCAACCGCTTCCTCCTCCCCGAGCAGGGGGCAGCCGGTGCCGACGCCGTCGTGTACCTGTTGCGGTCTCTGCACGAGTCAGACGTGCGGTATCTGCGGTCGCTGCACGACCGTACACG
Source organism: Leucobacter sp. GX24907 (assembly GCF_053567335.1). NCBI lineage: Bacteria > Bacillati > Actinomycetota > Actinomycetes > Micrococcales > Microbacteriaceae > Leucobacter > Leucobacter sp. GX24907. The sequence goes on along the minus strand of NZ_JBSGPD010000001.1, from coordinate 335,674 downwards.
GCACGGGAACGCGTCCATGGGGTCGATCGCGGTGCTCTCGCGCGCCGATGAGCTCGGAGCGAGCCGCCTCTCGGCAATGCTCACCGTCAATCAGGTGGTCGAGAAGCTCCGCAATGCCCCGGAGGTCGCGGGAGTCTGCGAAACGATCGTGCCCGTCGCCGGGCTGCTGGGCACGGGTGCGATGACGCTGCGCCAAGCAGACTTTACCGTGTTCCGGAATCTCAGCGAGCAGTCTGCAGATGCGTCGAAAACCCTGCTGGTCAGCGCCGAGCGCTTCATCGCAGCACGAGACGCAGAACTGCCCTCCGAGCAGGTACGTGCCGATCTCGTCGAACGCTTCGGCATGTACGGAATCCGGCTCGCCATCGCTGCGTTGCGCGGCGGCATCGACAACGCCGTCGATCTCGCCGCGGAGCTGCTCCGGCGCAGCGGCCTCGAGGAGCTGCGGCGCGTCATCGATGTGCACTTCACCCAGCGGCAGTCGGAACTCAAGGCGCACTCCGTGGTGTTCGCCCTCCACCAGCTGCTGCGACAGCACCCGACCCCCGGCACCGAGCAGTTGCTCCTGCTCACCGACGAGCACATGGCGGCAGCGCATACCTTCACCGAGATGCACCTCGTGGGGCGCATCGCCGGTGGGCGTCTCGACCTTCCGGCTGACCTCTCCGCCGAGCTCGAACGGCTCGTCGGCGGTCGCGGCGCCGATATCGCTGTACGCCTCGGTGTCGATCCCGAGTCCATAGGTGCCGATCCTCTCGCCGTCGCTGCTGCTTCTCACTCCGTCGGCACCGATCCCCAGGCTATCGACGATGATGCACTGCTCGGCATGGCCGTCGCACACCTCGCGAGATGGCGCGGGCTCAAGGACAACCCGCTTCTCGACAGCGAAACGCTCAGGGCGTGCGAGATCGCCGAGCGGAGCTGCGAGATGATGATCCTGGAGCTGATGCATCGGTCGAGTCAGGAGCCTGCTGCACCAATGGAATCTTGCGACGCTCCTCGGTCTGACGCGACCAACGCGTGACGCGCGGCAGGCACAGCAGCACCGCGGCAACCAGCGAGGCGGCGAGGAAGCCGCCGATGAGCGGGGCATCGTACGGCCCGCCGCTCCCGACGATGAGCATGAGCAGCGCGACCGGAATCGCCAGGACGGTGAAGATCACGAAGACGGTCCGCGCGATCACGCTTCGACGCACCAGCACGGTTCTGACGCTGAGCAGCTGCCCGCAGGCCAGTACCGCCCCAGCGGAGTAGAGCACGATGAGCATGATGTTCGCAGCCCGCTCAATATCAGATCCGTCGTAATCGTCGGCGATGTCCTCGGGCAAGGCGTCGATCACCGCGTCTCTGATACCGTCGAAGCCCAGCACCGAGAGCACGATCATCGCCGCCAAGCACAGCGTGCCGACGATCACCAGCCCGAGTGCGATCAGCACCACCCGAGGCCTAGGGATCCTCTGCTCTTCCGGCAGGTTCGACTCGATCGTGGGGCGCTCGGGCACCGTCGCCCTGGCCGATTCCCATGTGGGTTCATCGGAGAGGCTGTCGGATCGCCCGATCTCGGTCATCGTGCCGCCTCGATCGCGAACTCCAGCTCATCCGGGCCGGGCATCGATTCCTCTCCGTCGGTGCTCCGCACCACTGTCGCGCCCTCCACCCTGACGGTGGGCGTAGAGCTGACGTCAGCCGCAGCGGCCGCATCGAGCGCCTCCTCGCCCCACGGCTCGAAAGTCATATCCTCAACACAGCCATCGATGTCGTCAGCGCCGGCCTTCTTCGCGAGCTCGATGAGCCTCACGTTACTCAGGCCCTCCCCGCCCTGCTCAGGCTGATGTTTCAGCAGCAGGTCGTGCATCGAGGCGTAGGCGGCGACCCCTGCCTGATCGGCGACGCAGGCAGCTGCGTTGGCCGCGCGGCGCGCGTAGTCATCGGTCGAGGCCGAGTTGAGGAAGGCGATCGGGTGGTAGGTGAGGGTGATCACGCCATCGGCCACCTGCTCGGCCAGGAAGTCACCCGACTGCTCCTGGAAGATCTTGCATGATGAGCACAGGAAGTCCTCGTACAGGTCTACGTCAACCGGGTCGTCTTCGGGTGCGTCGCCACCGGCGAGCTCCGGGGTGAGTACGAAGCCGTACTCACTGTTCGCATGCTCGGGGGCTTCCGCATCGCCGCCCGAACGTAACTGAAACCAGGCGAGCGCGCCCACGCACGCCACTGCGAACACGGCGACGAACGCGATTCTTGCTGCACGCCGCTTCCCGTGCCCGTGCAGATGATCGTTTCGGATCTTATCGGCGAGCTCCCGACGGTCCACGGCTCCTTCGCCCACTTGGTCCTCCCCCTGCACCTACGGGCTTCATGCTACACCGCAGGTGCCGTCAAACGGACGGAATCTCGCGGTTCCAGAGCGCCGAGTAGTCGTGGCCGAGCTCGCGGACGAGGCGCCGCATCGCCGGCAGCGACAGGCCGATCACGCAGCTCGGAGCTCCCTCGATGCGCTCGATGAAGGCGCCGGCGAGACCGTCGATCGCAAACCCGCCGGCGAGCTTCAAAGGTTCACCCGTCGCGACGTAGGCCTCGAGCTCCGCATCGGAGACATCGGCCGACAACGTGACGGTTGCAGTGTCGACGGATCCGGCGGCGGGTCGACCGGTCGCCTCTACCACGTCTGTCGCGTCCGCCACGTTGACTGCTTCTGCCGCAGCTCTCGTCTCTGGCGTCGCTGCGGTGCAGTCGATGACCCAGTGCCCCGAGTGCAGCACACCAGTCGTGCCCCGGTGCTGCTTGGCTCGGGCGAGCGCCACATCGGGTACATGCGGCTTACCGAGAATCTCACCATCGAGCAGAAACGCGGAGTCCCCTCCGAGCACGAGCCCACCACCGAGCGCGGCAATGTCTGCGGCGTGCCGACGCACCACATCCTCCGCCTTCAGCCGACCCAGGTACTCGACGAGCTCGGGGGCGCTGAGCGCCCTCCCCAGCTCGGTCTCGCGCGCGGCGACCTCGGCCGCTTCGTCAACCTCAGGCGAGAAGCAGATCGGCTCGATTCCGGCTGCGCGCAGCACAGACAAGCGTGCGGGTGAGGTGGAGGCGAGGATCAGACGCATGCCGCCAGCCTACGGCGTGCGGCGCCGCAGGGTCGCTGCGGCGAGCGCCAGCGCGAGGAGGGCGACCGCGGCGATCACGATGAGCGGCGCTCCGAGATCCCACCCCTCATCACCGGCCGTAACCGCATTCACCGCGTCGACGGCGTAACTCAGCGGCAGCCAATCAGAGATCACCCGCAGTGCGTTGGGCATCTGGTCTCTCGGCATCAGAAGTCCGCCGACAAGAATCTGCGGAATCACCACCAGCGGCATGAACTGCACCGCCTGGAACTCGGTGCGCGCGAATGCACTCGCCAGCAGGCCGAGTGCGGTGCCGAGCAGTGCATCGAGAACGGCGACGAGGCCGAGCTGCCAGACCGGACCTGCGACCGTCAGCCCGCAGACGATCACCGCGTATCCGACGGTCACGACTGCCTGCACGACCGCGACGAGCCCGAATGCGAGCGCATACCCGCCGATGAAGTCGGCCTTGCCGAGCGGAGTCGTCATGAGACGTTCGAGGGTTCCCGATCGTCGTTCGCGCAACGTGGTCACCGATGTGACGACGAACATGAGGATGAACGGGAAGAGCGCGAGAATCGGCCCGCCCAACTGATCGAACACCCCTGCCTGGTCGCTGAAGAGCCAGGAGAACAACCCGACGAGCAACGCGGGTGCCACAAGCAGCAGCACGACGGATCGCGGATCATGCGACAGCTGCCGGAGCACTCGGCCGGCGACAGCGAACAGACGCACCGGGTTCATCGTGCACCTCCGCTCTCGATGATCCTGAGAAACGCAGATTCAGGATCGGCCGCCCCTGTCGATGCAAGCAGTTCGTCCGGAGTCGTGTCGGCAACGATCGCGCCATCGCGCAGCAGGATCAACCGGTCGCAGCGGAGGGCCTCGTCCATGACGTGGCTACTGACGAGCAGGGTGGCCCCCGATTCTGCGAGGCGTTCGAAGATGTCCCAGAGCTCAGCCCGGAGCACCGGATCAAGACCAACGGTCGGTTCGTCGAGCACGATGAGTTCGGGATCACCGAGCAACGCGACCGCGAGAGACACCCGATTGTGCTGCCCGCCCGAGAGCGCATCGACGCGCCGCCCGGCCTGGTCGCCGAGCGCTACGAGATCCATCACCCGCTCGGCGTCCTTCCGTGGCACCCCGAGCGCGCGTGCGAAGAAGCGCAGGTTCTGCACCACTGTGAGGTCGTCGTACACGGAGGCGGCCTGCGTCGCGTATGAGACGCGGTGGCGCAGCGCCCGGGCGCCGGCGGGCAGGCCGAGCACCCGCACCCGTCCACGCACTCCGGCCTGCGCTCCGGCCTGCGCTCCGACGACGGTGCGCAGAAGCGTTGTCTTGCCGCAGCCCGACGGTCCGAGCACACCGGTGATCTCACCCGCAGGAAGCCTGAGGTCCAAGCCATCGAACACGGCGTGGCGCCCGCGTGACACCGCGAGGTCCTCGACTTCCACCGCCGCACTATTCATCATGTAATGAATTTATGTCGGCGGATCGCCGAGGTCAAGGTCTCGGTGGGCTCGGTGGGCTCGGTGGGCTCTGCGGGCCTGTGCTCGTGGATCTCCTCTCCTCATCCTCCTCTCCTCATCCTCGCCTCTCCTCATCCTCCTCTGCCCTCTTCCCTCGCCTTTCTGCTCTCCCTCCGCCTCAGCAGATAGATATGGGATCAGCACGTAGATATGCCAAAAATCGCTCAGACGGCATATCTACGCGCTGATCCCATATCTACGTGTCGAGCGCACCGGACTACCCGACCCGCGCCGAGGCCGTAGCGTCACCTACTCGCTGCCGCGCCGGACGGCCGCACCCGGCTGCCGCACCGGCAGCTCGAAAGCGCCAGCAGGTCAGCGCGGCGAGGCGTCGGGCACCACGTCCCCGAAGAAGTAGCGCTGGATGGTCGGACCCACGAGGCCCACCAGATCCTCGATCGAAGCATCGGCCAGTGGCTGAACCCGCAGTACGTAGCGCATCATCAACATCCCGGCGATCTGCGAGGCGACGAGCTCCGCCCTCAGCTCGGCGGCGGGCCCCTCGAGCCGCTCAGCAATCGCGAGTTGCTCGGCGACCCGCGGCAGCAGCTCTTTCGTCAGGAAGCCCACGATCAGGGAACCGCCGAGACCGCTCCCGACTGCGGTGCGCAGCAGCAGCACACCCCGACGGCGCACCTCTTCTCGTTCGAAGCTTTCGAGCACGAACCGGATGATCCGCTCCCCGACCTCATCGCGGGGCCCTCTGAGAATCATCGGCACGACAAGATCGGGGCGGATCGGCACCCCTGACGCCTCGGCGAAGAGATCGGCTTTGGTGCCGAAGTAGTGGTGCACGAGAGCGGAGTCGACCCCTGCGCGGGCCGCGATCGACCGGATCGTGGCTCCCTCGTATCCGAGCTCTCCGAACTCTTCGACGGCGGCCGCGAGGATGCGTTTTCGCGAATCGGATCGACCTTTCGGTCGCCCGCGTCCCCTCGGCTTCGTCATGCCCTCAGCCTATTCGGCCGCGATTCGGCTGTGGCGTCATCATTTGAGCAGACGCCTGGGCCGGTGCGATGGAAGAATGGAGACCATGGCATCATCCGCGCACGGCGCATCCTCTTCGCAGACCACCGCACCGCTCGCCGTCGGCGACGTGATCGAGCTCGACGTCACTGGCATCGCCCACGGCGGTGTGAGCGTGGCACGCCATGACGGGCGGGTTGTGTTCGTCGCAGACGCGATTCCGGGTGAGCGCGTGCGCGCCCGCGTGACTGAGGCGAAGAAGAAGTCCTTCGCCCGCGCCGTCACGACCGAGGTGCTCGACGCTTCACCCGACCGTCGCGAGCACGTCTGGGCCGAGGCCGGCGTCGAGCGCGATCCCGAACAGCGCCCCGGCGGCGCCGAGTTCGGGCACATTGCTCTCGAGCGTCAGCGCGCGTTGAAGGCCGAGGTGCTCGCAGACGCGATGCAGCGCTTCGGGGGAATCCCGCGTGATGAGCTCGAGGCCGACTTCGACCTCGTCGTCGAAGGAGTGCCCGGCGATGACGAGTCGAACGGGCTCGGCTACCGCACTCGTGTGCGCTTGCACGTCGACGCCGAGACGGGGCTCGTCGGCCCCTACGCGGCGCGCAGCCGTCGCGTAGTTGAGGTCGCTTCGCTGCCCCTCGCGAGCGAGGGTGTCAACGTTATCGCTCCGCTCGGGGAGCACATGCCTGATATCGCTGCGATCGACGTGATCGATCCGAGCGGTGGCGATCCTCGTCTCCTCATGTCTCTACCCGGTTCGAAAGAGCGCGCGGGCGAGAACGACCGTGTGCCCGAGGCCGTGGAGGATCGCGGATTCCTCGTGCGGGCCGGCGGATTCTGGCAGGTGCACCAAGGAGCACCCGCCGTGCTGTTCACCTCGGTGCGCGATGCGATCTCGTATCTCGTGGAGGCGGGGCGCGTTGATGCATCCGCGGCGAATCTCGATCTCTACGGCGGCGCGGGTCTGCTCGCAGCAGCCATGGCGGAGGCTGCCGGACCTGCACTGAAGGTGACCACTGTCGAGGCCGACCCGGGCGCGACCGACGACGCCGCAGAGAATCTTTCGGAGCTGGTGGGAGCTCTCGCGGTGACGGCGAGGGTGGATCGGCACCTCGCCGACCTGCTCCGCGCTGCACCGCCGGTGCGCGAACGGCTGCGCCGCGCGACGGTGGTGCTCGATCCGCCGCGCTCAGGTGCCGGCGGTGACGTGTGCGCGCAGCTCGCAGAACTCGCGCCCGCGAACATCGTCTACGTTGCGTGCGATCCGGTCGCACTGGCCCGTGACACGAAGACGCTGCGCGATGCAGGCTACGAGCTCACGGGGTTGCGTGCTTACGACCTCTTCCCGCACACTCACCACTTCGAAACGATCGCGCTCTTCGAACGGGCGTAGGGATGGCCACTGCCGTACCTTGAAGCGGCGCTACTCGGAAGCGCGGTGCAGCTGCCCGATCTCGTCGTCGTTCTTGTCGAACACGGTCATGGTGTCGCCCTCGAACGTGACGGATGCCACTGACCGGAGCCAGTCGTCGACACCCGGGCAGGCTTTGAGCGTCGATCCACCGCGTTCGATCTTCACCGCGTCGCCAGCAACCGTGTAGTCACCGCCCATACCGTTGCACCCGTCGCTGCCCACAAATCGGCCTTCATCCCGGAACTCCAGGAAGGGATCGCCCTTCTCGTCGGAGCGCCAGATCCCTACCAGCTGCCCCTCGTCGATGTTCTCTTCCATCGGAGCCTCCGTGTTCTCTTCTGAGCTTCCGTCAGAACCGCCACCGGTCGGGGCATCGCTCCCAGCCATGCCCGTGCAGGCAGCGAGCGAGGCACCTAAGAACAGTGCTGCAGCTGCGATCGTTGTGCGAACGAGTGCGCTCGGGGCAGTTCTTTCGATGACCATGCGGCCACACTAACCGCGCCCACTGAATGATCCGTGTGATTCTTCATCAATAGGAGTGAACACCACCCAACTCGACAGTTGCGTAATATCTATTTCCACAGATGTCGGTATTGAATTCGAACCCACCTTCGCAATTCGAAATCAACTTTGACAGTTGGTGAATTGGTAGTGAATGCGTCTCAAAATATGTCTCTCATAAGCACTCATTGAGAGCCGCGGCCAGCAGCGCAACGACCGATTCAGGCCCGCCCGTTCGGCCAGACAGAACGGATCCTCGCTCGGATCACGTTTCTCGAGCTTGTTCTACAACGGGCATCTAATATCTCCTTTATATTGCAATCGCAATTGCATAACGTCGGAAGTCTCGCTTATTTTAATGAGGGTGCCTCGATCGATATCGGGCGTCACGCGTCCGACCAAGTCGAGTCCGGGCCGTGCCACTACGGCACATGAACTAAGAAACATTGGGGAGATATCAGAGTGACGAAACGTCGCCCGCTGGCGCTCGGCGCCGCAGCAGCGATCGGCTTCGGCAGCCTCTTCTTCGCAGCGCCCACCGCGTTCGCAGAAGATGAGGTCGACCAGCCGGTCATCGACCAGACCGAAGAACAGGCTCCGGCCGAAGACGAGGCCGCGGCCGATCCGAAGGATTCGGAGTCTGAGGACCAGGATGCGAAGTCCGAGGACGAGGATCCGCAGCTGGAGGCCGCCGAGGCGATCGAGCAGGCCGACCTCCCGATCATCGCGTTCGGTGAGAACGCGAATGGCGAGACCCTCGTCTACACCGCCGAGCAGGTCTCGAAGACCGAAGAGCAGGCGATGCAGACCTTCGCGCTCGACGCGGGTGCCATCGACAAGGGCGAGACGATCAAGGTGATCGCCGACCGCGTGTCGGAGCCGGGAACGCCGTACGCCGCGAATGACGTCGTCGGCGGCGCCGGCTACCTCTCGCTCGAGGGCGACACGCTCGCCAGCGCGTGCTCGATGGGCTTCACCGCCTGGACTCCGAGCGGAGATCCGGCGATCCTGACCGCCGCGCACTGCACCGCCGACGGAACGTTCGACAACACCGTCCGGTCGATCCCCTCGGAGCAGCCCGCCCACCTCGGTGAGGGCGCCGGTGATGAACAGTGGGCTCCTCTCGAGCAGACCCTGCTCGGAGCCTTCGGCTTCTCGCAGTTCGGCGGCCCCGGCAACGCCGATGGCCAGGACGACTCCAGGTGGCCCGACGACCCGGAGAGCCCTGACAGCGCCGAGTCCTACGACCTCGCCGTCATCGAGAACATCGACGACAGCTTCAACCTCCTTCCCGAGGTGACCGACTGGAGCACCGCCGGAAGCGACGACCTTTCGGGCAGCACCACCGAGATCACTTCGGTCGGCGCCCCCACGATCGGTGACGTCTCGAAGAGCGGCCGCACCACTGGCAAGACGGACGGCACCATCACCGACGAGGACATCACTCGCGGCTACCACCGCCTCTGGGCTTCCAACGAGCCCGGTGAGACCCGCTGGCGCTGGGTGAAGGGCTTCGCAAGCTCGGTCCAGAGCGCCGGTGGCGACTCCGGCGGAGCTGTGTACCAGGGTGGCAAGGCCGTGGGTGTTGTCAGCGGCGGCGCCGGCAACGACGATCGCGGCGAACTGACCTGGGCATCGCTCCTCGACGAGGTTCCTGCCGAGCTCGAGGGCTACGAGGTGGCACTCCACATCGACGCTCCTGAGGTCACCAGTGACGAGAACGGCGCCGAGCTGGAGCCCGGCGAAGAGATTTCGGGCACTGCTCCCTCCAACGCCACTGACATCTCGTACAGCTTCCAGCCGAACTCCGGCGCGGGTGGCCCGGTAGAGGACGGCGCGTGGTCGCTCAACGCCCCTGAGGAGCCGGGTGAGTACACGCTCACCATCACCGCGACGAACGGTCACAGCCATTCCGAGTCGACCACGTTCGACTTCACCGTTGCCGAAGCGGCTGTCGCCGCCCCGGCGATCACCTCCCCCGCTGACGGCTCGTCGGTCGAGGGCCCGGTCGAGACCATCGAGGGCACCGGCATCGCCGGCGCAACGCTCACGATGACTGGCGACGTGGAGAGCGAGGTCGAGGTCGACGAGAACGGCAACTGGAGCGTTCCGACCGAGCTCACCGAGGGTGAGTACTCCATCACCGTGCAGCAGTCCGTGGACGGCGAGGACTCGCGTACGGTGAGCGCAACGTTCACCGTAACCGGCGACGACGAAGAGCCCCCGGTCGAAGATGTCGAGATCGGCATCAGCTCGATCGAGAACGGCGCAGAGTACACGCTCGCCAACGCTCCGACCGCAGTTTCGGGCACCGCGACCGCGGGCGCGACCGTGACCGGCAGCCTGGATGCCGAGAACGGCGAGTTCGAGGCCGTAGCCGATGCCGATGGCAACTGGACCGCCGAGCTCGGTTACGAGCCGGCACTGGGCGGCTACACACTCGAGGCGACCGCATCGCTTGACGGCGAGACCTCTGACACCGTGAGCGTCGACTTCACCATCGTCGACGGCAACGGCGGCGGTGGCGACGAAGGTGGCAACGGCGGCGAAGGCGACAACGGCGACGAGCTCCCCGACACCGGCTTCGATGCCATGTCGATGGCTCCGTACATCGCCGGCGCTGCGCTGATGGCGCTGCTCGGTGCGGCTGCGATCCTGATGACGGCACGCCGTCAGCGTGGTCTCAGCGACGAGAGCTAATCCTCCCCGCCGCGTAATCGCGGCATGAGAAGCGGGGTCCGGTCTTCATGACCGGGCCCCGCTTCTCGTTTCCCCAGCGGTCTCTTCTACGCACTCGAGAATTCCGTTCGGGACCGTGTACAACTCTGAAGGCTGAAGCCACCCTGCACAGGCACCGGGCACCTTGCCCACAAGATCACCGGCCTCAGAGTGCCACGCCTGCAGACAGACGGTCAGCGGCAACCCCGTCAACAACAGAACCCCCGCCATCGGCAGGGGTTCTGAGTGACTCCGGCAGCTGAGGCGGGGCTCGATCCCGCGACCTCACGACTCCACGCCTTTGCCGAAATCACGCCGCATTCAAGGCCTTCAGTTGACTCTCGAAAAACGTGATTCCACTCTCCGACTGGCTCAGAACGCGCCAGGCTATCTAATTCTCACCCTCAAAGCGTTTCGGCTTGCATCAGATGTCGGTCACGGACATCTTTAATGGGAATGTGCGGGGTCAGGATCGGAGGTTGAAGTGGATCGCTGAGCTCCTCGTAGCCTTCTGCAACAGTGATCCGTCACTCTCCAAGGTGTACCGAACGCAACGCCGTACACATCTCTGCCGTCACCTCCCTACGACCAACCCGGACTGCGTAACTCAGGAAGGAATGGAACGATTCTTCCGCGAATCCGGGCGAAAGTGGTCAATCTCATACCTTCGGAAGACCTACTGCGTCCTAGCCTCATTCTTCTCCTGGGCCTACGAGAACCGCCACGCCCCAAAGAACCCGATGGCCGATCTGCCCCATGCCATAGGATAGGCCGCGATAGTCACCTCTCCGAACCCGTATACCTTGAGTTCTTCGCTCAGTACCTTCGATCGGTAGGGCCTGACGCACGTTTAGGCGACATTCTGACCTGACCTGCGGTTCGGTTTCGCCGCGAAGATCAGCGAAGACGCCACGATCGCCATGCATGCGGCTACCGCAATGGCGATAATGGCGCCCAGCCGCACCGTCGACGGATCTGTTGATGCCTGAACTGCGGACACCTGGTGTATGACGGCTGAGAGCGAGGTCGCAGCGGCAATCAGGGCAACCCCCACCGTCTGGCCGGTTGCCCGGGTCACCATGTTGAGCGATGATGCGATGCCGACATGCGAACTCGATGCGATCTCCTGGATCACGATCACCACCGAGTTCGCCAGCGGCCCGAGCCCAGCACCCACCACGAATCCTGCAAAGACCAGCCATCCGATCCCGACTCCCTGGAGCACCAGCACGAGGAGAAGCACGTATCCGGCGCACACCGTCAATCCGCCCACGGCCCCTACGAATCTGATGCCAAAGCGTTTGACGATCGCCGAAGCGGCAAGAGCCGCGAGCGTCCAGGCAACTGAAAGTGCTGCATAGACCCAGCCCGAGACCGCCGGGCTGACACCGAGAACGATCTGTCCGTAGAGCGGCGCCGCAACATTCGTCGTGATAAGCATCGATCCCAACAGCACAGAGGCGAGGAGCGCATAAAGGAATCCCCGGTGGCGGATGAGTTCCCCCGGAAGAATCGGATCGTCCGCCCGTTTCTCGACGCTGATAAGCAGAAGTCCAATGAGCGCCAAGAGCAGTAGCATCGACACAAGTACGGGCAACTCGGGCTCGGTGACAACCACACCCAGGCATACCGAAGCCACGACAATCAGAAGCATGCCAGCTAGATCAAATCCCTTCCTCTTGACTACCTTCTCGGCGCGGTAGGCCCAAGGGAGTATAACGAAGGAAACAACGCCGAACGGTACCGTCGTGAGAAAGACCAGACGCCACTGCCCACCTGGAATCGAGCTGATGATCAGAGGAGCCACGACTGCCGCCCCGCCCCACGCAGCCGAGAGCACGGCGAGTACCTTCGCACGGGACGCGTGCGAAGAGAACTGCGAAGCAACCGCTGCCTGGGTTAAGGCCTGCATCGAACCGGCTCCCGCCCCTTGCACCACGCGGCACACGATGAGCGGCCAGAATTCGTCAGACAGAGTAGAGCCCACCGCCCCGAGTATGAAGAGTGCGGTGCCGAACAGCAGGGGCGTGCGGGGGCCGACTCGGTCGCTGAGTACGCCCCAGGGCAGGGTCGTGGCCAGCAGCGCCACCAGATAGGAACTGATGATCAGGCTGGAGGGTTCAGCCAATAAATCCTGCGCAGCGACGGGAAGCACCATGACGACCAGTGCGATATCGAGTGCCGGCATCGACACGATCATGACGAGCGCCACGATCAACGTGGTGTTGCGGCGCATTTGTACCTCGTTTCTGCGCGGAAGATAATGGAGATATGAATCCGACCCGCACGGCGTCGAGCAGACGACCGCCGCAAGATCCTCCGCGCGCTCGCGGATCGTAACAGGAATGACTAGCATGTGGGAACGACACATCAAGATAAACCGCCTCGAGTCGCAGCCGTGGGAGAACGGGCGGGGTAGCACCAGAGAGGTCTTCTCCTACGCAGCGAGTGCAGAACTGACGCCCGGCTCGCCTCGCTGGCGCCTCAGCGTGGCAGAGCTCTCCACCACGTCCGAGTTCTCCCCCTTCCCATCCCTCTTGAGGACCTTCGTCCCTGTCGGCGGCGACTGCGAACTGATCATTGACGGGGTCCACCATCATGTTCCGGAAGCACGGCCTCTGGTCTTCTCCGGAGACAGCGCGACGAGTCTGATCGGACTGTCGACGCCCTGCCACGCGGTGAACCTCATATCGCAGAGGAATGGCTCGCAGGTGGTGACATTGCGGGCGGCAACGCCGGACGACCCTGAGTTCGCCCGCGCGCCGGTCCGCATCGCACTGAAACATGGGACCGGCACCAATGCGATGGACGTCTTCTCCGGAAGCCCGACTGCAGACGCGCACGACGTCGCGCTGTGGGCGCTGGTATGCGTGGTCGAAGATCGGCTTTCGCGCAATTGATCGGAATCCCCTAGCTGATCGGCGGCGCCTCATTCCCGGGGTGAGTCTCCGGGCCGGGTCAGATTCCCGCCGACGACCGTGGCGGTGACATCTGCAGATCTCGCGACCAGGGGCAGCTGCTTGGCTTCGGCACCAGTCACCCGTCTCGAGAGCAAGTCGACCTCCACCGCGTCGAGGTGCGCGCCGATCTCGAAACCGGGCACGCGATTCCAGCTCGGGATGAGGCCCAGCGCACTGTAACCGCCGCTCGAACCGGCGGCCCAAAGCGTTTCGAGTGGGAACACCCCTCGACGTCGACTCTTCAGACGCTGATCGAACTCAAGTCTTGCGACTTCTTCCCAGGGATCGATGACGACATGCTGATCGGAGCCGATGGATATCTCGGCACCTGCACGGAGGAGCTCTGGAGCGGGTCCGATACCGTCACCCAGATCGGCCTCGGTTGTCGGGCACATAACAATATTTGCGCCGGCCCCGCCGAGCAGTTCGATGTCCCGTTCCGAGAGGTGGGTCGCGTGAACAGCGGAGAACCTTGAGTTCACCAGTCCGTGTCGCGCGAAGAGTTCGGTTGGGGACATGCCGTGCTCGGCGCGACACGATTCGTTCTCCGCTGGCTGCTCGGAAACGTGTGCATGGACGGGAACATCATCAGGGAGTCCCTGAGAGATCACCGCCAGGTCCTGAGCGCTCACAGCCCGGACCGAGTGGATGGCGGCTCCGAGCGAGACGAGCGGACTTCCAAAAGATTCGATGGCCGATCTGAGGTCATGCCATCGGTCCAACCAATGATCTGCTGAGCCGTCGCCGAACCTCAGCTGTTCCGCAGCTAGGGGCTGGGCGTCACCCCCACGGAGGTAGCAAGCGTCGAGCAGCACGAGGCGCAGCCCGACGGAGTGGGCAGCTTCTACGAGCGCAAGCTCCATGTCATGATTCGGATAGGGTTCCCCTCCGACGCCATGATGCAAATAATGGAACTCCCCCACCGCTGTGTAGCCAGCATCTCGCATCTCGAGAAACACCTGTTCCGCAATATTACGGTAGCTGCTCGGCGTGAGCTGGGCCGCGCGATCGTACATCTTCAGGCGCCACCGCCAGAAATTACCTCCCTGGTCATGGGTGCGTCCGCGCAGACCACGATGGAAAGCATGCGAATGCGCGTTCGCGAACCCCGGGACTACGAGACCGAGGCTGATGTCGGCCGCAAGCGGGGGTGAACCGACTTCGATCTGAGTGATCCGCCCACCGCTGGACACCAGGCGAACCTGGTCGGCGAACGAGCCCTCGATTAGCGCCGTTTCACAGTGGAAGGATCTGATCATCGGAATCATCTCGGCGATTCCTCGGCCAGATTCTTCAGCACCAAGGCCAAGGCCCGAGCCCCACGCTCGCAGTCCTCGCTCCGTGCACCCTCCCCCGGCGCGTGGGAGACTCCCGTTGGGTTGCGAACGAAGAGCATGGCAGACGGCACATACGCTGAGAGCACGCCGGCGTCGTGCCCCGCGCCGGTGGAGATCGCCGGGATGCCGTCGAGCAACTCGACGATCCTCGTGGTGATCTGTCGGTCGAACCTTACAATTGGGGTGAAGGATTCTTCCAGCACTTTGAGTTCGCAGCCCTGGCAGCCGGTGCTCTGCTCGACCAACGCCACGGTCTCCGCGAGCTGCTCCCGCACTGCCTCGTCGGTGTCGGCTCGGATGTCAACCCAAAGATCCACCTGAGATGCGATCACGTTGGTTCCATTGGGGGTGATACTCATCTTCCCCACCGTGGCACGCGCGCCGGCCCGTCGCCGCTCAGCCACCTCCTTGATCGCGAGGACCGCGGCAGACGCCGCGACAACGGGGTCCCTCCGATGCCCCATAGGGGTGCTACCGGCATGATTCCCTTCACCCATGATGGTGAGCCGCCATCGCCCGTGCGGGATGATCGTCGATGCGGCTGCAAGCGGGAGATCCCGTTCCTCCAGGTCGACCCCTTGCTCGACGTGGAGCTCGATAAAGGCCCCGATCCGCTCAAGGCGCTCCGGATCTGCGCCGACTCTGCTGACGTCGAGAGCCGCTTGGTGCCACGCACTTCTCAACGTAACTCCGGAGCGATCTGATCGACTCAGCGCATCGTCGGGGCTGATCTCGCCGACCATGAGGCGTGAGCCGAGGCACGGCACACCGAACCGACTCCCCTCTTCCTCGGCAAACACGCAGATCGCCACCGGTCGAGACGGCCGCCACCCGTCAGCCTGCAGGATCTCGATCGCTTCCAGCGCGCTCACGACTCCGAGAGGGCCGTCGTACGCGCCTCCACCCGGAACCGAGTCAAGATGGCTCCCTGTGACGATGGCCCCCGGGCCCGGTTCTCCGTACCAGGCCCAGAGATTCCCGTTCCCGTCCAGTTCGACCGAGAGCCCGAGTTGCTGCGCAGATCGCTGGAACCAGCGACGCAGCTCGAGCTCCGGCTCTTCGAACAGATGCCTCGAGTACCCGCCTCGAAGCGAATCGCGGCCGATGTCCTGGATCTCTTCCAGTCGGCTCATCACAGACAATTGAAACTCCCCTCGCGAAGGACCTCATGCGGGCGTGTGGACGTGGGCGGATGGCACGGAACAGCGCGACGGACGCGCGAGTCGATGATCATGTGGCGAAAGGTGTTCTTTCTGAATGGGACGGTTGATGTGCGGTGATGTTTCAGCGCTCCGGTCTCGAAAGCCCTGAGAAGAATGCCACCAGCAGCTCGGCGACCGCTTGTGGCCGCTCGAACGGAGCGGCGTGCGCCGCGTCCGCGATGCCGGCGGAGTGCCCGCGCCGAGCGCGATCGGAGATCTCGCGGAGCTTCGCCTCGGGCACGAGGGCGTCTTCCTCTCCCCATACTGCGAGCACAGGAGGCTCGAGCTGATCGAGCCGGTCGATCGCGTCATAGTCGGCGAGCGCCTCGCAGGCCCGAGCATAACTCGCGTCGTCGGTGCCCTCGAGAGTCTGAAGCAGCGCGTCCACGCGATCGGCGTGAGACCTGCGTGCCAGATCCGCGAACCAGCGTTGGCGCGAGCCCTGCACGAGCGAGCGGGTCCCGTCCTGCCGCACCGCGGCCGCTCGAGAGTACCAGGCCGCCACATCATCGACGCGAGCGCCCGATGAGATGATCGCAACGGCGGATATCCGCTCCGGATAGGAGAGCGCAAGCTCCAAGCCGACGGTGCCGCCGAAGGAGACTCCAGCATAGTACGCTCTCTCGACACCGACTCCGTCGAGATGGGCGATGATTTCCTTCGCGACCTCCTCAACGGAGAAGGCAGTCCGAGCCGGAGGCGCGGCACCGTGACCTGGCAGCTCCCAGGGCGCGACTCGAAAGTGCTTCGCGAGTTCCACCCTCGTCTGATCCCACAGGTAGCTCGAGGTGCCGAGTGAATGACCGAGGAGCAGATACGGCGCCCCCTCCGGCCCCTCAGCAGCAGAAAACGCAAGCTCAACTTTACTCACCTATTCCTCCATTTCAGATGCGACGATCGTCGCCCACGTGAGCATCGCCGTCTAACCAACATGCTTCAGAAACGCCTTCGTACGGTCCGAGGTTGGCCTATCGATGAGTTGCTCCGCGGGGCCGAGCTCAACGATCTTTCCCTGATCCATGAAGGCGACTCGGTCCGCGACATCTTTCGCGAACCGCATCTCATGCGTCACGACGATCATCGTCATACCTCGTTCAGCGACTCGGCGCATGACTGCTAGCACCTCGCCTACGAGTTCGGGATCCAAGGCACTGGTCGGTTCGTCGAAGAGCATCAACTTGGGCTCCATGGCGAGAGCCCTAGCAATGGCGACCCGCTGCTGCTGGCCACCGGAGAGATGCCTCGGATACGAGTCCGCGAGGTGCGCGAGTCCCACCTCGGCAAGGGCTTCTCGGGCCTGCTCCGATGCCTCGCGTTTCGGAATGCCCCTAACTTTCCGGAGCCCCACGGTCACGTTCTCCAAGGCAGTCAGATGGAGGAAGAGATTGAAATGCTGGAAGACCATGCCTACTTGCTCACGGTGCCGAGCGACCTCCGCCTCGCTCGCCTCGTGCAGAACGTCATGCTTTACGGTGGCCCCGACGAACTCCCCGTCCACCGTGATGAAGCCGCCATTGATTCGCTCAAGATGGTTCACGCACCTGAGCAGAGTGCTCTTGCCGGATCCGGAGGGGCCTATAAGGCACAGCACCTCGTTCTTGAATACGTCGAGATCGATGCCCTTCAGAACCTCGACCTCTCCGTAGCTCTTGACGACATTCCTGATGCTGACGAGCGGCTGCTGGCTCATGCTTCTTCCTCTGCATTCCGGGAGACATTGCTCTTCCGCTGCGGTCCGCCAGATAGCGAGTACTTCTTCTCTAGGAAGTGCTGACCGAACGTTGCGAGTGTGACGATGAGGAGATACCAGATGCTGACGACGATCAACAGCGGCATGACCTTGAAGTTGGAACCGTAGATCTGCTGCGCACGCGTGAGAAGATCGCCGCCGCCGATGACGGCGACGAGCGCGCTCGCTTTGAGCAGGCTGATGAACTGGTTGCCCGTGGGTGGAATAATGACACGAATCGCTTGAGGCACCACGATCGTCCGCATCATGAGCCCACGCTTCATACCAATACTCTGTGCTGCCTCCCGCTGCCCGACAGGCACAGAGAGTAGACCTGCTCGAATGATTTCGACCATGAAGGCAGCCTCATGCAAGGACAAGCCGATAATCGCTGCGGAGAAACCGGTGATGAGTGTATTGGTGTCCCAGCTGAAGTCTCCGAAGCCGATGCGGGGAAGAAACAGCGCCGCGTTGAAGCAGATAAGCAAGAGCACGAGCAGTGGCAGACCGCGGAAGAAGCCGACATATGCCTTCACGAAGCTTCGGAAAACCGGATTCTTCGACTCACCAAGCAAGGCTAGGATGCACCCGATCAATAACGCAAGGATCTGTGAGATGACCGAAAGCTGGACGGTGACCCAGAGGCCTTCCATGATCGGCTTCGAAAACATGTATTGCCATACCAACGACCACTGAAGATTCTGATTAGTGGCAAGGGAGTACAGAAGGAAACCTGTAAGGATGGCTGCCGCCACACCGCTGATCCAGTAGCTCGGGTGTTTCCGCGGAACCGGCTTTGCGAATGGGTCGCTAACTTCGACCCCGGTTATCGAGTGTGTCACAGACGTACCGTCTTTCGTATGCGTAGGTATCAACGGGATGATGGGTTGGCAGGAGGCTGACTTTGCGGATCGAAACGGCAGTGGGTATACGCGAACATAGGAACGGCCGTCTTCTCGCGGCGCGCAAAGCCGACGGGCTTCCACCACGTCGCTGCACGCCGCGAGAAGACTTCATATGCGCTCACCCGTTAAGGACACATGTGTCCTGGCCGGTTCGATCGCTCAGAGATCGCAGGAACCGCAGAGCTCAGGCAGCTCCAGAGGACGAGCGGTTGCGAGGTTGATGCCAGGCTCGAGTAGCATGATGTCCGTCAGCTCCCAGTCATTCATGATCTCCTCATAGGTGCCGTCGGCGATGATCTCCTCGAGGGCACCAAGCATCGCTTCTGATAGGCCCTCCTCTTCGGAGCCAACCACGATGCCGACATAGGTGCGGGAGAGCAACGGGCTCGGAATTACTTCGAACAACCCGTCGCTCGTCTTCGCCTGCCAGACGCCGGTTGCGGTGTTCGTAAATGCGAAGTCGATCTGCCCAGACTGGAGGGCAGTGTTCTGATCGCCAGCGGTCGGGAAGTTGGTGATCTGAAGCGCCTTCTGCCCCTCCGCCTCGCAGTTCTCAGTGAAGAACGCCGCGTCCTCGACGAACTCGGTTCCGGTCTGGACTCCGGCTTTCAGTCCGCATGCCGACAGCGGATTCTCCTCGATCCGCTTCGGGTTCTCCGTGGTCGTAATAATGCTCTTGGTCGCGTATGCGTAGTCGACGAACTTCACGGTCTTCTGTCGTTCTTCATTGTCAGTGATGCATTCCATAGCACCGTGAAAGCGACCGCTCTCCACCCCAGGCAAGAGCCCGTCGAACGAAATCGCCTCTTGCTTGATCTCCACGCCGAGCCGTGGGGCCATAGCCATCAGAAGGTCGTGATTGAAGCCATCGATCTCGCCATTGTCATTCGTGAAATCGCAGGGCGGGTACTGCGGATCGGTCGCGATGACCAGGGTGCCGCTTTCCTGAACGTCTTTGGGAAGGAGCTCGAACAGTTCTGGGACTACGAGATCTTTCCCTTCTCCCTCTGAGGAATCGTCTCCCGCTGTACAGCCGCTCAGCAAAAGCGTCGCAGCCGCGACCGCGGCAACCGTGGTCACGATTGTTTGAAGTTTCGTCATTGAGAACTCCTAAGTATGCATCGTTCTAAAATCGAATGAACAAAACCATTCATTCGTACAAGTAAATGTGACAAGTTCATGCAAATCACGCGAGACCGGTGCTCACCAGCTCCGCTTATGTGACAACATCGTTACCGAGCGATAAGGCCAGCAGTGGTCTTTCCGCAAATCAGGGGAATCGGGATCGCTAGAGTAACCCGATTCTCTTGGACTCAAGATCTTGAATGTAGTTGCCGCCGGATAACTGTGCCCTTCTCTCAGAGTGGATAGTTCGATTCAATGGCGCATGGGACCACGCCCCGGGGCTAGGCGGTAATCTCCAAGGGAAGCTCCACAATTGGCAGGAATGCTCCTCCGAGGATCTCGGCGGCGAGGTCCTCCATCTCATCGGCCATGATCCGATCATCGGTCAGGAAGTCAGCTTTGCTTCTGACAAGTTCATAGCTGGGGCGATTCGCTGGCGCGGCATCGCCGTCATTGCGCAGGTCCAATCCCTGCGCCGCTGAGAGTAGTTCGATCGCGACCACATAGGCCGCATTGCGAACCATCTGACCAAGACGCACGGAGGCGTGTGTCGCCATGCTCACATGGTCTTCCTGTCCGGCAGAGGTGGGGATGCTATCCACGCTGTTGGGCGTCGCCCGGGATCGGTTCTCTGCCACCAGCGCCGCACTCGTCACCTGGGCCATGATGAATCCCGAGTTCAGTCCAGCGTTCCCCACGAGGAACGGCGCGAGTCCGCTCATCGACGCATCCATGAGCATGGCCTGCCGTCGTTCCGAGATGGATCCGATCTCGCAGATGGCCAGTGCGATGATGTCAGCGGCGAACGCCACCGGCTGCCCATGGAAGTTACCGCCGGAGAGCACTACGTCATCTTTAGGGAACATGAGCGGATTATCGGAAACTGCGTTGAGTTCCGTCTCGAGGGTTCTGGCCGCAAATCCGAGCAGATCCCAGGCCGCTCCCATAACCTGCGGCTGGCAACGGAGGCAATAGGGATCCTGCAGCCGTCGGCCCTCAAATTCTTTCCCGAGCACGGAACTGTCTTCGACAAGTCGGCGCAGGGCGCCCGCCACTCTGATCTGTCCATGATGCCCGCGAATCTGCTGGATGCGATCGTCGAGCACAACTGGGCGGCCCGCTGTCGCCTCCAGGGTGAGCGCACCGGCGGCAAGGCCCGCGTTGAAGACCGCTTCAGCACCGAAGAGCCCGCGCAGGGCGATGGCCGTCGACACCTGCACGCCGTTGATGAGCGCTACGGCCTCTTTCGGCCCGAGCACCACCGGCGAGAGACCGACGCGCGCGAGTGCATCGCGCGCGCCATAGGTCTCCCCCTCGATCCTGATCTTTCCCTCGCCCATCATGGCCCCAACCAGATGGGACAGTGGCGCGAGATCGCCAGAGGCACCCACTGACCCCTGGGAGGGCACGACTGGCAGCGCGTCCGCATTGATGAGCGCTGCGATCAGCTCCGCTACCTCGACTCTGATCCCAGAGTGTCCGCGGGCCAATCCGATGAGCTTGATGACCATGATCGCCCGAACCGTCTCGTCCGGAAGTGGTTCCCCGACGCCGACCATATGGGAAAGCACGGAACGGCGCTGCAGTTCGGCGAGATCGTCGGGGGAGATCCGACGGTCGGCAAGCTTTCCGAATCCGGTATTCACGCCGTACACGACGTCACCGCGCGCAATCGCGTCGAGAATGACCTGGTGTGCTTTCTGAAGATTGTGGCGCGCAGCGTCGGTGAGTTCGACACGCACGGGTCCTTCGTAGACCGGGCGAATATCGTCGAGGCTCAGAAAGTCCCCGGATATCTTGATCGTTGTAGGCATATTTTCCCCTTGTCTTGAAGAGATGCGACACATTCGTGTTCGGCCTCGTGAGACGTTGATCGACGGGCCCGGGGAAGGGTGGCGGCTGACGTCCCTGTCGGCCAGCCCACGAATGAAACTTTTCATTCATGAACTGACGTTACTGTATCAAGCCGTATGCAAACGTGCAAGATTTGTCCTAGGATTCAATACATGACCCTCAGCACCGCCGTCGTCCTCGCCGCGCGCCCCACCGGGCGCCCGTCTGCTGAGCACTTCCGCATCGAACAGCGAACACTGCCCGAGATCCGAGAGAACGAGGTACTGCTCCGAACCGTCTACCTCTCGCTCGACCCGTATATGCGCGGTAGAATGAACGAATCGAAGTCGTATGCGACCCCTGTTCCCATCGGTGGGATCATGGAGGGCGGCACAGTCAGCGAGGTCATCGACACTCGCTCTCCCCGGTTCCGCACGGGGGATCTCGTCTTCTCGAAATCCGGCTGGCAGACGCACGCTGTCATGGCGGCGGAGGAACTGCGCCCTATCGATCCCCGGCTCGCTCCGATCACCACGGCGCTCGGAGTGCTCGGGATGCCGGGCTTCGCCGCCTACCTTGGACTGACAGAGATCGGCAAGCCGAAGCCGGGTGAAACCCTGGTGGTCGCCGCGGCCACGGGACCGGTCGGATCGGCAGTGGCGCAGATCGCCGGACTGCTCGGTGCGCGCGTCGTCTGCATCGCAGGAGGCGCCCGGAAGGTCGATTGGCTGAAGGCGCAGGGATTCGACGCCGTGATCGATCATCGCTCGGCCTCGTTCGAGGAGGATCTCGCTGCAGCCGTGCCGAACGGCATCGATGTATACTTCGAGAACGTCGGAGGGCAAGTCTGGGAGGCGGTGCTCGGCCACCTCAACGACTTCGCTCGTGTCCCGGTGTGCGGGCTCGTCGCGCACTACAACGAGACCGAGACGCTGGCCGGCCACAGTCGCATGCCCCAGCTCATGACCGCGATCAATGTGAAGCGGCTTCTCATCCAGGGTTTTACCCAGCGCGATTTCGGTGAGGAGCATCGTGCTCGGTTCGAGGAGGACATGGGCCGCTGGTTCGCCGAGGGAAAAATCCGGTACAAGGAGGACATCGTCGAAGGGATCGAACGGGCACCCGAAGCGTTCATCGGAATGCTGAACGGCGACAACTTCGGCAAACTCATCGTGCGGGTCTCGGAGGAGCCCATGGCCTTAGGTAAGGGCGCGGACGCGATCTGACAATGCGGACTCGCCGTTTTGCGCACCGAGGCCGACACCCGGTACACCCGCTCACGCGCAAGTCG
The DNA here is from genome assembly GCF_053567335.1 of Leucobacter sp. GX24907. Taxonomy (NCBI): domain Bacteria; kingdom Bacillati; phylum Actinomycetota; class Actinomycetes; order Micrococcales; family Microbacteriaceae; genus Leucobacter; species Leucobacter sp. GX24907. The sequence continues at coordinate 313,051 of NZ_JBSGPD010000001.1, read as the reverse complement.
CTTTGGGCTCTCACGCAGGTGCGAGAAGCCATCGACCGGCGATTGCCCTCCTGTCAACTTCCGCGGGACTTGGCTGAGCGGTTTCGGGCCGTCCCCAGAGATGTTCGGTCGTGCGGCTGATCGGCCGGTTCACGACCAGGAGGGCGAGTCGGCGTACTCGGTATTTGCCGCCGCCCGAACTGGAGTCGGGCGGCGGCAAATGCGAACGGCTCGGGTCAGCCCACCTAGTAGAGCGCCTTGCCGCCGTCCAGGCGGATCACGGTTCCGTTCAGGTAATCAGAGCAGCTGGCCAAGTACATCAGCGTCTCGGCGACATCATTCGCATCGCCGTTCTTGAACTCGTACCGGCTGCCGACACGATACGTGTCGCCGTCCACAAGCGGCTCGCCACGGTACTCGCGGAGCGCATCGTTGGTTCCGTCGTCGGATCGGTAGAACTGCGTTGGAGCCACAGCGTTACACTGCACCACCGGGGAGAGCGCGACGGCGAGTTGCTCCATAAGGCGGATCAACGCCGTCTTCGACAGGCTGTGCGGGATCAGGTTTGGCCAGGCCTCGTTCGTAGAATTTCCTACCAGTGCGATGATTCGGCCGTGCCCCTGCGCGAGCATCACCTCGGCGGCGGCTTGGCTCAAGAAAAACGGCCCGCGGATGTTCACGCCGAACGAAGCATCGAAATCGTCCTCCGTCACGTCTTCGAATTCCTTCGCACGGAGCGAACTGGCGTTGTGGATTAGCACGCTCAGATCACCCTTCCATGCCGCGGACTCGGCGACGAGACGTTTGGCCTCTTGAACGTTCGATACGTCGGCTTCAATAGAGATCGCCTGGCCACCGGCATCCGCGATGGCTTGCACTGTCTCATTGGCAAGATGCGACTGTCCGAGGTGGTTCACCACCACCGCAGCTCCGGCAGCGGCGAATCTCACAGCGAACTGTCTTCCTGCACGCTCAGCAGCTCCTGTGATGAGCACGGTCTTTCCTTCTAGATTCGGTGCCAGATAGGTCACTGTTTCTCCTTTTCCTACCGTCTGCCCAGCCAGAGTGGCGGGGTCCTTTTTCAGCGCTCACGTACACCGGCTCGCCAGACTGCAGATGTCAAAGCCATGCCTGGCCGGTAGGCGAGGTGCGCGATCGATACCGCATCGAGCATCTGCAGGTCAGCGCGGGCTCCAGCCCGGATCATCCCCACGGCCGGTTGGATTTGGCCTCGGGGATTCGTCCAGCCGTCCTCGTTCATGCCCAGTGCGATTGCGCCCCCGAGCGTCGCCGCGGAGACCGCTTCTTTCACCGAAAGCCCCATCTGCAGCACTGCGGTCGACACGCAGAAGCTCATGGACGAGGTGAACGAGGTGCCGGGGTTGCAGTTCGATGCGATAGCTACGATGACGCCGGCATCGATGAGCTCGCGCGCACGAGCCAGCGGCATCTTGGTGGAGAGATCGCAAGCGGGCAGCACTGTGGCGACCGTGCCTCGATCCGGTGCCGTCCACGATGACGCCAGTGCATCGATATCCTCCGCTGTGAGGAAGCCCAGATGATCGACACTGAGCGCACCGAACTCGACCGCGAGTTGCACGCCAGGGCCATGTTCAAGCTGATTACCGTGCACCCGCCGCGCGATTCCCCGAGACTTCGCCGCGGTCAGCACCTCCCGGGTGGCCGCGGCGTCGAATGCGCCTGCCTCGCAGAACACGTCGACCGCGGAGACGTACGGGTCGACTGCCTCGAGCATCTCCCCGACGACGAGGTCCAGGTACTTGTCAGGCTGCCATTCCTGCGGCACGACATGGGCTCCGAGGAAGGTGACAGCATCGACATGTCGGGCTGCGATGGACGCGGAGCGCACTTCATCCGGCACTGTCAGTCCGTAGCCGGTCTTGGTCTCTATCGTCGTGGTCCCGTTCCTCCTGGCTTCGCGGACGAGCTTCTCCAGATTCCTCTCGAGCGTACGGTCATTGGCCTGGCGCGTGGCACGAACAGTGTCATTTATCCCACCCGCAGCATAGGGCTCACCAGCCATCCGGGCCTCGAACTCCGCTGAACGATCACCGGCGAACACCATGTGGGTGTGCGAATCAACCCAGCCCGGGAGCACCGCGCGTCCGCCGGCGTCAACTCGCTCGTCAGCGCTGGGTGCAGCTGACGACGGTCCGACCCAGACGATTCGATCATCCTCGAGCACGAGGGCCGCATCGAGAATCTGTCCATCGTTCTCGGGATCGTTCGTGGTGAGCTCTCGTATTCCATCGATGAGCGTAGCCCGCGATTCTGCCATGCGAGTTCCGTCCTATCCTCGTGTCTGCCCTGATTGAGGCTCCCGCAGTCTTGAGAACTGCGCTGTGGAGAAGCTCCGCTCCCCGAAAGGGTTCTCGAAAGGAACGGTTCGGTGATCGATACCGTTCCGCTCGTTCTCGATGATGTGAGCCAACATTTCGCCGACGAGCGGCGCAGTCTTGAACTGGGTCCCAGAGGTCGCCATCGCCACGAAGAGACCGTCATAGCAGGTGCGATCATAGATCGGCAGCCAGTCCTCCGCGGCATCGTAGAGCCCGACAACACCGCTGCGCGAGCGAGGAATGCCGAGGTCGGGTATGCGTCGCGCGAGCCTGAGTGTCGCTCGCTCCCAGGCCTCCGGACTGACCGTGCGGTCAAAATCGTCGGGATCCTCGATGATCGTCTGCTCAGCGGCAAGATCCCCGTTGCTTCCGCCGAGCAATGCGTTGCCGCTCTCCGGCCGGAAATTGATGTTGAGGTCCGCATCGACGAGATGCACCCCCTGAAGCGCGACATCGATCGCCGAAGACACCGGCACATGGAGCAGTTCCTCCCGGATCCGACGGGTGCGGATCCTGAAGTCCTCATTCCCACCAATCGACTGCAGAATCGAGTCCGTATTCGGTCCCATTGCCAGGAGCACGAGTTCCGCCCGAATCTCCGTACCGTCGGCGAGGGTCGCACCGATCACCTGTTGCCCCTCGCGATCGATGGTCTGTACAGCCGCGGACGGCCGGTACTCGGCCCCGCGTCGCTGAGCCGCACGCATGAGGTTGGACGCGGCGAGGGTTGGGTCGCTGACGAAGCCCGACTGCGGGGTGTAGACGGCCCCAGCCAGGTACTCCTCGGGTTCCTTCCAAAAGGCCTCGTCCTCAACGGAAACCGGGGGCCCGAACCTGTGGAGGTCGAGGTAGGGGAACCGGTCCCCCGTCTGCTCGATGGTCCACTCCTCATACGCAACCCCTGAGTCGCGCATCGCGTCAACCGTTCGCCTGACCGGACCCTCACCAGTGTCGAGAAGCAGCGTTCCACACTGTTCAAAGCGAGCGATAGCCTCCCCGGCGTCTGCCTCGACGAACTCGGCCCACCGTTTCCAGAGCTCCAGCGAGTCCGCCGCGAGGGCTGAACTCTGCGGATCACTCGCGTGGACGCGGATGATGCCCGCCGAGGTGCCGGTCGAGCCGTCGCCCACCCCGCTATTACGGTCGACAACGAGCACGCCATAGCCTCGTTTGGCCAGGGCGAAAGCGGCGCTCGCGCCTATCACTCCTGCCCCGACGATCAGGACCTCGACCCGCTTCTCGACACCCATGTCTGCTGCTCCTTTGCAATCAGTGAACTCGTAGTCGTGGGCGTGAGGCTACTCGCCCCATCCCGGATGCGGATGGTGAACTCCCAGCTGCTTGACGAATGATTCCCGAAGGTCGCTCACCTTCTCGCCGACGAACTCCAGGAGGAAGTTGCCGGCGAGCGTGAACGGTTCACCCTGAACCGGCGTGATGATCGCCCACCATTCTGCTGCCACCCGGTCGTCCTGGACCACCGGCCGCCCATACCTGAAGTCGACATCCTGTACATTCTCAAGGGCAGCCACCCAGAAGCCCTCGATGGCTTCTCGCCCTACATACGGTTGATCCAGAAACGGGGTGTTACGGTAGCTCGCCGTGTTGGTCATAATGTCTGCCGCAGCTTGAGCATCCTTCGCTTTCCACACGCGACCGAAGCTCTCGAACCATTCTCTTGCCACGTCAACGGACACAGTCATATTCTCTTCTCCCGAACCTCTCAGTTACGTTCATCAGCAGTCGAAGCAGACCCCCGGGATTCCATACTCCCGTCGGTTTTCGAGACCGGCAACACTGCCTCCTCGATTCTTCTTCTATGCATTTGTATCATTTTTAGCATACTCTTATACACGGCGACCATGGAAGGCCGCCAGGGACGAGCCTTCACCGACACGAGCTCAGCTCTTCGTGAACGATGCCCTGACACCCACGAGCGAGGATGCAAGCCAACGATGACCACCATCCCACCCGATTCCCTAGACCCGACACGGGATTTCGACGATCTCTACTGGACGCCTGAGACCGCTGCAATCACCGAGAACGATGAGTTTCTGCAGCAGGTGATCATGCAGGCGGAACTCCCGGTCCTCCTGGCATCGATCGCGGCCGCTCTGCATGACCTCTCCTTTCTGCCGCACGAGTTGCGCCCCCCGCTCACCCCTATGGACACCGAGCCTCACCCCCACGGAGGCATGGATGACGAGCAGAAGTCCGCGGCCGCTTCATTGGCGTTACGGGGCCTGCAACGGATTCGCGATGAGAAAATCACTCGCGCCACCAGGCTCGACGACGATGAGGTACGTCAGATCCTCGATTTCCTCTCTGCGGGCAATTCCTCCTGGCACGATTCTCTCGTGCATGAGCTCGACCTCGCGCCCAGCAAGGGAGCCAAACCGGAATGGAGCTTCGAGACTTCATACCCCGGCCGCGAGTTCCCTGTGCTCATCGTGGGCGCCGGTGTCGCCGGCATCGCTGCTGCGCACCGCTACGGGCAGGCCGGACTGCCCTACACGCTCGTCGAAGCGAGCAACACGGTCGGCGGCACCTGGGCGAAGAATGACTACCCCGGTGTCCGGCTCGACACGCCGACGTTCGGCTATTCCTACTCCTTTGCCCAGCGAGTGGATTGGCCGCACCAATTCGCAGAAGGAGAAGAGATTTGCGAGTATCTCCGGGATGTCGCCGAGCGAGCGGGCATCATGGACCACATCGAGTTCGACACCCGGCTAATCCGCCTGCGGTGGAACGAACGGAAGTTGCGCTGGCTGGCGACGACGCGAACCGAACTCGGTGAGGAGCGCACGCGAGAGTTCTCGGCCGTCGTCAGCGCTCTGGGCCAACTCGACCGTCCGAACATCCCGGAGTTCCCAGGCGATGAACTCTACACCGGTATCATCATGCACTCTCAGGAGTGGGACCACGACGTAAATCTCACGGGCAAGCGCGTAGCCGTGATCGGCACAGGAGCCAGCGCGTACCAGATCGTTCCCGCCGTGATCGATCAGGTGAGCACCCTCACGGTGTTCCAGCGAAGCGCACCGTGGATGCTTCCCGCGCCCAATTATCACCACGACATTTCTCAGGGGTTCACATGGCTGCGGAACAAGGTACCCCACTATGGTCAGTGGTACCGGCTGTGGGTCATCCTTATCGGGATTCCGGGCCGGGCGCATACGGTAACAGCCGAGGAGGGCTGGGAGGGCGCACCGCTCAGCATCTCCGCTAAGAATCAGGAGTTGAGGGAGTATTTGACCGCGCGGGTTGAGCGACAGCTCGCGGGCCGCCCAGATCTGCTCGAGCACGCGATTCCGAACTATCCGCCGGGTGCCAAGCGGATGCTTCGGGACAACGAGGTCTGGACCGCGGCGTTACGGGCGGAGAAGTCCACTCTGGTGACGTCAGGCATCCAGCGACTCACTTCGAAGGGGATCGTCGACAACGACGGCATCGAACACGCGGTCGATGTGGTGATTCTAGCAACAGGCTTCAAACCATCGGACTACCTGGATGAGGTCGAAGTCATCGGACTGAACGGCACGTCCATTCACGATTTCTGGTCGGGAGACGCCCGGGCGTACAACGGGGTCACTGTGCCCGGATTCCCGAACCTCTTCCTCATCTATGGACCCAACGTCGGCGGTGTCGTCGCAGGCAGTCTGCACTTCATGCTGGAGCGCGCGGTCGAGTTCTCGCTAAAGGCCATCCGCGAGGTATTGGAGCGCGACGCCGCAGCAATCGACGTCCGCGAGGAGGCTATGAACCGATTCGTGGACTGGGTCGACGCGGGCAACCGCCGAATGGCCTGGGGCCAGCCATACGTCAAGACCTGGTATCAGAACATGTACGGCCGGGTGTCACAGATCTGGCCCTACACGAACGTGGAGTACTGGGAAGTCACGAACCGCGTTAAGGAGCAGGATCATCGGTTCATTCCACGGAACGCCGCAAGCAGCCGCCCGGGCTCGCCAGCCAGTCAGAACGGAGCAGCACGATGACGCATTGGGAGCGAAGGAGCCTAACCAACGAGGGCCTCGTCACAAGCTATCTTATCGCAGGCGACGCCCGGAACGCGCCGCTCGTATTGCTGCACGACGGAGCTTGGGGCGGGTCTGCAGAGGCGAGTTGGGGCAGCAGTATCGCCCGCCTCGCGGAAGAGTACCTCGTGCTCGCCCCCGACCTCTACGGATTCGGCGCTTCAAGCAAGATGGTGCAGCTCGATGTTGCACCCTATCGCTTCCGTCTGCGTCAGGTCTCCCGGCTGCTCGACAGCCTCGGTCTCGAGCACAGGCCCGCCCATCTCGTCGGCAACTCCTTCGGAGGCGCTATGGCGCTTCGTGCGGTCGTCGAGTCTTGGTTCTCCTATCGCGTCAGGTCTTCAACCTCGATTTCGGGCACGGGCGGCCCTTACCGAACCAAGGAGTCACTCGAATCACTCGCTCACTTCGACGGAACGCGCGAGGACATGCAGCGCATCGTCCGACTGCTGGCCGGAGACTTTCCGAGCATCGACAGCTACGTCGACCTGCGCCTCAGGGATGCCTGCAACTCGGGGCACTTCCGGGCCGTGTCGTCAGCGGGCCTAGCGACTCCATTCCGCTCCGAACCGAGGCCCGCTGACGACTATCCTGCGAGCCTCAAGCGCTCTCAAGTGCCGGTCACTCTAGTCACCGATCCAGCGGATACCCTCGTCGAGACAGGATGGGCCGAAAGGATCGCGGCCCACTCGAGCAGGTGCGCGGTTCGGCTCACGGCAGGCCTCCACTCTCCCAACATCTCAGATCCTGTCGGAACCGCGGAGCTAATTCTGGATATTCTCCGTACGCACGAGAGCGACTCGACCTGACTTTGGTCAGCGCGAAGCGCACCGCCCGCTGCGCATTGAAGGTATCATCCATGCAATATACACGCGTGACGGAAACGTCCTGAAAAGAAGTGGTGACGGTGACACACACAACTCCTCCTTCCAATGAGTTGTACGACCGCTTGCAGAGTGGGCGGTTCTCCCCCGGCCAGCGCCGAATCGCCAGGTACATCATCGACCACCGTGATTCCGCGGCGTTCCTCACGAGCGACAGCATCGCAAGGCAGGTCGGGGTGAGCCAACCCTCAGTCTCGCGATTCGCGGCTGTGCTGGGCTATGAGAGTTTCGCTGACTTCAAGCAAGCCCTTCAGAACTGGGCTCGCTCCGAGCTCTCGCTGTCGGCCTCTCCAGAGCAGCCGGCCACTCCGTTCAACGAGGCGATCACTGTAGAGATTGCGAACCTTCAGTGGCTGGCGCAATCTCCGACTCTCGCCGCGCAGCTCTCCCGCGTCGGCGAGCAACTCATGGATTCCCAGAAGCTCCCCGTGATCGGCCTGCGAATCTCCCGATCCTTCGCTCTCCACTTCGCCTACCTCGGCACCAAGATCCACCCCGGCATCGTGGTCGTCGATCGAAGCGATACAGAGAGCCGGGAGCTCCTGGCCCGCTCGATGCGTGACGGCGCAACCTGGTGCGTCGTCTTCATGCTTCCGCGATACCCAAGGGAGTGCTGCGAACTCGTCGAGTACGCTCGAGAGCTCGGCCTGAAGGTCGTCGTGCTGACCGACGAATCATTTCTGACGCTCGGCCTGAATGCCGACGAGTTGATCACGGTCCGCTTGGGGAGCGGCCTCTTGTTCGATACGTCGGCAACCGTCAATCTGGTATCGAGCGCCCTGCTGCACGCGATGGTGGATACGCGACCCGCGATTGCTCAGGATCGGCTGGAGCTCTTCGAGACGGAAGCGGTCAGGCTGCGGGTGTTCGAGGGCTGAACCCGCCGAACGCCATGAATCATTGTGAACCGAACACCCATCCCACCCGTTACCAGACCCTTCGTTCCGAAAAGGAACACTGCCAAACGAAGTGAAGCGCGACTGACGCATCCATTTGTCGAGCCTTCCGACATGGACGCCGAAGTCTTTCGCGATCTGCGCGAGAGTGACGTCTGAATCACGGTTCTGGGAGACGCGGATCACGTCGTCGCGGAACTTCCTTGGGAAATGGCTTGGGCATGATGACATCCTTCCAGGCCAGCCCTCTCGGCTAGCCACGCTAGATGTCACCCGTTCCTGACCAGACCAGACCAGACCAGACCAGACCAAGACTGCCACACCAGCACCTCGGAGGCAGCGGCCATCGATCGAGGAAGACCCTGTCGAGCCAGCTCTCTATGACACCGGCCTCGACGCAGGCGAAGGGCTCTGGCTCAGGACCGGATGGGCAGGGCGAGGGTAAACACCCCCGGTCCCATGGGTTCCCCGTCAACAACAGAACCCCCGCCATCGGCAGGGGTTCTGAGTGACTCCGGTAGCTGAGGCGGGGCTCGATCCCGCGACCTCACGATTATGAGTCGTGCGCTCTAACCAGCTGAGCTACTCAGCCAAACTCCACCCGAAGGTGAACAGAGTCAGAGCCCCGAGCCAGGATTGAACTGGCGACCCCTTCCTTACCATGGAAGTGCTCTACCACTGAGCTATCGGGGCGCGGCCGCTTACGGCAACCGTTAGAGAATATCATCTTTGCGGAGGCGATGCGAAATCGGGAGACTGTCTCGAACCCGTTTCTCTGAGGCCCCGATCACCTCCATTCGGCGAAGACGCAAAGCTGTCTGGAAACCGGGATAATTGGGAGCATCGGCAACACGATGCACACGAGATCGCAAGGGAAGGCAGCGTTGATTCAGCGTCTGGCAGTACTCATCGGCATCCTCCTCGCAATCTGGATGACCGTCGGCCACTGGGCTTTCGGCCTGGGCGGCCCACTCACTTGGTGGTACGTGATCATCGGGGCCGCGTACATCGCCATTCATCTCTGGGTCGCGTACCGCATTCGACTCGCACGCGATCGCGGCCTGCGCCGCGGACGCAGCACCGTGGTCGCCCTGATCCTCTCCTGGACCAGCGCCGTGGGATTCGGGTTCACCGTCCCTGACCTCGTGAACGGTGAACTCATGTCGATCGTGAGCCACTACGCCGGATCAGCGTTCTCTGCGGAGATGTCGATTGCACTGTGCAACCCCTTCGGGATCCTCGCGTTCGCGTTGCTCTTCGCCGCACTCGGCTTCTCCATCGCAGATGGGCGCGAGCCACGCCCGGAAGAGGATGAGGGCGACGACGAGCAGCAGATGGCTCCTCATCCACTCGGTTAGGCAGCAACGCACTCCAGAGGCTCGTACGCTAGTGGTATGAGCGACAGGAAGCCACCTCGCAGGAATGCCCCGATGCTGTGGACGCTCGGGGGAATCGTCTGCGGCCTCGCTGCGGGCATCGCTATCGGGATCGCGACCAGCATGGTCGGGCTATGGACTGGTGTCGGTCTCGCCCTGGGCGCGATCGTGGGGTTCATCATCGGGATGCCCTCCGAGAAGAACTGAGCGCCACAGCCGCAAGCACACGCGCCACCGTCACGGCCAACTACCCACACTCACGAATAAGTCCTGAGTCGCGACACCGTTTGTCAACGGTGTCGCGACTCAGGACAATGGCGGAGGATAGGGGATTTGAACCCCTGAGGGCGTGAACCCAACACGCGTTCCAGGCGTGCGCCATAGGCCGCTAGGCGAATCCTCCGCCGTCAAGTCTAGTCGGTACGACGATGAATACGCCAAACGCGATGGGCGGAGAGTGCTCCCCAGCACCCATTCAACCCGCCGAACTTGATTTATAACGGAAAGATAACGCATACTGTCATGGTGCCGTTTTTCGAACCGGCATTTTTGTTGGACCATGACTGGAGAATCTGTGCCGTTTCCTGCGAAACCGCTCATCGTGACGCTCGTCGCAGCCGTAACCTTCGCGTTCGGTGCAGCACCCGCCACCGCGGCAGAGCCCGTTGAAGACTTCGCAGCCCCGGCAGCAGTCGCGCCAGCAGTTCCTACCCAGTCTCTCAGCACCGACTCAGAGGCGATCGCCGACCAGGCCCTCGAGGCCATGATGCAATCCTCGGAGCTCGCGTCGACGCCCCACGGCTTCGACGTTGAAGCGACCATCGAGGCAGCCAAGAGCGAGATCGGCACGAGTCGCGCCACAGGGTGGAGCCAGCCCGGAGAATGCATCATGTCGGCACAGCGGTGGGTCAAGGCCGGCGGCGGCGCCTGGAACGGCGGCGGAACACCCGTCAGCAACTACGTAAACGCTACCCGTCTGCTCATCGGCGATGCTCAACCCGGCGACATCATCCAGTACGAGCACATCGCTTCCCCCGACTCCTGGGTGTCCGGCGTGCACACGCTCCTCATCGTTGGCGTCAACGATGACGGCACGTTCGACATCATCGAATCGAACAACCCGGGCGGATCCGGTCTCGTCTCCGAAGACGAGCACTGGACCCCGAAGCCTCCCGAGGGTTTCCAGGCCGTCGTCTGGCGTTTCTAAGTCCTCACCCATTGCGGGCAGCAGCCCACGGCATCCAGCGATGAGCTGCAAGCTCTCGTATCTCGAGCCATAGAACTTACAGAGTCAGGCCGGCAGAGCTCACGGAGTCGGACTGACCGCGATCCTGCGATCAAATGACGACAGACTCGCCCGTCAGCTCTTCACGCAGCTTGGATACTCTCGCGATACCGGTTTCGATCGAACGCACGAGATCGTCCTGACCGTTGGCGATTGCAACTTCGATCTCGGCGAACCCCACCAGAACCTCGTCGTCGAGCTTATTCGTGATGAGATCCTGCAGTTCAGCGGGGAGATACTGGAAGCCCTTGGTGGTCATAAACATAAGATACCCCGAATGACCGGCCTGCCGCCTCCCGTGCGTCACGCAGTCGGAGGCGGGGTCGCACGCTCACGAGTATCGTGCGCGTATGGATCCTGCCATTCTCCTGCTCATCATCTACATCCTCGCCGGACTCCTGGCATTCATCACGACTCTGCTCATCCTGTGGTCGGTGATACGCAGCGCTGTCCTTTCCGCGCTTCGTGCCCACAGCGAGGAGACCAGACAATGACAGACATAGTCCGCATAGCCCTCATCCGGTGCGGGCAGGAGCCTTACGCGACGCATGGCGATGGTTCATCAAGGCATGCTCGGTCTGCTGCCTTGCCACCTTGCAACTTCGGCGTGTTCTCGAACGTGGTATGAGGACAAGGTCCCTCGTTTTCTACATGAACCGTCCCTGCAGCTCTCGTGATGGGGGCTTTTCGTTTCGCCAGGTTGGGCTTGAGTGGTGACCGTAAGAAACGACCAGATCTGTTGTCCGAACGAGAGTTCTCGAGTTATCGGCAAGAAGCCCCGTCTGCCGCTAACCCGAATTTTCCAGATGACGGATGAGTGATTCAGGCTCGCGGGGGCCGCTGAACACGGGCACAGTGGCATCCCCGCAGGTACGGCACTGGAACTCATACTGACCGTCGCCTATCGAGCACGACCGTACTGCGCCGAGATCGGACAGTCGAAGGGGTCACGAGCTGCGAGACCCACTCGGTTGAGATAGTCGATCACGATCGCGTATGAGCGCCACAGCGAAGTTTCGGTATATGGCACGCCGAGTGAGCGGCACTGCTCGCGAACGATGTCGCGCGCCTTCGAAAGGTGTGGGCGGGCCATGCTCGGAAACAGATGATGCTCGACCTGGTAGTTGAGACCTCCCATGAGCCACGTGGCCCACCACCCGCCGCGGATGTTGCGAGACGTCCGCACCTGCTTCGTGAAGAAGTCGAGCTTCGCATCATGCGCAATCACCGGCATACCCTTGTGGTTCGGTGCAAATGATGCCCCCATGTAGACACCGAAGACGGCGAGCTGCACCCCAATGAAGGCGAACGCCATACCCAGAGGGAGGAGCAGAAAGACTGGCGCAAGCACGACCGCGAAGCGCGCAGTAATGATCCCGAGCTCTACCCATCGCCCCTTCACCGGGCCACGGCTCAGGAGGTACTTGAGGCTATGGAAGTGCAAATTCAATCCTTCCAACGTCAGCAAGGGAAAGAACAACCACCCCTGCCGTCGGGTGATCGCTCGCCGCAACCCGCGCGCCTGCACTGCATCCTCCTCGATGAAGGAAATGGTGTCGACCTCGATATCGGGGTCTTTGCCAATGCGGTTCGGGTTGGCGTGATGGCGAGAGTGTTTGGAATCCCACCACGCATAGCTCATCCCCACAATGCCCGCGAGGACCCGGGCGAGACGGTCGTTCGACGGGCCCAACGACAATATCTGGCGGTGCGCTGCCTCATGCGCAAGGAATGCGATCTGAGTGAAAATGATGCCGAGGGCGGCGGCGATGAGGAGCTGGAACCAGCTGTCTCCGAGCAAGATGAAGCCGGTCACCGCCCCACCGAAGGCGACGGTGATCGCAACACTGACCCATAGATAGAACCACGGTGCCCGGCGCAGGAGCCCCAACTCTCTGACCACCTCGGAAACGCGCTTGTATGCCTTCGCGATCGGCGGGAAATCACCGGTGCGGGCCCTCGTAGGCCTAAGCGGCCCGAGCCCGTGCAGCGCCTGGGGTAGAACAGTCATTATGCGAGGCACCTGTTTCGTCGTGAACCGCGGGCAATGCGATCCGGTAAAGCCAAGGGCGGATGCCAATCGCTCCTCTCACGGTATCCGCTCAACCATGCAAACCCCCGCATGTGCAGCAACTAGCGGCCGCTTCACAGGCGCGCTCGCCCTAAGGGCGTTAACCCTTCGGTCGAAGGTGATCACGGAGCTGCCCCACGTATCGGGGCCCATGGACACCAATCAACCCCTGACCCTGGCGCCTAAACGCCTGGTCAGGGGTTGATTTCTCGCGGTGGCGGATGAGGGATTCGAACCCCCGTAGGCAGTGCCAGCTGATTTACAGTCAGCCCCCTTTGGCCGCTCGGGTAATCCGCCGTGTGGCTGCAACGAATCACAACCAGCAATCAACAATACCGCGTGACCCCCGCGAACGGAAATTCTCGCTGCTCTGGAGTCTGTAGGCCGCAGATGCATCCCGCAGGTGCATCCGGGACGCATCACCCCGCAAGGTGCCGCGCCACGCGGTACTCGAGCCCCAGGCGTACGCCGGGCCACTCGGGCTCGGTGATCGAGAATACGACTGTGTCGCGCACATACCCCGCTTCGGGGCGCAGGTGGGCGCGCAGAATCCCGTCTTGTTTGGCGCCCAACCGAGCAATCGCGGCCCGCGACTGATGGTTATGGAAATCGGTGCGGAACTCCACCGCACTGCACCCCCATACTTCGAACGCGTGCCGCAGCAGAAGAAGCTTCGCCTCGGCATTCGTTCCAGTGCCTGAAGCGCTTGCAGCGTTCCAGGTCGATCCGATCTCGACGCGCGGGGTGACCGCGTCAATGTTCATGAAGGTCGTCATCCCGATGATCTCGCCGGTATCGATACGCCTCGTGGTGAACGGCAGCATGCTCCCCTGCCGCTGCAATTCGAGTCGGCGGCGAATCTCCGTCTCCATCTCGTCCGGCGCCGGCACGAGGGTGTACCAGAGCTTCCAGACCTCGCCGTCGCGCACTGCGGCGGTCAGTCCGTGCAAGTGATCGAGCGAGAGCGGTTCGAGGGCGACGAGGCTCCCGGCGAGAGTGCCTGGGTGGTCGAGGGCCATACGGTCTCCACTCGGATCGGGGTCGCCGATCCGGCAACCGTGTGCGCCCATGCTACGCCGGAACACGCGGGGCCGAGCCGGGAACGCCCCGACTCGGCCCCATGATGACCCGACCTACCGGACCGCGGTACGCCGCATGCACAGCCACGTACCGACGAGTGCGATGAGCGCTACGGCGATGCCGAACAGCGCCAGTCGGAACCGTGTGATGCCCGCGATGATGTCGCCGAAGTAGGGCACGGTGATGAGCAGTACGGTGACGAGCACCAAGGCGAGGATGAGAGCGAGGATCGTCGGCCCCTTCGTCCCGTACCGCACCCACACTGCGCCGAAGACGCCGCCGATGCTGAGCGACGCGAAGGCGCCGATGAAGGTGGTTCCGAGCAGCACCGCGTAGCTGCCGGCACCGAACCCGTGGTTGTCGAGTGCGTAGGCGCCGAAGAACCAGTGGTTGGTCGCGAGCTCGATCGCGAGCAGCGCCGTCATGACGAGTGCGATGTAGGCCGACTGGATCAGGTTCGCGATCGCGGTTCCCGTCACGTATGCGCGCCGAGTGGTGCCCATTGCGAGCGCGAACGGGAACGTCGTAGCGACGGCCTGCACACCGAGGTAGATGAGGAAGCCCGGCAGCGACCAGATCATCCCCATATTGCCGCGGGCCCCGTCGGCGTATGACGGATCGGCCGGATCCATGCCGGCACGCTGCAGGATCGCCGCGATGACCATCGTGATGACGAGCACGAGGCCGATGATCATGAGCGGAACACCGAAGGCGATCTCGGGCTTGTTCAGGTGGAGTCGGGTGACTCGAAGTACGCGTTGCATGATCAGTTGTCCTCTCCGTTGTTCGCGTCGCCGTCGACGCCATAGGCTGCGACCAGCTCCTGGAGCGTGACCGGGGCGATCTCGAGGCCGAGCGCGGCTGTGGCGGCTCGCTCGGCATCGCCGGCGGATCCTTCGACCACGGCGGTCTCGAGGCCGCCGACGCGGTTCCGGCTGAGTGCTTTCCGCTCGACCAGGTACTGGTCGACGTCGCCGGCACGCCCGGCGACCTGGTGGGCAGCGCCCCGCAGTTCATCGGTTTCGGCATCCTGCACCACACGCCCGCGATCGAGCACTATGACGCGCTCGAGCAGACGGTCCATCTCGTCGATCAGGTGCGTCGACAGCACGATCGTGCGCGGATGCTCCGCGTAGTCGCGCAGCAGCACCTCGTAGAAGTGCCCGCGGGCCGTCGCGTCGAGCCCGAGGTACGGCTCGTCGAAGAACGTGATCGGTGCGCGTGAGGCGAGGCCCAGCACAATCCCGAGCGCCGAGAACTGGCCGCGCGAGAACTTCTTGATGATCGGCTTCCTGGGAATGCGGAACAGGTCTACGAGTTCGTCGGCGAGCCGCTGATCCCAGTTCGGGAAGAAGATGCGCCCTGCCCTGAGCGCGTGCTTCAAGCGGTAATCATCGGGGTAGCGCTGATTGTCGCGGATGAAGCACATGCCCTCGATCGCCTGAGCGTTCTCGAACGGCGATTCCCCGTGCACACTGATCGTGCCGGAGGTCGGCTGATCCTGCGCCGTCACGAGCGACATGAAGGTCGTCTTGCCCGCTCCGTTCCGGCCGAGAAGGCCGGTGATGGTGTTCTCCTCGATGCTCAGGTTCACGTCGTCGAGCGCACGCGCGTCCTTGTGCAGGCGCGTAAGCCCGCGGGTCTCGATGGCGGTGGTCATGATGTGCCCCTTTCGGTGTCGGGTGCGTCGTGTGTGGTGCCGTCGGTGCCGTGCTGTGCAGGATCCGCGGCGTCGGCCGTATCCGCGTCTCCCGCGGCCTCCTCGATGCGGCGAAGCACATCGGAGACGCTGAGGCCCAGCTCGCGGGCTTCGGCGAGTAGCGGTTGCACGAACTTCGCGGCGAATTCACGCTGCCGATCGTCGGCGATGTGCTGTTTGGCACCGTCGGCGACATACATGCCGAGGCCGCGGCGCTTGAAGAGAATTCCACGATCGACGAGCACGCCCAGCGCCTTCCCCGCAGTCGCGGGGTTGATGCGCAGGTGCGCCGCCAGCTCATTCGTGGACGGCACGTGGTCGCCCTCGGCGTAGATGCCGCGCAGGATGTCTCCTGCGAGGCGGTCGGCCAGCTGCAGGAAGATCGGCCGGTCGTCGTCGAACATCCTGCACCTCCGTGGTCGGGGAAGCCTTCATTCGGCTTCCATGGTTCATTACTTCACTAATGAACCTAAGCACCTGCGTGGCTCCTGTCAACCCCGAATTCGATCAGTCGACCCGAAGTCGGGTCACTAGGCTGGCCGACATGACCGATGCTCTGCCTCACGAAACCAGCCGCCCGCCCCGCGATTTCGGGTCCGACAACTGGGCGGGGGCACACCCCGAGGTCATCGAGGCGATCAGCCGCGCCAACGGCGGGCACACCCCGAGCTACGGCGACGATCCCTGGACCCGGCGCTTCGAGGAGGTCGTGCGCGAACACTTCGGTTCGGATGCTCGGGCCTTCCCGGTGCTGAACGGTACAGGCGCGAACGTGCTCGCCCTGCACGCCGCGCTTCCGCGATGGGGAGCGGTGATCTGCGCCGACACGGCACACATCAACGATGACGAGACCGGCGCGCCCGAGAAGACCGGCGGTCTCAAGCTCCTGCCGATCGAGAGCGCCGACGGCAAGCTCACCCCCGAACTCGTAGAGCGGCAGGCCTGGGGCCACGAGCGGATCCACCGTGCGACACCGCTCGCGGTATCGATCTCGCAGACGACCGAGTGGGGCACCCGGTACTCCCCCGCTGAGATCCGAGCACTGGCCGATCACGCGCACGAGCGGGGCATGATCCTGCACATGGACGGCTCACGCCTCGGCAACGCCGCTGCCGGCCTCAACGTGCCGCTCGCCGCGCTCACCACGGATGCGGGCGTCGACCTGCTGAGCCTCGGAGGCACCAAGAACGGGCTGCTCGGGGCCGAAGCCATCGTGGTGCTCGGATCCCGACCAGACGGAGGCACGCGGGGCGCCACGACAGGCCCAGCGGGCACGGCAGGCGCAGCCTCGGCAGCTGATCTCGTGCCCGGCATCGAGTATCTCCGCAAGACCGTGCTGCAGCTCGGCTCCAAGATGCGGTTCGTATCTGCGCAGCTGACGGCCCTCTACGAGGGCGACCTCTGGCAGCGCTCAGCCGCGCACGCGAATGCCATGGCCGAGCGTCTCGCCTCCGGCATCGAAGAGCTCAGCACCTCAGGGCGCGCACCCGGGGTCTCGCTCGCGCAGCGTGTCGAATCGAACGCGGTCTTCGCGTCGCTCCCACCGAAGGTCGCGGCCCATGCGCGCACCCGGTTCTCGTTCATGGATTGGCATAAGGGTGCCGGCGTCGTGCGTCTCATGTGCGCCTTCGACACCCGCCCGGAAGACGTCGACGAGCTGCTCGCGCTCATCGCTGAGGGAGCACGCGGCGCATAGCGCACATGCCAGTCACCCGGTGAGCCCCAGTGCCTCGACGAGCAGGCGCAGCGCAATGATCAACATGATTCCGGCGATGCACCAGTCGAGCACCTGCCACGAGCGCGGCGTCGCGAAGAAGCGCGTGAGCGCTCTGGCTCCGTAGCCGAGTACGAAGAACCAGACGATGCTCGCGACAGCGCCACCGACCACGAACCACCAGCGTCCGGGGTCCCCCTGCGCGTTGCCGATCGACCCCATCAGCACCATGGTGTCGAGGTACACGTGAGGGTTCAGATAGGTGATCGCGAGGCAGGTGAGCACGGTGCGCTTCAGCGATCCTCCACCGCCCTCAGCCGCGGTGAGGGCCTCCGGGCGCATCGCCCGTCGTGCGGCCGACCACGCGTACCAAAGCAAGAAGACGATGCCGCCCCAGAGTACGATGTCGAGGAGGATCGGCGCCCGTTCGATCACGTAGCCGATACCGGCCACTCCGAGGAGCTCGAGCACCGCGTCGGTGAGCCCGCAGATCAGCACGATCGGCAGCACATGCTCGCGGCGAATGCCCTGCCGCAAGACGAACGCGTTCTGCGCGCCGATCGCGATGATGAGGGAGAGGCCGCTGCCGAAACCGATGAGGAGTGAGCCGATCACAGAGTCGACGTTAGAGCTCGGCGGCCGCCTTCGCCACTTCAGCAGGGCTCAATATTCTGAAGGTAGTGAAGTTCTGCTTAATCTAGAGGTATGGACCTCCCCGTCGAACACCTGCGCACCTTCGCCGTCATCGTCGACGAGGGCAGCTTCGAGAGTGCGGCCCGCCGCCTGCACATCACCCCCTCCGCCGTCAGCCAGCGTGTGCGCGCCATGGAGGAGCGGGTCGGCACCGTACTTCTGCAGCGCACGCGTCCGGTCGGAGCCACCGAAGCCGGCGCGGTCGTGCTGCGCGCAGCGAGGCAGCTGGAGCGCATCGTCGGCGACGCCGAACGGGAGCTCGGCGGCGAGCGCGGAACCGTCATCCCGATCGTGGTGAACGCGGATTCACTCGCCACATGGTTCGTCCCGGCACTCGCGCGAGCGGCCGCCGAGATCGATGCGCGATTCGAGGTGCTGCGCGCCGACGAGGCGGTGTCGACGCGCGAGCTTCGCCGAGGCGGCGCGATGGCGGCGGTCACGTCGACGCGGGAGGCGGTGCCCGGCTGCACATCGACAGCGCTCGGTCGTGCCCGGTACCTCGCCGTCGCGAGCCCGGCCTTCGTCGATCGACACTTCGCGCAGGGGGTCTCAGGGGCATCGCTCGCGACCGCCCCCATGCTCGATTTCGACCGCCACGATTCGTTCCAGAAGCGATTCTTGCGTCAAGCGACGCGCAGCCGGCTCGATCCTCCCCGACATTTCGTGCCTTCTTCAGCCGAGTTCGCGCTCGCGATCGAACTCGGTATGGGCTGGGGGATGCTGCCGGAGTCGCAGTGCCAGGAGGCGCTCGAGAACGGGCGGCTGATCGAGCTCGGCGCGGATCCGGCAATCGAACTGCCGCTCTACTGGCAGCGTTGGAATCTCGATTCTCCGGTGCTCGATGCGCTCTCCGATATCGTGTTCGAGGAAGCTGCGACAGCACTGCGGCGCTGAACACGTGCCAGTGCACCGCGAGCGCAGAATCCCGCGAAAGGACGTGACACCGGTGATCACCGCATGATGGGCGTGGTGCAGGGCTTCGCGCTGATCCTCGGAATCATCGGCGCCGGCTATATCGCCGCTCGCTGCCGCATCGTCGTCGGCGAGCAGCGCCTCGTCCTCAACAAGGTCGCGTTCTACGTCGCGACGCCCGCCCTGCTGTTCTCGGTGCTGCACCGCAGTGACACCGCGGTGCTGCTGTCACCGGTGATTCTCGTCACGACGAGCGCGGCCATCATCGTGGCCGCGCTGTACATCACGGTATCGCGGCTGTGGTTTCGTCAGGATCGCGCCACAACAGCGCTCGGCGCGACCTGTGCAGGCTACGTCAACTCGAACAACCTGGGGCTTCCCATCGCCGTCTACATCCTGGGCGATGCGGCGTATGTGGCGCCGCTGCTTCTCGTACAGCTCGTGCTGTTCGCGCCGATCATACTCGCGGTGCTGGACTCCACGCGGGGCAACCGAGGTGGCGCGCTGATCGCCCTCGGCCGGGCCTCATCGAACCCTGTGATCATCGCGTCGATCCTCGGATTCCTCGTGGCCCAGTTCGAGGTGCCCATTCCAGACCTCGTGATCGGACCCGTCGACATGCTCGGCGACGCCGCGATTCCGATGGTGCTGCTCAGCTTCGGTATCTCCCTGCACGGGCAGCGGGCGCTGCAGCCGGGCAGTGGGCTGCGCTTCGCGCTCACAGCATCGGGCATCAAGATTCTTGTGATGCCGCTCGTCGCCTTCGGGCTTGCCACGGCCATCGGCCTCAGCGCCCACGAAGTGTTCGTCGCGACCGTTATCGGCGCGCTTCCGACCGCGCAGAACGTCTACAACTACGCCGCGACCTATCAACGAGCCGAGATCCCCGTGCGTGACACGGTGTTCCTCACGACTTTCGCATCCCTGCCGGTCATCGCGGCGATCGCGCTGCTGCTGAACTCCTGATCTTGCAGCGCGCAGGTGTGTGCGCCTCGGGGCCTATGCGCCGGGCTCTACACGTTCGACCGTGCGCTCCGAGCTCAAAGCACGGGCCCTACGCGTCGGTATCGGTCGTGAAGACCTCGTCGCGCGGGGTGAGCCGCATCGCCTGGACGAGCTCCGCGGCGTGGGTCGTCGAGAGGATCACGCGGGCGAAATCGTCGAACTCCTCGTGGGCGGTGTGCGACTCGGCCGCCTCCAGATCGAGGACGACTGCGGGCACGCCTCTGCGAAGCAGCGCAAAATCTCGGCCGCTGAGATTGCGCCAGACTCCGTAGGCGAGTCGGCCGGGCAGGTGCGTGCCTGGCGAGCGCACACCGCGCAACCAGACCCATGGATCATCGGTGATGAGCACTGAACTCACGAGGTCGCGCTCGAAGACGACGTCGTTTCGACGCAATGAGAGCAGCTTCTCCGCTCGAGTCAGCTTGACGACCACCCGATCCGCATGCACTTCAACTCTGGCCATAGCTTCTAGTGTGCCCTGTCCGAGCGCTCACGCAGGCATACCTTCAGAAACCCCACAGGGAGACCACAGTATCGTCGACGCGCGGCGACACCGAATGGAGGATTCAGTCGAGCATGTCGCTCTGATCGATCGCCGATTCGACGGTCTCGATCAGGGCGCGCGTCACCTCGGTGCCGCGGTGGTCAGGATTGTGCTTGAGGCCTGCTTTCACGGCCTCGGTGTGCGTGTGGGGGCCGACGCAGGCAACGATCGTGTCTTCGGGAAACGTCGGGAACTGCTCGGCGACCTCGTGGGCGATGCGAGCCGATGCGACGAGCAGCGCATTGATGCGCCCCGACTCGACGTCTTCGCGCGTGTGCACCGAAGCCGGCACGCCGACCGTGCGGAAGGCCAGCACCTGAGTCACGTCGTGACCCCGTTCGATGAGGCCTCCGGTGAGCACGGGCTTCGCGACATCCGAGCGGAGCGTGAGCACGCGCAGCACGCCCGGCTCGTCGATCTCAGGCCACTCCTCGAGCAGTGCCTCAGTGGTCTGCGGGCCTTCGTGCGGAGTGCGGCTGATCGAGTACCCGGCAGCCTCGAAGGCGCGGGCAGTCGCCTCGCCCACCACGGCCACCTTCGTCTCGGGCGGAATCACGGCGCCGTGATGTGCGAGCACGTCGACGACGGTCGCACTGGTGGCGGTCATCCACTGGAACTCTCCGGCTTCGAGTTGCTTGAGCGACTCGACCAGCAGGTCCTCTTCGTTCGTGTGAGCGAAGTCGATGAGGGGGGACACCACGGTGCTCGCACCCTGCTCCCGGAGCGCCTTGGAAACCAGGTCTCCCCAGGCGCCTCCACGGGGCACGAGGACACGAAGCCCGCTGAGCGGTTTCGCATCTGTCGTCATAAATCCCACTCACTCATCATGTCGAGACGAATGGCGTTTGATACAACGCCACACGTTCGTTGAACCACTGCCGTGGTCTCGGAAGAGGATTCCGATTCTCCTATTCTTACCCTCTGCTCCGCAGGGACGCAAAACGACGGTGCTTCAGGCCTCGAACGAAACCGTAATGTGATGCGCCGCCATTGACATTGTCCCACTCGGCGGACAGCGCTTCGGAAGCCGACGTCAGTCGCTCAGGCGGTCGATGATCACCGAGGCGATGCCCCACACCGCGGCTCCGACCGCCGCTGCCGCGGCGGCAGTTCCGAGTGCGAATCCGACCGGATTCTCGCGCTTCGACCGGATGACGTTCCGCTTCGCCTCGTCAATCCGACTATCGATACGGCGCGCATAGTTCAGACGGTCGCGCAGTTGGGCCAGGGTGTCGTAGAGCTCGACTCGCGCCAGCTCTGCCTCGGCCACTCCGTCGAGCGGGCCCGCGGCATTGGTGTTCGTGCTCATCGCCAGTTCCCCTTTCCGCCGTGCTGAGGCAGCGGATCATCGGCCGACCCGCCGTCGTTGTTGATACGCACCTCGCTCAACGCCTCGAAGTCTCCCTCGACGCGCGACAGCGTTCCCTTCGGCACCGGAACACTCCGTTTGATGAGCAGAATTCCACCGAGGATCGCCATTCCTGCAAGCAGCAGCAGCCCGAATGCGACGACCAGCGCCGACAGCCAGACCGGCCAGATCAGCGCGAACGCCGCAATCGCCGCGACGACCAACGCCTCAAGGGCGAAGAAGACGAAGAAGAGCGCGATGACAATCGCGACGGCGCCGATGCCGGTGCGCTTCGCCTTGGCGGCGATCTCGCGCTTCGCGTTATCGAGCTCGATCTTGATGAGCGTGATGATCTGATGCGGCAGCCGTGCGAGCAGCTCGAAGGTGCCGGCGCCGCCGTCCTTGCGAGCCATCACTTGCCTCCGTCTGCCCCGGCCGAAGCACTTGCAGCGCCGGCGGACTTATTCGTCGCAGCGGCGCTCGATGTCGTCGCAGAGGAGCTCGATTTCTGCGCAGCGGCGCTCGATCCGCTGCTGCTCGTGCGCCCACGAGCAGCGAACACATCGCTGATCGCGGTGAAGATGCGGGCCTTCAGCGCCTCGAGCTGATCGCCGACCACGCCTTGCACCGTATCGACGCCCTGCTGCACCGGCGCCGACTCCCAGGCCGCCTTGGTACCACGCTTGATCTGCTCGTAGCGCTCGCGACCAGCTCGGGTGCCGAGTACGTAGCCGACCGCAGCTCCGAGAACGAATGCGACCTTGCCCCTCATGGTGCCCTCCAGACAGCTCTTGGTACGGGATCTTGCTCAGCCTATCGCCGTTCCCTGATTCCTCGCATTCCCGTCTAGATATATTCCCCGCGATGGGGTCGACGTGATATACGCGTGGCAACCTCAGTCGGTGAGGCCGAGGAGGTGCCTCCGGAGCTCGACCGATTCTTCACGTGCGCTGCGCAGCGCAGCCGAGAGATCACCGCCGTGCAGCGACGCACCGACCGGCACGAGCGTCTCGTGCTGCTCGCGCAGTGCGGCGACACGAGACTCTGCGGCGGTGCGCTCGTCCCGCGTGGCGAACGGTGCCGCACGCCACCATGCCGTCACCGATGAATCGTGGCCCGCAGCAACGCCCGATCCCACAAGTTCGAGTTCACTCAGCACCCGCTCTACGATCCGCGAAGTGCCGGCGGCATCGACGGCACGTTCGAGCACCGGGCCGGTGAAGATCGCACTCAGACCACCCTTTGCACGTCGCGCGGTGCGCACAGACCAGTCTTCGCCATCGATCTCGACAGTCTCCAACGCGTCGTGGTCGGCCAACTGGTCAAGACTCGGGCGGTCTGCGCCGACCTCGGCGTCGACGTCGGAACCGACGTCGACCGTGACCCGTATCTGCAGCCGGGCCGACTCGGAACTCGCGTCTCGGGGAAGCAGCTCCACCGCTTCGCCGAAACGAGTGCCTGCTGTGGCCACGACGGCATCGGCGTGGAATCGCTCGCCGTCTTCGAGCTCGATCTGCCAGCTGCCATCGTCGCGCTGGGTGCTCTTCACTCCCCCAGAAACGATCGTCGCGCCGTAGTGCGCGAGTCGTTCGAGCAGTGTGTCGCGCAGCTGCTCCCACCCGCCCCGCGGCATCACCCTGGTTTCACGTGCAACATTCCGATCGACGTATGCAAGCGCCGCGCCGGTCAAGCTGCCGGCCCGAGAAAGCGCCTCATTCAGGCCAGGAGCGACGATGGCGACGTCGACCCCATCGGATGACCGCCCGAACCGCTCGCGGATCACGGGTTCCACGAGTACCAGTCGTGCGGCCTCGCCGATGCGTGCCTGCACCAGCGGACCGTACTCATGGGTCTTGCCGATCGTGAGCAATGGCTTGATCCGGTCGAGGTACGCACGCAGCGTGCGCGAGGTGCCGAGCAGCGCGAAGCACTCGCGCGCAAGCGGCGTCACCGGGACTCCCTGCACCGAGGGCTCGGGCGCGGGCAGCCAGGCGCCTGTCGAGCTCCGCAGCAGGAGCGGACGCGGCAGGATCGATGTCGGCGACGCGGCATCGTGACGGTGACCACCCTCTGCGATGGGCTCAGCGACCCGCTCCATGAGTGCTGCAAGCGCGCCGTCATGGTCGAGTTCGGGGCCTTCAGGCAAGGTCGATTCGCGCCGTTCGACGCTGATGCGGATGCCGACCTCGGCCAGTTCGAGAGCCGCGGCGAGCGCGGGGAGGTCGTCGCCTACGATGTGGACCCGAGTCACGGTCGCGGATCCTTCGTGTCAGACGTCGCGAGCGGGGGCTCCCCCTCGGATGCCGTGTCAGGCTGTGCCAGCACCGGCACCTGGATCAGGTCGACGCGGGTGCGGCCATGACGTCCCTTGCGGAACCCGCGCAGGGTCAACCAGATGAACAGGACGAACGAGACCGCCTGCGCGAGGATGCCGATCGGCGTAATGCCATCGTCATTCTGATCTGTGGATCCCCCAAGACCGGTCGACATCGCCCCGAATGCGATCAGGTTGTTGACCACGTGCAGGGCGATCGCCGCCTCCAGGCCGCCGGTGCGCCAGGTCAGCCAGGCTGCGACAACGCCCATGATGCCGACCGAGAGCATGCCCCAGAAACCGTAGGTCGTGATGTGCGCGAGCGCGAACCCGATCGCGGGCAGAAGGATCGCGAACCAGGGGCTGCGCAGCCAGGCGCCCAGGGCCTGCATGAGCGCGCCCCGGAAGACGATCTCCTCTGCCGCCGCCTGCAACGGCACCAGCAGAACGACGATCCCCATCGAGATCAGCGCGGCCTGCACATCGATATCGGGCATTTCGGGAATCGGCTCGTCACCGCCCGAGAGCAGGAGGCCGGCAGTGACCGAGACCGCGAGGTTGACCCCGATGAGGGCGAGCGCCGCATAGCCCGCGGTGCGGCCGAGCAGCCCCCACCGCACCCGCAACGCGACCGAAAGCACGCGCTTCGCGGGCCGCACCCCGGAGACCCGCATCGCGAGCCAGACCGCGGGAATCATCGTCACGATCACGGACGACAGACCGACAAGCACCGAGAGCGGGTTCTGCGTATCGGGGATCGCCAACGTCTCGACAAGCGCGAACACCTGGTCGGGAGAGTTGAAGAGGAACAGCAGGCCACCCACGACCATGCCGAAGATCACCGACAGCAACAGGTAGAAGGTCAGCGTGAGCACGAGCACCAGCAGCGGCCGCCACCAGCGATAGTTCGCAACGCCTCGGTAGAGGCGGTGATACTCGAGGGGCTCGGTCTCGACCGTACGCGTGACGACCGGCTGCGCCCACGCCCACTGCGCCGGTGTCTCTGCCGGTGCATCTGCCCCTGTCTGCGGCGAGGTGGGTCCCTGCTGGAGACTCGGTTGAGGACTCTGCCGAGGATCCTGCCCCGCGGGCGTCGTCTCTTGTGGAGCGGGCTCAGAACCGGGGCTACTCATTCGGTGTCCTTTCGGGTCGGTACGCTCAGGCGCCGCGCAAACGCGTCGCGAGGTACGCGTGCAGGTCTGCGCGGGGTACGCGCTCTTGCTGCATCGTGTCGCGCTCGCGTACCGTGACCGCATCGTCGTCGAGCGAGTCGAAGTCGACCGTGACGCAGAACGGGGTGCCGATTTCGTCCTGGCGACGGTAGCGGCGGCCGATCGCACCCGAGTCGTCGAAGTCGATGTTCCAATCGTCGCGAAGATCCTGCGCGATCTCACGAGCGAGCGGCGAGAGCTTCTCGTTTCGGCTCAACGGGAGTACCGCCGCCTTGACCGGTGCGAGGCGAGGATCGAGAGCGAGCAGCGTGCGCTTATCGGTGCCGCCCTTGGCGTTCGGCACCTCTTCTTCACGGTATGCGTCGACGAGGAAGGCCATGAGCGAGCGGGTGAGGCCCGCCGCGGGCTCGATAACGTACGGGGTGTAGCGCTCGTTCTTGTTCTGGTCGAAGAAGTTGAGCTCCTTGCCGGAGTGCTGCGAGTGCGTCGAGAGATCGAAGTCGGTACGGTTCGCGATTCCCTCGAGTTCGCCCCACTCACCGCCCTGGAAGCCGAAGCGGTACTCGATGTCAGCGGTGCGCTTCGAGTAGTGCGAGAGCTTCTCCTGCGGATGCTCGTAGAAACGCAGGTTCTCGGGCGCGATTCCGAGGTCGGTGTACCAGCGCATGCGCTCGTTCATCCAGTACTCCTGCCACTCCTCGTCGGTGCCGGGCTCGACGAAGAACTCCATCTCCATCTGCTCGAACTCGCGCGTGCGGAAGATGAAATTGCCAGGGGTGATCTCGTTGCGGAAGCTTTTACCGATCTGACCGATGCCGAACGGCGGCTTCATGCGCGCCGCCTGCAGCACGTTCGCGAAGTTCACGAAGATGCCCTGCGCGGTCTCGGGGCGCAGGTAGTGCAGGCCCGACTCGTCGTCGACAGGGCCGAGGTAGGTCTTGAGCAGGCCCGAGAAGGCGCGCGGCTCGGTCCACTGGCCCCGGGTGCCGCAGTTGGCGCAGACGATCTCTGCGAGTCCGTCCTTCGGTTCACGGCCCTTCTTCTCTTCGAACGCTTCGATGAGGTGATCCTCGCGCTGACGCTTGTGGCAGCTCAGGCACTCGACGAGCGGGTCGGTGAAGACCTCGACGTGCCCCGACGCCTCCCACACCTGCTTGGGCAAGATCACGCTCGAGTCGATGCCCACAACATCGTCGCGCTTCTGCACCATGGCCTTCCACCACTGACGCTTGATGTTCTCCTTGAGCGCGGTGCCGAGGGGGCCGTAGTCCCACGCGGAGCGAGATCCGCCGTAGATCTCACCGGCCTGGAAGACGAAGCCGCGGTGGCGGGCGAGCGAGATGACCTTGTCGAGGCGGGACTGTTCAGCCATGTGTATTCAACACTCCAAGGGGCAGACGGGGATCTTGGACATGCGCGCACGGGAACGTTCTAGCGGCGCAACGGCCCAGTCTACTCGGGATCGCAGGGCGTCGGCTGGCCTGTCGGTCAGGTGGCCCGGTCTGCGTCGATCACGCCTGCCGCGGGCGGGGCCGACGAGTGCGTCGTGCGAGCACCAGTCCGGTGACGAGCGCCGCGAGCAACGGCACCCCGGCCGAAATGCCCATGCCCCAGCGGGGCCCGAAGTGCTCGATGATCCAACCGAGCAGCGGGCCTCCGAGAGCCTGCCCGCCGGCCGCGATGAGCAGGTACAGCGACATCACGCGTCCGCGAATCGATCTATTCGAGTGAGATTGCAGGGTCGTATTCGCGGCGGTCCACATGAGCACGCTGCCGCACCCCGCGAGGCCGATCAGCACGACGAAGACCCACTCCCAAGGCACGAGCGCCGAGGCCAGTTTGAACACCATGAAACCCGCTGTCGCGACGTAGACGCTGCGCAGTCGCACGCGCGATCGCTGCAGCGACAGCACGGCGCCGACAAGAGCTCCGACCCCCACTGCCGAGGTGTACAGGCCGTATCCGGTACCTCCGGAGTCGAAGACGCGATCCGCCATGCTCGTGAGCAGCACCGGCCAGTTCAAACCGACCAGCGCGACGAACAGCAGCAGGAACAGCGTCCAGAAGATGACCGGTTTGCGCACGCAATACCGAAGAGCTTCAACGATCTGTCCCTTCGCCCTGGCCGGACGCGGCTTCTCTCGCCCCGTCACGCGGATCATCGAGAGCATCACCAGATAGACGACCATCAGCACAGCGGCGATGAGAAACGCCCACTGCCCGCCGAGCGGGATCAGCAGCCCACCCACGGCGGGTCCGATCATCGTGCCCGTCTGGAAGATCATCGCGTTGATACTGATCGCATTGGGCAACGCACGCGCCGACACGAGTTCGCCGACGATAACCTGTCGAGCCGGCATCTCGACGACCGAGAACAGTCCGAGCAGCAGGGCAGCGATGAAGATCACCTCAGCGGTGAGCGCTCCGGCGAACGCGAACGCACACAGCGCCACCGACACGAGTGCGGCCCCGCTCTGCACCACGAGCAACGCTTGACGCGTGCGGTATCGGTCGGCGATGAGGCCACCCCACATGCCGAAGAGCAGTGTCGGGCCGAACTGCATCAGCACCAGCGCGCCCACGAGCGCGGCGCTGCCCGTGAGCTCGAGCACGATCCAGTCCTGCACGACCCGCTGCACCCACAGCGCAATCGTCGCCGAAGTCTGCCCGATCGCGAAGCGGCGGTACCCAGGCTCGGCCAGGGCCAGCAGCATGTCCCTCCCGCGTGGACGGCCTCGCGGGAGGTTCAACGGCTCCGTCATCGGACCCTCGGACACGGGCACCTCCCCCGCACAGGCTACTCCTCGAGAGCGGAAGAGCAAGTTGAGGCGCGGAACAGCTCATGACATTCGTCAGAGCCGAACACCGAAACTGACGAGCCCGGATCAGGATCGTGCGGGTTGAAGCGGGTCGAGTCGGATCGAAGGCTAGGGCATCAGGTAGATCTTGCGCAGATTCTCGTGCACGGTCCATTCCGTGCGCATGCCGGCGGAGAGGCGGCCGATCGTACCGGGCCGCAGCTCCATCACCTGCTCGCCACTCGCGATCCCCGGCTCGGCACCATGTTCCTCAAGCCCGGCACCTTCCTCAAGCCCGGCACCTTCCTCAAGCCCGGCACCGTCGCGGATCACGACCGTCGCCCGACCGGAGAGCACGATGAAGCACTCGTCGACCTCGACATCGACGGCGGTACCGGCCGTCATCTCCCAGACCCCGATGTTCGGGTAGGCCGAGGATTCCGCGCTTTCGGCATCGGGCGTACGCGCTGACCGTTCGGCGAGGTCGAAAGATACGGAGCCGGCGTTCGGGCTCCCCAGGCGCACCTCCTCTACCGGGAGCGGCTCGAGGGGAAGTTCGAGAGCCAGGACGTCGATGGCGCGCCCCGGAGTCAGCGGCACTCCTCCTTCCGCGTCGCTGGGCTCGGCACTCCAAGAGCCGTCTGGGGAATCCGCGTTGCCGTCATTCATGTCTCAGCACTCTCTTCATGTGCAGTCATCACCGCTTCAGTCGTCGCCTCCGTCGGGTCATCGTCACCGACGCCCCATCCGTAGGCGAGCTTGTAGGCCTCGAGCACGAAGAACGTGTCGGCGCCCACGATGCCCTCCTGTCGTGGCAGGCGGTCGTGCAGCAGCTCCGTGTAGTGGGCGACGTCCCGGCATACGACCTCGACCATGACGTCGTACGGACCGGTCGTGAGTACGACGTAGCTGGTCTCGGGAAGCTTCGAGAGCGCCTCGCAGACCATCCTCGCCTTGCCCATCTCGCATTTCAGCCCGATCATGGCGAGCCGGTCGAAGCCGATGCGCAGCGGGTCCGCAACACCGACGATCTGAAGCGTGCCCGAATCTTCCAGACGCTGCACCCGGTAGCGCACGGATGATGCCGGCACGCCGGTCTCCTCCGAGATCTCTTTGAAGGATCGGCGACCGTCTTGCTGCAGAATGGCGATCAGCTTCCGATCGATCTCGTCGAGGTCAGACTTCACGCGGACTCCTTATATAGGGGCAATGGATCTGGCCACAGATTACCAAGCAGCCGGGCCCACACCTTGCGAGATGCGCAGTGGCGCCGAGGGCAGCATCGCGCGACACCGATCGCCGGCGATGTCTTGCCGGCGATCGGGTCGAACGATGTCAGCCTGCCGAGGTTCAGTCGTCGGCGATACGGATGCAGCCGTTGCGCAGGTAGGTCATATCGTGCAGCGTGTACATGCCGCCGATCCGACCCCACCCCGTCGCAGTTCCGCCGGCGCCGCCGAACGGCATGTTCACATCCCACCAGCCGTTCGACTCGTTGACGATCACCTGACCGACCTGCATCTCTTCCATGAAGTAGAACGCCTTCTTCAGGCTCTCGGTGTACACCGCTCCCTGCAGACCCAGCGGGTCGTCGTTGGCGATGCGGAGCGCGTCCTCATCATCTTCCGCGACGATGATCGGCAGTACCGGGCCGAAGGACTCCTCGCGTGCGAGCAGGCTGTCGGTCGTGACGCCGTCGACGACGGTGAAGTCGTAGTAGAGGTCGGTCGGCATTCCCTCGACGCGGCCGCCACCGAGCAGCACGTCGAAGCCGCGCTCACGCGCATCGGCCATGTGCCGGTCCATCTTCTGCGCAACGCCCTCGTTGTTGAGCGGCCCCAGGTTGGTCTTCGGGTCGAGCGGATCGCCCAGCACGATGGTCTTCTTCGCGTAGTCGAGCACCGCACGCACGAACTCGTCGTGGATGTCGCGGTGCACGATGACCCGCTCGGTGGCGCAGCAGACCTGGCCGGCGCAGAAGTATGCGCCGTCGACAGCGGCCTTCGCCGCGCGCTCGACGTCGGCGTCGGCGAGCACGACGACCGGACCGTTACCCGATGCTTCGATGAGGAGGGGCTTGAGGCCCGCGGTCGCCTGGATCTTCGCGGCGGTCGCCGAGGATCCGATGAAGCCCACCGCGTTGATGCCCGGGTGCGAGACGAGCGCCGCACCGAACTCGCCCTCGCCGGGGAGCACGCTGACGAGACCCTTCGGGAGGCCGGCTTCTTCCATGACCTCCATGGCGGCGAGCACGGTGAGCGGGGTGTTGGCCGGCGGCTTCACGACAAGCGCATTGCCGGTGGCAAGGCCCGGCGCGACGAACTCCGCGAACATGAGCATGGGGAAGTTCCAGGGGGTGATGATGCCGAAGACCCCGATCGGCGCGCGCGAGGTGTACTGACGCATGTTCGGGTCGGTCGAGGGCAGCGTCTCTCCGTAGAGGCGCATCGCGTCCTCGGCATGCAGGTGGAACAGCTGGGCGGCCTCGGTGATGTCTCCCACCGACTCCTCGAGGGGCTTGCCCTGCTCGAGCGTCTGCAGGCGGGCGAGATCGTCGATGCGGGCTTCAAGGGCGTCACCGATCTTGTGACAGATCGCGGCCCGTGCGAATACTCCGAGACGGCGCCATGCCGTCTGAGCCGCGTGAGCGCCGGCGACTGCCTGATCGAGATCAGCCTGAGTGGGCACTGGAATGGAGGCAACCAGTTCGCCTGTGGCCGGGTTGCGTACCTCCGTGCGCTGCGTCGAGGCGCCGTCCGTGTATTCGCCGGCGATGAAGAGCTGCGTCCGTGTCGGCGCTGGAAGGGAATTCATGTCGATACCTCCGTGTATCTCGAACAGCGTTGTCGGGGCCCACCTTACGTCACGCATTCCTGCAAACGCAAGAGATTTCCCTCTTTTCTTGCTCTCACAGCAAACTAGGATGAAATAATTGACTGGATCGACAAGCTCAGGCACCATGCTGGAGATAGCCCAGCCGCGTCGACACCGGTGCAGCCAGGCATACTGCGAAGGAGCATCATGACCACCTACGAGCGCGCGGAGGCCGCCGTTCCGGCACACCGCATCGACCTCGCCCTAGCCGGCACCAAGCGCACGCCTTACTGGATGGACGACTCGCGTCGCCCCGAAGCGCTTCCGCCTGCCCGCGGCGAACTGAGCACCGACCTCGCGGTCGTCGGCGGCGGATACACGGGGCTGTGGACTGCGCTGCTCGCCAAGGAGCGCGATCCGCACCGTCGAGTCGTACTTCTGGAAGGCAAACGGATCGGGTGGGCCGCCTCCGGCCGAAACGGGGGCTTCTGCGAGTCGAGCCTTACGCACGGTGCGAGTAACGGCGAACGCCACCTTCCGAAAGAAACCGCCCGGTTGCACGAACTCGGACTCGAGAACATCCGGGAGTTCGGCGAGACAGTGCGCCGCTACGGCATGGACTGCGAATGGTCGGAATCCGGCGTGCTCCGGGTCGCGACCGAGGAGCACCAGGTCGACTGGCTCGTCTCGGACAGCGAGCAGGACCCCGACGCCATCTATATGGACCGGGAGCGTGTGCGCCAGGAGGTCGACTCCCCACTCTTCCACGCGGGCCTCTGGGAGAAAGAGGGCAACGTCATGGTGCACCCCGCGCGCCTCGCCTGGGAATTGCGCCGCGTCTGCCTCGAACTCGGAGTCGAGATCTACGAGCACTCACCGGTGATCGATATGGAGGCTCGGACAGACGAGATCTCACTGACCGTCGGCGGCACCGAACGGGAGACCAGCCGTAGGGCGCTGGCCACGGTCAGGGCGGGGCGCGTCGCGCTGGCAACGAATGTGTTCCCGTCGCTGCTGCGCCGCGCCCGCCCCTTCGTAGTGCCGGTCTGGGACTATGCGCTCATGAGCAACCCGCTCACTCCCGAGCAATCGGAAGCGCTCGGTTGGCGGGAGCGCCAGGGGATCGCCGACCTGAACAATCGCTTCCACTACGTGCGCATCACCCGTGACGAGAATGGCCGCGATCGCATCCTGTTCGGCGGCTACGATGCGATCTACCACTACGGCAAGGAACTCAAAGACGAGTATTACGACCGCGAGGAGAGCTACCGCAGACTCGCCGCGCACTTCATCGAGACCTTCCCGGCTCTCGGTGACCTCGGATTCAGCCACGCCTGGGGCGGGGCCATCGATTCGTGCAGCCGGTTCTTCTCCTTCTTCACCCGAGCGCACGGCGACCGCGTCGTCGCCTCTGCCGGATACACCGGCCTCGGCGTCGGCGCGACCCGCTTCGGCGCAAACGTGACCCTCGACCTGCTCGATGGGCTCGATACCGAACGCACTCGGCTCGAGCTGGTCAAGAAGAAGCCGATCCCCTTCCCGCCCGAGCCGCTCGCCTGGTTGGGCGTTCAGATCACGACCGCCGAGATGGCACGATCTGACCGCAACGGTGGCAAACGCGGGCTCTGGCTGTCGACAATGGATGCAGTGGGCATGGGGTTCGATTCCTGAACCCACGCATCACTGTGTCTGCGCATCACCGACCCTGCGCGTCACGCGGCCCGGGAGGAGACACCCATGCATTGGATCATGCTCATCGTCGCCATCTGCCTCGAAGTCTTCGCGACTTCGATGCTCAAGGTCTCAGAGGGCTTCACCCGACTGTGGCCGACGGTCGGAGTGCTGATCGGCTACGCGTCCTCCTTCTACCTGCTCGCGCAAGTCGTGAAAGTACTCCCGGTCAGCATCGCGTACGCCGTCTGGTCTGGCGCCGGTACCCTGCTGGTCGTCGGCATCGGCGTCTCGATCTATCGCGAACGCCTCTCGATGCTGCAGGTGCTCGGCGTGCTCCTCACGGTAGCGGGGGTGCTGTTGCTGAATCTCGGCGGCTCCGATCCTGACGACAGCGCAGCATCTCCCGCATCGACGGAATCTCCCGCGACACCGGACGCGCCTGACGCATAGCCCTGCTGTTCCCAGCGCAACTTACCGAGCCGGCGCTCGCGCCGACGACAGGCGGATTGAGCATTTAAGGGCGATCGCGCAAACAATCTCGATATTATTCTGGTCTATCAGCAAATTCAGATGTAGAGTATTGCTCTGACAGCCAATGATCTACCTTGTGGTTGCCGCTCCAAGAACTCATTGCAGAGTTCCCCTCTCAACGCCGAGACAGGAAGTGCCTCACCATGAATAAGACGAGTCCCACCACGAAGTGGGTGATGCTGGGCCTCTCATACCTGGTCCTGATCGCCTGCTTCATCCCCTACATCGGGTGGACCCCCAGCCTCCTCGAGATCTCCGACGAGCTCTCGCTGAACGCGAGCCAGGCCGGCCTGCTCGGCTCGATCACGGCGCTCGTCGGCGGCCTGATCCTGCCCTTCGCCGGTGTCATCGGCGACCGCATCGGCACGAAGAAGATCATCCTCATCGGCCTGGTCGCTGCGATCATCGGCCAGTTCGTCTTCGCGGTCGCCCCCGACTACGGTCTGCTCATGCTCGGCCGCGCTATCAGCGGCCTCGGCGTCGGCCTGCTCTTCGTCGGCCCGTACACGATGGCGATCAACTGGTTCGAGCGCGAGCGCAAGAACGGCATCGCTCTCGGCATCATGTTCACCACCGACGGCATCGGCTCGGTCTTCTCGCTCTACCTGTTCGCGATCGTGCTGGTCGCATTCGGGTGGCGTACCGGATCGAACATCGGCGGCATCTTCCTCGTGGTCGTGCTGGTCATCGCCGCGCTCTTCCTCAAGGACGCGCCACCACACACCGCAACAGCGGAGTCCGCGGAGGAAGACACTTCGGGCCGTTCGACCGCGAGCTGGCTGTTCAGCCGCAACGTGCTCGTCGCAGCCGCCTTCTTCATCGGCGAGTGGGGCATCTTCGCGGTGGTCGCCGTCTGGATGCCGACGATCCTCATCGAGGATGCCGGCTGGTCGACGACCGCAGCAGGCTTCTTCTCGTCGTGCTACGTGCTCGCGGGCATCGTCACATCGATCGTCTTCGGCCTCATCTCCGACAGCCTGGGCAAGCGCAAGAACCTGATCTTGCTCGCCGGCCTCGCCATGACCCTCTTCATGGGCGCACTGACCGTCAGCATCGCGGCCGACAACTATGTGTTCGCTGCGATCAGCCTGCCGCTCGTCGGCCTGGGCGTCTACACCGGCATGCCGCTCGCCCTGGCGCTCGCGACCGAGTCGGTGCCGACGCGCATGGCCGGAGCCGTCAACGGCTTCGTTCTCGGTATCGGCTTCATCGTCGGCGGCTTCGTCTACCCGTACGTCATGGGTCTCGTGAAGGACTCCACCGGCACCTACGTGGTCGGGTTCGTGGGCATGATCATCGCGACCGCGGTGCTGAACCTCATCTGCGCGCTCTTCGCGAAGGATGTGCGCCGAAATCAACCCGCGGCGGTACCCGCCTAACGGCCACCCGGCCTCCCTCGGGGCACAGAACCTCGTGCTCGACGTGTGCGCTACTCAGCCCACTCGCCGAGCACGAGGTTTTCTGGCCTCTCGCCCGCACGAACGTGTTCGATCTGTCGCAGAAGCAGTGCCCGGAGGCGCGGCAGCATCGCGCTCGAGTCACCCCCGACGTGCGGGGTGATGAGCACACCAGGCGCGTGCCACAGCGGGTGATCTTCAGGCAGTGGTTCAGGATCGGTCACGTCGAGCGCCGCACGCAGTCGGCCCGCCTCGAGCTCCGCGAGCAACGCGTCGGTATCGACAACAGGGCCGCGCGCCACGTTCACGATGAGCGCATCATCGGGGAGCGCAGCGAGCTCGGCAGCACCGAAGAGCCCTCGGGTCGCGTCAGTGAGGGGCACGGCGAGGAGCACGATCTCGGTGCTCGGCAGCAACTCATCCAGTTCATCGATGCCGTGCACATGCACGGTGTCACCCGCGAGGTTCCGATCCTCACGCGCACGCGAAGCGACGCGAGTGATCTCGGTCTCGAATGGCGCGAGCCGTGCCTCGATCGCCTTCGAGACCCCGCCGTACCCGACAATGAGGCACCGTCGATCTGCGAGACTCGGCCGCGTATGGAGGTTCCAGAAGCCTCGGGCCTGATCCTGCACGAACCCCGGGATATTGCGCTGTGCGGCGAGCGCCAGAGTGACGGCCAGCTCGGCCGTCCCGGACTCATGCACCGTCGAGGCATTCGCGAACGGCACTCCCTCCGGCAGGGAGTCGGCGACGCCGTTGAACCCGATCGACTGCCACTGCACGAGCCGCGTCTCGACGTCGGCGATACGCGCCAGCTGCGCAGTGCCTCCCCAGTACGGGGGAACCACGATGTCGAAGCTCGAGCGGGGCGCCTCACCCGTCAAATCCCATGACACGAACTCCACCCCGGGCACTTCGCCCATCAACTCGAATAGCTCATCATCGGGCAGGGAAACGACCAGATCACTCATGTCTCCGAGTCTATTCAGCGCGGAGGGAGCACGGGTACCCTGAGGGGCATGGGCGAGACACCGAGCACCGGCCGCGGCAACGGCCCCGATGAGTTCTCGCTGCGCGACGCCCACGGCATCGACCATGCGGTGTACCGCTGGGACGCCGAAGATCCCATCGGCGTCGTGCAGATCATGCACGGTGTCGGCGAACACGCGAAACGCTACCGCGCCTTCGCCGAGACACTCGTCGCTGCAGGGTTCACCGTCTACGCCGACGACCATCGCGGGCACGGAGAGACCTGGCGCCGGCAGTGGCGCGGCGACCGGACCAAGCTCGGCAAGCTGGGGCCTGGCGGCCTGCGCGCAACGGAGGCGGCGCTGCTGCAGCTCACCGCGTTGATCCGAGACCGGCACCCGGGGCTGCCGGTCATCGCCTTCGCCCACTCCTGGGGATCGCTCATGGCGCAACGCGTCTTGGGCGACCACCCGCGAGCCTTCGACGCGGTCGTTCTGTCAGGGAGCGCCCATCGCACCCCGCGCGGCCTCGAAAGCGGCGACCTCAACGCCCGCTGGCGCGGAGCAGACGCGAACGGTTTCGAATGGCTGAGCCGTGACCCCGCTGTGAGTCGGGCGTTCATCGCCGACGAGCTCTGCTTCGGAACGGACATTCTGAAGCTCTTCGGCCTGCCCGACGCCCTCAGGCTGTATGGCACGCCCCGCCCCGGCCTCGACCCCGATCTCCCGTTGCTCATCATCTCTGGTGGCGACGACCCGCTGCACCGCGGCGAGCGCCACCTGCGCCGGCTCGCAAAGGCGTACCGTAAGCGCGGCCTGCGTGACGTCACGGTGAAGGTGTACCCCGAGGCACGCCACGAGATCCTCAACGAAACCAACCGTGACGAAGTGCAGCGCGACATCATCACCTGGATGCTCGAGCGAGTCGGCCCGAGCGGATTGTTGACGGACGGCATAGGCATCATCGACCAAGGCCCTCGCTGAGCCGCAGACCCCGTCCCGGATACCGTCGCAAGGCGTACGCTTAAGTCCATGAGCATGCACGGTGAGTACAAGGTGCCCGGAGGAAAGCTCGTCGTCGTCGATTTCGACGTGGTCGACGGTGCCATCAGCGACTTCCGCCTGTCGGGCGACTTCTTCCTCGAACCCGACGAAGCGCTCGCCGAGATCAACCGTGCGGTCGAGGGAACCGACCCGAGCGGCACCATCGACGACTTCGCCACCGCGATCCGTACGCAGCTGAGCACTGCACCCGGCAACTCCGAAGTGCAGCTGCTGGGCTTCACGCCGGAATCGGTCGGCGTCGCGATCAGACGAGCCATGACCGGGGCGGCGCAGTGGCGTGACTACGACTGGGAGATCCTGCACGAGCGAGCCGTCGCTCCCGTACTCAACGCAGCCCTCGACGAGGTGCTCACCACCGCCGTCGGCACCGGCCGCCGGGGCCCTACCCTGCGCATCTGGGAGTGGAACTCGCCCGCGGTCTTCATCGGCAGCTTCCAGTCCGTGCAGAACGAGGTCGATGAGGCGCAGGCCGCAGCACGCGGCGCGCAGATCGTGCGCCGCATCTCGGGCGGCGGCGCCATGTACATGGAGCCGGAGGCCTCCATCACCTACGCACTGTATGTGCCGGGCGACCTCGTCAGCGGCATGACCTTCGCCGACTCGTACGCCTTCCTCGACGAGTGGGTGCTCGAAGCCTTGAAATCGCTCGGGATCGACGCCGTCTACAAGCCGCTCAACGACATCACCAGCCCGCACGGCAAGATCGGCGGCGCCGCGCAGAAGCGCCTCGGTTCGGGGGCCGTGCTGCATCACGTCACGATGGCTTACGACATGGATCCGGTCGCCATGACCGAGGTGCTGCGCATCGGCCGAGAGAAACTGTCGGACAAGGGGACGGCGAGCGCGCAGAAGCGGGTGGATCCGCTGCGCAGTCAGACCGGCCTGGCTCGCGAGGAGATCATCGAACGGCTCGTCGATGTGTTCACGCAGCGCCACGGCGGCACGGCCGGAACGGTCTCCGAAGAGGAGTGGGCCGAGGCCGAGCGGCTGGTTGCGGAGAAGTTTCTGAGCGAGGAGTGGATCCGCAGGGTTCCCTGAGCGAGGCTCAGCTCTGAGCCCGAAACACCGGACAGGACGCGGCCTCGAGTACGGAGCAGAGAGTACCGAGCCGCGCGAGACGGAGAACGCCTGATCCCCGACGGCCGCTCCGTCGGGGATCAGGTAGGTACTCAGATCGTGTAGGTGTGGCGGTCGTACACGACCGGCCCCAGGTTGAGTGCGGTGCGGTACTGCTCGCTCATGCCGAAGTACTCGGCGGTCTCACCCGATCCGGCGATGATTCTCAACGCCTCATCGAAGCCAATCGGTGTGTAGGTGCGCGCATCGTGCGCCCCGGCACGCGCCTGTTCCGCGGCTTCAGCTCCGAGAATCCCCTCGGAATCTGTTGCTGCCTTCCGAATGAAGTTCGCGGCGTTCTCGGAAGGCGTGACGCTCCAAGCATCCTCGCCTGCCGCACCGCCCACGCGGTAGATCGACTTGAGCGAGCGGGCCAGCTGTGTGATCGACTCCTTCTCCACGTTCGCCCCGCCCTCGGGGGCGTCCTGCAGCACCAGTCGGGTGATCCCGAGATCGCTGAGCGTTCCGAGCAGTGCGTTCGGATCGGCCGGCACCACGACTTCGCGTCGTTCTGGCCAGATATCGAGCATGCCGTGGTAGCCGTGCAGACCTCCCACGTGCACCGCGAACACATCGGGGTACTCGTAGAAGTCATCACTGCGACTGAGCAGCTCTTCGTAGAACGCCCCGATCGATGCCATCAGCAACGGTGCAGCTTCCAAGATGCCACCGGGGCGGAACGACACGAGTGCCACCCGATCCTGGATCGTGTAATCGGGCATGACGTCGGCGAACTTGACCGGCGCCCCGTGCTGGGCAAAGCCGAACTCGCCTGTCTTCATCGTGTCTTTGGTGTGCATCCGCTTTTTCTCCTAAAGCTCGTAGGGTTCACCCGTCTCAGCAGCATCGGCGCTGAGACCGTATTTTTCAAGAAGTTTCGCGATCGTCCCGTCATCGTGCAGGTCTTGAATCGTCTCGTCGACTGCGTCTCCGAAGGCCTCGTTCTCGAGTGACGTCGGGAACCCGACCTGACCGGGCTTCTCGAACTCCGGGACGTTGACGTTCGGCGTTACCTCCTCCATCTGAATGCCTTCGATCGGGCTGCCCTCCAGTCGATCTACCGCCGAAGCAGCACTCACGATGACGGCGTCGACCCGGTCGGCCGCGAGGTCCGAGTAAATGGACTCAGCATCTTGGTAGATCGTGTAGTTGTCGCCGAGCCAGGCCTTCGCGTTCGTGTCCCAGAGACTCCCCGACACTGATCCGACCTGGTATCCCTGATCGAGCTCGTCGCTGGTGATACCGGACTTCGACACGATCACGCTCACGTCGAGTACGGTGGGCGCGCTCTGTCGGATCACTTGCGCCCGATCCTTGGTTCGGTACCAGTCTCCAGCGCCGATATCGGCTCGTCCGGTCTCGACGGACGGAATCACCGACCCTGCCCCGCCGGACGACTGTATGTCGAGCACGAGGCACTCGCGTTTCGCGATCTCGGTGAGGATCTCTCCCTCGATACCCGACAGCTCCGTTGCCGAATCGATCTGCGTGTACGGAAGGAAGTCGTAGGTCGCAACGGTCAACGTCCCTTCGCTCACCGTCTCGAACTCGTGCGCTGGCGTGCAGTCGTCTGCGACCTCAGCATTTGATGCCGTGCCCCCTGACGAGCAGCCGGCGAGTGCAGCCATCGCCAGCAGGGATGCGCCTCCCAGCGCAGCGAGACTTCGGATCCTCGAGTTGCGTCGTTGCATCTGTAAGAACTCCTTGATTCAGTGACCTGACATGACTGTTGGGGGTATGCACGAGACCGGGTGTGACGGCGTCATCACCGCCAGGCCTGATCGGGCGGTCGGGTCGCTCATCAGCGTAGGAGGATCCTGAAATAATTTCAATAGTCAGATTTGAATTTCGTTAAATGAAATTCTCTCAGGGGCGAGTCTTCTGTCGCACTTAGGATGAAAGCGAGCACTCAGCACACACCACCGGGGAGCACGCGAAGCATGACCGATCCGAAGGACACACTCGCAGGCTCCACAGATGGAACCTCTGCAGAAGAGAATTCCGGAGACGGAAGCTCGTCATCTGTGCTCAACCGTTCGGTACTCAGAGCCTTCTCCCTACTCCGGGCAGCAAGCAACCATCCCGAAGGCACTACCGCCGCTGTGCTCGCCGACGAGGCAGGCCTCGCACGCCCAACCGCCTTCCGCCTCCTGCTCACGCTCGAAGAGGCGGGGATGCTCGTCAAAGAGCAAGGGCTCCTCTCGCTGGGCTGGGAAGCGTTTCGTCTTGGTCGCATCGCCGACCCTCGCCGCGGTCTCCGCTCTCGAATCCAGGTGGTGCTCGATCACCTCGCGCGAGAACTCACCGAACACGTCGCCTACTTCGCCGTCACAGGCCCGACTTCCATTGACTTCATCTCGCAGGCCGTGGGTCCACAGATCATGACTCTCGGCCGAGAACCGGATGTCATGCGTTTTCCCCACCACGCCACGGTCGCCGGCAAGATGCTGCTCTCGTTCCTCGACGACGACGAACTCGCGACGCTCATGCCGGAGCGGCTTCCAGCGCTCACTCCGCACACGATCACCGACCGCGCAGCGCTCCTCACGGAGCTGCACGAGATCCGAGAGCGCGGCTACGGCGTCATCGACGACGAACTCGAAGTCGGGCTATTCGCCGTGTCCGTTCCGGTCGTCGACCCGAACGGGGACCCGCTCGGCATGCTCGTCGTGTCAGGCCGCACCGAACGCATGAAGGCGGCGGGCGTCGACCATATCGTCGAGGCGCTCCGACCGGCGGCGCAGAGCCTTGCCGAGAGCCTCACCTCCTAGGCAGAGTCGCCGATACTTCGGCGCGCACAGGGGCCGAGCCGCCGCAGCGCGTCCCTCACAGCCTGATCAGGCCGCGCCTGATCGCGGTAGCGATGGCCGCCTGCCGATTGTCGGCTCCCAGCTTCGTGAAGGCGTGATGCAGATGGGTCTTCACGGTGGCCTCACTCACCAGCAATCTGCGGGCGAGGTCGCGGTTCGACAGGCCCGAGGCCGCAAGTTCGAGCACTTCCAGCTCACGCGCCGTTAACGCGTCATCGGGTCGTTGCATTCGTTCGAGCAGCCGCGCCGCAATCGGCCCGGAAATGGCCGCGGATCCTCCCGCTGCCGACCTGATCGCGCTGAAGAGTGCGGAGGGTCGACTGTCTTTGACGAGGTACCCGACGGCGCCCGCCTCGATCATCCGCACGATATCGGCATCTGAGTCGAAGGCGGTGAAGGCGATGACCCGGGCCTCCGGTCGAGCACCCAGGATCAGGCGCGTCGTCGCGGCGCCGTCTTCCTGATCGGGCCCCAGATCCAGGTCGACGAGCACGACCTCGGCACGCTCTCGCACCGCGAGCTCGACCGCTTCACGAGGATCGCCCGTCTCCGCCACCACGGAGAGGTCGGGCTGGGTGTCGAGCAGGGCACGGATGCCATGGCGGAGCACCGGATGGTCGTCGACGAGCAGGATCCGGATCATCCCCCGCCTCCCGCGTCGATTTCGGAGGGGACGACGCCCGCGACGACCGTTCCCCGTCCCGGATGCGATTCGACGGTGAACGATCCCCCGAGGCTTTCGGCGCGCCACGCCATCGCCCGCAACCCGTATCCGTCTGCGTCAGCGTCAGCGTCAGCGTCAGCGGAGCGTCGCTCGGTGTCGAATCCCACGCCATCGTCCGCGACGTCGATGCCGACCGCACCTTCGAAGAAGGTCAACGTTACCCGCGCTGAGGAGGCCCGCGCGTGCTTCTCGACGTTCACCAGGGCCTCCTGCGCGACGCGCAGGAGCGCGTGCGCGGCCGCATCGCCGGGGTCGTGCTCCTCCCCCACGATCGCGAACGCGGCACCGTGCTCATCTGCCAACTCGCGGAGGGCCGCCACAAGCGAACGCCGCTGGGCCCGTGGACGGGCGAGCCCGTGCAGCAGTCGGCGGGTCTCGGCGAGCGCCTCGCGAAGCACATCCCGGGCTTCCACTACGGCCGCAGAGGCTCGTCCTGCCGCCTCTCCCTCGGATTCGAGCAGCAGGAGCGCACTGGCCGTCCGTTGCACCACGACGTCGTGCAGCTCGCTCGCGACCCGGTTCCGCTCGACCAGCGCGACGGCCTCGCGCTCGGAGCGGTCGAGCTGGGCCCGAGCGTCGACGAGCTCGTCGATCAGGCGGCGTCGATTCTCAAGCGCACGGTCGAGCGCGCCGTAGGCGAACGAGAGCACCAGACCTCCGAAGAACGGCCCGAGCACCAGCCCCAGATCCTCTCCCTCCGACATGAGGAAGAGGCCCGCGCTCACCGCGACTACGACCGTGCTCGACACGACCATCGCCGGTCGACGGAGCAGCACACGATGCACGGCGAAGAAGAGCGCGAAGGCGCACCACCCGAACGACGGCGCCATCACGACGAGCGGCAGCCACAGAGTGGTCGCGAGGAGGATGCCGATCCTCTGCGTGAGCGGATGGGACGAGCCGAGCACCGCTACCGCGTAGGCGATGCCAGACCCGAGGGCCAACAGCAGCACTGCGAAGCCCCGGTCATCGAATGGATGATAGGTGAAGTACCTCGTGCCGCACACGACGAGCAGCACTGCGAAGCCCGCGTCCACGGTGACGTTCATGGCGGTGGCCGGTCTGTCGCGGACGGTGGGATTCGAAGAATCGGAATGAGGCATCACCGCAAGTATCGTGCACCCGCTCGCGTTGCGCCTCAACCGATCGATGGATCGGGGAGGAGCCGAACCGTCGATGTGCGCCGGGCGCGCCGCCGGAATGCTTGAGAGCACGAGGAACCCTCCGAACCGCGAGGGCACACAGAGCCTCTCGAAGGAGCCGCCATGCACACCATTCGTGTCACCGCCGCCCGTCACTCCGCCTCCGCCGCCGCCCTGCTCACCGGCGGTCTGCTCATGGGCGGCGCACTACTCCTCACGGCATGCGCCCCCGAGCCCTCCATTCCGGGCGAGCCCCGGGAGGCTCAGACGCCGCAGGCCGCCCCCGTAGAGCCCTCTCCCGCAGAACCCGGCCCGACCGCTGCGGAACGGGTGCGTGCCACGGCGGACTTGACGGCCGCGGTCGCCTCCGGAGATGTGCCTGCCGCCGAAGCAGCCATTGACGCGGGAGCAGAGCTCGAGCAGCGGGATGGAGAGGGGCGCACCCCGCTCGTGGCCGCGACAAAGGCGGGCCAGACCAAGCTCGCCGTGCTGCTGCTCGACGCCGGCGCGGATCCGAACGCGAAAGACGGGATCGAGGATTCCGCCTTCCTCTACGCCGGCGCGGAAGGGTTCGACGAGATCCTCCGCGCGACGCTCGCGCACGGCGCAGACCTCACTGCCACGAACCGCTTCGGCGGCACCGCGCTGATCCCGGCAGCCGAGCACGCGAACGTGAGTACTGTGGAGATCCTCATCGATGCCGGCGTGCCCCTCGACCACGTCAACGACCTCGGTTGGACCGCCCTGCACGAAACGATCGT
The DNA here is from genome assembly GCF_053567335.1 of Leucobacter sp. GX24907. Classification (NCBI taxonomy): domain Bacteria; kingdom Bacillati; phylum Actinomycetota; class Actinomycetes; order Micrococcales; family Microbacteriaceae; genus Leucobacter; species Leucobacter sp. GX24907. The sequence goes on along the minus strand of NZ_JBSGPD010000001.1, from coordinate 269,879 downwards.
GGGAGGCGACGGCGGGCAGGATCACGTCCGCACGACACGTGCCCTGCTCGACGCGGGAGCCGATCCGTCGCTGCCCGACGGCGAGGGGACGCCGCCACGCGATCTGGCCGTCGCGCTCGGCCAGTGGAGCGTCGCCGCCGAGATCGACCGGGCGCTCCGATGATGACGACCCCGGCCGGGCATCCGTTGAAACGCAGCAGGCACGCGCTCACCGCATGGGTAGCGCTTGCGGCGGTGTTGATTGTGGCGCTGCTCGGGCTCACCGGCTGCGCATCGTCCATCGAGAACACCGCGCACGACCCCGGGAGACCGAAGACCGAGAGCGTGCCTGGTCCGGTTCCGGAGACCGAGGCAGTACCCGCGCCGCCAGCAGCCGCGTCCGAACCCGAGCCCGAGAACCCCGGCCTGGATCAGCAGACCCTCGATGACCGCCTCCGTTGGGCAGCGTGGGAAGGCGACCTGGCAGAGGCCGAACAGCTCATCCGGTGGGGTGCCGACGTCAACGCGAAGGACGGCACCGAACAGTCCGCGTTCTTAATCGCGACGAGCGAGGGCAGAACCGACTTCGCCCGTCTGGCACTCGACAACGGCGCGCGAATCGACGACCTCGACAGCTGGCAGGGCACCGGGCTGATCCGTGCGGCGGAGCGCGGGCACTGGGAAGTCGCCGGACTGCTCATCAGCCGCGGCGTCGCCGTCGACCACGTCAATCGAGTCGGCTACCAGGCCATCCACGAAGCCGTCTGGTTCGGGCGCGACGACCCGATGTACCTAGCCACTCTCCGCGTGCTGGCAGCAGGAGGAGCCAACCTCTCGACCCCCTCGGTCACCGAGGGCTTGACTCCACTGCAGATGGCCCGGAGCAAGGGATTCCCGGGTCAGATCGCGGTGCTCGAAGCAATGGAGCAGGCCGCTCCCGCAGACCCCGGTGCAGCGCTGTTCGAGGCCGCCGCGTCGGGCGACGCGGACGCCGCCGCCCGGGCACTGCGAGCTGGTGCCGACGCTGGAAGCCAGGACGGAAGCGGTCGCACACCGCGAGAGATCGCGGAGGAGGCCGGGCACACGTCGACGGTCATGCTCCTGCGGGCTCTCGAGAAGTGACGGACGCGCCTCGCTTACGGCTCCAGGATCACCTTGCCGGTCGTGGCACGGCTCTCGAGGGCCGTGTGCGCAGCGGCCGCATCGGCGAGCGGGAAGCACGCACCGATTCTGACATCGAGATCACCGCTCTCGAGCGAGGCGAGCAGGTCGCCGTAGCGCCACTGGCGCTCCTCGGGGGTGAGCAAGAAGTGCACCAGTGAAGGCCGAGTGATCGACAGCGACCCGCCGGCGTTGAGGCGCTGCGGGTCGAACGGTGCCACCGGCCCGCTCGCGGCACCGAAGAGCACCATTTCTCCGCGCACGCGCAGCGCCGAGAGGGAGTCATCGAAGGTGCGCTGCCCCACGCCGTCGTACACGACCGAGACGCCGGCGCCATCGGTCAGTTCGCGGGCCTTTGCGGCGAAGGTCTCGTAGCGCAGCACTTCTTCGGCGCCGGCCGCGAGGCTGAGCTCACGCTTCTCAGCCGTCGACACCGTTGTGAAGACCCGCACGCCGCGGGCGGTGAGCAGCTGAGTGAGCAGCAGCCCGACGCCGCCGGCGCCGGCGTGCACGACAACCGCCTCACCCGCCTGCGGGTTCGCCGCCGAATGTGCCAGGTAGTGCGCGGTGAGCCCCTGCAGCGGCAGTGCGCCGGCGACATCGAGCCCGACGCTCTCGGGCACTCGGGCAACCTTCTGCGCAGATACCGTGAAGCGCTCGGCATAGCTGCGACTCGCCTCCGCCGTCATGATCCGATCACCGGGTGCGAAGCCATCCACGCCCTCGCCCACGGCCACGACCGTGCCCGAGGCCTCCCCGCCCGGGGTGAACGGGAACGACACCGGGTAGAGCCCTGTGCGCTGGTACGTCTCGATGAAGTTCACGCCGACCGCTGCGGTCTCGACGAGCAATTCGCCGGCACCGGGCGTCGGGTCGTCGATCTCGCGAAATTCGAGCACCTCGGGTCCACCGGCCTGGTCGGCCGCAATCGCACGTATCGTCATGATTCGAGAGTAGCCTCCTCCGCCCACGTTTCGGTGGGAGGGCCGGGTCACCCCGCCTGGCGACGTGCTCGCGCCACCGCGAAGCCCGTGAGCACCAGCCCCGCGGCGCCCCAGAGCATGAGCGCTGCGGCTGCAGCCCCCGCACCCGTCGTGCCGACGGCGATCGCCTGGAAGCCGGAGAGCACGGCCCCGACAGGGCTCGCATCGCCGATCGCCTGCAACGGCGTGGGCACGGTTGCGACCACACCCACGGCGAAGACGATGACGAGCAACGCGAAGGCGATGAAGCGCCCGAATCCGTGGAGCAGTGCCGACAGGCCCTGCACGAGCAACCCGAACACGGCTCCCGCGAGCACGGCGAGTCCGATGAACGCCGCCCCTTGGCCCAGGTCGTAGCCGAGTAGCCCCGGAATCACGACGCCGGCGATGAGCCCTTGGGCGCCGCCGATCGCGACGGCCGGCAACGCACTGCGCAGCGTGATCGCGGCGACTCCACGGGCTGCCTCACGAGTGCGTGACCAGAGCGGCGCCAGCAGCAGGAAGGTCGCGAGCGCCCCCGCCCACAGTGCAATCCCTGCGAAGAGCGGGGCTCCGGCCGCGTTGAAGAGCTCGTCCCCCGACCCCGTCGTCTCGACGGGTTCGACTGCGAGCTCCGACATGCGGTCACGCTCCGATTCGGAGTATGCCGGGATCTCGTCGGTCGCTTCGTGCAGTCCACGCGCAAGCGACCCCGCACCCTGCTGGCTGCGCTTCGCGCCGTCTGCAAGCTGCGATGCGCCCTGCGCGAGCTCGGGGGTGCTCGCCGCGAGCTCCGAGGTGCCGGCAGAGAGCTGCGAAGCTCCTCCGGCCAGTTGCGAGGCGCCCCCGGCCAGCTCGGAAGCTCCGCTCGAAAGCTGCGAGGCGCCGCCCGCCAGCTGGGACGCGCCGCTCGTGAGCGCGCTGCCCTGCTCGGCCAGGGTGTCGAGGCCGGAGCCGAACTCCGTCGCACCCGCGATGAGTGCGTCGAGCTCGGCGGCGGGGTCGCCGCCCGAACCGCCACCTGATGCCGCGGCGTCCTGCAACGCCTGCAGGGCCTGACCCAGACCGGCCGCACCGGTGCCGGCCGTTGCGGCACCCCCGCCGATCTCGCCGGCACGATTCTGCAGCGTCGTCGTCATGTCGGCGCAGAACTCTTCGGTTGCCCCTGAGGCCCCGCACTGCTCCGCCAACGTCGCAATATCTCCGGCGAGCCCCTCGGTGCCGGTCTGCACGGCAGACAAGCCGTTCTGCAGGTTCTCCTGCGGCACCGCCACGTTCGCCTGCAGCTGCCCGAGCGCTCCGGCGAGGGCCTTCAGCTGGGTCGCGGCAGCGATCGTGCCCTGCTCGAGCGAGTCGTACGACTGCGACAGCTGCGACGCACCGTCGACGTAGCGGCTCACACCGGTCGAGAGGCTCGCGGCGCCCGTCGACAGGTCTGAGGCACCCGATGAGAGCCCCGACGCTCCGGTCGAAAGCTCACCGGTCCCGTTCGCGAGCTCTCCAGCGCCACTGGCGAGCTGCTCCGTACCCGCCTGCAGCTCGGTGGTGCCGTCGGCGAGCTGCTTCGTGCCAGTCGCGAGCTGCTTGCCGCCATCTGCGAGCTGGTCCGCACCATCAGCGGCGTCGCTGATGCCGCTCTGCAGCTCGGTCATGCCCACGAAGATGTTGCCGACGAACTGCGATCCGAGCTGCTGGTTGAGCACGGTCGTCGCGGTCTGGGTGACGATGCCCGAGAGTGCTGGATCGAGCAGGCGACCCCGGTCGCTCGTAGCGACATCGATGTTGGCGCGCTCCGCCGATTCGGGTCCGTCCGAGAGCGAGGTCGCTGCACTTGAGAAGTTCTCGGGGATCGTCACGACGCTCGCGTAGCGACCGTCGTCGAGGCCGGCTGCGGCGTCGTCGGCGTCGGTGAGCACCCAGTCGAAGTTGGTGCGGGATCCGTCGTCCTCGGCGTCATCTTCAGAGCCACCACCAGAGGCGAGGTCACCTGAGGCCCCGACACCCGCGTCACCGTCGGCATCGCCGCTCTCGGCCTCGTCATCAGACCCGCCGTCGATCAGCTCGGCGGCGAGCACTCGCCCGAGTGGAACCGTCTGCCCGTCGACCTCAACCGGCTCGTCAAGGTTGACCACTGCCGCGGTCACGGTTTCGAGGCGCTCCTCGGGGTTCCAGAGCCCCCACAGCAGCACGCCGGCCACGGTCAGCGGCACGAGCACCAGCCCGAGTACGGTGCGCCAGGTCACCCGCCGCGTCGTGCCGGCACGGCCGGCGCGCAGAAGCTGCAGTGAACCGCTCATTGTTCCGCTCCCATCGTTTCGAGCCTGCGAGTGTCTGTCGTTTCTGATGCCGTGCTTTCAGGGGCCGGCGCTCCCGAAGCGGTCGATGCTGAATCAGACGATGCCGACCGCGATTGCTGAGCACGTTCGCTCGGTCGCACGAGCCGGGTGCCGCCGGGCAGCACCGCAGTCGCAACCTCGGCCGATCCGATCACCACGATCGTGAGTGGTCGGGCCCCGCCGCGTGCCGTGAGCACGGACCGTGACTCGAGGGACGACCTGAGCGAGGCGAGCTTCGACTGCCCGAGCGCACCATCACGGCGCACCGTGGTGCCATCAGCGCGTATCGCGAAGTCGCGCAGGTCGAGCACCACGAGGTCCGGGCGGTCGGAGAGCGCGGCGCGCAACGAATCAGCATCGGCCCACGCAGCCCGCCTGCGCACGGCGGCCGCCCGTTCGGGCATCAGCAGTCCGGTGACGGTGAGCGTTCCCCCGGTCACCGGCGCGCGGCCGGTCAGCACTGCGGCGAGCGCGTCGGGCGTGGCATCGATGGCGGTCGGGTCCGGATCGAGCAACAGCGCGTCACCGGAGCCGACCCGCAGATCGGGTACTACGGCTCCCCCTGCCACGGCGAGGTTCTCACTCGCGATCCTCGCGTCGGGCATGTCACTGGGCCAGTCCGCGTACGCGATCTCGCGTGCGAGGCCCTCGCCTTCGACATCGAACGACGGGAGCAGTCGGTCGAGCCAGCCGGGCATGCGCCAAGCACGGTCGCCGAGCAGAGCGAGCACCGCGGGTACGAGCGTCATGCGTACGACGAACGCATCGACGAAGACACCGACGGCGAGGCCGAGCGCAATGACCTTGATGCTGGGGTCGCCTTCGGGCACGAAGGCTGCGAACACGGCGAACATGATCACGGCGGCCGCGGTGACGACCTTCGCGGAGCCGACGAAGCCTCGCTCGATCGCGGTCTGCGCGTCGGCGCCGTGCACGACCTCCTCGCGTATGCGCGACACGAGGAACACTTCGTAGTCCATCGCCAGCCCGAAGAGCACACCCATCAAGATGATGGGCATGAAGCTCAGCACCGGACCCGCGGAGGGCACGTGCAGAGGTCCGTCGAGCCACCCCCACTGGAACACTGCGACGACCGCCCCGAAGGCTACGCCGACCGAGAGGAGGTAACCGAGCGTTGCCTTGATCGGCACCCAGACCGAGCGGAAGACCATGGCGAGGAGGATCAGTGAGAGCCCGACGACCAGCACGCCGAACGGCAGCAGCGCGCCGAACAGCATCTCCGACACGTCGATGCCGACGGCGGTGAAGCCGGTGACCGCGAGACTGACCCCGTACTTCTGCTCCCACTCGTCGTGCTTGTCTCGCAAGTCGTGCACGAGCTGCGTCGTGCTCTCGGCATGCGGCCCCTCCTCGGGAACGACCTGGATGATGCCGGTGTCGGCTGAGGGGTTCGGCGTCGCAAGCGGAACGTCGGCGACTCCGGGAACGTCGCGCACCTCATCGGCGAGATCGTCCATGAGCCCGAGGGGATCCTCGCTCGAGATGATGGAGCCGGTGAGCAGCAGGGGACCGTTGAACCCCTCGCCGAAGTGCTCACCCGTGAGCTCGTAGGTCACGCGGGCAGGATCATCGGCGGGCAATGAGGTCGCATTCGGCAGCGCGAGGCGCAGTTGCAGCGCCGGCACTGCCGCGATCCCGAGCGCGACGAGCACGGCGACCACCGTCACGAGTGGCCGCTTGGTGACCGTGCGTACCCAGCCGCCGAAGAAGCGGTCGGCCCGAGACGGACCGTGCGCTGACCTCTTGGGGCCGCTCGTCGCAGAGGCCGCGTCGCTCGCAGCGGTGCCGCCCGCGTTGCCCACCTCGGGTGCGGCAGCGGTGAGCGCGCGACGCTGCCGCTTCGGCAGGATCCGCATGCCGACCATGGCGAGCACGGCCGGGGTCAGAGTGATCGCGATGACTACCGCGATCGCGACGGCAACGGCAGCTGCGACGCCGAGTGCGGTGAGGAAGGGGATGCCCGCCACCGACAATCCCAGAAGCGCGATGACGACGGTGAGACCCGCGAATACGACCGCGGATCCGGAGGTCGCATTCGCGCGCGCGATCGAATCGTTGAGACCGACACCGGCCTTCAGCTGTTCCTGGTGCCGGCTCACGATGAAGAGCGTGTAGTCGATGCCGACCGCGAGCCCCAGCATGAGCGCGAGCATAGGTGTCGTCGAGGTCAGCTCGACGAACGCGGTCACGAAGAACACTCCCGCGATCGAGACTCCCACACCGAGCAATGCAATGAGGAGCGGCATGCCCGCTGCCACGAGCGATCCGAGGGTGAGGATCAGGACGACGAACGCGACGAGCACGCCGATCGCCTCCGTCGCGGTCACACCGGGCACCGACGAGCTGAAGGCTTCACCGCCGTAAGAGACTTCTGCTCCTGACGGGAGCCCCTCACCAATTTCTGCAGTGGCCTGCTCGATGCTTGCAACGGTCTCATCGGAGACGCTGTCCAGAGTTCCCTCGATCTGGATGGTGATCAAGGCGGCCGAAGCATCATCGGCGAGGCCGCTCGCGGGTTCCGTGAACGGCGTCATCACTGCGGTGACATCGCGCGCGTCCTCGAGGTCGTCAGTGGCGTCCTCGATGAGCAAGCTGTAAGGCGCATCGTCGACGCGATCGCCCTCCGCACCGGTCACGATGATCGTTGCGCTCGTGCCACTTACCTCGCCGAAGGTGCGACTGAGCGTGTCGAGCGCTTCCTGGGACTCAGTGCCGGGGATCGAGATACTGCCGTTGGCACCCTGGCCCAGGAACACCGCACCGGCGCCGAGCAGCGCGAGCACAGCGATCCAGAGTGCAAGCACCAGGATTCTCGCGCGAATCGCCCAGCGGCCGATCGCATGGAGCAGCGAAGACATAACGCCCTTCCAGAGAAGTCGAGAGTGCGGAAGTCATGAGCAGAAGCACCGCGATGGCGGCCGATACACTCATGCATCCATTTCGATACACCAATGTATTCGCAGTCGCTCGGAGCACGCTGAATGTTGCATCCACAGCTGTCGCCTCGGGGTGGGATGATAGAGACATGTCTTCCACGGTTCCCTCGGACGCCGCTGCGATCAGCGCCGCTGCTGCCGACGACCCTCACGTGGAATCGACCAGCGCCCGGCGACGCGAGACCCGCGGGCGGCTGCTCGACGCAGCCGCTGAAGTCTTCGCCGCGGAGGGGCTGCGCGGCGCCTCGGTCGAGGCGATCTGCGCGCGCGCCGGCTTCACCCGCGGCGCCTTCTACTCGAACTTCACAACCAAGGAACAGCTCTTCATCGCGTTGCTGGAGCGCGAGTTCGCCCACCAGACCCGCCGCCTCGCCGAGAAGGCCGACGAGCTGGAACCGCAATTGCGCGAGTGTGCGACCGGCTTCTCTCCGCGGGAGATCGCGCAGTATGTGGTGGAGTTCCTGGCACCCTCCGAAGACCACGAGACCTGGTTCACACTGGAGTTGGAACTGCTGCTGCTCGCGAAGCGGGAACCCTCGCTGCTCGCCGAGCAGCTCGACTTCAAGGAAAGCCTCTATCGGGGGATCGCAGAGCCTGTCGAGCGCATCGTTGCCGCGGCCGGGCGTCGCTTCATCATCCCGGTCGAGCGGGCCCTCCCCGTACTGGGGGCGCTCTACGAAGACGCGATGCGCGCCTCGATGCTGGGCGGCCCGAGCGTCGAGCAGTCATTCGACGAACTCGGCGGACGTATCGCGGAGCTGCTCTTCGCGATCACCGAGGAGATCGCCTAGCGGCCATCTCAGGATCGTGGGCCCGAGACAGGGCACCGCGCATTCGAGCGAGGGCCGCACTACACTGGTTCCGTGCTGCTCTCAGACCGCGACATCAACGCTGAAATCGCCTCGGGCCGAATCTCCCTCTCCCCGAGCGACCCCTCGATGGTGCAGCCCTCGAGTGTCGATGTGCGCCTCGACCGCTACTTCCGCCTCTTCGACAACCACAAGTACGCGGTGATCGACCCGGCCGAGGAGCAGCCGGAGCTCACCCGTCTCATTGAAGTCGACCCCGAAGAGGGCTTCATTCTGCACCCCGGCGAGTTCGTGCTCGGGTCGACGTACGAGCAGGTCGGCCTCGCCGACGACCTCGCGGCACGCCTCGAAGGCAAGAGCTCGCTCGGACGCCTGGGGCTACTCACCCACTCCACGGCCGGCTTCATCGATCCGGGCTTCGAAGGGCATGTGACGCTCGAGCTGTCGAATGTGGCCACGCTGCCGATCCGCCTGTGGCCCGGCATGAAGATCGGGCAGCTCTGCTTCTTCCGCCTGTCGTCGCCGGCCGAGCGCCCCTACGGCTCGGGAGCCACCTTCTCCCGCTATCTCGGGCAGCGCGGCCCGACGGCTTCGCGCTCGCACCTGAACTTCCACCGCGCCGACGTCAAGGCGACGGACGCGGGTGCTCCCGGCGAGTAAGCCCCTCGGAACTACTCACCCTCGAGTTCGGCGAACTTCGCCTGCATCGTGGGGTTGCCGCGCGTCAGTCGCTTGATCGAGACTCCCTGCGCCTTGTCGTTGGCGAGGCGCAAATTGTTCTCGGACTTCAGCAGGTTGTCTTTCACCTTCTGCATCTCGGCGATCGAAGTGTCGATGCGCTTGATCGCCTCCTGGAACTGGCGGGAGGCGAGGTCGTAGTTGCGGCCGAACGCGTCCTTGAACCTGTCGAGATCGTCTTCGAAGTTGGTGATGTCGATGTTCTGCGCCCTCACCAGCTCGAGTTCGGTCTTGTACTTCAGCGAGTTCAGCGCCGCATTGCGCAGCAGGGTGATGAGCGGGATGAAGAACTGCGGGCGGATCACGTACATCTTCGGGAACCGGTGCGACACGTCGACGATGCCACCGTTGTAGAGCTCGTTCTCGGGTTCGAGCAGTGAGACCAGCACGGCGTACTCGCAACCCTTCTCCTGCCGGTCTTTGTCGAGCTTCTTGAAGAAATCCTCGTTCCTCTTCTTGCTGGCCGTGCCGTCGGCCTCGTTCTTCATCTCGAACATGATCGAGACGATCTCGATGCCCGCCTCGTTGCGGTCGCGGAAGATGTAATCGCCCTTGGTGCCACCGCTCGCGTCATTGTCTTTCTCGAAGTAGGCGTGCGGAAACGCGGTGGGTCGAATCTGATTGAACGTGATCTCGCAGTGCTGCTCGAGAGTCTCGCCGAGCATCTTGGTCGAGAGCCGCGCCTTCATGTCTTGCAGACGCTCGATCTCGCTCTCACGATCCTTGATCTGAATCTCGTAGCGCTCTTTCAACGACTGCTCGGCGAGTTGCTTCTCGAGCTCCGCCTTCTCGAGGCTGCCCTTCAGCTCGTCGCGCTCTTTCGCAACGGTGCCGACCGCTTCGGCGAGCTCGAGCTTCTTCGCCGTCTCAGTCGACTCCAGCCGGGCACGCAACTGCTGGATCTCCGCGTCTTTCTCTGCCACGGTCTGATGCCGCTCTGCGACCAGCTTCGACTCGGCAAGCTCGATTGCCGACTGCTGCTCGCGTTTCGCCGTCTCGAGCCGGCTGAGCAGAGCGTCACGCTCCCTCTCCACAGTGCCCAGCGCTTCCGCCACGGCGAGCTTTCGCGCCGTTTCTTGCGCCTGCAGCTTCGCAGTCAGGTTCTGGATCTCGGCATCTTTCGTCGCGGCGGCGCGCTCGCGCTCACTCGCGGCCTTCGTCTCGGCCAGCTCGACGGCCTGCCGTTTCTCGTGCTCGGCCAACTCGAGCCGATCGTGCAGTTGTTTCTCGAACTCGCTGTCGCGAACCTGCCTGACGATCTCTGCATACCCGGCTTCATCGACGGTGAACGATTTCCCGCAGTGCGGGCACTTGATGTCGTGCATACGAAAAGGCTATTCCCCGCGACCGACATTCCGCTGCCGTCACTGAATCCGTGGGGTTTCCACAACGCCGTGGACGCCCGCCGAGAGTCGACGCGATACTGTGCCGCATGCCCCACCCCCGCTATCCCACCCTGCTGTCACCGGTGCGCATCGGCAGCCGCACCCTGCCCAACCGCGCCATCATGGGTTCGATGCACCTCGGCCTCGAGGAGGCGCCGGGCGGCTTCGAGCGCATGGCTGCGTTCTACGCCGAACGGGTACGCGGAGGCATCGGCCTGATCGTGACCGGCGGCGTCTCCCCCAACGGCGAAGGACGTCTGACTGAGCACGGCGCGGTGCTCTCCGATGACGACGAGCTGCTCGAGCAGCACCGTCTCGTCGCCGACGCGGTCCACGCCGAGGGCGGGCTGATCCTGCTCCAGTTGCTGCACGCCGGGCGGTACGCCGCGCACGAAGAACTCGTCGGACCGAGCGCGATCCGTGCGCCCATCAATCGCTTCACGCCGCGCGAGCTGAGTGATGCCGACGTGCGCCGCACGGTCGGCGACTTCGCCCAAGCGGCTCGCCTCGCCGTGGCGGCTGGATACGACGGTGTCGAGATCATGGGCTCGGAGGGGTATCTGCTCAACGAGTTCCTCGCCGAGGCCACCAACGCTCGGGATGACGCGTGGGGAGGTGATGTCGATCGGCGGCGCACTTTCCCCCTTGCCGTGACCGCAGCGGTGCGCGACGCGATCGGCCCCGACGCACTGCTCTCGTACCGGGTCTCGCTCGCCGACCTCGTCCCCGGCGGCAGTGCCCTCGCAGACTCGCTCACCCTCGCTGCGCAGCTCGAAGGTCTGGGAGTCGACCTCTTCGTCACCGGAATCGGCTGGCATGAGGCGCGGATCCCGACGATTGCGACGAGCGTTCCGCGAGCCGCCTTCGCCTCATTCACACACGAACTCGCTGCCCGAGTCGGCGTGCCGGTCGCAGCATCGAATCGCATCAACACCCCCGAAACGGCCGAGCAACTGCTGACGCGCGGCGACGCCGAACTCGTCTCACTGGCCCGCCCCCTGCTCGCCGATGCGGCGTTCGTGCGCAAGGCCGAACGCGGCGACACCGACCTCGTCAACACCTGCATCGCCTGCAACCAGGCCTGCCTCGATCACATCTTCGCCGGCCGCATCGCAACCTGCCTCGTGAACCCCCGCGCGGGACGCGAAACCGAACTCGTGCTCACGCCCGTCAGCAGCGCCGCGACGACGACCCGCATCTCGACCACCGCCACGATCAGTAGCCCCGAGGGCGGCTCCGCGGCATCTCGCAAACGCGTCGCCGTCATCGGCGCGGGCCCGGCCGGGCTGGCCGCAGCGACCGCGGCCGCCGAACGCGGCCACGAGGTCGAGCTGTTCGAACAGCGCGATGAGATCGGCGGGCAGTTCGATCTGGCACGACGCATCCCCGGCAAGGAGGAGTTCTCGGAGACGCTGCGCTACTTCTCCGCCACGATCGAGCGCCTCGGCGTGCGGCTTCATCTCGGCCGGCAGGCGGATCCCGCAGACCTCGCGAGATCCGAGTTCGACGAGGTCATCGTGGCCACGGGAGTCGCACCCCGAGTGCCGGAGATCGCGGGCGTCGAGCTGCCGCATGTGGCCGACTACGCGCGAGTGCTGCGCGGCGAGCACTCAGTCGGCCAACGCATCGTGATTCTCGGTGCCGGCGGCATCGGCTTCGATGTCGCCGAGTTCCTCTCCCGCGCCCCCGGGCATCCGCCGGTCGAGCCAATCCAGTTCGCACGCGAGTGGGGCATCAGCGATGATCCTTCCGCAGCGGGCGCGCTCACCCGCCCACACTTCGCGGCGAGCCCGCGCAGCATCACCATGCTGCAGCGCAAGACCAGCCGGCCGGGGTCATCGCTCGGCCTCACGACCGGATGGATCCACCGCGCAGAAGTACAACGGCGCGGCGTCGAGGCGATCGCCGGAGTTCGCTACGACGAGATCGTGCCCGGCGGCATCCGCATCACCATCGACGGCGAGTCACGGCTGCTGCAGGCCGACACGATCGTGCTGTGCACGGGGCAGGAATCGGTGAACGGGCTTGCCGCGGCTCTCGAGGGGTTCGGGATCGCGCCGCGCGTGATCGGGGGCGCGCTGCTCGCGGGCGAACTCGATGCACAACGCGCGATCAGGCAGGGCACCGAGACCGCGGCCGCGCTGTAGACCCTCTCAGGAGCAGTCCGTAGGGTGTGGCCATGGGATTCGTGAAACGCACAGCACGGCTCGTCGGATGGGCGGGTCTCACCTCGGTCGGCGTACTCCACGCCATGTGGGGCGCGGGTTCGTCTTGGCCTGCGAAGAACCGGAAACAGCTGGGCAAGGCAGTCGTCGGCAGCGCGAAGGCGATGCCGAGCGCCGAAGCCGCCTGGGTCGTCTCCGGTGCAGCCTTCTCCGGCGCCGCAGTGGTTGCGGGCGGGCTCGGAGAGGGCCGCGTGGCAGTCGGACTCAGGCGAGTAATCGGGCTCCTGCTGCTCGTACGCGGCGCTGCCGGCGGAGAAGCCGCGTTGCGCACGCTCGGCCTCCCGGAAGGCGGCAAGCGCTTCAACGAACTGGATCGTCGGTTCTATCGACCGTTCTGCTCGACACTCGGGATCGCGGTGCTCATCGGCGCCCGCCGCTCCTAGCATCTCGGCGCGCCTGGTCCGCGAGCATCGCGTTGTAGGCTTCGAGCTCGGCGTCGCCCGAGCGATCGGCCGCGCGATCCTTCCGCTTCTGCTCCTTCGTGTCGCTGCGCGACCACTGCACCGCCACGATCAGCGCCAGCGCGAGCGTCGGAAGCTCACCGATGCCCCACGCGATGCCCCCGCCCGTCGCCTGATCTTCAAGCGGCGTCGCGCCCCACGTACGGCCCATTGCCCCGAACCAATCGGCGAGCATGAGTGCATCACCCGTCATGATCGTGACGCCGAAGAAGGCGTGCGAAGCCATGGTCGCGAAGAGCGTCACGATGCGCAGCGGGTAGGGGAATCGATACGGCACCGGGTCGATGCCGATCATTGACAGGGCGAAGAGGTACCCGGAGATGAGGAAGTGGATGATCATCCACTGATGCCCCAGGTGCTCGACCATCGCCCACCGGAACAGCGGCGTGAAGTAGAAGACCCACAGCGATCCGGCGAACACGACCGCCGCGACCGCAGGATGCGTGATGAGCTTCGAGTACGGCGTCTGCACTGCCCACAGCACCCACTCACGACCGCCCCACGAACCGTCCTCCCGCTTGTGCACCGCTCGCAGCAGCAGCGTGACGGGTGCACCCAGCACGAGCAGCAGCGGAATCAGCATCGTCAGCAGCATGTGACCCAGCATGTGCACGCTGAACATGTACTGCTCATACACGTTGAACGCGCCGTTCGTCGTATAGGCGAGCAGCGCGATACCGAGCAGCCAGGGGATGGTGCGCGCAATCGGCCAGCGATCCCCCCGCCGCGCGAGACGGATCACACCACCCAGATAGAACACCAGCCCGGCGACGCACACGAGTGTCCAGGCGAGATCGAACTTCCATGACGTGAAGTAGCCCGCGAAGTCGAGCTCCGGGGGCAGCGGATCACCGGTCAACCACTCCGCGGGCGACACCTGCCCGCCGCTCTCGCGCGCCGGCTCCAACGACTGCGGCGTCTCCGTACGCCCGAGCGCACCTGCGATACCGCTCGCGACTCCCATGATCGCGAGTTCGCAGACGGCAAGCCACGCGAACGCGCGCATCCCGACCAGGCGCCGCGCCGATCCGCCACCGCCCGCAGCAGCCTTACCGCTCCCGGCGCCAGAAGACTCAGAGATGCGCGGGATCAACCAGCTGCGCTGCAGCGCACCGAACACACCGAGCACGACGAGCGCCGCAGTCTTCAGCAGCACCAGCGTGCCGTAGCCGGTGCCGAAGAGCGCGTCGAGGGTGCCGATGCGCAGCCACGCGCTCACCACGCCAGACGAAGCGACGGCGACGAATGCGAGCAGCGCGAGCGTCGAGTAGCGGCGCGTGAGCACGGCGAGGCGATCCCGATCTGTCGAGGCCGCAAGCACCGCCAGCACCAGCAGACCGCCGAGCCAGACCGCCGCGCCCAACAGGTGCACGAGCAACGAGTTCACCGCTTGGGCATGCCCGGAGGCGCCGGCCGCATGGCCCTGCTGCGCGAGCGGCACAGTCGTCGCAAGACCCAGCACGAGCGCGACCAGCGTCATCCGGCGCTCTCGGATCGCAAAACAGAGCACGGTCGTGATGGCAGCGAGGAGCAACTCCAGCAGCCAGAGCGTGCCGAGCTCGATCTCCGTGACGAACTGGGCGAGGCCCGCCCCGAATGCCGCATCACCCGAGAACGGGAGGCCTGAAACATCGACATAGGTGAAGATGAGCGTCGCCGCAGCAGCCACCGTCAACAGCGCCGACGAGGCAGCCGCGAAATCCATGACGAAGCGGTACTCGCGTCGCGCATCGGACAGGGCCCACACGGCCATGACCAACGCGCCGATCAGGCCGGCGATCGCAATGTTGACCAGGGTGCGCGATGCCGGAATACCGTAACGCACCACGTCACCCGGATCGAGCAGCGTACGCTCATCGGCGGCACCACCCACGGCGAGCCCCACCAGAAGTGCCACGAGCGTCGCTGCGAGCAGCGCGGCGGGGGCGAGAATGCGCAGATATCGGGGCACCCAACCAGCCTACGCCCAGTGCGCTGAGGGGAAGGCGAACCCCCTCAAACAACACCACCCTCGGGGCGCCGAAGCGCCCCGAGGGTGGTGAACAGGAAGGCCGAAGCTTACTTGACGGCAGCCTTGAGCTTGCTGCCGACCGAGACCTTGACGCGCTTGCCAGCGGGGATCTCGATGGTGTCGCCGGTGCGCGGGTTGCGGCCGGTGCGAGCAGCGGTGGTCGCGCTCTCGAAGGAGAGCCAGCCGGGGATCGAAACCTTCTCGCCCGAAGCGACGGTCTCGGAGACGGCGGCGAAGAAGCCGTCGACAACGCTCGACACGGTGGCCTGGCTCTGGCCGGTCTCGGCGGCGATCTTCGCGATGAGCTCAGTCTTGTTGAGTGACATGTTGGTCCTTCCGGGCGTCGGGCAACGGCCGCTGGCGCCTGATCGAATACAGGTGCCTCCCCGCGAACGAGGAAGCGATCGGTTGATCGAGTACGAATCTATCTCACATCGGCAGAATGATGCCGATTTACTGCAGATTTTCCTCACTCTGGCCCTGAAATTCGCCCTCAGAGAACGCTGCAGGCCCGGAAAACGCGAAACGGGCGCGGTTCCCGAAGGATCCACGCCCGTTTCTGACGACAGAAGTCGATGAGTGGCGGCTTACCAGCTCGACTTGGTGATGCCGGGCAGCTCGCCACGGTGCGCCATGTCGCGGAAACGCACACGCGACACGCCGTACTTCGACAGCACACCGCGGGGGCGGCCGTCGATGACGTCGCGGCTGCGCACGCGCACCGGCGAAGCGTCACGGGGAAGCTTCTGCAGGCCGACGCGGGCGGCCTCGCGGCTCTCGTCGGTCCCGTTCGGGTCCACGAGGGCCTTCTTCAGCTCGGCGCGGCGCTCGGCGTAGCGGGCGACGACCTCCTGGCGCTGCTTGTTCTTCGCAATCATGCTCTTCTTTGCCATGATTAGCGCTCCTCTCGGAAGTCGACGTGCTTGCGGACCACCGGGTCGTACTTCTTGAGCACGAGACGGTCGGGGGTGTTGCGACGGTTCTTCTTGGTCACGTAGGTGAACCCGGTACCTGCCGTCGACTTGAGCTTGATGATCGGACGGACGTCCTGCTGCTTTGCCATTAGAGCTTCACCCCGCGCTTCTGGAGGTCGGCGACCACGGCCTCGATGCCACGAGCATCGATGACCTTGATGCCCTTAGCCGACAGGGTGAGGGTCACCTTGCGGCCGAGCGAGGGCACGAAGTAGGCCTTCTTCTGGATGTTGGGATCGAACCGACGCTTGGTGCGGCGGTGCGAGTGCGAAATGTTGTGTCCGAAGCCGGGAACGGCTCCGGTCACCTGGCACACTGCTGCCATGGTGTTTCCTCTCATACCGTGAGACCGGACGGCCTCACCCAAGATTTCTTGTCTGCAGGATCCTGCCGTTTGCGGCGCATTCGACAGTTCGGTTGTTGGATCCCGCGGTCTGGGCGCTGGGACGGCGCACAGCCAGGGATCGATCTTAGCTCAGGATCGCGGATCGTCACAAGCCGGGCGTGTCGCGGCCCGGCAGCCCTGCGTGCCCGGATCCCCGGCGCCTGCCACTCGCCGGCGCCTACTGCCGCTCGCCGGTGCTTACGGCTGCCTCCTGATCGTCGGCGCGCTCGGCACCGCCGATCCTGCCCTTCGTGAGCCTGTTCATGATCAGCGCGATCGCCCCGTCCCCCGTGACGTTGGTCGCGGTGCCGAAGCTGTCGAGCGCGATGTAGGTCGCGAACATGAGGCCGACCTCGACCTGGCCGAAGCCGAGCATCTGGGTCAGCAGACCGGCCGCCGCCGCGATCGCACCGCCGGGCACGCCGGGAGCCGCCACCATCATCACGCCGAGCATCAGGATGAAGGGGACGTACGCGCCGAACGAGACATCGCCGCCGCTGAGCAGCAGGATCGCGATCGAGAAGCAGGTGATCTTCACCATCGATCCGGAGAGGTGGATCGTCGCCCCCAGCGGCACGACGAAGCCGGCGACCGAATCGCTCACCCCCAGCTTGCGCACAGATGCCAGGGTGACCGGGATGGTCGCGGCCGACGACGAGGTGCCGAGCGCGGTGAAGTACGCGTCGCGCATCCCCCACAGCGCCGAGAACGGGTTCCGGCGCGCGACAAGTCCTGCCGTCGAGTACTGCAGGATCAATACCGCGAACGTCAGCGCGAACGACACGACCACGACGAGCAGGAAGGTCTCGAGCACTTCGGCGACAGCGCCGCTGTGCGAAAGATCCATGAAGATGCCGAAGATGAAGAGCGGCAGGGCAGGGACGACGACCCGGCGGATCAGCGCCTCGACGATCGTGCGGAACTCGACCGCGGCGCGCAGCATGACGGAGTTCTTGATCGAGGCCAGGCCGATCCCGAGCACGAACGCGAGCACCAGAGCCGTCATCACGTCGAGGAACGGCATGAGCACGATCTCAGTCGCGCCCTCGCCAGGAGCATTGACGACCGCGAAGTAGGGCGAGAAATGCGTGTCACCGCCACCGATCTGGCTGAGCCCGCCGCCCGAGAGCGACGGCGCCAGCGCCCAACGGCTGACACCGTAGGCCAAGAGACCTGCAACGATGGTCGAACCGTAGGCGAAGACAGCGGTGATGCCGAGCCACTTCCCCGCCCCGCGGCCGAGCTCCGCGATCGCGGGAGTCACGAGCCCCGCGATGATCAACGGCACGACGAACCCGAGGAACCCGGAGAAGATCGAGTTGTACGTCATGAAGCCGTTGCCCAGCCAATCGGGCATGAACGGGCCGGTCACGATGCCGAGAACGATGGCGATGATGATCCAGCCGAGCAGCGGGATCCTGCGAAGAATGTCCATGGGTGCTTTCTGTCGTCGGACGCGCGCTCTGTCGAGCAGCGCGAATCGAACGTAGGCGCTCGTACGGACTCGCCGACGACGCAAACCGTCTCATCGTAGGTGATCGACAGCAAGCGCGTCGACGCGGGCCGAGCCGCGGGGTTCCGAGCCTCGGGGTTCCGCGCCTCGGGGTTCCGAGTTTCGGATTGCCGACCCACGGGGTTCCGAGTTTCGGGTTGCTATGCCTCGCCGTGCCGACCCACGTGCGTGAACCGAGTCGTGCGTCACCGCACGGCGACGACCAACAGCGTCTCGTTGCGCGCGGGGTCCCCTCCCGGCTCAGGTTCCGTCAGGTACTGCTCCCAGGCGAGACCTATCGGCTCGAGATCCTCCGCCTCCACCCAATTGAGGAGGTGCTCGTAGGCGGCGCTGAGCCGGGCATAGTCGCCGCGCACCAGCATGCGCGCTGCCCGCCCGGCAGGGATCGTCTCGGGCTGCACCTCTCCATCCGACTCGAAGGGCGCGGCCAGCGGCACGGCGGCTGCGAGATCGAGCGTCTCGTCGGGCTCGCCGCGCGTGACCCCCATCGGAGGCCCGGCGACCTGCGCACCCGCGCGCTGAACGGCGGCGAAGATCTCGGGAAACGCCCGGTCGAAGAGCGCCGGAATCTCGCTGAGCGCGACCCTGGCCCGGATCACCGCGAGGTGCTGCTCATCGAGCTCGACGAGCTCCGGGGTGTCGAACGACTCCTGGTTCATGTCTTCGCTCCTTCGCGTACATACGACCGGCCGCCAGCGCCGTAGGCAGGAATGCCGCGGCCATCAGTGCTCCGGGGTGCGGCCAGTGTACGGGGGAATCCATTGAATTGGGCGCCCGCCTGTGACCGATCAGTTCCGCGACCGATCAGGCGGCTCCGCAAGTGACCAGCCAGGTCCGCGACCGATCAGCCTCGCGAATGGCCGATCAGGTCCGTAGCCAATCAGCTCGGTGGCCAATCAGCTCGGTGGCCAATCAGCTCGGTGGCCAATCAGCTCCGAGGCACAGGAGGCCCGAGCCAGAGCAGCACGAGGAACACCACCGTCACCGCAACCACGAACACGAGCAGCGCCGCAAGCGGGCGCCGCAATATCTGGGCCTGCAGACGCTCGAGGAGGCCGTGCGGCTGATTCCCGCCGGGAGCCAATCGCCAGCCACCGGAGAGCAGGCCGCGGCGATCCGCCACGATCTCGAACGGCAGCGTCGCAAACGGCACCACCGACGAAGCGAGACCGATGAGCCCGACCGCTGGCCGCCAGCGCTGATTCACCCAGACGAATACGGTCACCCCGCAATAGGCGAGGAAGACGAATCCATGCACACCGCCCGCGGGCGCGACCGCGGCCTCGGTCACGCCGGTACCGCGCAGGATCAGGGCGGCGATGAGCCCGGCCCAAGTGATGACCTCGGCGATAGCGAAGGTGCGGAAGAGGACGCGTGGGCTCATGGCCACCACAGTATCGGCGACGCGCTGAGCATTTGGCCGGATCTGCGGATCTGATCGGCTCAGCGCGCGAGTCGGCCCGCATGCGCCTGCTCCAAGAGTCATGCATGCGCCAGGCAGCGCGCATCGGACCGGGCGAGGGTAGAAAGACTCATGAATAACTCGGCCTAAGCGTGAGTTTTTCGACCCTCGGCAGTGCTCCGGGCACAGGGCACAGGGCACAGGGCACAGGGCACAGGGCACAGGGCACAGGACTCAGGACTCAGGACTCAGGGCTCAGGGCTCAGGGCTCAGACAGGGCACAGCACAACTCAGGTCACAGGTCAGATCACAGACCACAGGCCACAGCGACGCACACCGGGTGCGTCGCGCATAGGGTGGAGAAATGGCAGGCACGAGCGCGGCACCCGGCGAAACGTCACCAGAAGAAGAGACGCCAGTGGATCCGGCTCCAGAGAATCCGACGCCACAGCCTCCAGCGCCGCCACAGCCTGCAGCCATCAGGTACGTCGCGATCGGCGACAGCTTCACCGAGGGCGTGGGCGATGAACGGTCCGATGGCTCGGTGCGGGGCTGGGCGGATCTCGTGGCGCAGGGCATCGCCGACGCGGTGGGCGCACCGATCGAGTACGCGAACCTCGCGATTCGCGGCCGTCTGCTCGCTCCGATCATCGCCGAGCAGCTCGAACCCGCGCTCGCGCTCGGCCCTACGCTGGTGAGCTTCAACGGCGGCGGCAACGACATGCTGCGCCCGAGAACCGATCTCGCGTGGATCGGCGCCGAGACCGAGCAGGCATTGCGCAGGATCCGTGAGACCGGCGCAGAGCCGCTGCTGCTCGCCGGCCCGAATCCCACGGCGGGATTGCCGCGCGGCGAACGCGTGCGCTTGAAGGGCGACGCACTCGTCGGTTTGGCGCGAGGGATCGCCGGGCGTCTCGATATCCGCTTCGTCGATAACTGGAACGACGCCGAACTGCCGCAGCGGCAGTACTGGGCGCCCGACCGCTTGCACCTCGCGCCGGTCGGGCATCACCGCGTCGCGGCGAACGTGCTTCGCACCCTGGGATATCCCGTGCCGAACGACTGGGCGACCGACGCCCGGCCGATCGCTCCTCCGACGCGCCGAGAGCAGCTCGCCTACACGCGCGAGCACGTGGTGCCCTGGATGCAACGCAGGATCACGGGTCGCTCGAGCGGTGACGGACGTTCCGCGAAACACCCGGAGTGGGTCCGCGTGGAACCGCGGGCCGGGTAGCGGGCATGACCTGAGCCGCCGAAGCACTTCCAACGCCGGAGCACTTCAAACACCGGAGCACCTCAAACGCGGAAGTGCCTCTTGCGCACGGGAGCACCCGATCATCGCGGAGATTTCGATGTGGGGCGGTGCGGAAGATGGTCTTCGACCAACGTACTGACACGAACGCGGTGACTACACTCGATGTGATCACAGCCGATCTGATGAGGAGAGCACGTGACCCAGACCCCACTCGACGGAACTCACGTCACGGGAAACCCCGGCACCGGCAGCCACGTCGCGGGAACCGGCACCACCGCCACCGCAGGCACCACCATCTCCGCAGGGACCGATGAGATTCTCGTCGTCGGCGCTCGCGAGCACAACCTCGCCGACGTGACCGTCGCGGTGCCCCACGGCAAACTCGTCGCGATCTGCGGTGTGTCAGGATCGGGCAAGTCGTCTCTCGCCTTCGACACCATCTATGCGGAGGCGCAGCGTCGCTACCTCGAGTCGGTCTCCCCGTTCACCCGTCACCTGCTCGGCACGGTCTCGGCGCCGCAGGTCGACCGCATCACGGGGCTCCCCGCGGCGATCGCGGTAAAGCAGCTCGTGACCACCCCGCCCGAGCATTCCAGCGTCGGCACGCTGTCGCAGGTGAGCGATCTGCTGCGGGTGCTGTTCTCGCGCATCGGCACCTACCCGGAGGGGCAGAGTCGACTGCTCGCGTCGGCGTTCTCGCCGAACACCGTCGAGGGGGCGTGCAAGACGTGTTCGGCAAAGGGCACGATTCACGACATCGACATCGAGGCCACCGTGCCCGATGATTCCCTCTCGATCAAAGACGGCGCGATCGCGGGCTGGCCGCGCGGCTGGGTCGGCCTCAACTTCAAGCGCGTGACCGAGTTGCTCGGCTACGACGTCGATTCGCCGTGGCGCGATCTGCCGCAAGCCGACCGCGACTGGCTCTTGCTGACCGACGAGATGCCCACTGTGACGGTGCGCCCGGGTGACGCCGGTCGCCCCGAAGACGCGAGCCGCCCGTACGAGG
Source organism: Leucobacter sp. GX24907 (assembly GCF_053567335.1). Lineage (NCBI taxonomy): Bacteria > Bacillati > Actinomycetota > Actinomycetes > Micrococcales > Microbacteriaceae > Leucobacter > Leucobacter sp. GX24907. The sequence continues at coordinate 248,317 of NZ_JBSGPD010000001.1, read as the reverse complement.
GTCAGTTCCGCAGCGCGCGCCGCTACCTGCTCGACACTGTCGTGAAGGGCAGCAGCGCCAGTGCTCGCGAGCGCGCCCAGCTGTTCTTGAGCGATGAGCCGTGCCCCGACTGCCATGGCGCGAAGATCACGAAGACTGCGCTCGCGGTGACGATCGGCGGAGAGAACATCGCCGAGGTGTCGCACCGGAGTCTGGCCGACATGGCGCGCTTCATCCGCGCCACTGTGGAGGAGGCGGTTGCCGCCGAGCAGGCCGACGAGCGGGCGTCGGCCGGGCACGACGGGGGCACTCGGGCGAGCGCCGCGAAGCACGAGGCCGCCGAACTGCTGCTCGCCGAGCTCGACAAGCGCGTCAGCGTCATCGACTCACTCGGGGTCGGCTACTTGGCGCCGAATCGTTCCGCGGCGACCCTGTCCCCGGGAGAGCTCCAGCGTTTGCGCCTCGCAGCACATCTGCACAGCGGTCTGCACGGCATGCTCTATGTCTTCGACGAACTGTCGACAGGGCTGCACCCGGCCGACACCGACCACCTCTTCACCTTCATCGAGCAGCTGCGCGACGCCGGCAACACGGTCGTGCTGGTCGAGCACGAGATGGAGACGGTGCGCCGCTGCGACTGGGTCATCGAGCTCGGCCCGGGCGGCGGTGCCCGCGGGGGGCGCGTGATGTTTGCGGGATCGGTCGCCGACGCACTTGCGGGCGGCGGCGCCACCTCCGCGGAGGAGGACGGGGTCGAAGGCGGCAGCACGACGGCCGACCGCCTGCGCAACGCACCCCCGGAGTCGCCGTGGCGCGAGCCGCGGGACTTCGACGAGTGGGCCCGCGTCGAAGGGCTCTCCGTCAATAACCTCGCCGATGCCGCCATCGACTTTCCCCGCGGCGCGCTCACGACGGTCACGGGCGTGTCGGGGTCCGGGAAGAGTTCACTGCTGCGATCCGTCGCCACGCTCGTCGCGTCAGCCGGTGCGACCTCGCTGCTCGACGACGATGAGGAGCAAGCGGCGGCCGATGCGGCCGAACGACGCGCGCTCTCGGCAGCAACAGCGACGGGTCTCGACGGGTTCAAGCGCGTCGTCAGCTTCGATCAGACCGCGATCGGGCGCACACCGCGCTCGGTGATCGCCACGTACCTCGGCATCTTCGACAAGTTCCGCGCGCTGTTCGCGAAGACACCGGAGGCGAAGGCGCGCCGATACTCGGCCTCGCGCTTCTCGTTCAACACGGCGAACGGACGCTGCCCTCGCTGCGAGGGACGCGGCGTCATCACCATCGATCTCGTGCATCTGCCGGCGTCGAGCGGTACCTGCCCCGAGTGCGACGGCAAGCGCTTCACCCCTGACACACTCGAGATCACCGTCGATGGCTACACGATCTCAGACGTGCTCGACCTCTCGATCGACGATGCGGCCGTCATCTTCGCGGAAAAGCTGGGGGCGGCCGACCACTTCGAGGCGCTGCAGCGGGTGGGCCTCGGTGGGCTGCTGCTCGGCCAGTCGACGTCGACGCTGTCGGGCGGGGAGGCGCAGCGGCTGAGGCTCGCTGCGGCGTTGCGGGCACGTCGTTCGAAGGATCGCTCGCTGTTCATTCTCGACGAGCCCACGAACGGCCTGCATCCGAGCGATGCGCGGGTGCTCGGCGAGCTGTTCCGTCAGATCGTCGACGAGGGCGGCACGGTGCTCATGGCTGACCACAACATGGAGCTGGCTGCGGCTTCCGACTGGCTCATCGATCTCGGCCCGGGAGCGGGCCCCGATGGTGGCCGGGTCGAGGCGCAGGGAACTCCTCGAGAGGTCGCGTCCGCCGGCTCCGGTCTCACGGCGAAGGTGCTGGACGAGCGCTTCGGAGCGTAGGCAGAGGCACTCACCCGACTTCTCGGCGGGGTCCGGCGCTCCCGGATCAGCATGTCGCCATGCGATCAGCACTTCCCTATGGGATCAGCGCGTAGATATGCCCAGATCCGTGAACTCGGGCATATCTACGCGCTGATCCCATATCAAGGTGCTGACGGGTCCGCTACACCGGCGGCGATTTCAGCCCCGAACCGGTGAGCACCACCACCGTGGTCTCTTCGGGCAGGATCGCTCCCGCTTCGAGCAACCGTGTGAGTCCGGCGACCGCGACGGCGCTCGTCGGCTCGGCGAGGAGGCCACGACGAGCAAGTGCGTCGCGGGCGCTCAGAATCTCGCTCTCCCTGACCGCGACTGCTGCGCCGTGACTCTCGTGCAGGGCGTCTAGCATCTGCGGCAGGCGCAGAGGATCGCGGATCGCCGTGCCCTCCGCGACGGTCGGCAGCACGGGGCGTGACGGCCTGCCGTCGAGTGACACGCCCGTGCGCACAGCCGCCGACGCGGCAGGGGACGACGCAGCAGGGGACGACGCAGCAGGGGACGACGCAGCCTCGAATGCCGCGACGACCGGGGAGCAGTTCAGCGGCTGCGCAGCGTAGAGGCGCGGCAGTCGATCGATGCTTCCGGAGCGCAAGAGCTCTCGGAAACCGAACGCGCAGCCGAGCAGGCTGCTGCCAGCGCCGACCGGCAGCACGACGCTGTCGGGAGCACGGAAGCCGAGGTCCTCCCAGATCTCATAGGCGAGAGTCTTGGTGCCCTCGAGAAACCACGCCTGCCAGTTGTGGCTCGCATAGAACCCCTGCCCCGCATCGGCCGCCGCAATCGCGGCGTGCTGCGAGGCCTCCCTCGGGCCTTCAACGAGTTCGACTCGCGCACCGTGCGCCCGCGCTTGGACCAGCTTCGCGGGCGAGGTCGAGACGGGCGCGAAGACCGTGACGTCGATACCCCCGGCAGCGCCGTAACAGGCGACGGACGCTCCGCCGTTGCCCGAACTGTCTTCGATCACGCGATCGACGCCCTGCTGCCGCAGTACCGAGAGCATGACGCTCGATCCGCGATCCTTGAAGCTGCCCGATGGCGAGAACCACTCCAGTTTGCAGCGGACCCGTGCACCGCCCCACTCCACGTCGACCAGCGGCGTGCACCCCTCGCCCAGGGTGATCGGCTCGGCGACTGCGACGGGCAGCGCTGCGCCGTACCGCCACATGCTGCGTCGCGACGCGTCGATGTCGTGCATGCCGATGCCCGGCTGCGGCGTGATCAGCAGCGGCCCGCCGCTCTCGGCTCGCCAGCGCGGTTGATCGAGCGGATAGCGCGTTCCCGTACGGGGGTCGACATAGGCAGGATCGGTACCCGGCAGATCGGCGCCGGGCAGATCTGCGCCGGCCGGATCACCGGAGGTCACGTCGCCGCTCGGCTCATCAGCCGGAGGCGCTGCTGCTTCTACCATGCCCGCAAGGGTAGCCGTGTGCGCAGGATCAGCGCGACGACGAACACCGCCGTCGCGACGCAGCCGATCGCACCGCCTGCAGCGACCCCGAACGCACTCGAGATCCAGAGACCGAGCAGGCCCGACCCGATACCGATGAGTGCGGCGAGCGGCGGGATCCACCCGATAGTCGGGGCAAGGATGCGGGCCGCGGCGGCGGGTGCGATGAGGATCGCCACTCCCAAGATCGCCCCGACTGCAGGCATTGCCGCGACCACGGAAGCCGCGATGACGCCGGTGACCGCGAGCTCGACCGGCCACACGCTGAACCCGGCGGCCCGGAAGCCCACGGGGTCGAAGGTCTCGAAGAGGATGCGGCGACCCACCACCAGCAGGACTGCTGCGGCGACGACGAGCACCCCCGCGGTGGTGAGCACGTCGCTCACCGTCACACTCAGCGGAGACCCCACGAGCAGCGCCTCGACCGGCACCCCGAGCCCCGGGTTCAACCCCGTGAGCAGCGTGCCGAGCGCAAAGCCGAGGGAGAGTACGACGCCACTCGTGACCTGTCGCCCCTGCCCGGGAACCCGGGCGAGCCAGGTCATCACGAGCACGAGCAGCAGTGCGAACAGCGCCTGACCGATGAGAAGGTTCCAGCCGACGATCGCGAACACCACACCGCCGGGAAAGGTCGCATGACTCAGCGCGACGGCGAAGAATGAGCGGCGCCGAAGCACGATCAACGTGCCTGCGAGGCCTCCGAGGAGTCCGAGGAGCGACAGCTCGATCGCTGCGAGGGCGAGGTAGTTCATGCGTGAGCCCTCCGTGCGAGCACGGCGCGGCGAACGAGTGCGCCGACCGCAGTCACGAGGTACATGCCGACGAGCAGCAGCACGACGACCGATCCTGGAGACACCTGGGCCCCGGCATCGACCGACCAGACGAACGAGCCCCACAGACCGAAGAAGCCGGCGAGCAGTGGCACGGTGACCGCGATGGGAACGAGCAACACGAGCCGTCGCGTGATGAGCCGAGATACCGCCATCGGCACCGTCAGCAGTGCGACGACCATCAGCACGCCGAGCGCCTGCACTCCGGCGACGACGAGCAGGGCGACGGCGACGGCGAGCCACAGATCAGTCGAGAGCGTTCGGAAGCCGGATGCCACGAAACCGTCTGGGTCGAAGGCGCGGAAGAGCTGGGCTCTCCAGGTGACACCGACGATCGCGACGGCGATGATCGCGACGATGAGGATCTGCCAGAACTGCGCCGGGGTCACCGTCAGCAGACTGCCGAAGAGCAGCCCCTGCAGCTGGGAGACATACCCCTCCTGCCGCGACACCAGCACGACTCCGAGGCTGAACAGACCGGTCAGCACGACCGCGATGGCGGCATCCGATCCGACGCCACCGGCTCGCTCGAGCAGGGTGAAGAGTGCTGCCGCGACGAGCGCGGCGACCAGCGCTCCAGGAAGCACGCCCGACGACCCGCCCAGTGCGAGTCCTGCCACGAGCCCGGGAAACACCGCGTGGACTAACCCGTCGCTCACGAACTCCAGCTCGCGAAAGCTCACGCACAGCCCCACGACGCCTGCCGCAACGGCGAGCACGATGACGGTGACGAGCGCCCGCTCCATGAACGGCAGCGCGAAGATCTCGCCGAGGCCGTAGCTTCGGGTCGGCATCGCGGTGATCGCCGCGGACACTGCCGCGAGCGGGATCACGGCTCGTCCACCTCGCGCGTCGTGGTGACCGTGTGGCTGTCGAGCTCGACCGTCGCGTCGTGGAACGCGTGCGCCACCGCATCGAGAGTCAACGCTTCCTCCAGCGTTCCGAAGGCCGCCGGGTGCCCCGGCTCCTCAGGCGAATGGCCGTTCGCGAGCAGCAGCACGTGGGTGCACACCTCGCGTGCGATCTCGAGATCGTGCGTCGACACGATGACCGTGCAGCCGCCGTCTCGCAGCTCTCGCACCAGCTGCAGCAGCACTTCGCGGTTCTCGCGGTCGAGCCCGTTGAACGGCTCGTCCAGCAACTGCAGCTGCGGGCATCCGACGAGTGAACGGGCGAGCACGGCGCGCTGCTGCTGCCCGCCCGAGAGCTCGGCGAAGCGGCGCCCGGCGAAGTCAGCGAGGCCCACGCGGGCGATCGCCTCCGCGACTCGGGCTCGCCCCGCCCGACCGAGCGGACGCAGCGGGCCGAGCTCGCGGTAGAGCCCCATCGCGACCACCTGACGCAGCGTCACCGGCAGCTCGGCATTGCGCCGATCGGCCTGAGGCAGCGTTCCGATATGAGACCTGGCACGCGCCGGCGTCGTTCCGAGTACCTCGACTTCGCCGCTGAGATGCTCCGCCAGGCCGAGGATGCCGCGCAACAGGGTGGACTTGCCCGACCCGTTCGGGCCGATCAGCGCGACCGCGCTGCCAGCCGGAACTGCGAGATCCAGCCCGGCGACCCGCGCCCGACCCTCGTAGCCGAAAGCAGCATCGCGCAGCACGAGCGCGGTGTCCCCGACCTGCGGGGAGGTCGGGGACACCCGGCACGCGGGCGTCTCGGCGTGCGGCGCTTCGCGATCCTGATCGCTGCGATCTTCGTTCACAGCATCGCAGCCTACCGCGCCAGGAAGGGTCACTCCCCCGCGAGATCTGCGGGCACGTCGTCGGGAGTGTGCCCCCAGGCCTCGAGAATCAGGCGCGTGTTATGGATCGTCGCACCGATGTAGTCCGCCCCGTCAGAGTCCTCGGCACCGAGGGAATCGGCGTAGAGCGTCTCGGCATCGACCACCTCGACACCGGCCTGCGTGGCGATGGTCTCGGCCTGCTTGGGGTTCATCGACGACTCGACGAAGACCGCCTTCACGCCGCGATCCTTGATCGCCGCGACCAGCTCATCGATCTCTGCCGCACTCGGCTCCGCATTGTCTTCGAAGCTCGGCAGGATCGACCCCGCGAACTCGATACCGTAATCGTGCAGGTAGTAGCGGAGGGAATCGTGCCCGCTCACGAGCACCCGCTCTTCGGCGGGCACGGCCTCGTACTGCGCCGAGATCCAGCTATCGAGCTCGTCGAGCTGCGCGATGTACTCGTCGGTGCGGCGCTCGAACTCCGCGGCATTGGACTCGTCCGCAGCAGACAGGCCCGCAGCGATCTCGGTGACCATTCCCTCGGCGAGGCGGGGGGCCGTCCAGATGTGCGGATTCACTGGGCCGTGATCATGATCGTGCTCGTCGTGCTCCTCGGCATGATCTGCGTCGGCGTGGTCATGGTCGTCTGCGTGCTCGTGCTCGTGCTCGTCATGAGCATGCTCGTCATCAGCGTGATCGTGATCGTGCTCAGCGTGGTCGTCCGGCTCACCGGCTTCCGCCTCCGAGGTGATCTCCTCGGCTTCTTCGAGATCGATGCCCTCGCTCGCGTCGATGATCTCGCCGTCGAATCCGGAGGACTCGACCGCGCTGTCGACGAAGGTCTCGAGCCCGACTCCGTTGACGATGAGCACATCGGCCTCGCCGAGTGCGAGCAGATCGGCAGGGCTGGGATCGAAGTGGTGCGCCGACCCTCCCGCGGGCAGCAAGCCGGTGAGTTCGATGTCGTCACCGCCGACCTGGCCGGCGAAATCATTGAGTTGCGTCGTGGTGGCGACGACCTTGAGCGTGCCATCGCTTCCGGAATCGCCTCCCGTTCCGGCGCAGGAGCTCAGCGCGAGAGCGGCGCCGGCGGCGAGCGCGAGGCCGGTCAGAGAGCGGGAACGGAGGTGAAGTGCGTGCGTCATAAGTGAACTTCCTAGTTGAGAACGAGTATCACTATAGGTGACCTTGAGAACCATTCGCAAAATCAAGGTCGCGCAGCGCTTGGTCCCGGCGCGCATGCGCTTCCCCATAGGCTGGTACGTGTGATGCCGATCGGGGCCCTCGAGCTGCGCGATGCACTGCGCTCGGGCGAGACGACAGCGGTCGAGGCCGTGCAAGGCGCGCTGCGGCGAGCGCGAGATCAGCAGGATCTCGGGGCGTTCACCCATCTTGCCGAGGATCGCGCGCTCGCCGAGGCCGAACGCGCCGATGACGCACTCCGTCGGGCTCGCGAGGCCAAAGCCACAGGCACAGCCGAACTACCCGGCACCGGCACCGCCCTGCTCGGACTCCCCATCGCGCACAAGGATCTCGTCGACGTCGCCGGCCACCCCACGACCCACGGCAGCGCTGCGGTTCCGCATGCACTCGCCGAGCGCGACGATCCAGGCGCGGCGCAGCTGCGTTCGGCAGGGGCCCTCTCGATCGGCAAGACGCAGGTTCCCGAGTTCGGACTCACCGGCTATTCGGAGAACCTCATCGCTGCTCCGGCACGCAACCCGCTCGACCCGAGCCGCACGGCAGGAGGCTCCTCAGGCGGATCGGCCGCGGCCGTGGCGAGCGGGATCCTGCCCGTCGCACCGGGGAGTGATGGAGGCGGGTCGATCCGCATCCCCGCCTTCGCGTGCGGGCTCATCGGGTTGAAGCCCCGCTTCGGCGCGGTGCCGAGCGACTCGGCCCGGGGCAGAACAGACGCGTTCGGTGCGCCGCGCCTCACCGTGACGGGCCCGATCGCCCGCTCGGCGGAGGACGCCGCACTGCTCTACGACGCCCAGCGCGGGCTGAACCAGCACGGAATCGACCAGCATGACACCGAGCCACCCGGCACAGCGCACCACAGCACGGCATCGGCGCTTGAGGCTGTTGCGTCGGCGGATCGGCTCCGAAAGCTCCGGATCGGCTTCTGCGACGCGTCTCCGTTCGACGGCACCTACGCGATCAGCCTGCACCCCGAGTCACGGCGGGCGTTCGAGCGCGCCGCGGAACTGCTCGAGCAGCACGGACACCGGGTGGATGAGGCCCAGATCCGTTACGACCCCCGCTACCCCGAGACGTTCACGACCGTCTGGACGGCAGGCCTCTCACTGCTGGAGCTCGAGAGCGGGGCTGAGGATCGCCTGGCGCCACTCACCCGCGAGTTCCGGGAGCGTGCACTCGCTCGTGGCGAAACGGTGCATCGAGAGGCGGCGAAGCGGATCCACGGCATCGCCGCAGACATGCGGAGGCAGTGGGGCCGCTACGACGTCGTACTGACCCCGGGTCTCGCGTTCCCGGCACCGCGCGTCGGCGCGTTCCTGGCGCTGAGCCCTGACGATGACTATCGCCTGCAGTGCGAGTGGGCTCCGTACACCTCGATGGTGAATGTGGCGGGGCTGCCTGCGATCGCAGTGCCGATTCTGCGGATTCCCGAGGTTGCCGCACGGGTTCCAGCCGACACCCGGGTTTCATCCGGCACACGAGGCCCAGCCGAACCCCGGAGCGAAGCCGGCACAGGGCTGTCGATGGGCGTGCAGCTCATCGGGCGCACAGGATCTGAGCCGCTGCTGCTGCAGCTCGCCGCCCAGCTGATGAGCTGAGGGCGCCCGATCCTTACCATCGAGGGACAACAGGAGGATACTGGGCGCATGAGCATCGAAGTGCGAACAATCCTTGAGCCGCAAGGGCCGGCGACCGCGATCGAACTCGACGACGAGCAAGTCGCGCAACTCGGCGGAGGCAAACGCGCGGCCGTGACAGTGACCGTCGGCGAACGCACCGCGAGATTGCGGCTCGCCGTCATGGGCGGTAAGAACCTCATCGGGCTGTCGAAAGCTGCACGGGCAGAACTGGGCGTCGAGATCGGCGATGCAATTGAGGCGAGCATCGAGCTCGACCTGGCTGAACGCGTCGTCGACCTACCCGAAGATCTCGCCGCGGCGCTCGACGCCGAGCCATCGTTGCGGCAGGCATTCGATCGACTTCCTCCCTCACGCCGAAAGGAGAGTGCGCGGTCGGTGGAGGAAGCCAAGCGCCCCGAGACACGCGCGCGTCGCATCGCTACGGTGCTCGACCGGTTGCGCCAGTCGCAGGACTGACCTCGCCGGGCCGAACCGAAGATTGCACCGCACCACACCGCGCACCGCACTCACGCGCGTGCCATCAGCGCCTCCCTGGCGCATCGGGGCGCATCAGGGCGCGGAAGGTTCCGGGTACTGCTCTTCGGGAGCCGTCGCTGCGCCGTCCCCTACCTGCCCTTGCGCGGCGACAGGCGCAGAGCGTCGCCTGCGCCGCCTGGTCGCCCGTCGCACGATAGCGATCACGACGAGTGCGATCACTCCTGCCACGATCAACCACGGCAGCAGCAGGCCGAGCACGACCAAGGCGCCGGATCCTGCGCCCAAGAGCGACTGGAAGCCCGCGACGAGTCCTTCCCAGAAGTTCGACGGCCCGCCTCCCGGAATCACAGCCTCGGAGCTCAGTGAGACCTCGATGGTCGCGAGATCGACCTGCCCTTCGAGGGCGTCGAGTTGCGCCTGCAATCCGTCGAGCTCCTGCTGTCGCTGCGAGAGGGCGCTCTCGGCCTCGATGAGCTCACCCGTCGAGGCGGAGCCCGACATGAGTTCGGTCAGGCGCTCGACGGAGGCCTCCAACGCGTGCACACGCGCCTGCAGATCGACGTACTCGGCCGTCACATCGACTGCTGATGCTTCCTGCGAGATCACATCGCCAACCTCGGAGAGCTCCTCGATCGCATCGTCGAAGCGTTCGGCAGGAACTCGCAGCGTCAGCTGAGCGCGCGCCGCATCTCCGGCATTTGCGCGCGACACGCTCTGCGATTCCACCTGCCCATCGAGTCGCTCTGCGATCTCTGCGGTGGACTTGGCTGCTTCAGCCGGATCCCCCACCTCGATCGAGACGTACCCCGTGCGAATCAGGGCCTGCTCGGCGTTCGCCGACGCACCGTCGCTCGTGGATTCGTCGGCGCGGCTTTCCGCGGAATCGCCGGGCGCCGACCCTTCAGTCGCACCGAACTCGGAACCGGTGCGACCGCCGGCGTCAAGCCTCGCGGAGTCCGATGCGGTGCACGCGGCGAGCGGCACCACCAGGAGTGCCGCCGCAGCCAGCATGAGAAGGGATCTACCTGTTCGCCGGGTCGTCTCGCTCATGGCGCCCACCATAGACGGCGCGAGGCGGGGTTCGCCCTGGGAGTCCTGCAACTTCCCTGGGTGTGGCCGAATCGTGACTCGACGGTGCCCGATCCGCACCTTGCGATATACCCCCCATGGGTATAGTCTCGCAGACGAACACCCCAGCACGACGAAAGGACCGGCATGGCCACCACCCAGTACACCGTGACCGGAATGACCTGCGGCAACTGCGAGAAACACGTCCGCGAAGAAGTGGAGCAGGTCGCCGGGGTGACTGCCATCGAAGTGAGTGCCGCCGACAACCGCCTCGTCGTCACCACCGCAGGCGAACCGGCAGATGACGCCGCGATCATCGCCGCTGTCGACGAGGCCGGCTACTCGGCCGCCCGCGCATAGCCCCGCGCCTACCGCCGCACACACCCGCGCCACCGGCCCGCAACAGACCGAGACCGACCCCGAGGAGCCCGCATGAGCACCGCCACCGACATCGAACTCGCTGTCACCGGGATGACCTGTGCGTCGTGCGCGAACCGCATCGAGAAGCGGCTCAACAAGCTCGACGGCGTAGAGGCCACCGTCAACTACGCGACGGAGAAGGCGCGGGTTCGCGCCCCTGAGGGCATCGCCCCTGAGCGGCTGATCGAGGAGGTCGAGAAGGCCGGCTACGGAGCGACCCTGCCAGCACCGAAGACACCCGCCCCAGCGCCCGGAGCCAATGGTGAAGCCAAGGGCTCGGACGAGCACGACGGTGCCTCTGCAGACGCACGCGATCCCGAACTGACTGCCCTGCGGCAGCGGCTCATCGGTTCCATTGTCCTTTCGGTGCCGGTCATCGCGCTGGCGATGATTCCAGCGCTCCAGTTCACATACTGGCAGTGGGCGTCGCTCGCGCTCGCCGCCCCGGTGATCGTGTGGGGCGCCTGGCCGTTCCACCGCGCCGCCTGGGTGAACCTGCGGCACGGAGCTGCCACCATGGACACCCTGGTCTCCGTCGGCACGAGTGCCGCCTTCCTGTGGTCGCTCTACGCACTCTTCCTCGGCACCGCCGGCGAGCCCGGCATGACCCACGCCTTCGAGTTCACCGTGCACCCGCACGATGGCGCGGGCAACATCTACCTCGAGGTCGGTGCGGGCGTGACGATGTTCCTGCTCGCGGGCCGCTACTTCGAGAAGCGATCCAAGCGGCAGGCCGGCGCGGCACTGCGCGCCCTGCTCGAGATCGGCGCGAAAGATGTCGCGGTGCTGCGCGGCGGCGATGACAGCGCCGGTGCTTCGGGCGCAGGGGTAGGGTGGGGATCCAGCCACCAGACCGGATCCGGATCCCCCTCCGAAATCCGCATCCCCGTCGAAGAGCTGCAGGTCGGCGACCGCTTCGTCGTCCGCCCGGGCGAGAAGGTTGCAACCGACGGCGTGATCGAGGAGGGGTCGACGGCGATCGACGCATCGATGCTCACGGGCGAATCGGTGCCGGTCGGCGCATACCCCGGAGATGCCGTCACCGGCGGCACGGTCAGCGAGAGCGGTCGCATCGTCGTGCGGGCAACCCGGGTCGGCGCCGACACGCAGCTCGCGCAGATGGCGCAGATGGTCGAAGACGCGCAGTCGGGCAAGGCCGAGGTGCAGCGCCTCGCCGACCGCATCTCAGGCGTCTTCGTGCCGATCGTCATCGTCATCGCCATCGCCACACTCATCACCTGGTTCGCGCTGGGAGGATCCGCCGCGTCCGCCTTCACGGCCGCCGTCGCGGTACTCATCATCGCCTGCCCCTGCGCGCTCGGCTTGGCCACGCCGACGGCGCTGCTCGTCGGCACGGGCCGCGGTGCGCAGCTCGGCATTCTGATCAAGGGCCCGGAGATCCTCGAATCCACGCGTCGCGTCGACACCATCGTGCTCGACAAGACAGGAACCGTCACCACCGGGCGCATGACTCTGGTCGAAGCGCTGCCGCTGCCGCACGTCGACCGCGAAGAGTTCCTGCGACTCGTCGGCGCAGTCGAGGGCGCCTCCGAGCACCCGATCGCCCAGGCAATCGCGCGCGGTGCCGCTGCCGAGATCGGCGACACCCTCCCGACCGTCGAGTCGTTCGAGAACGTTGCGGGCACGGGCGTCGTCGGTAGCGTCGTGCTCGATGGGCGCGGTCGCGCGGTGCAGGTCGGCCGACCGAGCCTCCTCGCCGACTGGGGCATCCCCGTCGATCCGGCGCTCGCAGCAGAGCAGGCGCGTCTGGAGCACGCGGGCAAGACCGTCGTGCTTGTTGCTTGGGACGGCGAGGCCCGCGGCCTCGTCGCAGTCGCCGACACCGTGAAGGAGACGAGTGCGGAGGCGATCCGGCACCTCGCGCGGCTCGGCCTCGCTCCCGTGCTGCTCACGGGCGACAACCGAGCCGTCGCAGACCAGGTCGCACAAGAGGTCGGCATCGCCTCCGAGCACGTGATCGCCGGTGTGCTCCCCGGCGAGAAGGTCGACGAGATCAAGCGTCTGCAGGCGGAGGGTCGCGTGGTCGCCATGGTCGGTGACGGCGTGAACGACGCCGCAGCACTCGCCCAGGCCGACCTGGGGCTCGCGATGGGATCCGGAACAGACGCCGCCATCGAAGCCGCCGACATCACCCTGGTGCGTGGCGATCTGCGCAGCGCGGCTGACGCGATACGCCTCTCCCGGCGCACTCTGGCGACCATCAAGGGCAACCTGTTCTGGGCGTTCGCCTACAACGTGGCGGCCATCCCGCTCGCCGCTCTCGGCCTGTTGAACCCCATGCTCGCGGGTGCGGCGATGGCGTTCTCGAGCGTCTTCGTCGTCGGCAACTCGCTGCGGCTGCGCGGCTTCACCGGCGTGGCCGAGTAGGGAGTTGTTATGGTCGGCGGCATGAGCGGCGGCACGGGTGGGAACACGGGTGGCAACTCCCGTGATGGCCTCGGTGGGGGCGCGAACAACGGTGCGGGCGACGTGGGCGACGTGGGCGACGGTCAGGATCGCGAACGTCAGGATCGCGAACGTCACTGCACGCCGGCGTTCAGCGCCGATCACCCTGCACGCCCGGCGAGCTCCGGCGCCTCGTCCGGGCACTCGCACTCTCACGGGCATACCGGGGACGGGTCGGACGGGCGTGGGCCTCACGCGCGCGCCGATAGCGCCCCTGTCACAGGAACTGCGAAGCACCGGCGGCGCCTCATCATCGTCCTCTCGATTACTCTCGGCATCTTCGGCGTGCAGGTCGTCGGCGCGATCATCTCGAATTCCCTCTCACTGCTCGCCGACGCGGGGCACATGCTCACCGACGCGACCGGCGTCGGGATCGCGCTCATCGCGAGCCTGATCGCCACGCTGCCGGCCACGTCGAAACGGACTTACGGGTACCTCCGCATCGAGATCTTGGCGGCGCTCGCCAACGGCATGGTGCTCGGCGTGATCGCCGTGGTGATCTTCGTGCAGGCGATCCAGCGCTTCGGCACCGAGGTCGAGGTTCACTCGGGGCCCATGCTCATCGCGGCCGTGATCGGTGCGGTCGCGAACCTGGTGTCCCTGCTCATCCTGCGATCCGGGCAGCGCGAAAGCCTCAACGTACGCGGTGCCTACCTCGAGGTACTCGGCGATCTGCTCGGCTCGGTCGCCGTAATCATCGCGGGCCTGATCATCATGCTGACCGGGTGGAATGCCGTCGACCAGCTCGCATCGCTGCTCATCGCCGCGATGATCGCCCCGCGCGCATACAGTCTGCTCCGCGAAGTCATCGACGTGCTGCTCGAGGCGTCTCCTCCGGGCACCGATGTCGACGAGATGCGGCAGCACATGCTCACGGTGGCCGGAGTGATCGAGGTGCACGACCTGCACGTCTGGACCATCACCTCGGGAGTGCCCGCCATGTCGGCGCACGTCACGCTCACCGATGAGGCTTGGGACGGACAGGGATCGCACCTGATCCTCGACGAGCTCCACCGTTGCCTGCTCGAGCACTTCGACACCGGGCATGCGACTCTGCAGCTGGAGCCTCGGGGCCACCGTGGCTCCAGCCCGCACGTGCACGCCTGAGCCGCGCGCAAACGCATCGAGACGCCACGTCGACACGTCGCCACCATTAACCTTATGCAATATTTCCCATAAGTATTGCGGCACTTGAGAGGCTGGGAGTACTCGATCCCTGGAGGAACCCATGCAGCACACCGCACCCCTGTCATTCGCCGACGCGCACGCCGCCTGGCACGCGCACGTCGAGACGCAGCGCGCAGCACCCCACGGACCACTCAGCGTCACCGCCCTGCACTGGCTCACAGCAGAACCCCAAACCTTCCCCGACCTCCCCGGCCAATGGTCAGCGGACCCCGGCGGACGCGTGACGGCGTGGTTCGTGAGCAAAGACGGCATCACGATCGATGGCTCACCCGCGCTCGGCGAGGTCACCGTCGGCCCGCTCACCGGCACCGCGGCCACCACGCTCGGCTGGGGCGCGAAGCGCATCGAGCTCGCGCGCCGCGGCGACCGGGTGGCCCTGCGCCCGCGCGATCCGGAATCCCGCGACCGCACGCACTACCGGGGCACCCCCACCTTCCCGCCAGACCCCGCCTGGGTCGTGACGGCACGCTACACCCCAGGAATCCGCCCGGGAATCGAGGTGGACTCAGCGGCCGACGGCCTGCGACACCGCTACGACTCCCCCGGCAGCGCCCAGTTCGAGGTCGACGGACAGGAGGTCTCGCTGACCCTGTTCGGCGAGACCGACGCCCGAGAACTGCTCGCGATCTTCTCGGATGCGACGGCGGCAGACCTCAGCTACCCGGCGGCACGCTTCGTGCCGGCCATCCGGGCCGACGACGGCACCGTGGTGATCGACTTCAACCGCACCACGAACCCGCCCTGCGCCTACTCGGCGAGTGCGACCTGCCCCTTCCCTCCGACTGAGAACCGCCTGCCCGTGCGCATCGAAGCCGGAGAACTACGGCCGCGGTAGACCGGGCGGATTGATCAGCGACTCATCGATCGACTCGGCCCCCTGCCCCCAACGCTCGAGCACCTCGTCGTAGACACCGGTCTCGATGAGGTCGTTCAGCACGATCTGTACGGGCTCGATGAGACCGTTGCCCTTCGCGGTGGCCGTGCCGACCTGGCCGTTCACCGGCCAGGCGCTGTTGAAGCTGCCGACGATACGGGTCTCGCCAAAGGTCGCTTCGCGGAATGCGGCCATCGAGTACGGCTCGATGTTGGCGTCGGCTCGACCAGAGGTGAGCGCGAGCAGCCCCGCAGCGGTGTCTTCGTAATACACCGGCTCACCGGGTTCGAGGCCCTGCTCTTCGAGCTGGTCGAACCAGTCGAGCAAGAACGCCTCCTGGTTCGTACCGCTCCCGACGATGACCTTGAGACCCGCGACGTCTTCCGGGCCGTCGATCGACTCGACCTCGCTGTCAGACGCGACGCTGAACGCCATGACCGCATCGCGATAGGTCGCGAAGTCGAAGAGATCCTTTCGCTCTTCGGTGACACCGACGTTCGCGAGCACCAGGTCGTACTTGCCCGATTCCACCCCCAGGGGCCAGTCCGCCCAGGCGACATTCTCGGGCGCGTACTCAAGATCGAGGCCCTCCGCGATCAGCGACGCGAAATCGGCATCGCTGCCGAGCAGAGTCTCGGCGTCGTCCTCGGCTAAGAAGCCGGTCGGCGGCCCACCCGCCCCGATGAGCGCGACCGTCAGCTTGCCCTCCTGAATCGGCTCGAAGCCGCTCTCCTCCAGCGCGTCAACCGCCTCGGGCACGGCCTCGATCGAGGGGCGGGTGTCGACGTTCGCCGACGTGAGATCGAACGGGCTCTCGGTCGCAGCAGACGCGGAAGTGTCTTCGGGTACTGCGGGGCCCGAGCTGCACGCGGTCAGGAGGCCGAGACCCGCTGCGGTGAGTAGCGCTGCGGCCCTGAATTGCTTCTTATTTGTTATGCAAGACATGCCAGGAGGTTATGCATTCCACGCTCGACCCGCACGCCATCACGAAATATTGCGTAACCGCATGACTCCCATTGCATTTTGTTTCGTCAGGGATCGCCCATCTCACTCCACGGCTCTACGCTGGCAGGCAGTGGCACGGATAAGACCCGCGCCCGCAACCGCGACACCCACCCGCGGATCGCTCGTTACCGCCCGCCAATCGGGCCCGCACAGGGCAACACGCCCACGAGCCCATCCGAAGGAGCACCCGTGCCCGAACTCGCCGTCATCGTCGGCAACCCCAAGCCCCGGTCTCGCACCCGCGAACTCGCGGAGGAGCTCGGCGAACGGATCGCACGACTCACCGGAGCACAGCAGCTGCCGACGATCGATCTCATCGAGCACGCAGATGAGCTCTTCCGCTGGCCCTCCGAATCGCTCGATGCGATCGGCGCCCAGGTCGCCGCAGCCGACTACGCGATCTTCGCGACCCCGACATACAAGGCGAGTTACACGGGGCTGCTCAAGTCGTTCCTCGACCGCTACCCGTCGAACGGCCTCACCGGCGTCTCGGCCGTGCCCGTCTTCACGATCGGAGCACCCGACCACGCACTCGCCGTCGAATTCACCCTGCGTCCGCTGCTCGTTGAACTCGGCGCACGCGTGCCGACTCGCGGCCTCTCGTTCGAGACGCCGAAGTTCGATCGTCGCGCAGCGATCCTCGACGAATGGATCGAGCAGCAGGGCGACGCGCTCATCGGCGCAGGAAAGGGGCAAGCATGAGCCAGAGCTGCATCGAGGCAGAGCACGCCTCCGCCCGGGAGACGGAGGCGAGTGAAACGACGGTCGATTCTGCGACCGAAGCACGGATCGTCGAGTTCGACCCGAGGTACTACCGAGACGTGATGGGCGCCTTCCCCTCGGGCGTCACGATCATCACGACGCGCGGCCCGGAAGGCGAGCCGGTCGGCTTCACCTGCCAGTCCTTCTACAGCGTCTCGATCGATCCTCCGCTGATCTCGTTCTCCATCGCACGCACCTCGCGCAGCCTCGCCGCGGTGCGCGATCACGGGCGCGTCGTCGTCAACTTCCTCAGCCGCGAGCAGCAGCACCTCAGTGCACAGTTCGCACGCTCGGGCACCGACAAGTGGCAGGGCGTCGACTGGGCTCCCGCCGAGTGGAACCAGGCGCCCGTCATCGACGGTGTCGCCGGCTGGGTCGCCGGAGACATCGAGCGCGAGATCGAAGCCGGCGACCACCTCATCTACCTGGTGCGGGTCGGCGGGCTGCAGACCCACTCGGATCGGGAGCCGCTCGTGTTCCACCGCGGCGCCTACCGCGAGCTCGAGTACATGATCTGAGGCCGTGCCGGTCGGATGACTCTCCGTCTGACGGGCGACCATCGAACACGCAGGAATCCCCGCCCTCTGAAGAGGGCGGGGATTCCTTATGCGGTCGGCGCCAGAAACTGTCAGTGCCGACGCAGGTTCAGCCGCGGAGCGCCGCGCGATCCTCATCGGCCAGATCGGCCGCGCCGACACTGAGCAGCACCTTGCCGACGGGGTGATCCTCCCGCAGGAAACGGTAGGCCTCGTGCACCTCATCGAACGCGAAGATGCGCGCCGTCGGAGCCTGGATCGCGCCGTGCGCAATGGCGCGGGCCAACAGGTCCAGGTCGTCGGGTCGCGCCGTGCCGGTGCCTTCGATGCTGACACCCCGTTCGGCCACCTGCCGCCCGGCGCCGATCGAGTTCGTGCGCCCGAGCGGAACCCCGAGTCGGGCGAGCAGATCCAACTCGTCCTCCCCCTGCGTCGAATACGCTGCGGCGATGCCCTCGGGAGCCGCTTCGCGCAAGCGCTCCTCGAGCCCCGGCCCGTATCGCACCGGCTCGATGCCGAGACTGCGCAGCACCGGTTCATTGTGCTCGCCGACCGCACCGAGCACGCGCGCGCCCAGGAGACGCGCGATCTGCGCGGCGAGAATGCCGACTCCCCCGGTCGCACCGGAGACGAAGACGGTCTCGCCGGGCTGCACCGCGAGCGCACGAACCCCGGATACAGCCGTGCGCCCGGTGATGAAGAGGCCTCCGGCCGTTTCGAGACCGAGACCCGCCGGGACCCGATGCAGTTGCCCTGAGTCCGCCTCCACCACGATGTGCTCGGCCTGGGCACCATTCGGGTGCCCACCGAAGACGAGGTCACCCGGCGCGAAGGTCGAGACCCCCGAACCGACGGCCTCGACGACGCCCGAGAAGTCGGTGCCGTTGCCCGAGACCCCCTGCACGGCGCCGAAGCCGCCGCGCAGAATCTTCCAGTCGACCGGGTTGAGGCCCGCGTAACGGACGCCGATGCGGATCTGGCCCGCCGCGGGCTCCGGGGCATCGACCTCTGCGATCCCGAGCTGATCAATGTCGCCGTTCTGGGTGAACTGGACGGTGCGTGTCATATTCCGATCCTCATTTCTTTCAGCGCTTCACGTCTTTCAACATCTGAGCGAGTCAGCTCCCGCCGCTCCGCAGTCACCGCCGTTCCGTGGTCACTGTCGTTCCGCAGTCACTGTCGCTCCGCAGTCACTCGCGCGGGAGGCCGGGCGGGTTCACGAGCGCTTCCTCGACGGACTCCTCACTCAGATCCCAACGCTCGAGCACCTTCGCATAATCCCCGCTTTCGATCGCGTGGTTCAGCACGATGGACACCGCCTCGATCAGGCCGTTGTCCTTCGCCGTCGTCACGCCGATCTGCGCGGTCTCGGGGAAGCCGCCGTTGAGCGTGCCGACGATCTTCGTCTCGCCGAGGGTCGCGACCCGGTATGCAGCGGTCGGGTTCGGCCCCAGGAAGACGTCTGCACGACCGGACACGACCGCGAGGTTCGCGGCAGCGTTGTCATCGAAGTAGACCGGTTCAGCCGGCTCGAGGCCCTGCTCTTCGTTCTCCGCGATCCAATCGAGCAGAATCTTCTCCTGGTTCGTGCCGCTCCCGACGATGACCCGCAGACCGGCAATATCCTTCGAGCTCTCGATCTGTTCGATGTCGCTGTCCGCGGCAACCGAGAACGCGAGCACGTCATTGCGGTGCACGGCGAAGTCGAAGAGGTCCTTGCGCTCCTCGGTCACGGTGACGTTGGAGACGACCGCATCGTACTTTCCGGACTCCACGCCGAGCGGCCAGTCGGCCCAGGCGACGTTCTCAGACGCGAGCTCGAGGTCGAGTCCGTCTGCGACGAGCTGCGCAATGTCGGGCTCCACGCCGAGCAGCGTACGGTTATCGTCTTCGGCGAGGAAGCTGAGCGGAGGCTCATAGGCGGAATGCGCGACGGTGAACTTGCCGTCTTGCACGGGCGCGAAGCCGCTCTGCTCGAGCGCCGCGATCGCCTCCGGTACCGGATCGATACGCACCCGATCATCGACGTTCGCCGAGGTGAGATCGAAGGTCGTCTCCGACGTCGATGCCGCGTCTGGCGCGTCCGTGACCGCACCGGAAGGTGAACTGCACGCGGCGAGCACCATGAGACCGACGGCCGCTGTTGCGAGAGCGATCGTACGGGGCGCGCGTGCTGTTGCAGAAGCGCCTGGGCGCGGCTGTCGAATCGTCATGAGTGTGGCATCCTTTTCATTTGAAGTTATGGGAGACATGAGCAGAGCTTATGCTGAGAGGAGCCGGTTTCTACAGTTGCGCTGCAACACAACGAAAGAAACGTGCGTATCGGGGGCCTCGACAGGGCGGCATGGGGCCTGGTCAGACCGATTCGGGGTCGAGGCGGCACCGGATCGTGATCCGCACCACCCCATCGCACGCCACCCGATCACACATCATGTCCGCACATCGCTCGTCGCGAACAGCGCATGAATTCTTTGTTTGAATGACTCAAAATAAGCTAGACTCATCGCGTGCACGAACGCAGAACCGCCTCCCCCGCATCTCGCGGCGAGCGCCTGCGTGCGCACGGGCTGCGCGTCACCTCCGGCCGTGTCGCGACCCTCGGCTACCTCGAAGAGCATCCGCACAGCTCTGCCGCCGAGATCCACACCGCACTCGCCGACGAACTTCCTTCGCTCTCGACCCAGTCGGTGCACAACATCGTGCACGACCTCACATCGTGCGGCATTCTCCGCCGCATCGACCTGCCCGGCACGAGCAGCGCACTCTACGAGACGCGGATCGGCGACAATCACCACCACGTGCAGTGCATCGTCTGCCACCGCATCGAAGACGTGCCCTGCGCGGTCGGCTCGGCGCCCTGCCTCACCCCCGGTGACACGCATGGCATGCGGATCGTCGAGGCGGCTGTCACCTTCAGCGGCATCTGCTCCGACTGCGACGCGGCACAAACTGCGGAGTCGCACGCGCCGATCCAGCAGGCGTCCTGAGACCCCGGCACCACACACTTACCACTCCTCATACCCCTCACCCCGACGAAAGGAACAGGCATTGTCTGAAGCCAGCAAGTGCCCGGTCGACCACTCCGGCATGGGCCCGACGCCCACCTCCGGTACGGCCAAGCTCGGCGGCCCGACCACCAATACCGATTGGTGGCCCGACCGTCTCAACCTGAAGCTCCTCGCTAAGAACCCCGACGTCGCGAACCCCCAGGGCGCCGACTTCGACTACAAGGCAGCGTTCGAAGCACTCGACCTCGCCGAGGTGAAGGCCGACATCGCCGAGCTGCTCACCACCTCGCAGCCGTGGTGGCCCGCCGACTTCGGCAACTACGGCCCCCTCATGATCCGCATGGCCTGGCACTCCGCCGGCACCTACCGCGTGTTCGACGGGCGCGGCGGCGGCGGCACCGGCCAGCAGCGCTTCGCCCCGCTGAACAGCTGGCCCGACAACGTCGGCCTCGACAAGGCTCGCCGCCTGCTGTGGCCGGTCAAGAAGAAGTACGGCAAGTCCCTCTCGTGGGGCGACCTCATGATCCTCGCGGGCAACGTCGCGCACGAGCAGATGGGTATGCCCACCTTCGGCTTCGGCGGCGGTCGCCCCGAGGCTTGGGAGCCGGACGACGACGTGTACTGGGGCTCGGAGAAGGGCTGGCTCGGCGACGAAGACCGCCTCGGCGAAGACGGCAAGCAGAACCTCGCCGAGCCGCTCGGTGCGACCATGATGGGCCTCATCTACGTCAACCCCGAGGGTCCCCGTGCGAGCGGCGATCCGCTGGCCGCGGCCCCGCAGATTCGCGAGACCTTCGCTCGCATGGCGATGAACGACGAAGAGACTGTCGCGCTGATCGCCGGCGGCCACACCTTCGGCAAGACCCACGGTGCAGCCTCCGAAGACGAATACGTCGGCGACTCCCCCGAGGGCGCACCGATGGAGCAGCAGGGTCTCGGCTGGAAGAGCAGCTACAAGTCGGGCAAGGGCGTCGATGCGATCGGCTCGGGCCTCGAGGTCACCTGGACCTACCACCCGACCCGCTGGGACAACGAGTTCTTCCACATCCTCTTCGCGTACGAGTGGGAGAAGGTGACCGGCCCCGGCGGTCACCACCACTGGCGCCCGATCGACGGCGGCGGCAGCGACATGGTGCCCGAGGCCGACTTCAAGGGTCGTCGCGAGCCCCGCATGCTCACGACCGACATCGCACTGCGTGAAGACCCGATCTACCGCGAGATCTCGCTGCGCTTCAAGAACGACCACCAGGCGTTCCAGGATGCGTACGCCCGCGCATGGTTCAAGCTGACGCACCGCGACCTCGGTCCGAAGTCGCGTTACCTCGGACCCGAGGTTCCCGAAGAAGATCTCATCTGGCAGGATCCGGTGCCCGCTCGCGACTACGAGCTGATCGACGCCGCCGACATCGCGGCCCTTGAGCAGAAGATCGTCGACTCCGGCCTGACCGTCGCCGAGCTCGTCTCGACCGGCTGGGCTGCGACCTCGACCTACCGCGGCAGTGATAAGCGCGGCGGCGCGAACGGCGGTCGCATCCGTCTCGAGCCGCAGCGCAACTGGGAGGTCAACAACCCCGCCCAGCTCGCTCGCGTGCTCGGTGTGCTCGACGACATCAAGGCCGAGTTCGACGTCGCGAACGAGGCCTCGGGCAAGAAGGTCTCGATCGCCGATCTCACCGTGCTCGCCGGCAACGTGGGCGTGAAGCAGGCCGCGGCCGCCGCGGGCCACGCGGTGTCGATCCCGTTCACGCCGGGCCGCACCGATGCGTCGCAGGAGCAGACCGACATCGAGCAGTTCGAGTTCCTCAACCCGCCCGCTGATGGGTTCCGCAACTACGAGAGCTCGCGTGCTCTCGGACGTCCCGCGGAATACCTGCTCATCGACCGCGCGAACCTGCTCACACTCTCGGCTCCCGAGATGACGGTGCTGCTCGGCGGCCTGCGCGTGCTCGGCACCAACTGGGACGGATCGTCGCACGGTGTGCTCACGGACCGTCCGGGCGTGCTCACGAACGACTTCTTCGTGAACCTGCTCGACCTGAACACCCGTTGGCGCGCGATCGACGGTGAGCGTCTCTTCGAGGGCCTCGACGAGGCCACTGAAGAGCGCAAGTGGACCGGTACTCGCGCCGACCTGGTCTTCGGCTCGAACAGCGAGCTGCGCGCCGTCGCCGAGGTATACGCCAGCGATGACGCCGCCGACCAGTTCGTCGACGACTTCGTGGATGCGTGGGTCAAGGTGACGAACCTCGACCGCTTCGACACGCGGTAGTCGCTCGACAGTGTCAGTGTCGTGAGGGGTGAACCCCTCACGCACGACGGATCGGGGCCCGGATCATCATGATCCGGGCCCCGATCCGTCTCTAGGCTGATCTCACTGTGCCGTTCTGAAGCACGCCCTGCCTGGGCGAACCTGCTCAAGTGGGTCCAGCTTCGGTAGTCCCGACTTCAGTGGACCGCCTCAGTGTGCCAGCGCTACTCCCGCGCGGATGAGATCCAGACTCGATCGAAGCTGCGAGCACCCGTGATCTGCACGGCGAGCGCATCAAGGCGCCGCGCATGCTGAGGGGCGAGTGAGTACCCCACCCCGGTGACGTTCTCATCGACGTGCTCCGCGAAGCGGGTCCCGGGAATCGTGATGACCGGAAGGCCGAGTTCGGCGCCCTTCCCGTAGAGCCACGCGAGCGCGAGACGTGCGGGCGTGACCTCGGCTTCCTTCGCCACCGCGAGCACTTCCTGCAGCAGCGGCTCATTCGCGCGCAGCGCCTCAGGAGCAAAACGCGGGAAGACCTGGCGGGTATCGTCTTCACCCAACGACGACGGGTCGAAGCGGCCCGTGAGCCACTGGCGCCCGAGCGGGGAGTAGGCGACGAAGGCGATCCCGAGCTCGCTGGCAGCGGGCACGACACCGGTTTCGACATCGCGGCTGACGATGCTCCACTCCGACTGCACCGCTGCGATCGGGTGCACGGCCGACGCTCTGCGCAACTCGTCGCCGGTCGCCTCCGACAGGCCGATGGTGCGCACCTTGCCTGCAGCGACGAGCTCGGCGAGCGTGCCCACTGATTCCTCGAGAGGAACCTTCGGATCGATGCGGTGGAGATAGTACAGGTCGACGTGGTCGGTGCCGAGCCGAGCCAGGCTCAGGTCGATCTGCTCGCGAATGTGCTCGGGTCGGTTCGAGGCCGTTCGTTTTCCTGGCGCACCGGCGGGGACGATCCCGACCTTCGTCGCGAGCTGGATCTCCTCACGCCGCGTGCGCAGCAGGTTCGAGATGATGCGCTCACTGCGTCCATCGCCGTAAATATTGGCCGTGTCGATGAAGGTGACACCGGCATCGACCGCGTGCGTCAGCGTGCGCAGCGCGGTGTCATCATCGATCGCGCCGTACGCGTCAGTCAACGACATCGCCCCGTAGCCCTGCGGTGGCACGAGCACTCCGGCCCCGAGATCGATGCGGTCGTCGAGTGAAGCGGGGATCGCTGTCGTGTGAGTTGTCATGCTGTCGAGACTAGCGATACGACGTTCGAACGCGCTCGGTACGTTCATCGAGCTCCACGAGCACATCTGCGACCCGCTCGTCGCGCACCTCACGGGCAGATTCGAGCACCTCGCGCGCGAAGCGATCGTGGCGGCGGAACGGCAGAGAGTTCAGGCCAGGGCGGGTGAAGGCCCCGCTCGTCGCGGTGGACGTGAACGGGCCCAGCGCGAACTGCCGGTGGGTGCCCGGGAGCTTGCCGCCCGGCGCCACCACGATCTGTCCCGTGCTGCCCGAGTGCTCATCGTCGACGACCGCCAGTTCGCGAGCGTGTCCTCCGGTGATGAGCTGGCGCAAGAGCGGGTTATCGCTCGTCGCCGCGGTCGCCGGGGGCAGCCAGGCGTCGATCAGCAGCTCGGTCGTCACGCTGCTGCGTACCGGCCCTTCCGGTGTCGCCACGCGGCCCGTTGCGGTGAAACGTCCGGTCTCCTCGTCGGCCTCGAGCTCGAGGTCGCCGCCGAGAAAGCTCAGTACCCCCGCCTCTGAGAGCGCAAGAAACTCCTCGAGTCGATGGCCGGGCGGGCCACTCGCGAGATAGCTGAAGAAGGTGAGCCAGCGCCTCGGCAGCGCCCAGGTGCGACTGCGCGCGTTCCAGGCCTCCGGCCGCACTTCAGCGATCGAGAGGTACGAGAACAGCATGGTCATGAAGAGACCCTGCGTCGCACTGTGCTCCTGTGTCGTTCGGTGGCGCAGATCCATCGCGATGTGCTCACGCACTCGTCGATCGACCTGCTCAGGCCGGAGTTCGCCCTCGGCCCGAGACTCGGTCCGCGGCACTGCGTGCAACCCCGCATCTACATGCGCACCGAGATCTCCCCACGGATCACCGGCGAGCGGTCGATCGAAGGAATCGATGTCGAAGCGGTCGTCAGGGTTCGGCACAGATCGCTGCACGAGCTCGAAGAATTCGCGCGAGCGGAAGCCCTCAGGCCGGGTGAGCACCGTTCGCAGCTCCGCGGAGAACGTCGGCCACTCCGCAAGTACCCGCTCCGGGTGACCGGTGAACAGCTCACGGTAGAAGCCGGTGGTGAGCTCGGCGACGACCAGAGGCCACACGTCTCGTTCGAAGTCCAGGCTGCCTTCCGCATCGCCAACGCGCTCGTGGAAGCCTTGCCCGAGGTACTCCAGGTGCACCGGATCACCGACGAGTCGGCTCGTGATCTTCGATCGATAGGGAACGCCTCGCCGAGATCCGAGATGCAAGATCGGCTCTCGACCGCTCGGAATATAGCGGAGCGAGCCATCGCCCTGCAGCACGTGCCGGCCTCCGCGACCCTCGGTCAGCATGACGACTAGGTCGACGGCGGCGAGCCCCATACCGCGCACGATGACGTCGGCACCCGCGGGCAACCACTCGTAGTCGATGTCGGCGGTGAAGGCGGGGGCGACGTACCCGAGCCCGTGGCGCTCGGCGAAGTCGGTGAGCGCGATCGACTCTCCCGAAGGATCCGATCCGTTGTGTCCCACCGCGTGTATGACGATGTCGGCCTCGACCGCACTTCCCGATGCGAGCCGCACCTCATGGCCGGGCCCCGAGTGCTCCACGGCGATTGCGGAATCGCGCAGCCATCTCGCCTTGAGCGACGGCGCGGCACGATCCAAGACCTCCTCGAACATCCAGGCCATGTAGGCGTTGTTCAGTCGTCGAGTCGGGAAGGACTCCCCCGTCGCGACCTCGATCTCGCGCTCCAGCAGCTCATCCCACCAGTCGGGGCGGGCGATGTCGCCGCCCCGCACTCGTTCGACCCATTCCCATAACGAGGGACCGGGCTCGACGGGACCGTACAACTCGCAGGAGGCATCGGTGAACACGGCGACGTCTCGCATCATGGAGTTGAGCTTCAGCAACGGCGACTGGCTGCGGCGCCAGATGCGGCCACCACCGGGTTCATGCGGGTCGATGAGTATGACGTCGAGTTCGAGATCCGGCGTATCGCGGGCGTGGATCGCGACGATCCGCTCCAGGATCATGACGGCTGCGGGGCCCGCGCCGATAGAGACGATGCGGACGGCGGAGCCGCGATCCTCTGCCACTCGGTTCTCCTGCTGTGCTCCCACCGTGACGCTCAGGATGCGCTGCGCTGTTCTGCGACGATGGCCGCTACTGCGAGCTCAGGAAGCGAGTTCTCGGCCGCCCACCGCAGCCGGCCCGCTATTCGCAGGAGGGGCTCGAAGGCCGTGCTCGATATCCTCATGTTCCACTCCCCGTACTCATTCATCATGCCGACTGCTTATTGCAGCCATTCTTATAAGTTATGTGCCTCAGGTTAGGCGCCGGGTTACGGCCCTGCAAACGATGTCGAAATATGGCGTCATGCGCGGCCCCGCCTGGAGCCCTGCTCAGCACTTCGATATGGGATCAGCACGTAGATATGCCGAAAAGTCGTGAATCGGCCATATCTAGGTGCTGATCCCATATCTAGCTGCTGGTGCATGCGCGCGGGTTTCCGGATCCCTTGGCGACGCGCCGATTGACGCGCGGACCGAAGCATCGAGCAGAGCGCCGAAGGCGCCTGACCATCGAGCAAGTTGCCCATCGAGCAAGGCGTCAGCCAACCCACCGGCTCAGATGACCCAGTCGAGGAACTCCTGCGTGCGCGCCTGCTCGGGGCTGCGGAGCACCTGGTCGGGGCGGCCCGCTTCGACCACGCGACCTTCGTCGAGGAAGACGACATGGTCTGCGACCTCGGCGGCGAAACCGATCTCGTGGGTCACGATGATGAGCGTGCGGCCACTGTGCGCGAGGTCGCGGATCACGCTGAGCACCTCGCCGACCAGCTCGGGGTCGAGCGCCGACGTCGGCTCGTCGAAGAGCAGCACGTCGGGCTCCAGGGCGAGTGCACGCGCGATGGCGACGCGCTGCTGCTGCCCGCCGGAGAGCTGCCGCGGATAGTGTTCGGCACGGTCGGCGAGGCCGACGCGGGCGAGCAGTGTGCGCGCCTGCTCGGTGGCGTCTCGCTTGGTCGCACGTTTCAGCGCGAGCGGCGCCTCGACGACGTTCTCGATGGCGGTGAGGTGCGGGAACAGGTTGAAGTTCTGGAACACCATGCCCACCCGGGTGCGGCGCTCGAGGATGTGCTTCTCGCGCAGCTCGTGGAGCTTCCCGGAGCGCTCTTCGTAACCGATGTAGTTTCCGTCGATCGTGATGGAGCCGGCATCGATGGTTTCGAGGTGGTTGATGGTGCGCAGCAGGGTTGATTTGCCGGATCCCGAGGGGCCGAGCAGCACGACGACCTGCCCGGGCTCGACGCGCAGGGAGATGTCGTGCAGCACCTCATTCGGCCCGTAGGACTTGTGCACGCCGTCGATTTCGACGAGGCCGGCCGAGTGCGTGCGGGGGTGCTGGACCTGTGCGGTTGCGGTCATGGGGTGCTCCTTCGTGCTGCGGCGGCGAACTGCGACAGCTTCGCGCGTGCTCGCCCGATCGGCGTGGGCGGCAGTTCGCGCGCCGTGCCTCGGGCGAATCGGCGCTCGAGATAGTACTGGGCGATGCTCAGCACTGTGGTGAAGATCGTGTACCAGACGGCCGCCACGAGCAGCAGCGGGATCACCTGGCCGCTGCGGTTGTAGATCACTTGCACGGTGTAGAAGAGTTCGGGCAGCGCCACGATGAAGACCACCGAGGTGCCCTTGAGCAGGCTGATGACCTCGTTGAACGCGTTGGGCAGGATCGCGCGGGCCGCTTGCGGCAGGGTGATGCGGAAGAAGCGGCGCCCGCGCGGCAGGCCGAGAGACTTCGCAGCCTCAAGCTGCCCCTGATCGACTGACAGCAGGCCTGCGCGGATGATCTCGGCGGAATACGCCGCTTGATGCAGCGAGAGACCCAGCAGGGCCGCGGCGGTTGACGACAGCAACCGCACGGTGTCGAACTCGACTACCCAGAAGTCGTAGGTGAACGGCCATCCGACGCCGAGCGTCGGGAAGAGGTATCCCAGGTTGTACCAGATCACGAGCTGCACGATCAGGGGCACCGACCGGAAGAACCAGATGAAGCCCCATGCGAAACCGTTCAGCAGCGCCGAACCCGAGAGTCGGGCCACCGCAAGAACGGCGCCGAGCACGAAGCCGACGACTGCGGAGATCACGGTGAGCCACAACGTGAGTCCGAGGCCGCGCAGCACGGCATCGCTGAAGAAGTACTCGGCGAAGATCCCCCATCGCCACTGCGGGTTGGTGAAGAACGTCCACACGAGCTGGGCGAGCAGGAACAGAGCGATGGCGCTGAAGATCCAGCGGACCCAGTGC
Organism: Leucobacter sp. GX24907; assembly: GCF_053567335.1. Lineage (NCBI taxonomy): Bacteria > Bacillati > Actinomycetota > Actinomycetes > Micrococcales > Microbacteriaceae > Leucobacter > Leucobacter sp. GX24907. The sequence continues at coordinate 219,998 of NZ_JBSGPD010000001.1, read as the reverse complement.
TTGAGCGGCACGATCTCGCGTGAGACCGGCACGACCGGCCGACGCTGTTCGCTCTCCTCTGCCTGCCCGGCCCCACCACTCTGCTGAGGCTTCGCCTGGTCTCCCGGCTTGCTCGGCGATTCCACTGTGACGGTCATGATGCTGCCTCCAGTTCCTGGCCGAGATCCTTGTCGAAGGCCAGCAAGATGTTGTTCTTCCGGATCTCCTCCCCCGTGAGCGAGGTATCGAAGCGGGCCGTGTACCCGTGGCGCAGGTACAGTGCTCGTGCTTCGGGCTGTCTCGGCCCGGTCGTGAGGTAGATGCGGCCGTATCCGAGTTCGGCCGCGCGGTGCTCGAGCTCGGTGAGCACGACGCGTGCCAGACCTCGGCCGCGTGCGTCGAGGCGCGTCCACACGCGCTTCACTTCGGCGGTGGTCTCGTCGTACGGCATGAAGGCCCCACCCGAGATCGCCTCGCCTCGGTGCAGCAGCAGGAGGAATGCGCCGAGCGGCGGGGCGAAGCGCTCCGCCGGGTAGCGGTTGATCTCGACGCTGGCCGGTTCACCGAGCACCTCGAGGCCGTAGCGTTCATCGTACTCGCGCTCGAGATCTTTGAGCAGCAGGTCTCCGAGCGGATCGGTGTAGTCGACGTAGGCGAACTCGTAGTCCTCGCCCAGCGCGGGAACGGGACGCCGATCCCCCGCCGCTTCGGCCGATGGCGCCGTCGCCGCCGTGGTGCTCATGCTGCGATCCCTGCGGCGCGCGCTGCCGCGGCCTCTGCCGCGCTCGGTTCCGCCGGCCCGGGAGGGGTGGGGAGTCCGAGTGTGCTGCGCAGCGTGGGGTGCGGATCACTGCCCATGCCGTACGAAGTGCGGAACACACCACGCTCCTGCAGAACCGGCACGACGCGGTCGACGAACTCGTCGAGCCCGCCGGGGGTGAGGTGCGGCACCAGTACGAATCCGTCTGATCCTCGGGCCTGCACGAACTCGTCGATCGCCGCGGCGACGGAGTCGGGCGTACCCACGAATGTGTGGTTTGCGGTCTCGGCGACCGCCAGTTCACGCACGGTGAGCCCTTCGGCCTCGGCGCGCGCCCGTAACCGCTGCGCATTGGCGTAACGGTCGTCGACCTTGAACGCGTGGTGGCCTTGCCGCTGATCCTCGTCGCCCGGATCCTCTATCGGCAGGGGGCCGTCGGGGTCGAGTCCGGGCAGGGCACGGCCCCAGGCCGCCTCCACCCAACCGACCGCGTTCTGCGGGCTCATCTGCTGGAAGGCGATCTCGCGAGAGCGCTCCCGCGCCTCGGCGTCGCTGTCGCCGAGAACGAAGGTGACCCCGGGCAAGATGAGGAGCCCGTCCTCTTCACGTCCGACCGCGGGCAGGCGCCCCTTCACATCGGCATAGAACTTCTGGGCTTCCGCGAGCGGCGTGGTGCGCGTGAAGATCACTTCGGCGTTGGCGGCTGCGAAGTCGCGGCCCGCGGGCGAGTCGCCCGCCTGCACGATCACCGGGTAGCCCTGGGGCCCCCGCGGGACCGTGCTCGTCGCCGACACCTGGAACTGCGGCCCGCGGTGCTCGACGCCCGACACACGGCCGGCGTCGATGAAGCGCCCCGAGGCCCTATCGGCCACGACGGCGCCGTCCTGCCAAGAGTCCCACAGCTGCTTCGCGAGACGCACGAACTCCTCGGCCCGGGTGTAGCGCTCGGGATAGGGCAGGAAGCCGCCTCGCCGGAAGTTCGCACCGTGGAATGCGTCGGGAGTGGTGACGACGTTCCAGCCGATGCGACCACCGGTCAGGTGATCGAGGGTCGCGAACTGTCGTGCGATCTCGTACGGTTCATTGAACGTGCTCGTCAGCGTGCCGACGAGGCCGACGTGCTCGGTCACCGCAGCCATCGCCGCAAGGATGGGGAGGGTTGCCGGACGCCCCGCGACATCGAGGTCGTGGAAGTTCCCGCCGTGCTCGCGCACGCGCAGCCCTTCCGCGAGGAACACGTAGTCGAACAGCCCCCGCTCCGCCGTGCGCGCGAAGTGCCGGAACGACTCGAAGTCGATCTGGCTGCCCGACTGAGGGTCGCTCCACACGGTGTGACTGTTCACACCCGGGAAGTGGGCGACGAGGTGCACCTGTCGCTTCTGCTCGTTCGCACCGCTCATGCTGCGACCTCCGCTTCTGCCTGTTCGGATGCGTCCGCTTGCACCGATCCATCAGCTCGCTCAGACTCTTCTGTCTGCTCAGACGCCTGCACCGCGCGACCTGCACGCGCAGCCGTGTAGCGGTTCTCCGTCTCGGCCAGGCCGAAGCGCTCGCGCAGGCTGCTCGTGTCACCGGCATCCGGCGCTGCGAGCCCGCGGCTGCGCAGTTCGGGAAGGAGGCGCTCGGCGATGGCGCGCACATCGTAGGGTTGGGCGAGCGGACGGATCCTGACCCCCTCAGCACCGGCCGCGCGCCATGCCTCAATCTGGTCGGCAATGCGCGCCGCCGTACCGGTCACGATCGTCGCGTCGCTCGTGAACTCCGTTCCCCCTCCCGCGTCGAGGCGGGCAAGACGATCTGCACCGCTCTCCGTGTCGGTTTCGGTCTCTCCATCGAAGGCAACGACCGCGTCGACGACGATGCGCAGCGGCTCGAGCCCGCTCGCCGCGCGACCGGCTGCACGCTCCGCGGCACGCACTTCGGCGACGATCTCGGCGACGCTCTTACCGCGCGAGGCACCGGCGGCACGCGCATCGTTCTCAGGCGTGACGAACACGACGTCGGCCGAACGGGCGGCGAGTCGGTACACCGAGGCGGTGTGCGCCAGAAGCGTGATGGGCGGCTGACCCTGCGGCGAGCGCGGCACGATCGACGGGCCGATGACCGAGAATCGATCGCCTTCGAAGGCGATGTGATGCAGGCGCTCTGCGTCGAGGAAGCGGCCGGAGGGCTGATCGCGGATGATCGCATCGTCCTCCCAGCTGTCCCAGAGGCGACGCGCGACCTCGGCCGCGTCGGCGGCCTCGGCAAGGAGCTCGTCGAGACCGGCGTCGTCTCGACCCCCGAGGATCGCTTCGACATCGATCTCGGGAGCGGACTTGCGACCGAAGGCCGAGGCCTCGGCCGCACCGGTCGAGATCTTCAGCTGCCAACCGGCACGACCGAGCGAGATGTGGTCGAGCGTCTGGAGCCCGACGCCGACGTGGAACGGTTCGGTGTGGGTGGTCGTCACCGTCGGGATGAGCCCGATTCGATCGACGTTCGGCGCGATCCAGCTCAGCAGGAGCAGCGCGTCGAGGCGTGCATCGACGGTATCGGCACTCGGCTGGGGCGGGATCTCACCCCCGTTCGTGAGGCCAGTCGCCGAGGGCAGCGCGAACGAATCTTCAACGGTGACGTAGTCGGCGCCGGCCCCGTCGAGCCGTGCGATCAGGTCGCGCCAGTAGTTGCCGTCGAAGAGGCGGTCGGCAGCGGCGTCGGCCTCGCGCCAAGCCGACGGGTGCCACCCGGCTCCGGTAAGCGCGACGCCGACCGTGAAGGGCGCAGCATTGCCGTGCGTTATGGAAGTCATGCGACGAGGTTATGACACAGTGACCCGTCGATCGACCGACGCCGAAACAATCGGTAATCAACACTGTGGGCAACGCTCGATGCCCGTCGAGCTCATACGACGAGGCTCAACCGAACAAACTCAGCCGAACAAACTCAGTCGAGCAATCCCACTCGCCCTAACTCAGTCGAGCAGAAGCGCGGGTTCCTCGAGCACCGAGGCGACATCGGCGACGAAGCGTGAGACGACGTCTCCGTCGACGATGCGGTGGTCGAACGATCCTCCAACGGTCGTCACCATGCGCGGGCGCACCTCACCGTCGACCACCCAGGGCTTCTGACGGATGGCTCCCATCGCCATGATCGCGCACTCCCCCGGGTTCAAGATCGGGGTGCCGAAGTCCATCCCGAAGACGCCGATGTTGGTGATCGTGATGGTGCCGTCTTTCATGTCGGCGGGCTGCGTTCGGCCATCGCGCGCGGTGATGGTGAGCTGTTCGATGGCCTTCGCCAGATCGAGCAGGCTGAGATCCTGCGCCTCCTTCACGTTCGGCACCACGAGGCCGCGCGGCGTGGCTGCCGCAATGCCGAGGTTCACGAAGTGGCGACGGATGATCTCGGTCTCGGTGAAGGTGGAGTTCACCTGGGGGCTGCGGCGAATGGCCCACAGCATCGCCTTTGCGAAGATCAACAGGGGCGAGACCTTGACGCCGGCGAAATCGGTCGAGTTCTTGAGGCGCTTCACGAACTCCATGGTGCGTGTCGCGTCGACGTCGGTGAAGACGCTCACGTGCGGGGCCTCGTTCGAGCTGGTCACCATCGCGTTCGCGATGTGCTTGCGCATGCCCTTCAGCGGGATGCGCTCTTCGCGCGCCTCGTCGGGTTCGGGGGCCGGGGTGGCGATGTTGCGAAACAGGCTGGCTTGCGACGCGTGGCGCACGACGTCGTCTCGCAGGATCTCGCCCGCGATGCCGCTGCCCGCGACACCGGCGAGATCGACGCCGAGATCCTTCGCGAGCTTCCGGATCGGGGGCTTCGCGATCACCGGCGAGGCCTCGGCGACCGGGATGGGCGGCTGGGGCTTCGCGAGGAGCGGTTCGCCGCCGCGGCGTCGGCGAGACTTTGCAGCACCGCCGGTTCCGTAACCGACGAGCACCGCACCACCGGCATCATCTGCACGACCGCCACTGCTTCCCGACGCGTCTGCCTCGTGCTCGACGCTGCCCGCAGCGTCGGCCACGGTGTCGCGGGTCTCCTCAGTGTCGGCATGGGCCGGCTGCGTGGGTGCGTCGCCACCGACCTCTCCGTCCGAGCGCACGAGCAGGATCGGCTCGCCCACCGGAATCGTTTGCCCGGGTTCGGCGAGCAGCTCGACGACGACACCGGTGAACGGCGAGGGCAGCTCGACGACCGATTTCGCGGTCTCGATCTCGCAGATCACCTGGTTGAGGGCGACCGTGTCGCCCTCTGCGACGTGCCAGGTGACGATCTCGGCCTCCGTGAGACCCTCGCCGACGTCGGGAAGGGGGAATGCCTGGTCACTCATCGTTGCTCCGTCATCGTTGCGTCTCGGTTCGGTTCAGTCTAGGCGGGCGAGGAATGTGCTCGATCAGTAGTGCATGGTGCGGTCGACGGCCTCGAGTACCCGATCCGCATCGGGCAGGTAGAGTCCCTCGAGCTTGGCCGGCGGGAAGGGCACGTCGTAGCCCGACACGCGGAGCACCGGGGCCTGCAACGAGTAGAAGGCGTGCTCGGCGACGTGCGCCGCGATCTCGCTGCCGAGGCTCACGTTGCTCTGCGCCTCCTGGGCGACGACGAGGCGACCCGTTCGGCGCACCGATTCGAGCAGCGGCTCGTAGTCGATGGGCGACAGGCTGCGCAGATCGACGACCTCGAGGCTGACGCCCTCGGCTTCGGCGATCTCGGCGGCCTGCAGCATCGTTGTCACCATGGCGCCGTGGCCGACGAGCGTGCAGTCGGAGCCGCGTCGGGCGATCCTGGTCTGATGCAGCTCGCTCGCAGGGGCTGTCGGATCGACCTCGCCCTTCTGCCAGTACTTCGCCTTCGGCTCGAAGAACAGTACGGGGTCGTCTGACTGGATTGCCTGCTGGATCATCCAGTAGGCGTCGTTCGCAGTCGACGGCGACACCACGCGCAACCCGGGAGTGTGGGCGAAGTAGGCTTCGGGGCTCTCCTGGTGGTGCTCGACCGCTCCGATGTGCCCGCCGTAGGGCACTCGGATGACAATCGGCATCGGCACCGTGCCGTCATGTCGGCTCGTGATCTTCGCGAGCTGGGTGACGATCTGGTTGAAGGCGGGGAAGATGAAGCCTTCGAACTGGATCTCGAGCACGGGACGGTAGCCGCGCATCGCAAGACCGATGGCGCTGCCGACGATGCCCGCCTCGGCGAGCGGCGTGTCGAGCACGCGGGCTGAGCCGAAGTCGGCCTGCAGCTTGTCGGTGACGCGGAAGACGCCGCCGAGGGGCCCGATGTCTTCGCCCATCAGCAGTACGCGGTCATCGGCGGTCATCGCAGACCGGAGGCCCTCGTTGATCGCACGCGCGATCGGCAGGGTGGCGCGTTCGGTCAGCAGCGTCGGCTCAGCGTTCACGTCTTTGGTGGTCATGCTTCCCCTCCCTCGGCGAAGGAGGCCTCGTATCGTGCGAGCCAGGCCCGCTGCTCGTCCATGCGCGGGTGCGGTTCGGAGTAGACGTGCTCGAACATGCTGTCGGCAGTCGGCTCGGGCAGGTGCAGGATCGCGTCTCGCACCTGCTTCGCCTCACGGTCGGCCGTGTCACGTACTTCAGCGAAGAAGTCGTCGTCGACGTCGAGCGAGCGCAGATACGCTTCGAGGCGCGCGATCGGATCGCGTCCCTCCCAGTGGGCGAGCTCCGCATCGAGGCGGTAGCGGGTGGGGTCATCGCTCGTCGTGTGGGCACCGATGCGGTAGGTCAGGGCCTCGATGTAGCCCGGGCCACCACCCTCACGCGCTTCGCGCAGGAAGCGACGCCCGACGGCGTAGGCGGCGAGCGGGTCGTTGCCGTCGATCTGCACGGCGCGCAGGCCGAAGCCGAGGGCGCGGCGGTAGAGCGGCGTGCGGCTTTGCCGTTCGACCGGCACCGAGATCGCCCAGCGGTTGTTCTGCACGACGAAGACCTCGGGGGTCTGGTAGCTCGCCGCGAAGATCATGGCCTCGTTCGCATCTCCCTGGCTCGAGGTGCCATCACCGTAGAAGACCATCGTCGCCTCGCCGGTCGCGACAGCCGCCTCCCCCGCGTCGAGCGCGGTATCGCCCGCTCGACGCTTTGCATCGAGCAGCTGGCCGAGCGCGTTGCCGGTGGCGTGCTGCGTCTGTGCACCGAGCACGAGCGTGTAGAGATGGAAGTTGCCCTTAGCGGGGTCGGTGATGTCCCAGCCGCCGTGGGAGAGCCCGCGGAACTGCGCGGCGACCTCCAGGAAGTCGACGCCGCGAATGCGTGCGATCGCGTGCTCGCGGTACGCGGGGAAGATGTGGTCTTGCGGCTCGGCGGCTCGGCCGAGCCCGACCTGGCAGCCCTCTTGCCCGACGCTCGGCACCCAGAGCGCGAGTTGACCCTGGCGCTGCAGGTGGGTGCACTCGGTGTCGAAGGCGCGGGTCGCGACCATGTCGCGGTACCACTGCTTGAAGTCGTCGAGAAAGACATCTTCAAGCTCAGCGGCATAGGCGGCTGCGGTCTCCGAAGGCGCGTAGCGGCCGTCGTCGTCGAGGAACCTGATGGGTTCCGGATCGACGCCGCTGTGCAGGGCGGAGCCTTGCAACGGGTTGGCGTTGGTCTCTGCTGTCATCCCGACCCAGTGTACTGAGCACCTCCCACAAGACCGGGATATCTTCGCTCGATGCCGAGCAATTCTCAGTTGCGTGATCCGCGCCGCACTTGAGAGCGGCGCCCGCATCGCCACATTCGATGTACGGCTCGCCCGTGAGGCCGAGCACCCGGGCTTGGAGGTCGTTGGCGGCGGAACGCCTACACCGGAGGCGCCTGCTGGGGCGGCCGCTCGGGCAGCAGCAGCACCGCGCGGCGAGCGAACGTGACCGGGAAGAGGATCGCGCCGACGACACCGATCATCGCCCCGCCCGCGATGAGCAGCCCGCCTCCCCACGTCGGCACGGCTCCCGGAACAATCAGGAGCAGTGCCACGCCAACGAGCACACCCACGACGCCGAGGGCCACGACCGCGCCGCCCGTGATGAGCAACGAACGGTAGGCCGCGGGGCCGGTGAAGGTGGGCCTCACCCGGCCCGCGTGCACGATGTACGAGCCCCAGCGGGTGCCCGACCACCATCGGTGCGTGCGCCCCGCGATGGGGTACCACCCCGCTCCGGGGGCCTCCACGCGTCCTGGCAGCGGCTCGACCGCCTCGAAAGCCAGCGGTGCCGACTGCGGTGCGGGCAGACCTCGCACGATCGATGCGCCGATCCCGGTTGCGAACCAGAGTGCTGCGAGCAGCAGCATGAGGATCGCGGTGACCGGGAAACTCCTGGAAAGCGCCGCGACCCCGAACTGCGCGAATCCGAGAGCCAGGAACATCGCCCCGAAGGCGTAGCCGATCATTGGAGGCTCAACGGCGAACCAGTTCGCGCCGGGCCTGCCGCGCGCGATTCGATAGGCCGTCCAGTGCTGCTCGTCGCGCCACCTGATCTCGTCACGTCCCGGCACGTGGTACCAGCCCGGCTGGGCGCTCGGTATTGCAGCAGCGTACGCCTCATGCCCGCTCGAGAGATCCGTCATGCTCGCAGGCCGCCCGTCAACCCTCGATGAAGTTCCGCAGAATGCGCACGACCTCGTCGACGCTCTCCTCCTCGCCCACCGAGATGCGCACGCCGAGCCCCGGGAACGGGCGCACGAGCGTGCCTTCCTCTGAGAAGGCGGCGGCGAGCGCCTGCGCCTCGATGACGCGTTCGCCATGTGGCCCCTCGGGGATCCACACGAAATTGCCCTGCGCGTCGGGCACGTTGAGCCCGAGCTCGCGCAGCGCATGCGCCAGGCGATCTCGGCGCTCCACGAGTCGCGCGACCCGAGCCTCGTTCTCGGCCTGGGCTTCGGGGGCAAGCGATGCGCGCGCCGCGACCTCTGCGACACCGGTGATCGAGAGCGGCACGGCCGTTGTGGCGGCAGCCGAGAGGATTGCCGGGTGGCCGACGCCGTACCCGATTCGGAGACCCGCCAAGCCGTAGGCCTTCGAGAAGGTGCGCAGTACGACGAGATTCGGATGCGCGGCGAGCACGTCTTCGCCGCGCACGGCCTCCGGGTCGGTGACGAACTCGCGGTACGCCTCGTCGAGCACCACCAGGGTGTCGGCGGGTACTCGCGCCATGAAGCGGTCGAAGTCGACGCGCCGAATCGCGGGGCCCGTGGGGTTGTTGGGCGAGCAGAGCAGCACCACGCGGGTGTTGGCCGTCACCGTGTCAGCCATCGCATCGAGGTCGTGCTCGGCGTGCTCCGTAAGGGGCACTCGGATGCCGGAGGCTCCTGAAGCGAGCCCGAGCGCCGGGTAGGCCTCGAAGCTCGGCCAGGCGTACAGGTAAGCGTCACCGCTGGCCGCAGCCGCCTGTACGAGCTGGTAGAGGATCGCGACCGATCCGGCACCCAGGTGCACGTGATCGGCGCCGACTCCGAAGCGCTCGGCGATGGTCTCGCGCAGCTCGGGCATCGCCGCGGCGGCGTAGCGGTTGATGTCGGTGCGGTCTCCGATCGCCCGCAGCACGGCGGGCAATGGCTCGAACGGCGCCTCGTTGCTCGAGAGTTTGAAGCCCGGCTTCGTGGGCGCGGCGCCCTGTCGATACGCGGGAACGGCGAGCACGTCGGCGCGGAGACGGACGGGAGGCACTGCTGATTCGGTCATCGCCGCCAGTGTACGTGCCTCGGCGGCCCCACAATGTCGCACAGTGCCGCGCGGTGCCGCACGATGCAGTGCCGCGCAGTGCGGCGCAGTACCGACGGGCACTGCGCTGATCAGCTGCGCCTGCGATACTCGAGGTCATGCAGAGCATCACCCGCGTACTCGTCAACGCCTTCGCACTCTGGTTGACGACCCTCATCGTCGGCGGCACAGGTGAGCACGGCGTCTGGGTCGTGCCGATCGAAGACTCGAACGTCGGCCGACTTGCGACGCTCGTGCTCGTCGCACTCGTCTTCGGCCTCGTGAACGGCACGCTCGGCAAGGTCGTGCGTTTCGTCTCGATTCCGCTCTACATCCTTACCCTCGGGCTGGTCGGGCTCCTCATCAACGGCCTGATGCTGCTCGTGGTGCACTGGCTGTCAGGCCTCGCCGGGTTCGGGCTCTCGGTCGAGTCGTTCTGGTGGGGCGTGCTCACAGCACTGGTGCTCTCGCTGCTGTCAGGCATCCTGAACGGGCTCCTGGGCACCAGTAAGAAGAAGCAGGAGCGGGATCGCTGAGGCGAAGTTCCCCGCCCTCCCCCGGTCTGCGACAGACTGGACGCATGAGCTCATTCGAACCGTTCCGCGTCAGCTTCGTGTGCAGCGGCAACATCTGCCGGTCGCCTATGGGTGAAGTGATCTTTCGAGACCTCGCCGCACAGGCGGGGCTCGGCGACCGCTTCGCGGTGACCTCGCGCGGCACCAACAACTATCACGTCGGCGAACCTGCCGACCCGCGCACCATCGCGGCGCTCGCACTCGCGGGCTACGACGGGTCGTCGCACCGGGCTGCCCAGGTCTCCCCCGCCGATATCTCGAACAATGAGCTGCTCATTGCGATGGACCGCGGCCACGAACGCGCCCTTCGGTCGCTCGGCGCGGAGCAGATTGCCCTGCTCACGGAGTTCGACCCCGCGCGGCCTTCCGACCCCGACGTCTTCGACCCCTACCACTCCGGTGACGACGCCTTCACCGCGGTACGGGAGCAGGTGGAACGCAGCTGCGCGATCCTGCTCGACGAACTGCGCGGCCGACTCGCGAGCTGACCGCGAGTCGACTACAGCTCAGGCTCGATATCGCCGATATCGAGCCGCCCAAACTGGTCGTTCAGCTCCCGTTGCCGCTCGCGCAGCTCAAGCTCCCACGGCGTGGGAGGCGGATCGAACTCGCCTGCGTGCCTGTCTGCCAGCAGCCAAGTGCCCACGATGCCCGTGATCGCGAGTAGGATCGCCGCAGTCACGAGCACCGCGCTCCCCGGCCGCGCGCTGCGCAGGCGCAGCACCCTGGCCCACTTCAGCAGCATGACGACGAGCGCCGGCAGTGCGAGCGCCACCGCGATCACGGGAAGTACCCCGGCCGCTTCGGGTCGCATCTCGATCGGTGCCGCGATGATCGGCAGAGTCGCGATCAGCCCGGCGAGTCCCACGCGTACGAATCCCCACAGCGCATCCTTCGCAGTCGCCTGGGCTGCGGAGACTCCTTCGTCATCGTCGGGAAACATGCCGCTGCGCTGCTCCGACCGGAAGCGGGCGAAGACGAACAGCAGCTCGGCGATGAGCAAGATCCACACCGTGAAGCCGATCCCGCGCGTGATCCCGCCGACGTAGCTGCCCTGCATCTGCAGCTGGGCCTCGCCCGAACGAATCGCGAGCGATGCCGCCCACAGCAATGTGCCGAGACCGCCGACGGCTGCAAGCACGAAGCCGATCCACACCCACCACACCGGGGCGTAGAGGCGGCGCATGAATCGCTTGGGCAGACCCTTCCTGCGGATGGTGAAGAGCAGCACGAACCACACCAGCGGCAAGATCATCATGGCCTCGGCGAAGCGCACCTGCGTGCGGCGGCTCCCGGGCATGGGCTCACCGAACACCAGATAGGCGAACACCGCCAGCATGGCGCTCATCCACAGGGCAACCGTCGCGAGTATCTGCGTGCGGACCCAGACGTCGTCATTGATCTCACGTGCGACGGCCCGTTGCAAGGGGTTCTCAGCGACGACCCCTGACATGATGCGCAGCGCCGCGGCATCGTGGGCCGCCGATTGCACCGCCGAGACCAGCGGCTGGGCTCCAGTCTTGCGCTCCTGCTCCCGAGCAGCCGCATGGAGCAGAAGCTCCTCGTTCGCGGGTTCGATTGCGAGCGCGCGGTCGAGGAGATCGGATGCGGCCTCGTCATCTCCGATGCGGCGCAGCATGACGAGGGATCGACGCATGGTCTCGACATCCTCGGGAGCGAGTTCCAGCGTCCGCTCGAGCAGTCGGCGTACCTCTTCCTTGCGAGCCTTCCGCTCTTTCCTGGGCGCTTTCGGGAACGCGAGCAACGCTGCCGCGGCGTTGAGGTGCGACACCTCCCAGTCGGGCAAGCTGTGCTGCAGCTCCCGGGCGTGCGCAAGACTCTCATCGGCGCGCCCGTCAGTCGCGGTGATCGCGCAGAGCGTGTTCAACGCACGCGGGTCGCCCGGCCGTACGGCGAGTGCGCGCTGCGCCGAGCGCTCCGACTCCTCCGGGTGTCCCGCGAAGAACAGCAGCCATCCCAGGTAGCCGAGCAGCTCGGAATCCTGCGGAAACTCGGCAAGTCCGTGCCGCAGCTCGGCAATCGCCTGATCGGGGCGGCCGAACCCCTGCAGCGCTTCGGCCCGGGCGAAGAAGGCCGCGGCGGTCTGTACGCCCTGATCCTCACTGCTCACACGTACCCTGTTTCAGCTCGGTCACAGCCGCTTCATCCGCTTGAGCAGATCCACCAGATCGTCGTAGCGGCCGTCGGTATTCGCGTAGTTCGCGACGTTACGGGCGCTGTCGAGCCAGGGTCCGATCGAAGCCTTGACCTCTTTCAGTGCGCGATTCATGTCGCTCATCGAGATCGGCTGCACCATATGCGTCTTGATCGAGGCGGCCATCGCCTTCTCGGCCGCGGAATCGCACAGGTGCTTGAGGTCAGCACCCGAAAAACCCTCGGTCTTGCGCACGAGTGCGCGCAGGTCGATGCCCTGCAGTGGCCGCGTCTCGAGGTAGGAGCGCAGAATCGCCTCGCGGGCTGGCTCGTCAGGCGGTGAGACGAGCACGATTCGGTCGAAGCGGCCCGGTCGGAGCAAGGCAGGATCAACGTCCCAGGGCATGTTCGTCGCGGCGAGCACAAAGAGCCCGTCGTTGTCGCTGCCGACGCCGTCGAGCTCCATCAGCAGCTGGTTGACGATATTGCGCAGCATCTGCGAGGTCTGCCCGCTGCGCTTACCGCCCACCGCATCGATCTCATCGAGGAAGAGCACCGCGGGTGCCTTCTGACGAGCCTCGGTGAAGGTCTTATGGAGGTTCCCCTCGCTCTCACCGAGCCACTTGCTCAGCAGATCGGCGAGAGTCACCGAGATGAAGTGCGCACCGAGTTCACCCGCGATGGCGCGCGCAAGATAGGTCTTGCCACAGCCGGGCGGGCCGTAGAGCAGGAGTCCCCCGCCCAGGCTCTTCTTGAACGCCTTCGCGATCTCGGGGTGCGCAATCGGGTCGAGGAAGGTCTCGTGGATGCGCTGCTTCACGAGTTCGAGGCCGCCCACGTCCGAGAGCTTCAACGTCTCACGGGTCACCTCAGCCGGGCTCGACTCGTCATCGGCCTCGGTCACTGCGAGGCCGACACTGCCATCGGGGAGCTCGCTCGCCTCTTCGACAATGAAGGGCGGCGGCAGCGGATTGTCGAACTCGCGTTCCAGTTGCCGCCAATCAACGCCCGGCTCGGCCGATGGTGCTGCCGACGTCTCTGTCGGCGGCTCTGCCTGCACCTCAGCGGCCGCCTCTTCCTCGGGCACATCGTCGGCAGAATGCGCGGGATGTGCGTCGTCGCGCTCCGCCGACAGACGCTCGACGATTCCCTGGGCCGCGGCATGATCCGGTTGTTGCGCGAGCACCACCATCGCCTGCCCGATCGCTTCATCGCGCCGGCCCGCGTCGGCCAGTCGTGCGGCGTAGAGTGCGCGGAGTTCGACATCGGTCGGAGCTCCGGCGACTGCCGCCGCCAGGCTGACCAGGAGTTGATCGCTCATGCGAACATGTTAATCGTCAGGGGCGTCGCCTCCGCACGGCAATCAGTCCCAAGCTGCGCGGGGCACATGGGAGAATAGTGCCGGTACGCACACGCTCACGAGAGGTACTCATGACTTCGCTCCCCCCGCAGCCCATCAGCCCCCTCGACGGACGCTATCGGAAGGCAGTGCAGGGCCTCGGCGATTTCCTCTCCGAAGCGGGCCTGAACCGCGCTCGCGTGCACGTGGAGGTCGAATGGTTCGCCTACCTGACCGAGCACTCACTGCTCGGTTCCACCCCGGTCGATGCTGCACAGCTGACCGCGCTGCGCGAGTGGGCCGCGAACTTCGGGCAGGCCGAGATCGATGAGCTCGCCGAGACGGAGAAGACCACCCAGCATGACGTGAAGGCGGTCGAGTACCTCGTGCGCGCTCGGCTCGAGCAGCAGGGTCTCGGCCATCTCGCCGAGCTCACCCACGTCTGCTGCACGTCCGAAGACATCAACAACCTCTCCTACGCGCTCACCGTGAAGCAGGCGGTCGCCGAAGTATGGCGACCGAAGTTCGAAACCGTGATCTCCGAGCTTGCTCGCCAGGCCGAGCGGTACCGCGAGCTTCCGATGATGAGCCGCACGCACGGTCAGCCCGCAACACCGACGACGCTCGGCAAGGAGCTCGCCGTCTTCGTGCACCGGCTCGAGCGTCAGCTCAACCAGATCGACGATATCGAGTACCTCGGCAAGTTCTCCGGCGCCACCGGCACCTTCGCGGCGCATCTCGCAGCCGATCCCGACACCGACTGGGCGCAGGTCTCGCAGGAGTTCGTCGAAGGTCTCGGCCTCGACTGGAACCCGCTCACCACGCAGATCGAGTCGCATGACTGGCAGGCCGAGCTCTTCACCCGTGTCGCCCACGCGAACCGAATCCTGCACAACCTCGCGACCGACATCTGGAGCTACATCTCCATCGGCTACTTCCGCCAGATCCCGGTCGCAGGGGCGACTGGTTCGTCGACGATGCCGCACAAGGTCAACCCGATCCGCTTCGAGAATGCAGAAGCGAACCTCGAGCTCTCGAACGCGATCCTCGATTCGCTCGCCGCGACGCTCGTCACGAGCCGCTGGCAGCGCGATCTCACCGACTCCTCGGCGCAACGCAATATCGGTGTCGGGCTCGGTCACTCCGTGCTCGCACTCGACAACATTCTGAAGGGTCTCGGGCAGATCGATGCGGCACCCGAGGTGCTCGCCGCCGACCTCGATGCGAACTGGGAGGTGCTCGGCGAGGCGATCCAGACCGTCATCCGTGCCGAGGTGACTGCCGGCCGCTCCTCCATCAGCGATCCCTACGCCGCGCTCAAGGAACTCACCCGCGGGCGCCGCATCGGGCAGGCCGAGCTCGTGGAGTTCGTCGAGGGACTGGAGATCGGCGCCGAGGCCAAGCAGCGCTTGCTCGCGCTCACGCCCGCCTCGTACATCGGCGACGCCGTGCGGTTGGTGGACTTCCTCCAGCGCTAGACCTGTGCACGCAGGACGCCGGTCTGCCTGCTCTGCTGCTGCTCCCGACTTCGCGCTGGCTACGATGTGAGGGTGAACACCGAACAGCGCTCGAGTCGGCCAGCCGCGCCGCGCCGCCGCCTCTCCGTCACGGCGCTCATCGACGAGTTCTTCTTCATCTACGCCGGAGTCGCCGCGGTGTGGCTCGCCTGGCTCATCTTGACCGAGAGCTTCCACTTCGGCTGGTTCGGGATCCTCTTCTTCATAGTGTTCTGGGCGACACTCGCGTACCTCGCTCTCCCCCGCCTGCACCGGATTCTGACAACGATCTACGTGCCCGACTACTTCATCGGGCGCACTCGCACGAGCGACGGCCTGCTCGGCGACCCGGTCAACCTTGCCGTGCGCGGCGAGGAGGCAGCCCTGCACCGCGCCATGGAGGCTGCTGGGTGGACGCAGGCCGACGCAGTGACTCTGCGCTCATCGTGGGGAATCATCGCCTCCACGCTGAGCCGCCGCAGCTACGATCAGGCCCCCGTGAGCCCACTGTTCCTGTTCACTCGGAAGCAGGACTTCGCGTACCAGCAGGAGGTTGAGGGCAACCCGGCGAAACGCCATCACGTTCGGTTCTGGCGCACTCCTGACGGTTGGCTGCTTCCGGGCGGGGCCCGCGTCGACTGGCTCGCGGCCGGTACCTTCGATCGTGCCGTCGGGTTCTCGCTGTTCACGCTGCAGGTCACGCACAAGATCGATGCCGACACCGACGTGGAGCGGGATCACGTCGTTGCGACCGTACTCGCCGCGAACCCCGCGGCCGGCCTCGAGGTGCTCGAGGACTTCTCGACCGGCTACCACTCGCGCAATGGCGGCGGCGACAGCATCACGACGGATGGCGACCTGCCGATCCTCGATCTGCGAAACCCGGAGGTGATCCCGTGAGCCAGGAGTCCGGGAAACGCTCAGCCGTCGAACCACCCGCGGCGCTGCTGGCGACCCAGTCCGTCTCGCTCGATGCGAAGCGACCTGGCTCGCTCGCCGGCGGCGCTGCCCTGATCGTGCTCCGCAGCATCGGCGGGATCTTCTGGATCATCGGCCTGCTCGCGGAATGGCCCTCGGTCTCAGCCAAGTTCGAGTTCGATGACGTCACCTCGCTCGTTCTGCTGTGGCTCCTTCTGTGCGTCGAGGGCATCTGGATCGGGTCGCTCCTGCTCTTCGCGTGGCTGCTGTGGAGGGGCAGCAACCTCGCGCGCATGCTCGCCATGTTCTGGGCGGCGGCCAGCATCACGGCGTCGGCGGTCGCCTACTTCGCGACGGGTGAGCAGATCACCGTGCGAACGACGTTGCTGACGCTCGCACTCGACATCCTGCTCATGCTCGCGCTGTCGAGCCGAGACGCCAGGGCATGGACGCGCGGACGGAAGCAGGCACGCCGGGAGGCGCGGGAAGGTCGGCTCGCCGAGCGGATTGCAGCGCACGGACGGTCTGCTCGGTAGAGGACCCGCAGTTCGAGGTCACCGCACGCGAGCGCCGGGTTAGCGGACCGGGTCGCCTACTGCCGCGTCGGTCGCGGGAGACGGCTCAGTGCCAGTCGTCGTCGCTGGGGCGCTGCAGATCCTTGCGCGCCTCGAGGTCTTCCTCGCTCGGCTTGCGGCCGAGACCGACGAGGGCCACGAACATGACGGAGACGATGAACGCGACGCCTGCCGCGACCGAGGTGAGCACGATGTCGCGCGTCGCCATCAGCACGATGAGACCAGCGAAGGCCGCGAGCACCGCCGAGAATCCGAGCAGCTCGAGCGGCTTCAGCCGTTCGCGGCGGGTCGGGGTCACCGGATCTTGTTCGGGCTTGGCGGACTCAGTCATCATGCGCTTTCGTGGTCGGGAGAATGTGGATCAGGCTCGAGCGGAACGTTCGGCCTGCTCGGCGGTGCGTGCTCCGCGCTCATCGAATGCCGAGATGCCGAGGTAGACGCCGGCGACAAGTGCGTAGACGCCGAAGAATCCGATGGCAGCGACCGCGTCTTCGCGTGCGAGCAGGGCCGCGAGCGCCAGCAGCACCCCCATCGCGCCAAGCGTGGTGCTCTCACTGCGCTCGACGAACCCGAGCACGCCTGCGATGAATTCGAGCAGTGCGCTGACGAGCGCCCATGCGGCGATGACGACGGCGACGAGCACGATCTCCTCGGAGAGCAGTACTCCAACAGTGGCGCCGACCGCCGCAGCGGCCTGCAGGAGCGGAACAGCGTGCCTTCTCGGCTTGAGGGCAGTCCATTCGATGACCTGCACGATCGCGAAGGCGGCGAGCGTCACCGCAATGACCATGCGATCGAAGGTGAGATTCTCGTGCATCGTCGCGGTGAAGATGATTGCCATCGCCGAGACCAAGAGCACGACCACGCGCACCAGGCGTACGCTCCGTGGCAGCGTCGGGGTCGCGGGTTCGGGGATCGTCGCGTCTGCAGTCTGTGCTGCCGAGTGCACGGTTTTCGCCATTACGCGCCCCCTTTCAGGCCTCCTAGGAGTCTACCGCTCAGTGCTGGGAAGCGATGCATCGCGGGCGGTGCGCTGGAGCGCGCTCCACCGGTCGGTCACTCGAAGGCGCCCGCTCCCATGCCCGAGATGTAGGCCGCCTGGGCGACGTGCTCGGCGGCATCCACCGAGATGCTCACGAGGCGGGAGGCACGTGTGACGGGCGGGTCCCACTGCTCATCGATGATGTCGCCAAGCGACGCGTGATCGAGCGACTCGAGGTAGGCGACCTGCGCGTCGGTGACGGCGGAGAGGTAGTCGAGCAAGAGCTCGCCGTCGTCGACCTTCACGGAGCGAGCCTGCTCGGCGGTATGGCCGTAGCCCATCTCGTGCGGATCGAGTTCGAGGCCGAAGCGGCGCTCGAAGCCTTCCCCGAGCCACACGGTATCGCACCCGGCGAGCGCCGCGAGCTGCTCGTCGAGCTCACGGGCGGCGTGCCAGAGCAGCCAGGCGACGGAGTTGTCGTGATGGGGGTGGGCGTTCAGCAGGCCCGGCGTGAGCGACTCCCTGAGCGCCTCGGCCGACTGCTGCGGTCGACGGGCAAGATCGATGAGGATATCGATGTGGTTCATACGGCCACGATAGGGCCGGATTCGCCGATGCCGCCACTTGGTCGTGTCTCCCCTGCCCTGAGGTCAGGTGCATTCGCTGCGTCTACGCTTGCGGGACGCAGCAATAAACTCAGACGCCGCTCGGCATGTCTTGGAAGCGTGAGTACAGACCCTGGAACGCGACGGTGACGGTGCCCGTGGGCCCGTTGCGCTGCTTGGCGAGAATGAAGTCGGCTTCGCCGGCGCGCGGATTGTCTCGGTCGTTGACGGCTTCGCGGTGCAGCAGGATCACCATGTCTGCGTCTTGCTCAAGAGATCCGGATTCGCGAAGATCGCTGATGGCGGGCATCTTGTCGGCGCGCTGCTCGGATGCTCGGTTGAGCTGTGACAGGGCGACGACGGGCACATCGAGTTCTTTGGCGAGGAGTTTGAGTGCACGGGAGAACTCGCTGACCTCTTGCTGGCGGCTCTCGACCTTCTTGCCGCTTGAGAGGAGCTGCAGGTAGTCGATGACGACCATGCGCAGCCCGTGCTGCTGCTTGAGGCGTCGGCACTTGGCACGGATCTCGACAAGGGTGAGGTTCGGGCTGTCGTCGATGTAGAGCGGCGCTTCGTGCACGCGCGCCTGAGTGGCGGCGAGCTTCTGGAAGTCGCGGTTGTCGAGGTCTCCCTTGCGCAGCGCCTGCATGGGAATCATTCCCTCGGCTGCAAGCAGTCTCATCGCGATCTCGGCGCGACCCATCTCGAGCGAGAAGAAGACGGTGGGTGCGTTTGCGTGTACTGAGGCGTTTCTGGCGACGTCGAGGGCCAGCGTCGACTTACCCATCGCCGGTCGCGCAGCGATGATGATCATCTGCCCCCCGGCGAAGCCGTTGGTCATCGAGTCGAGCTCGGCGAAGCCGGTGGGCACACCGAGCATGCCGTCGGGCATCGCCTGTGCCTTCGTGATCTCCTCGACCGCGGCCTCCACCGCGAGTGAGAGCGGCACGTAGTCCTCTGCCTGCTCGGCCCCGGTGACGCCGTAGATCTCGGACTGGGCAACGTTGACGAGATCGACGGCCTCCCCCTCGCCCGCGTAGCCCATCTGCACGATGCGCGTGCCGGCCTCGACGAGTCGGCGCAGCAACGCCTTCTCGCCGACGATCTCTGCATAGAAGCCCGCGTTGGCCGCTGTCGGCACGATGCTCGTGATCGTGTGCAGATACTCGGCACCGCCGGCGCGTTGCAGATCGCCGGCCTTCGTCAGCTCATCGGTGACGGTGATGACATCGGTGGGCTCGCCCCGCGAATACAACGCGAGGACCGCGTCGTAGATCACTTCATGCTTGGGTACGTAGAAGTCGGCACCGCGCAGCTGACCGGTGACATCGGCAACCGCGTCCTTCGAAAGGAGCATGCCGCCGAGCGCGCTCTGCTCCGCCAGGAGGTCGTACGGCGGTGTGCGCTCGTGCGAACGCTGCGACTCGTCAGACATCGCGTCGGGGATCCCCAAATGAGCGATAGACACTCGATGACTCCTTCTCGCGGGCGGGAACTGTGGTTGAGAGATATCAAACAGGAGACCGCCGACATTCACCGTAGGTGGGGTTCGGCGCCCCGACAAGCCCACCGAAAGTGAACACGGACGAGCCTGTGGATAACTCGGTGAATAACTCACCAGTTTTCCTCGCTACTTATCCACAATCTTGGGGACAAGGTGTGGATAGTAACCTAGAATTCTCCCTATTTCTTAGCTCTGATCTGGTATTTCTCAAATATCATCCTGTGAAGTTATTCAACTTTAAGGTGGAACTTGAAGCTTGTGGGTTGATCGCAGGCTGTGGAGAACTGAGTCCGATCAGAAGCAGATATGTCAAGTGCGCAGCGCAATTTCGTGAACGCGGCGTGTCCGGCGGAAAGACGCCAGACGCACGAAACAGTGGCGGCCCAGAGGCTCCGAAGAGCTTCTGGGCCGCCACTGTGTATGGGTCGTGCGCTTAGCGCTCCGAGATCACCTGCAGGGTGATCTCGGCGTCGACGCCCTCGTGCAGGTGCACGATCGCCTGATACTCACCGGTCGACTTGATGGTCGGCACGGTGACCTTGCGCTTGTCGATCTCGCCGAGGCCGGCAGCCGACACTGCGGCGGCTACGTTGGCGGGCTTGATCGCACCGAAGAGGCGCCCACCGTTGCCGGTCTTCGCCTGCACGCGGATCTTGCCCTCCTGCAGCTTGGCCTTGAGTGCCTGGGCCTCTTCGGCCGAAGCGATCGCGCGGGCCTCGCGGGCCTTGCGGATCTGCTCGACCTGAGCCGCGCCACCGCGGGTCCAATGCGTCGCGAACCCCTGGGGAACCAGGTAGTTGCGCGCGTATCCGTTCCTGACCTCGACCACGTCACCCGCGGATCCGAGTCCCTGAACCTCGTTCGTAAGAATTACCTTCGCCATGATGCTCGTTCTCCTTAGCGGCCGGAACCGGCGTAGGGGAGGAGCGCCATCTCGCGGGCGTTCTTCACGGCCTTCGCGATGAGTCGCTGCTCCTGCACGGACACGCCGGTGATGCGGCGTGCGCGGATCTTGCCGCGCTCAGAGATGAACTTGCGGAGCGTCGCGACATCCTTGTAATCGATGACGCCGACGGTCTGCTTCTTCGCGGGTGCAGCCGCCTTGGCGTTCTTGCCGCGACCCGGCTTGCGGCCTGCGCCGCTGGACTTGCCTGCCATGTTGGTCTCTTTTCGTGATGTGCCCCGGATGACGCCGGAGCTGAAGAAGTTGTCTAGAAGGGTTGCTCGTCGTCGAAGCCGCCGAAGTCGCCGCCCTGGTTCGGGCCCTGGCCCGAGTTCGTCCAGGGGTTGTCGCCACCGCGACCGCCCTGACCGCCCTGCGGAGCGGCCGGCTGGCCCCAGCTCGACTGCCCTGCGGGAGCGCCCGAACCTCCGCCGAAACCGCCCTGACCGCGCGACTGGCCGCGCGTCACCTGAGCAGTCGACCAGCGGAGCGTCGGTCCGACTTCCTCGACCTCGAGGTCGAGCGACGTGCGCTGCTGACCCTGGTTGTCGGTGTAGCTGCGCTGCGTGAGACGACCCTGCACGATCACGCGCATGCCCTTGGTGAGCGATGCGGCGATGTTGTCGGCGTATTCACCGTAGGCGCGGCACCCGAGGAAGAGGGCCTCACCGTCAGACCAGTCGCCCGACTGACGGTCGCGCACGCGCGGCGTCGATGCGATGCGGAAGGTCACCCACGAGCGGCCCGCCTGACTGACGCGCGGCTCGGGATCGGCAACGAGGTTGCCGACGACTGTGATGAGCGGCTCGCCGGCCATGGACTAGGCGCCCTGCTTCGCGGCGGCGCGAGCCGCCTTGGCCTCGGCGCGCTTGCTCTGAGCGGCACGCTGGGCGATGAGCTCGTCGGCGCGCAGCACCTTGGTGCGGAGCACGGCCTCGGAGAGACCCAGCTGACGGTCGAGCTCGTCGGTGGCTTCCGGCGTAGCGGTGAAGTTCACCACGACGTAGATGCCCTCGGACTGCTTCTCGATCTCGTAAGCGAGACGGCGCTTGCCCCAGATGTCGGTGCTCTCGATCTCGCCGCCCGCGTTGCGGATGACCCCGAGGAACTTATCCATGCTGGGGGCCACAGTGCGCTCGTCGATACCGGGATCGAGGATCACCATGAGTTCGTACGGATGCATTACTGACCCACCTCCTTCGGACTTCGCGGCCACGGGATTTCCGTGGCAGGAGGGTGTTGTGCATCGTGTCCGCTCGCTCGGCAGATCGCTTTGCGCGCAGACAACCTGTCCATGGTACCAGCTCGGTAGGGCTTCGTCACGCTGCAGGCGCGACGATAGGCTGATCAGGTGAGGATCGCACTCGTCTCCGTGCACACATCTCCGAGTGCCGCACCCGGCTCGGGCGACGCGGGCGGCATGAACGTGGTGATCGCCGAGCAGGCACGCGCATTGACGGCACTGGGCCACGACGTCGTGGTTGCGACGCGGGCGAACCGAGAGGTATCGCCTGGCATGTACGAGATGGGGGAGGCGCGGCTCGTCGCCATCGCAGCCGGGCCGCCGAACCTTTCCAAGGGCGAACTTCCTGCGATCCTGCCGGAGTTCGCGCGCGGATTGCGTGAACTCGCGCCGTTCGACGCGGTGCACGCCCACTACTGGTTGAGCGGCGAGGCCGCTCTTCCGGTCGCGCGCGACATCGGTTGCGGTCTCGCCATCACCCTGCACACGGTGGCCGCGCAGAAGAACGCCCATCTTGCACCGGGCGACACTCCCGAACCGGCCGTGCGTCTTTCGGGAGAGGAGCGGCTGGCCCGTGAAGCCTTCGTCGTCGCGGGCAGCCGCAGCGAGCTCACCGCGATTGAACGCTGGTACGGACCATCGCGTTTGGGGGCCGAGGTCGTACACCCGGGTATCGACACGGAGCTGTTCCGACCCGTGCCCGCGGGGGAGCCGTCGACCCCGGCGCCGCTCCGAATCACGGTTCTCGGCCGCGTGCAACCGCTCAAGGGACAAGATCTCGCCGTCGAAGCGGCGGGCGAGCTCGCCCGGCGCGATCCTGAGCTCTGGCGCCGTTGCGAGCTGATCATCGCCGGCCAGGCCACGCCCGGTGCCGAGACCTATGCGGCCTCGTTGCAGAGGCGCGTCAAGGAGCTCGGCATCGCCGATCGGGTGCGGTTCTTGCCCGCTCAGGATCGCGCGGAGGCCGCGCAACTGCTCGCCTCTTCGGCTGTCGTACTCGTTCCATCGCATTCCGAGACCTTTGGTCTCGTAGCCCTCGAGGCGGCGGCATGCGGTACGCCCGCGGTCGTCGGCGGGCATACCGGACTGGTCGAGGCGGCGCCGGCAGGGGAGACCGCGGTGCACGTCGATGGGCGCGACCCGGGGGAGTGGGCGAGCGCTCTGTCAGCGCTTCTGCGCGATGACGCCGCGCGACGCGCACTCGGCGATCGGGCCAGGGCGCACGCGCTCACCCACAGCTGGGCGGCGCACGCCGAACGACTCGAGGCGATCTACACGCGTCTCGCCGCACGCTGAGATGCCCTCGGCGTTCAGTCCAGCGGCTGGCCGTCCGTGATCACGAGACGGCGTCTCCCCGCGTCCGCCAACACATCGAGATCGGCTCTTGGGTCGGCGTCGAGCACGAGCAGGTCCGCTGCGTAGCCCTCGCGCACGCGGCCGATCTCCTCGCCGAGACCGACGATCGCTGCTCCCGACACCGTGAGCGAGCGCAGAATCGCCTCAGGAGTCTGCACCCGAGCGCGGAGCCGGACCTCTTCGAGCTGATGCGCGAGGCCCGCGCCGTGCAGATCCGTGCCGTAGCCGATCGAGACTCCGGCCGCGTCGGCGCGTTGCAGGGCGTCGAGACCGCGTTCGAAGAGATCGGCCACCGCAATACGCTGCCCGGGCTCGAGCGCGCTTCCCTCCAGCGAGGCCCAGTACGTCGCCAGTGTCGGCACGAGATGCACGTCCTCGAGCTCGGTGAGCAGACGTAATGACTCGTCGTCGATGTGGGTACCGTGCTCGATGGTGCGGATACCGCATTCGAGCGCCCGGTTGACCGCCTCGGCGGTGTAGGCGTGCGCCGCGATGTAGCGCTTCGCGAGCCGGGCCTCCTCGACCGCGACCAGCAGCTCCTCCCGAGAGAAGCCGAGCGCCTCGATGCGCATCTTCGAGATGACACCGCCGGAGACGGTCAGCTTGATGTGATCGGCGCCATCCCGGAACTGCTCGCGCAGCGCACGGCGGATCTCGACCTCTCCGTCGATCGTGCGGGTGAGCGCGTGGCCCCCGGTCGGGGCAAAGATCGGTCCGCCGGTGAGGAGACGCGGCGCGGTGATCAGGCGCTCGCGCACCGCCCGTCCGAATCCGTTCTCCGCCCCGCCCATGTCTCGCACCGTCGTGAAGCCCCGACGCAGCATGCGCTCGAGTTCGACCGACGTTCGAGTCGCGAGATACGAGGCGTCCCAGTCCAGCAGCTGGGCGTGCGCCGCGGTCTGCGTGGGGTGGGCGTGCGCGTCCACGAGGCCCGGCATGACGACTCGACCCCCGATCTCGATCTCGCGAACGCCAGCGGGAAGGTCTGCTCCGGGCCTGATCTCGGCGATCCTGCCGTCGCGCACGACGATCGTCACGGGGGAGCCCAACTGTTCGCGCTCAGTGTCGAGCACACGGCCGCCGACCAGGGCGACGGGTTGCGGGCGGTGTTCGTCGATGGTGCGCACGGGCATCGTGTACCTCTTGTTCTCTGGGCGGTCTGCGGTCGGGGTGTGCACCCGGTCAGCGGATGTCGACGCGGGGAATCGAGGCCAGCAGGGTCCGGGTATAGGGATGCTGCGGGTCGTCGAAGACCTCTCCGATAGTGCCGCGCTCCACGAACTCGCCGGCCCGCATCACGACGACATCATCCGCGACCTGCCGCACGACCCCGAGGTCGTGCGAGACGAACAGATAGGCGAGGTTGAGATCGCGCTGCAGGTTGTCGAGCAACTCGAGGATCTGGGCCTGGATGAGCACGTCGAGCGCGGAGACCGGCTCGTCGAGCACCACGATGTCCGGGTGCAGCGCGAGGGCGCGGGCGATACCCACCCGCTGCCGCTGCCCGCCCGAGAACTCGCTCGGCCGGCGCTCCGCCATGTCGGGACTGACGCCGACCCGGTCGAGCAGTTCGTCGACCTCCGCTCGCGCATAGCGTCCGGTGATCCGCAGCGGCTCGGCGACGATCTCGTGCACGGTCATGCGCGGATCGATCGACGAGTAGGGGTCCTGGAAGACCATCTGCATCCGACCGCCCAGCTGCCGCCGCTTGCGCGCGGGCAGCCGCGTGATGTCCTCGCCGAACGCGCGGATGCTGCCGGAGACGATCGGGGTAAGCCCGAAGAGGGAGCGGATGAGCGTCGACTTGCCGCACCCGGACTCCCCGACCAGACCGAGCGTACGGCCGGGGAACAGCTGCAGGCTCACACCTCGCACGGCCTGCACCCCATTGCCCCGCCGCACGGCACTGGCACTGCCGTAGGTCACCTGGAGCTCATTCACTTCGAGCAGCGGTTCGGGCATCATGCCTCCTCCTCGAGCGGGGCCGCGCGTTGCGGACCCTCCTTCTCGGTGATGACGCTGCTCAGCAGCAGCTGCGTGTAGGAATGCTGCGGTCGCAGGAAGATCTCGCGGGTCGTGCCCGTCTCGACGATATCCCCCTGGTACATGATGATCATGCGGGAGGCGTTCTGCGCTGCGAGCGCAAGGTCGTGGGTGATGAGGATCAGCGCCGACGCGAGCTCCTCCCGCGCCTTGGCGAGGGTCCTCATGACCTGCGCCTGCACGGTGACGTCGAGCGCCGTCGTGGGCTCGTCGGCGATCAGCAGCGCCGGATTGTTCGCCATCGCCATTGCGATGACCGCGCGTTGCCGCATTCCGCCCGACCACTGGTGGGGGTGGGCCTTCGCCCGCTTCTCGGGGTCAGGAACACCGACCGTGCTCAGCAGCTCGTGTACCTGCCGCCTAGCCTCTGCGCGGCTGAGATTCTGGTGCAGTCTCACGGCCTCGCCGATCTGCGATCCGACGCGACGCAACGGATTCAGCGCCGTCATCGGATCCTGGAAGATCATGCCGAAGTCACGCCCTCGCATCTTGCGGAACTCTCGGTCCGGGAGACCGACAATCTCTTTCCCGCGCCAGCGGATCGAGCCTTGCTCGACGCGGACGCCCGTGGGCAGAAGCCCCATGACCGCCGACACCGTGAGACTCTTGCCCGATCCGGACTCGCCGACGATGCCGACGACCTCGCCCTCCTCGACCGTGAACGAGATGCCGTGCACCAGCCGCACGGTCTCACCGTCGGGTTTCGTGGCGGCGATGACCAGGTTCTCCACCTCCAATAGAGGGGTGTGCTCGCTCATATCAACGCACCTTTCGCAGCGGTTGCTTGTTCTCTGCGGTGAACCTCTGGCTGAAGAACTGTGTTCCTCCTACGATCAGGAAGATCGCGATGCCGGGGATGGTCGCCTGCCACGGCGAAAGCCGCAGGTACTTCTGACCTTCGAGCACGAGACCGCCCCACGTGGGGGAAGGCGGCTGCACGCCCAAACCGAGGTAGTCGAGGCCGGCCTGCAGCACGATCACGAGCCCGATGCTCGACACCGCGAGGATGAACATCTGCGGCACGACGTGCGGCAGAATGTGCGTGCGGATCACGTGCATCGCGGAGGCTCCGAGCAGCCGCGGGGCGATCACAAAGTCCTGGCCACGCAGGGTGAGCGCGGTGGCGCGGGCCACGCGTGCGAAGTTCATCCAATGCGTCAGCCCGAGCACGAGGATCATGAGGAGCGCGCTCGGCCCGAAGATGGCCGAAAGCGCGATCAGGAGGAGCACGGCGGGGAGCGCGAGGCTCACGTCGGTCAGCAGGGCAATGATGTTGTCGAGCCAGCCGCCGAAGAATCCGGCGCACAGTCCGAACACCGTGCCTACGAGCATATTGATTCCGACTACCGCTGCGGTGATCCACAGGGTCGTGACTCCGCCCGCCGCCAACCGACTGAGAAGATCGCGACCGTTAGCGTCGGTGCCAAGCGGATGCGCGGCGTCGACGAAGGGCGCGAGCCGCACAGCGGAGAGGTCCTGCGCGAACGGGTCGAATCCGGGCCAGAGGTGCACGAGAGCGTTCCCGAGTACGGTTGC
Source organism: Leucobacter sp. GX24907 (assembly GCF_053567335.1). Classification (NCBI taxonomy): domain Bacteria; kingdom Bacillati; phylum Actinomycetota; class Actinomycetes; order Micrococcales; family Microbacteriaceae; genus Leucobacter; species Leucobacter sp. GX24907. Next base: position 193,317 of record NZ_JBSGPD010000001.1, on the reverse strand, counting down.
GACGACGACGAGACCTCCGATGTAGGAGAGCAGCGCTCCTCCGCCGCGTGGACGCCGGCGCTTCGGCCGGAGCGCGGGATCGCCGAGTTGCGAGAGTACTGAAGTGTGTGTCATGAGAGCTTCACCCTCGGGTCAATGATCGAATACAGAAGGTCGACGACCACATTGACGACGACGAAGAGGAAGGCGACCACCAGCAGGCCCGCCTGCACGACTGCGAAGTCGCGCTGACTCACGGCTCCGACGAGCGTCACGCCGATGCCCGGCCAAGAGAAGACCTGCTCCACGATGACTGTGCCGCCGAGCAGAGCCGCCAGATTGAGGCCCGCGACGGTGAGAACGGGGAGAAACGCGTTCGGCAGCATCTCGGTAGCGACCACCTTCGAGTGGCTCTTACCGCGTGCGTAGGCCGTCCGTACATAGTCCGCGGTGGTCTGCTCGCTCAGAGAGGAGTCGAGCAGACGGACGTAGAGTACGAACTGCGCGGTCGCGATAGTGGCGACGGGGAGCACGAGGGAAGGGGTTCCGCTGTAGCCGAGACTGGGGAGCCAGCCGAGAGCCACGGAAAAGATGAGCACCAGCAGGAGGCCGAAGAAGAAATCTGGGACCGACTGCCGAAGCGATCCGCTCCACACGAACATGGCCCGCAGCGTGCGGCTGCCGGTGATATGGATGAGCAGCGCGGCCAGCACTGCGAGCACAAGCCCGATAGCGAAGGCGCTGATGGCCAGCGTCATGGTCGCCGGAAGGCGCTCAAGGATGATGTCGAGAGCCGGCTGCCCCGGATTACGGTAGGAGACGCCGAAGTCGCCGCGCAGCAGACCGCCGAGGTAGTTCAGGTACTGGGTGCCGAGCGGATCATTGAAGCCGAGCCGACCGTTGAGGTCGTGGATCTGCTGCTCAGTAGCGCCCTCCGTGAGGATCAGTGCGGCGGGCTTGCCGGTGGCGCGCCCCAGCACGAAGGCGATGGTGACCGCGATGAACAGGGTGGCGAGCGCCTGGAGGATGCGTCGTATGAGATAGGAGGCCATAATGAGCTTTCCGTGTGGAGCGCGCGACGCCGGGCGGAACCGCTTCGCGCGGTCCCGCCCGGGCTGTCACTCGCTGCGACCGATATCGTACGCCCGGTAGATACCGTCGACCGGCGGCGTCCAAGAGAGACCATTCGCCGATGCGTAGGCGTTGGTGATCTCCCAGAGAGGCACGTTCGGGACGATCTCCGCATTGCGCTCCCAGATGCGCTCGAAGACCTCCTGACGACCTTCCTCGTCAGCTGCCTGCTGCTCGAGGTACAGTTCCGCCATCTCGGCGTCGCGGGCGTAGTCCTCGGGACCGCCAGCCAGGAGCTGGCTGACGACGACGTCGCCGTCCATGCTCGAGGGCGACCAGAAGTTCAGGTAGATCCCGGTGATCTGATGATTGGCCACGGCGAGGCTCTGACTCTCCTGCTCAGCGCCGACGAGCTTGATGTTGAGACCGACGTCCTGTAGTTGACCCGCGATGGCCTGAGCAACCTCGGGATCGGTCGGATCGCCACCGCTGCTCGCGTACTGGAAGGTGATCTCCTCGCCGTCGTACCCGGAACGCTCGATGAGATCGCGAGCAGCATCGGTGTCGTGCTCGGGTACCGGGAAGCCGTCGACGTAGCCCGTCACACCTTCCGCGAGGAGCTGACCGGTCGGTTCTCCGAAACCGCCGAGGAGCTGATCGATGATCTGCTGACGATCAATCGCGAGCGGGATCGCCTTGCGCAGGTCCGCGTCTTCAAGCGGACCCGCCGTCGTGTTGATGCCGAGAAGCGCGACCTTGTTCGACTTCGCCTCGATCACCTCGGCGGTGCCGGAGCCCTCGATGACCGGGACCTGGCTCGCCGGGATCAGCGCGGCGTCGAGGGTGCCCGACTCCACGCCGGTGGTACGGGCGTCCGCTGCTCCGACGAAGGAGAAGGTCACCTCGTCGAGTTTGCCGGGCTCGCCCCAGTAGTCCTCGAAGCGCTCGACCTGGTAGTCGACTCCGTGGTTCCACGCGACGAAGCTGTACGGACCGGTGCCCACCGGATCATCGGCGAAGCCCTCGAGCTTGGCCTCGTAGTCCTCTTCCGAGACGATGCCGATCGTCGCCACCTGGCTGAGCCAGGCGCTGAACGGGTTCTTCAGGGTGAAGCGCACGGTGTGGTCGTCGACGGCCTCGACCTTGTCGACCATCGCAATCGCGACGCGGTTGGTGGAGGTCTCGCTCGCGAGGATCTTCTCGTAGGTGTAGACGATGTCCGACACTTCGAGATCGGTGCCGTCGTGGAACTTCACGCCGTCGCGGATCGTGAATTCCCAGACGTCGAGCGTGTCGTTCGAGGTCCAGGATTCCGCGAGACCGGGCTCGACAGAGCCGTCGGACGTGATGCGGGTGAGCCCGTCGAAGACCGCGTAGTACATGTTCCAGGCGGTGAGCTGGCGCATCATGATCGGGTCGATATTGCCGGGCTCGGCGGGCATCGCGAGCGTGGCGGCGCCGCCTGTCGCGGCTTCGCCGCCGTCGCCGCTCTGAGCGGCGGAGCCCATGCACCCTGTGAGCAGCGCTGCGCCCAGGGTGAAGGCAGCTCCGACGCCGAGGAGGCGCCTGAACTGTCGTGTGGTGGTGGACATCGGAGAGTTCCTCTCGATTGACGCGCGACCGTTGCGCGTGGATGAGTTGTAGCAGTGGGGAATTCGTGGAGTCATTTTGGTATACCAAAATGTGAATCCGATTTTGGTATACCGAATCCGCAAAGTCAAGACACGGCCGGGTTGCGATTTGATCACAGCGCCGAAAAGGGTCGCGCGATCCGCTCGCGACTACTCCGCGGCGATGAGCACACCCATCTGGGGCAGCTTCGGTACCGCGATCTCGGATCGCTCGAGGGACTCCAGGTCAACGATGGTAATGCCGTCCCAGGGGCCCCTGCTCGTCGATCCTCCGGTCAAGACGGCTTTCGGTCGTCCGTCCGGAGCATCGAGCCACTCGATCACGTTCTCGTGGCCCTTCTCGAGCTCGACCAATGTCTCCTCTCCCGAGGCGAGATCGCGTATGGTCAGACTCGGCCCCCTGGTCGCGCCCCCGATCGCGCCGACCCCCACGACGAGCAGTCGCCCGTCGTGGGTCAAACCGGTGCCGTGCTGATGCGTGTCGCCCGTCATCGGCTCCGTCGTGTACTCCCGCGTGATCGGGTTGTAGGTCACGAGTCCCTTGCCCTGGTAGGGGAGGAACAGGAGTCCGTTCTCGGCGACAGCGGCATAGTGGGGCTTGAAGTGCGACATGAGTCCGCCCTCCGTGCCGAACGGCGCGATCTCGGTTCGGGTCACATCGTGCCCCGGCACGCTGATCGTGTGCAAGGTGAACGAGTCGTGGTCGATCGTGTAGACCTCGTGCCCCGAAGGAGAGATCTGCACGTCGAAGGGGCGCTGCCCGACCTCGAAGGAGTCCGTGAACGCCCGATTCACGGTATCGAAGCGCTCGACGACGGAATCGAGGCCGTCGCGGTGCACCCCGACGTACACGGCGGAACCGTCGGGGACGACCACAACACCGGTGCCTCCCGACCGGTACTCGCCGTAGTCGATCGACTCCGGCTGAGCCAGATAGGGCACGAGAGCCACCCTCTCGCGGGAGTCGAGGTCGAGCACCGCGAGGCCCTCTGCCGTGCTCACGTATCCTCGGCGCGAGGGCTCGTGCACAGCGATGGCCCACGGCGCCGCCCCGACGATGGTCTCCTGGACCACTGCGTCCTCGTTCCGCGCGAGGTCTACGAACGCCACTCGATCGCTGTGGCTCTCGGTCACGATGAACAGATTTCCCTTCCCGGTTCCCGGGATGCTTCGAATCATGTTGCAGTTCCTCTCTCGGGGCGCACTCCGCGTCACTGCGCGAGCCGTCGCCGCCATTCTAGTTTTGGTATACCATAGCCTCTTGCGGGCCTATTCGGTCCGGGCGAGTGATCAGGTGGACGATGATCCACCGGAGAGGCGTTCGGCGAGCGCCACCACCGCCGAGTGGAATGCCTCGATCGGGGGATGGGTGATCCCCGCCCCGATCATTCCGATGCCTGCCTCGCGGTGCGCGATCGCGGTATTGATGACGGGCAGGACCCCACTGGCCGCGACACTGCGCACATCGATGCCGGTCGGCAGTCCCACGAAGTCGAGCAGGGGGATCGTCACGTTCGGATTTCGGCCGACGGTGATGCCTCCCATGCGGTGCGTCACCTCGATCGCGTCCTCTGCCGTGCCGCCGACGAGCGCGGTGATCGCGGGCGCTGCCGACATCGCAAAGCCCCCGAAGCCGTACGTCTCCGTGATCGCGCTGTCTCCGATGTCGAGCCCCGCATCCTCCGGCTTGTATCCGGCGAACATCGGGCCGACGACCCGCTGCGCCGCGCCGACGAACCACCCTTCCTCCTCCAGCCCGCTGACACGGACGCCGTGCTCGACGCCGTTACGGGCCATCGTGACGACGACGCTCGAACCGGGGATGCCGTGCGCGGCGTCGAGCGCGGCTTTCGCCGTCGCCATCCAGGTGGGGCCGGAGAAGTAATCGGAACTTGCGATGAACTCCAGCACCTCGACCTTCTTATCGGCATCGAAGTCGGCCTGCACGATGCCGGGGGCGAGCGCCTGAGCGAGCAGTGCGGTTCCCGCGACGTTCCGGTTGTGGCATTCGTCACCCATGTGCAGCGCCTGAGCGAGCATCAGCCGTAGGTCGATTGGCCCCACGGCGGCGATCGCCTGCTGCAGAACCGGTCCGAGAGTATCCCGCATCCACACGAGACGGTCGATTACAGCGTGGTCGTTCGCCCCCATGCGCAGCACCTTCGCCAGCTGCTCGCTGAGGTTCGTATAGGCGCGGTTGCCGTGGGTCGCGTTCTCGACTACGTGCACGAACATCGAGGCCGACGTCACTCCCGCCATGGAGCCAACTGCCTGATGCTCGTGGCACGGAGCGAAGTCGATCGCTCCCGAGGCGGCGAGTCGCGCCGCCTCCTCGACATCCGCGGCGAGGCCCTCGAAGACCAGGGCCCCTGTGACGGCTCCGCGCATGGGGCCGGACATCCGCTGGAACTCGATCGGAGGGCCGGCGTGCAGGATGGTAGTGGGGGTCATTCCGGGAATGACGTCGATCGCGCGCTCGAAACCGATGAGCATGGGCTGCGCGGAGACGATGCGGTCGATCGCCTGCTGGTTGGCCGCGTCGATGAGCGCGATGTTCTCGGGTCGCTCGAGAACCTCGAGGGCCGCGATGACCGCGGGATCGCCCCCGCCGGGCGGCGACCAGTCGACCGGGACGACCCGGGCTCCCTGAGCCGCGAGATCCTCGACGAACATCTCGAGACCGACATTCACGACGCGCGGTGTTCCCGCGAAGAGGTCTGAGATCGGAACGGACTGCTCTGCGTTCATCGGGGATCCTCCTTGACGACGAATTCACGGGCGAGCAGGCCGGTGTTCGTGCTGCTGCTCGCAATGGTCACCCCGGCCTCCTCGAGGGCGGCCACCTGCTGGGACAGGCCGGGCCGGTCGAGATCGGTGCCGAGCACGTAGCCGAGCACCTCGAGGTGGCGCCCCTCGGCCGCCGCGATCTCCTGGGCCTCGCGGATCGCGGGGAGCGCGGCGCCGACGGGATCTTCATGCGCACCGAATCCCAGGATGAAGTCGAGTGCGATCACACCAACCTCGGGATCTCGCGCCTCCTGCACAATGCGGGCGGAGCGGAGCGTCGGGTCGATCATCGGGTGCGGTCTGCCGTCAGTGAACTCGTCGGCGCCGAAATCAATGAACGAGTGGCCACGACTGGTATCTCCCGGCCCGAGGCGCCGCTCCGGGTCGATCGCGATGTTCGACCAGATCTCGTCATGCATCTCGGCCACGGAGAGCATGACCTCGTCGCAGATGGTTCCCCCGCAGAACAGCCCCCGCACAAAGCGCTGCCCCTGCCCGAGCTTCTCCTTGACCTCAGCGATGAGGGGGCGGTTGAGGAGGTGGAGGTCGAGCTCCTCCTCCTTCGCCCCCGCGAGCAGTACCGCCTGCAGCGCCGCGGGCTTCGATCCGTTCGCGAACCGGCCGCCCGCGGAGGTCACCGCATCCTCGGACCCTCCCAGGAACCAGACCACCACCGGCTTGTCCGTCTTCTCGATCTCCGCGAGCACCCTGCGCTCGACCGCGGGTGCCGGGGGCTTGGAGACGAGCACGATCACCTCGGTGGCCGGATCCGCCGCGAGCGCCCGGATCCCATCGATCATCATGATGCCGCCGACCTCCTCCGAGAGGTCGCGGCCGCCGGTGCCGATGAGCTGCGAGACGCCGCCGCCGAAGTCATGGACGCGTACGCTCACCTCCTGGCTGCCCGTGCCTGAGGCCCCGACGATGCCGATGGTCCCCCGACGTACGGCGTTCCCGAAGCAGAGGGCCGTGCCGCCGATGATCGCCGTGCCGCAGTCCGGGCCCATCATCAGAAGGCCCCGCTCGTGAGCGAGCGACTTGAGGGCGACCTCCTGCTCAACCGGGACGTTGTCGCTGAACATCATGACGTGAAGCCCGGCCTCGAGCGCACGGCGAGCCTCGCGCACGGCGAATGCGCCGTTCACCGAGATGACCGCGAGGTTCGTATTGGGCTCCGCCTCGACGGCCGCCTCGATGGTGCGGGGCGCGACGGCGACCCCGTCTCGGCGCGCGGGCTGCTTACGCACGAGAAGCTCATCGATGCGCTGGAGGATCTCCTCAGAGTCGTCCGCGTCGGCCACGAGCTGGACCACGACCATGAGGTCGCCGGCACCGGCGTCGTCGAGTTCGGGCGCCAGCAGATCGAGTTCGCGGAGTACGGCCCGGTTCATCTCAGTGCCCATTGCCACGAACGCCTGCTCTACGCCTGCAAGCTCGTTCGCCCGAGTCGAGATCGCCATCAGCGACACCGAGTCGACGTAGGTGTTCCGCTTCACCGCGGCGCGGAGGTTCATGCTTTCTCCTTCCGTCCCTCGGCAAGGGCGCGGGCGATGAGATCCGCGATCTCATCGAAGCCCTTGCGGCGTGCGAGCTCCAGAGGGCTCGTGCCCCACTCGTCGCTCATGCGGGGGTCTGCGCCGTGCTCGAGCAGCAGACGGACGATCTCCTGCTGCACCCGGCCTCCGTCGCCGAGGATGATCGCCTCGATGAGCGCGGTCCACCCCACGGTGTTCGTCAAGTTGACGTTGACCGACGTGTTCGCGAGGAGGTAGCGAACGACCTCGAGATGGCCTTTTTCGGCGGCCGGGGTGAGTCCATTGCCGCCGAAACGGGTGAGGCGTTCGAGATCGACCCCCGCCTCCACCGTGAGCCGCACAAGCTCGAGGTCACCGCTGATACAGCCGAAGAGAAAGGGATTGAGACACGTCTCATCTTGCAGATCGATGTCAGCCCCCCGTTCGATGAGGAAGCGCACGGCCTCGTAGTGCCCGGCCTTCGCAGCGCGCAGTACCGCGGTTTCGCGCCTGCGGTTCGTCGCATTGATGGACGCACCGGCGTCGAGCGACGCACGCAGGCCGTCCAGGTCGCCCGCCGCGGCGGCGGCGGCGAGACAAGCCTCGACGGCTTCGCGCTCCTCAGGTGCCAGAGTGGTGGCGGCTTCGCCCATGTCGTGTTTCCTCCGTGGTGTCGATGGTTCGGGTCGTGGAGCCGACGGCTCAGACGGTTGCGTATTCGATGCCGCGGGCATCAGGGACGACCTCAGTGCCGACGGTGCCGGCGAGCAGGTCTTCGAGTCGGTCGAGCGGCCCGATGACCGCCCGCCCACCGGCGCGGGCGACTCGGATCGCTGCGTCGACCTTCGGTGCCATGGAGCCCTCCGCGAACTCGAGTTCTTCGAGCGCGTCGGGCGAGGCCCTGCGGATCGGTCGGGCATCGGGTTCGCCCCACCGCTCGACGACGAAATCACCGTCCGTGAGCATGACGAGCATGTCGGCCCTGAGCTCTGCGGCGAGCGCGGCGCTCGCAAGATCCTTGTCGACGACCGCTTGCATACCGACCTGGCGTCCACGGCCGTCGATCCGCACAGGAACCCCGCCGCCGCCGACACAGACGACGGGGATCCCGTCGGTCAGCAGCCGGCCGATGAGCGGCGCCTGTACGATCCGCTCTGGACTCGGCGAAGGGACGACCCTGCGGAAGAGCTCGCCGTCTCTGGCGATGGTCCAGCGATAGGTCGCGGCGGCCTGATCGGCGTCCTGGGCCGAGTACTGCGGACCGATGAGCTTGGTCGGGTGTTCGAAGGCCGGGTCGCTCTCATCGACCACCGTCGTGGTGAGGATCGCGGCGACTTCGCGATCGGCGCCGAGCGTATTCGACAGCTCCTGCTGCACGACATAGCCGATCATGCCCTGCGTTTCCGCCCCAAGGATGTCGAGGGGGTACGCCGCAACATCCTGGTAGGCAAGGTTCTGCAGCGCGAGAAGCCCGACTTGCGGGCCATTGCCATGCGTGATGACGACCTCGTTGTCGGCCACGAGCGATGCGAGCATCCGGCATGTCGAGCGCACGTTCTTCCGAAGCCGATCAGCTGTCATCGGCTCGCCCCTGCGAGCCAGAGCATTGCCGCCCAGAGCCACCACGATCCGCATTTCGGCCTCCTCGATTGGTCGCGACGCCGCACCGCTCGGGCACTGCGGGTGTCTAATGATGCGCGACTGCGAGCGCGCAACAGCGATGGTATACCATTCAACGGGAAATGGACCAGACCTTTTCCAAGGATCCGTTCGACGAGAGGTGGATCGCCATGGATAACCTCCTCGCGGTGCAGAGCTGGGACGAGTCGCGCCTCGCACCGCGGATGCGTGAGCCCATGACGACGCACTCCGTCTTCTCCCGCGTGGTCAATCTGCGCACTGACGACGGGGAGCTGTTCTCGCTCGTATCCGCCGAGCTCGACGACGCTCCTCGCACCCTACGGCTCGCACCGCAGCAGGTGATTCCAGCCCTCCGAACTGGAGAGCGGGTCCACCTGATCAAACCGGGTAGGAAGCCCGTGCCGGCTCCCGCAGGAGTGATCGGACCCGAGCTCCCGGGCTCCCTCGGAACCGAGTCTGGGCTTGATCTTGGACTCGACCTCCACGCGGCAGTTGCTTGGAGTCCGGAGGCGATTCCCATCGGAATGAGAGGCGTCGCGGCTCTGCACGGCCTGGCCGGTGCCCTCGACCGCCGACTGGCGGTCGAGGGCGTCCGAGGCGGGGTGCTCGGACCAGCGCCGCACGCCGGTCCTGTCGAGTCCGCGGTCGCCGCGCGCCTCTTACGCGCGACCAAGCTGCTCAGCTCTGCGATATCGAACAGGCGAGCCGTCGACGGCGCCGTACTGAGCCTGCTCGGCCTCGGCCCCGGCCTCACGCCCTCGGGAGACGACTACCTTGCTGGGCTCGCACTCGTCTCAGCTTCTCCCGGCAGCGGGCTCTCGGACGTCGCCAACGCCGTACTCCGGATCGTCGCGCATCATCGACAACGCACCACCGAGTTGAGCGCTGTCACGATCCGAGAGGCGGCCGAAGGGCGTGCTGCGCAATCGCTGTTGGACTTGCTCCATGCAGGACTGCCGGAGCCGCCCGCGCGCGGCGCAGTCGCACTCAGTACGGTAGACCTCGACGCACGCATTCACGCCCCACTGCTGCGGGTGCTTCGCATCGGGCACTCCTCGGGCAGCGATCTCGTCTCGGGGATCATCGCCGGCCTGCGCGCGGCCGCACGGAGGCGGGCCTGCGCGAACGAGCCGGCGTGCCCCTCGGAGCCCGCCGGCGCTCTCTAGCGCGATCCGGTCAGTCCTGCGCCTCGGATCGCCCGCGCAGACGTGCCTCGTTCGCAAGCCAAATTCGGCGACTCGTGCGCACGTGCTCGAGCGAGCGCTCGGCGGCCAGGTCAGCATCCCCGCTCCGGATCGCCTCGAGCAGGGCCCCGTGCTCGTCGTGCAGCACCTGGGGGTCATCGTTCTGCCGCAGAAGCCAATGCAGCCGCCCCTCAAGCGGTTCCATGATCGACGCAAGCAGAGAATTGTGAGCAATCGCAGTGAGCAGGTCGTGGAAATCCTGGTTGCACCGACCGACCGCCTGCGCGTCGTCGCGCTCCGCCGCGGCCTCGGACTCGGCAATCGCGCGCTCGAGCTGCTTGATCTCCTCCGCTGTGGCCCGCTCGGTGACTCGCCGCACCGCGAGTACCTCGAGTGCCTCTCGCACCTCGAACAACTCTTCAATGTCCTGCCGCGAGAGCGGCGTGACCACCATGCCCCGGTTCGGCGTCGCCGAGACGAAGCCCTCACCTCGCAAGATGTTCAGTGCATCGCGCACCGGGATCCTCGAGACACCCATCTCGGCGGCGAGAGTTCGCTCCACCAGCCGCTGGCCTGGGGCGAGTTCGCCCTGCAGAATACGTTCACGAAGCACCGAGGCGACCTGATGGTGGTGAGGTCGAGTACGGTCATCGCCCGCTGCGGAGCCCGCGGACTGTCCATCGTCGGAATGGAGACCCTGATTCATGAGAACTAAGAATAGCTCCGTTCTGAGCGACAGGGCTCACCGAGAAGAAACGCCGACGGGCGGCGACCGCAGATTACTCGGCCAGGAATGCCTCGAGCTCAGCGCGCGCCTGCTCGTCGGGCTTCTGCACGGGCGGCGACTTCATGAAGTAGGCCGATGCGGGCTCAACCGGGCCCGAGAGGTGCTTGTCGAGGGCCACCTTCGCGGAACGAATCGCATCGATCATGGTGCCTGCAGAGTTGGGGGAGTCCCAGACCTCGAGCTTGTACTCGAGGCTCATCGGCACATCGCCGAAGCCGCGACCCTCGAGGCGGACGAATGCGAACTTGCGATCCTCGAGCCACGGCACGTGGTCGCTCGGCCCGATGTGCACATCGTCTGCGGGCAGGTCGATGTCGATGTTCGAAGTGACCGCTTGCGTCTTCGAGATCTTCTTCGACTCCAGGCGCTCGCGCTCGAGCATGTTCTTGAAGTCCATGTTGCCGCCGACATTGAGCTGGTACGTGTGGTCGAGCGCGATACCGCGGCTCTCCATGAGGCGGGCGAGCACACGGTGCGTGATCGTTGCACCCACCTGGCTCTTGATGTCGTCGCCGACGATGGGCAGCCCGGCCTCGACGAACTTCGCAGCCCATTCGGGGTCGCTTGCGACGAACACCGGCACCGCGTTGACGAAGGCAACCCCCGCGTCGAGTGCGGCCTGCGCATAGAACTTGACGGCCTGCTCGCTGCCGACGGGCAGGTAGCAGGCGAGCACCTCAGCGCCCGAGTCGCGCAGCGCCTGTGCGACATCGACGGGCTCGGCCGTCGATTCCTCGCTCACGGCCTGGTAGTACGAACCGAAGCCGTCGAGCGTGGGGCCGCGCTGCACCTCGACACCGAGGTTCGGTACGTCGGAGAACTTGATGGTGTTGTTGTGACCGGCCCAGATAGCTTCGCCGAGATCTTTCCCGACCTTCGCCGCATCGACTTCGAATGCGGCGACGAACTCGAGATCGCTCACGTGGTAGCCGCCCAGTCGCACATGCATGAGGCCCGGAACCTGCGTGCTGTCGTCGGCGCCTCGATAGTATTCGACGCCCTGCACCAGCGAGCTCACGCAGTTTCCGATGCCCGCGAGGGCGACCTTGACACTCATCTGCAATACATTCCTTTGCATCTTTGCGTCGCGGTGCTTCCCGGAACGACGCGGAAAATCCTTCGGGCATGCGCCCCGACCTCGCAGTTTACCCCCTTGGGCGGGATGCGATGGCATCCTCCGCCTCAGCGACGGCGGAAGGACTCCACTCGGGCGATCGGTTCGCGCTGTCCGCCAACGTGCACAATGTCTGATCCATCGACCGCAACCTGTGTGCCGTGCATGCGGAGCGCGGCAACCTTACGGTCCATCCAAGCGGCGATGTCGTGCTGCTCGACCGGGCTCTGGTCGGGATCGGCCGTGCCGTCGACAGCGTCGCTGTCACTGACAGATACGTCGGGAGCAGTTCCATCGACATCGGACACGATCTCCCAGAACGGCAGCTCCAAGGCCTGGGCGACCGCTCGCGCAAGTCGATGCGCCAGCACATGGTCGGGGTGCCCGTAGCCGCCTCCGTCGTCGTAACTGACGATCGCTCCGGCGTGGGAGTCATGGGCGGCGGCGAGCACGTCGTTCAGAACCTCCACTGCTGGCACGCTGGTCAGCGCATCGGGACCGACCGTGCTCGCGGGTACGGCTCGGCGCGACCCGTGCCGCTCATATTCCTCATGCGGCACGGACTGCGACGCCAACCCCGGCTCGGTCGCCGGGTCAGCGCCCTCCGTCGACCAGACAGCGGCCGATGGCTGGCCCGCGTCGTCGGAGGCGTCGGGAGAAGCCGGCTCCCACTCCATGCCCGAATCTTCATATATCGTCGGCGGCAGCCCGGCGGCACGTGCCGGAGGGACCCCGAGAAAGACGTGACGCTCGACGCCCAGCATCGCGAGCGCGGCCGCGAGCTCCTGCTGCCGATGGGGTGCGAGCGCATCCGTACCCTGCAGGTGGCGGAACGGGCCGTCGTACACTTCACCCTGCTCGCCACGGGTGAGGGTCAAGAGCAGTGGCTCGAGCCCCGCCTCGGCGAGCGCGGCGAGCGTTCCGCCCGTGGCGATGGTCTCATCGTCGGGGTGCGCGTGCACGAACATCACGCGCGGCACGCCTCCGAACCAGGCTTTCGGATCCTGCTCCGACATCATCGCTCCTTCGTCTGTTCAGCGGTTCCGTCGCTCTGCGATGCGAACCACGCCCGTAGTCGCGCCTCGGCAGCATCTTCGCCGATGACTCCCTCATCGAGGCGCACCTCGAGCAGATACTTGTACGCACGGCCGACGAGCGGCCCGGGCGGGATGCCGAGCACCGCCATGATCCGTTCACCGTCGAGCTCCGGTCGCACTGCAGCCAGTTCTTCCGCCTCCGAAAGCGCCGCGATCCGATGCTCGATGTCGTCATACGCGTGCTCGAGCCGCTCCGCCTTGCGACGATTGCGGGTCGTCACATCGGCGCGCGTCAAGATATGCAGCTGCTCAAGCACATCGCCCGCATCCCGCACGTAACGGCGCACGGCTGAGTCAGTCCACTGCTGATCGCTGTACCCGAAGAAACGCAGGTGCAGCTCGATGAGCCGCGAGACCCGCCTGATCGTGTCGTTGTCGAACCTCAACGCCCGCAGTCGCTTACGAGCCTGCTTCGCGCCGACCACATCATGATGATGGAACGTCACGCCGCCCCGCTCGAAGCGTCGCGTGGCCGGTTTGCCGATGTCGTGCAACAGGGCCGCGATCCGGAGCACGATGTCGGGGGAGGAGGCGGCGTCGCCTCCCTGCCCGCGCGCCGCTTCCAGATCAATCGCCTGCTGCAGCACCGTGAGGCTGTGCTCGTACACGTCCTTGTGCCTGCCGTGCTCGTCCTGGGCCGCGATGAGCGCCGTGAACTCTGGCAGGAAGCGCTCGGCCAGGCCGGTCTCCACCAGCAGGCGGATACCCGGCACCGGATCGTCGGTCGCGATGAGCTTCACGAACTCGTCACGGATTCGCTCCGCGGAGATGATGTCGAGGCGTGGCGCGTACTCTGCCATCGCGGCACGCGTCTCGGCCGAGACTTCGAAACCGAGCTGCGCCGCGAAGCGCGCGGCACGCAGCATGCGCAGCGGATCGTCGGTGAACGACCGTTCGGCTGGCCCCGGTGTCGTGATGCGACCCGCGAGCAGGTCTTCCAATCCGCCGGTGCCTCCCGAGGACGAAGTGCCGACATCGACGAGGCGCAACTGCGGCAGCATGAGCGCGAGCGCATTGATGGTGAAGTCGCGGCGTTCGAGGTCGCCCTCGATGGTGTCACCGTAGGTGACGTCGGGCTTGCGCGAGTCGTCACGATAGACCTCTGCGCGGTACGTCGTGATCTCGACGGATTCGCCCTGCACGCGGGCGGCGATCGTTCCGAAGTCCCGGCCCACATCCCAGATGCTGTCGGTGAGGGTCTCGAGGATCGCGCGCGTCTGCTCGGGCCTGGCCGAGGTCGTGAAGTCGAGGTCCGCGACCGAGCGCCCCAGCAGCGCGTCGCGCACGGGGCCTCCGACCAGCGCGAACTCGTGCCCCGCTGCCGCAAATGCGGAGGCGAGGGTGGAGACGGTCGGTGACGCTGCGATGGCCTGCAGATCGGCCATGGACTCGGCGAGGGGTCGCATCCGTCCAGCGTACCGGCAGTGCAGGGGGTGCTGACGACGCGCAGGGACGGTACGGCCGCCGCCTCTACACTGGCGGTATGACCCGACCGGACCGCATCAGGCGCCCCCCGGCGGCACGGTGGGGCCGTCCGCTGCGGTTGTGTGCAACCGGTTTCCTCGCAATCGCGATCATCGGCGCAGCTGGTGCCGTATCGGTTGCGCCGGCTCCGTCCGAAGCCCTCGCGGCGCCCGTTCATGCGCAAGATCCTGTTCGTGCGCAAGATACGGATCCCGATCCCGCTACAGCTGTCGCAGATACTCCGCCGATCGAGATTGTGCTGGCACCGATGGAGCCAGTACTGCAGCCTGATACAGAAGAGTTCGAGTTCCGCGTCCTGATTCGCAATACAGGGGCGGATCCCGCCCCAGCCGGCGAGCTCCACCTCGAGCTCCGACCGCAGCCACTCGCTGATCCTGATGAGCTGACCAGCGGCTTCCCAGACGTCGGCACACCGGTCACCACCGCCGAAGTCCGTGAAACCGCACCGGACAGCACGCAGGAGATCTCGCTGCGCGTGCCCAGAGACGATCTCAAGCTGCAGTCGGGCCAAGCGGGCGTCTACCTCCTGCGTGCATCCCTCGAACCGGGGGAGGACGCGGCCGCACGCACCGCGAATCCATTCGCTCTCGCTCCGATCATCTGGGAGGGCGCCGGCACGGCAGATCCGGTGGCGCTGAGCACCATCGTGCCGCTCACGCTCCCGTCCGACGTGGCAAGCATGCCCACCCGCGAACAGATCGACGCATCCACCCAGCGTCTGATGTCGATGATCGACTCTGCCGAGTCCCTCGGGTCGACACTCGCGATCGATCCGCGCATCATCTCGGGTATCCGCGCGTACGGCACCGCGGCTTCCGCAGATGCGCAAGAGCTCCTGGACCGCCTGACCCGCACCTCCGCTCCCGTGTTCCTGCTCCAGTTCGCGGATGCGGATCCTGCGGCGCAAGCGGCACTCGGACTCGACGAGCTCCTCACACCGCTGAACTTCGACTTCGTGACCAACCATGGAGAGTTCTCGGCGCAAGGGACGGAGCAGGGCTCGGAGCAGGGTGCAGAACAGGGATCGGGTGAGCACTCTGGGCAGAGCACCGAGACACCCGAGCCGTCAAGCGGTATCGGCCCGACAGAAGGCAGCAGTGAGGCCGAGACTCCCGGCCATCCGGTACCGCCCGAAGACTCAGACGCGGACACGGACTCCGATACCGTCCCCTCGCTCAGCGAGCTGCTCAACTGGCCGGAAGAGACGCCGACGGCCTGGCCGGTGGCGGGATCCACTGACCGCCAGACGCTCGATCTCCTGAAGCGCAACGGAATCGACTCCGTGATCGTCGATTCGGGGAACGTGACGCGAACGGGTGGGCCACGCGTCCAGCTGCGCAGCGGCCAAGAAGAGATCGCATCGGGGGTCGTGGTCGATCGCGACCTCCGACTGCAGGCCGAACGCGCTCTCGTCGGCGAGCACGAGATCGATCGCGCATCCGGTGTCGGCTCGATCGCGGCAGAATTGGTGCTCGCGGCACAGGATGGATCGCCCGGACTCGTGCTCGCGCTCGATCGGGGCGCGACGACGCTGCCCGATCTGCCGAGCGACGCCTCGTCGAACCTGCTTGAGACAATCGCGGAACTCGATTGGGTCGATCCGGTGCCGATCGCTGAGCAGCGGGCCGGCGACGCGTCCCTGCGTTCGGCCAGTGCCTCGGCGGGCGGAGGTTCCACCGACGATGCCGCCGCGACCGAGGCCGCCGAGCAGCGGCTGGAGCAGTTGCGCGCAGCACTCGATCGCGAGCCCGATGTGCAGGCGATGAGCCCACTGCTCGAACAGCCGAACGAACTCGTCGGCTACCAGCGGGCACGCTTGATGCAGCTGTTCGCAACTCGCTACGCGGGCCCGAACGGGAGATTCTCGGCTGTCGCCGATCGGTATGCGGCGCGCGATTCCGAACTGCTGGAAGGGGTGCGCGTCACCCGTGCCGAGAGCACGCACCTGGTCGGCACCTCCACACGCGTCCCGGTGCAGGTGCACAACTCGCTTCCGTTCGACGCACTCGTGACGGGCGAGATCACCCCGTCGTCGGCCGCGCTCAGTGTCGAGGAGCGCTCGATCGAGCCGACATTGATTCCCGCCGATGGCAATCAGCACATCCTTGTTCCGGTGCTCGCTCGTGTGTCGTCGGGCGAATCCGGGCTCGTCGTCACGCTGCGAGACACCGTCGAAGGGCGGGAGTTTGACAGCAGCACGATCCCGATCTCGATCAGCAGCAGCATCGAAACGATCGCCCTCGGCACGCTCGTCGGGCTCACGACCGCGCTGCTCGGCTTCGGAGTCTGGCGCAGCGTGCGCAGGCGGCGCGCGGATCGTCGAGGCGCACCCGCCGTCTCACGGATCGGGGAATAGCGCGCACCTAGGATGGGTTGTATCCCATCGGAGTCGTACGGTGCGCCCGCATCGCGGCTCACATCGTGCGTCTGCAAGGAGCCCCATGCACCAGATCATCATCATCGGATCCGGCCCCGCCGGTTTCACCGCCGCGATCTACGCTGCGCGGGCCGGGCTCGAACCGTTGCTCTTCGCGAGCCAGGTGTCGCCCGGTGGCGAACTGATGAACACCACCGACGTCGAGAACTTCCCCGGCTTTCCTGAAGGGATCCAGGGCCCCGAGCTGATGGAGAAGATGCAGGCCCAGGCCGAGCGCTTCGGCACGAAGGTGACCTACGACGACGTGACCGACGTCGATCTCGCGGGCGACACCAAGCGTGTCACCACGAGTGACGGCACAGTCCACGAGGCTCGCGCGCTGATCTTCGCGACCGGATCGGCCTACCGAAAGCTCGGTATCGCCGATGAGGATCGCCTCAGTGGTCACGGCGTCTCCTGGTGCGCGACCTGCGACGGCTTCTTCTTCCGCGAGAAGACGATCGCCGTGATCGGCGGCGGCGACTCTGCAATGGAAGAGGCGACCTTCCTCACCCGCTTCGCCTCGAAGGTGTATGTCATTCACCGCCGCGACGAGCTGCGGGCCTCGAAGATCATGCAGCAGCGCGCCTTCGACAACGAGAAGATCGAGTTCATCTGGAACTCCGAGGTGGCCGCGATCCACGGTGCCGACGAGCTCACCGGCATCACCCTGCGCAGCACCGTCGACGGGGCACAGAGCGAGCTCCCGCTCGACGGGCTCTTCGTCGCGGTCGGCAACGATCCTCGCACCCATTTGGTGCATGGCAAGCTCGACCTGACCACCGACGGCGTCATCGCTGTCGACGGTCGCAGTTCGAAGACCTCGGTCGCCGGCGTGTTCGCAGCGGGCGATGTCATCGATCCCACCTACCGCCAGGCCGTCACCGCAGCCGCATCCGGCACCGTTGCAGCGCTCGACGCCGAACACTACCTCGCGGCTCTCGACGGCTGATCCGAACCGCATCCGCAAGCGACCCACCCAGGAGGAACCCATGTCCGCAACCATCAATGTCACCGAGAGCACCTTCGAAACCGAAGTACTGCAGAGCGAAGTGCCCGTACTCGTGGATTTCTGGGCAGCCTGGTGCGGTCCCTGCCGGGCCGTCGCCCCTGTGCTCGAGCAGATCGCGGATGAGCAGGACGGCAAGCTGCGCATCGTCAAGGTGAACGTCGACGAGAACCCCGCGCTGGCTCAGCAGTACCGCATCACCTCGATCCCGGCGATGAAGGTCTTCAAGGGCGGCGAAGAGGTCCGAGAGATTATCGGTGCCATGCCCAAGCCCATGATCGAGGAACACCTCAACGGCATCATCTGACGCCGACCACGGCAACTGATGTGACAGGGGCGGAGCCGAAGAGGCCCGCCCCTGTGCGTCTCATTCGGTCTCGACGAGTGCGGCCAGACGATCGATCGACGCGCGCAGTGCTTCGGCGGTGTTCTTCCGGGCGCGCTCGATGCGCCGCTCGTCGCGCAGTTCGCTCCAGTCAAACGTGTGGCGCACGAGGGTGCTGCCATCGTCGCGCGGGTCGAGCTCCCACCGCCACAGATGGCCTGGCTGGGGCTCTCCGACTTCGGAGGGGCGCCAAGCAATGCGTCGCCCCTCCTCGAACTCGACGACGTGATTCTCACGCACGAAGTCGTTCGTGGTGATCGTCATCAGGAATACGTCGCCGACCGCGTGCACCCGCTGACCGGGTGCCGCTTCGGCGAGGTTGTTGTTGCCGTCCCAGCGCGGCTGCTGGGCAGGGTCGGCGATCAGGTCGAATATCGAAGCCGCATCGGCCGCGATGCTGCGTTCTGCGATGACTATCCGGGATGCTTCTGCGCTCATGGAATCGAATCTACCCGCATGAGCAGCAGCACGGCCGCCGGCAGCACTCCCACCGCGAAGAGCAGGGGAGTGAACAGCAGGCCCCGCTGGTAGAGATCTGGCATCGCCCAGGTCATGACGAGTGCGAGGCAGAGCGACACGGCGACGCCGAGCAGCCCGACAAGCATCGCTCGCACCGGGGCCGATGCGCCGCTCGACCCTTCCGGTCGCGCATCGGGGCGCTCGTGCGATGAGGTGCCGCGATGCGCGGAAGCGACTCGCAGCAGCCGTATCGCGGCGGTCAGTACCAGCAGAGCACCCAGGACGTCGCGAATCACCGATGGCGCCATCAGCGCGCCACCTCCGGACGAGATCACCCAGCTCATCAGCCAGATGAGCAGGTTTCCCGCACACGCGACACTGACGACGATGACGCCCAGCAGAGCGGCAGCGAACGTGGCGCCGCCCGTGCGCGGTTCAGTTCGTCCTATCCCGGTCATCGGCGGGAACTCAGTTGAAGCCCTCGTCTCCGAGCTCGGAGAGAATGCGCTTCAGGTCTCCGATCGTCGCGAAGTCGATGACGATCTGGCCCTTCTTCGCACCGAGCTTCACCGCTACCCGAGTGTCGAACCGATCTCCGAGCCGCTCGGCGATCTCGCCGAGCTGTGCCTGTACTCCGCCGGCACGCGGTTTCGGGGGCTTGCGCTTCGGCGCAGCGGTAGCCACGGCCTCAGCGGCGCGCACCGACAAGCCCTCGTTCACGACCTTGTCAGCCAGTTGCTGCATGGCATCCGCGTCGCCGTCGAGGGAGAGGATCGCCCGGGCGTGACCGGCCGACAGCACACCGGCTGCGACACGTGCCTGCACCGGCTCGGGCAGGCGGAGCAAGCGGATCGTGTTGGAGATCTGGGGACGCGAACGTCCGATGCGCTCCGCGAGCTGCTCCTGCGTGATGCCGAAGTCGGAGAGGAGCTGCTGATATGCTGACGCTTCTTCAAGCGGGTTCAGCTGTGCGCGGTGCAGGTTCTCGAGCAGGGCGTCACGCAGCATGTGTTCGTCAGCGGTGCTGCGGATGATCGCCGGGATCGTGTCGAGGCCGGCACGCTTCGAAGCGCGCAGTCGGCGCTCACCCATGATCAGCTCATAGCGAGGCTCGCCGGCTTCCGGGGTCGGGTCGACCTCTCGCACGACGATCGGCTGGAAGACGCCGAATTCACGGACGCTGTGCGTCAGCTCCTCGAGCGCTTCTTCGTCGAACTCCTGACGCGGCTGCAACCGGTTCGGCGCGATCTCAGCGACCGGAAGACGCGTCAGCGTTGCGCCGGGCACCTCACGCAGGTTTGCATCGGCGGCGCGCTCGTCGGCGGCGCGCTCGCTCGACCCGGTACCCGAGCGCGCCTCGTGTCCCGCAGCTACAGCGGCGGCCGCGGCTGCGGCCGCCGCGGAGGTCGTCTTGGGCTTCGACGTGGCGCGGCCCGTCGGTTTCGCCTCTTCACCGTTCGCCGGGAAGAAGACATCGACAGGTCGCTTCTCGCCCTCCGTCGCCTGGGGAATCAGGGCGCCGATGCCTCGGCCGAGTCCACTGCGTTTCTTGGCAGCCATCTCTAGTCTCCTTCACTCGGGGCGGGTGCGTCTTCAACTTGTGGGTCGCGCTCCGCGAGTTCGGCCGCGGCTTCCAGATACGCGAGCGCGCCGATCGATCCCGAATCATACGCGTGCACCGTCTGCCCATAACTCGGTGCTTCGGAAACTCGTACGGAGCGAGGAATCACGGCCTGCAGCACCTGGGTGGGGAAGTGGGCTCGCA
Source organism: Leucobacter sp. GX24907 (assembly GCF_053567335.1). Taxonomy (NCBI): domain Bacteria; kingdom Bacillati; phylum Actinomycetota; class Actinomycetes; order Micrococcales; family Microbacteriaceae; genus Leucobacter; species Leucobacter sp. GX24907. The sequence goes on along the minus strand of NZ_JBSGPD010000001.1, from coordinate 172,993 downwards.
CTTCTTCGGCGACTTCGTTGGCAAGATTCGTGCGACCGTCGTACATGGTGAGCAGGATCGTCGACACGACCAGATCAGGGTTCAGGTGCGTCTGAATCAGCTCGATATTGCCGAGCAACTGGCTGAGTCCCTCGAGTGCGTAGTATTCGCACTGGATCGGGATGAGCACTTCGCGCGCTGCGACGAACGCGTTCACCGTGAGCAGGCCGAGCGATGGCGGACAGTCGATGAAGACGTAGTGGAACGTACGATCGGACTCTGCGAGGAAGCGTTCGAGCGCAGTGCGCAGACGCTGTTCACGCGCGACGAGCGAGACCAGTTCGATCTCAGCCCCGGCCAGGTGAATCGTCGACGGGACGCAGAACAGGCTGTCGTGATCGGTCGTGGGCTGGAGTGCGTCTTCGATCGAGGCATTGCCGAGCAGCACGTCGTAGATGCTGGTGACCTCCGGGCGATGCGCGACGCCGAGCGCGGTCGATGCGTTGCCCTGGGGGTCGAGGTCGATGACGAGCACATTCGCGCCGCGCCGCGCGAGGGCCGCGGCCAGATTGACCGTCGTCGTGGTCTTCCCGACGCCGCCCTTCTGGTTCGAGACGGTGAACACTCGGGTCTCAACCGGCAGACTCGACGTCGTCTGCTCCAGCACCCGACGACGACGCACCTTGTCAGCCAGGTGGTCGCCCACCAGGGTTCTCGCGGCGTTGGTCATGGGCTCCTCGGCTTGTTGACTGGGTGAAAAGTCGCGCGGCAGGATCGCGCACCGTTCTACTCTACGGCTTAGGCGCGGACCCGCGCTCTGAACACCCGGGTCGTCTCTGCGAGCTGTCCCGCGCCGAGTTCGTCAACCGTGACACCGGTCACACGATGCTTGCGCAATACCTTCTCCGCTGCGGTGATCTCGTTCTCAACCGCCGCTCCCTTCAGGAACAGCATGTCCCCGCCGTCCCGCACCAGCGGCGCGGTCAGCGGGATGAGCTTGCGCAGCGCAGTGACCGCGCGCGCGGTGATCTGATCGACCTCGAAAGCTCCGTGGTACTCCTCAGCTCGGCCGCGCTTCACGATCACGTTCTCAAGCCCCAGCCGTTCGATCTGCTCGTTCAACCACGCACAGCGTCGTTCCATGGGTTCGATGAGCTCGAAGCGTGCGTCGGGGCGGACGATCGCGAGAACGAGACCCGGCATACCCCCGCCCGTCCCGATATCGGCAACGCGTGCATCGGCGGAGATCAGGGGAGCCAGCACGGCGGAATTCAGTACGTGCCGCGTCCAGATGCGGGGTGCCTCGAGTGGGCCGATCAGCCCGAGCTCCTCGCCGCGCTCAGCGAGATCGCGGGTGAACTCACGGAGCACCTCGATGCGATCTCCGGCGATCTCCGGCGCGGAGGCCGGCTCCACCTCGACGCGTTCGTCGCTCATGCTCATTCCTCCTGCTCGCCGACGCGTGTGTTGATGACGCCCGAGACTGTCCTCGCTCCAGGACGCATAGTTACGCCTGCGCTCGAACTCGTCGTTTCACGTGAAACACCGTGTGTGGGCGGCGTGGATCGTGCATCAGCCCTCGCTGATCACCAGGCGACGGTCGCGACCCTCGCCGCGAGACTCCGAATGATACCCGCGCTCCGCAACCTCATCGTGCACCAGCTTCCGCTCGTACGACGACATCGGTTCCAGCACCACCTCGAGTCGCCCGGCGGCGATCTGTGCAATCGCCGCATCGACCATCCCGCTCAGCTCGACGGCACGTGCGTCACGTGATCCCCCGATATCGACGATCAGACGCGAGAAGGAAGCCGTCTTCGCTTGCACGGCGAGGCGTGTGAGATCTTGCACGGCCTGCACCGTTGCCGGTGCGGCCAAACGATCGAGATCCTCACCCCCGCCATTGACGGACACGTAAGCGCGTCCCTTGGCCACATCGATGTCGATATCGCCGTCAAGGTCGGCGATATCGAGCAGGCCCTCGATGTAATCGGCGGCGAGGTCTCCCTCTCGCTCAAGCTCTTCCAGGCTGGGGGAGTCCCCGGTGGGTGCGTTCGCTGCTGCTTCGGTGCTCACGATCTCACTTCTTCTTCTTCTTGGCCCGCTTCGCGCTGACTGGCTGCGAGCGCTGTCCCTGCTTGGTCTTCGCGCGCTCTTCAGCCGCGACTTCCTCGTCGGTCAGCTTACCCTTGGCCCGCAGACGCGCCTGACGAGCCCGCCAGGCATCGCTGCCCGGAGTCGGCATGCTCTGAATGACGATGTACTGCTGGCCCATGGTCCAGAGGTTCGAGCTGAACCAGTAGATGTTGAGGGCGAGGGGGAACGCCACACCCGAGAAGAGGAAGGCGAACGGAATGATGTACAGCATGATCTTCTGCTGCCGGTACATCGGTGAGGCCTTGGTCTCGTCGGAGACGTTCTTCGACATGATCTGCAGCTGAGTGAAGAACTGCGAGCTGATCATGAGCACGACGATCGCACCGAGCAAGGTGACGACGATCCAGTTGTTCGATTCCCATCCCTGGGTGAAGGTCATCTTCAGGGGCGCCCCGAAGATTGATGCCGCGTTGAAGCTATCGGTGAGGTACTGATCCATCATGCCGATGCCGGCCTGTCCCCGGCCTGAGCCACCGCTACCCATGGCACCCGAAGCGTTCCGCAGCACGTAGAAGAGCGAGAAGAAGATCGGCATCTGGATCAGGATCGGCAGGCACGAGGCGAACGGATTGGTCCCGTGCTTCTTGTAGAGCGCCATCGTCTCGCGACTCATCGCCTCACGCGAGAACTGGTCGTTCTTGCCCTTGTACTTCGCCTGGATCTTCTTCATCTCGGGCGCAAGGTCCATCATGCGGCGCTGAGACTTGATCTGCTTCACCGTGACCGGGATCAACGCCGAGCGCACGACGATCACCAGACCGAGGATGGAGAGCACCCAGGTCACTCCACTGTCGGCATCCATCCCGAGAGAGGTGAAAAGCCAGTGCCAGGCCCACAGGATGAGCTCGACAAGCCAGCGCAGGGGCCAGAGTATCGTTTCGATGAATTCCATCATCAGGCCTTCCGGTCGATGGGGCGGACGAAGCCGCGGGAGTTGGTCTGAAAGCGGGGAGATCGCGGTGCCGGCACGTCATCGATGCCGCCGCGACTCCACGGATTGCAACGGAGAAGCCGCCAGATGGTGAGAACCAGACCGAACAGGAAACCGCGTTGCTGATACGACTCCAGAGAATACCTGGAGCAGGATGGGTAGTACCTGCACACCTCGCCGTAGAGGGGTGAGATCAGGCGCCGATAGATCTGCATGACCGCGATCGCGACGTTGCGCGGCAGCAACCAAAGATCAAGCAGCAGACGGGTCATGAAGAGCCTTCGCTCCGGTGCTGGCGAGCAATTCTCGCTAAGGATCGATCCACCTCGGACTCGAGTTGCGGGAACGACGCCGATGCGATCGCGGGGAGCGCGCGGAACACGATGTCGATGCCCTCGAGTCCAGCTGCGATGTGACGTTCGGTGATCGTTTTCAGGCGTCGACGCACGAGATTCCTCGTAACGGCGTTGCCAACCGCCTTCGAGACGATGAAGCCCACGCGTGCTGGTTCCCCTGAAAGACGGAACACCGCGTGGGTGATGCAGTACGCACCTCCCACACGGTGTCCCCGCCGCACAATTCGGCGATAGTCGTCACCCCTCGTGACTCGATGCTGCTTGGCAGGCACGCGGGGCCAGAAGACTTAGGCGGTGAGCTTCGAGCGGCCCTTACCTCGGCGAGCGGCCACGATGGCACGACCGGCACGAGTGCGCATGCGGGCGCGGAAGCCGTGCACCTTGGCGCGACGGCGGTTGTTGGGCTGGAAAGTACGCTTGCTCATGACTGTCTCCGTGACTTATGGGAAAAGCTCCCTGGCACTCGCGGTGACAGGGAAGTCGAATTCGGGCACGCCAGCACGCGGCTGACGCCCATACAAGATAACAACCTTACGCGCAAAGGCCCCGCGCGTCAAAGGCAGTACTGCGGAGGATCTGCAACGGCGCTGCAGCCGTCCATCGCGCGGGTCGGGTCTGGTTCGGACTTGCCTGTGGAGAATTCTGTAGCTAGCGTGGGGGCCGATGTTCTTCACCTCGCAGGTTTCATCAGTTATTCCTTGATTTTTCGGGCTTTCCGACCTGTGGACGGCTCCTGGGGATAACATCGCTACAGACCGAACATCGACGCGACGCGGGTGGACCACGTGACAGAGGAAGAAGTCCAGAAGATCTGGGCACAGGTGACGCACTCGGTCATGGGCGACCCCGCTGTCGGTCCCGCCGTGGGAGCTCAGCTGGCACTCGCAGTGCCCCGCGGCGTCGGTGCAGGAACCCTGTATCTCGCGGTGCAGCATGAGTTCACTCTGAAGCTACTCGAGAATCGACTGCGCTCGGCCATCATGTCGGCGATCTCGGGAATCCCCGAAGCCGTAGATATCGAGAACTTCATTGTGCTCGTCGATGTCGATGCGCAGCCGGCTATTGATCCTGAGCCGACAGAAGTGGCCTCACCCGAGGCGGCGCCGTCATCGTTCCCGCCGGCGACAGCAGTTCCCACGCCGGCAACGGAGCCGGTGCAGCGCTTTCTGGGAACGCCGTTTTCCACGAACGGCGTCGCAGATGATCACGAGAATCGACTCAATGAGAAGTACCGTTTCGACAGTTTCGTCATCGGGCAATCCAACCGACTTGCACACGCGGCTGCGTACGCCGTCGCCGAGGCGCCCGCCAGGGCGTACAACCCGCTCTTCATCTACGGCGATTCCGGTTTGGGCAAGACTCACCTGCTGCATGCGATCGGCCACTACACGCGAGAGCTCTTCCCTGCGAGCCGTGTGCGATATGTCAGCTCCGAGGATTTCACGAACGACTTCATCAACTCGATCGCGAATAATCAGGGTGCAGCGTTTCACTCGCGCTATCGCGGCGTCGATCTGCTCCTCATCGACGACATCCAGTTCCTCGAAGGCAAGGCGGAAACCCAGGAGGCGTTCTTCCATACCTTCAATACCCTGCATAACCAGAACAAACAGGTCGTCATCACCAGTGATGTTCAGCCCAAGCAGCTGCGCGGCTTCGAGGAACGAATGCTCTCGCGCTTCGAATGGGGCCTCCTCACCGATATCCAGGTCCCCGATCTCGAGACTCGCATCGCAATTCTGCGCAAGAAGGCGCAGCGGGAAGACCTCGAGATTGACGACAGCATCCTCGAATTCATCGCATCGAAGTTCACCTCGAATATCCGTGAACTCGAGGGAACACTGATTCGCGTCACAGCTTTTGCGAGCCTGAATCAGCAGCGGATCGACATGAATCTCGTACAGACCGTGTTGAAGGATCTCATTTCCCTTGACGAGGACAACGAGGTGCAGCCGTCGGACATCATCAATCGGACGGCTGAGCACTTCGACCTTGCAGTCGATGACCTCTACGGCCCCTCTCGTGCACAACAGATCGCCACAGCCCGACAGATCGCCATGTACCTCTGCCGTGAACTCACCCCGATGTCGCTGCCGAAGATCGGACAGCTCTTCGGAGGTCGCGATCACACAACGGTGATGTACGCGCATAAGAAGATCGCCCAGCTCATCGCTGAACGACGCTCGATCTACAACCAGGTCACGGAACTGACGACCCGAATCAAGCAGGGTTCGCGCTAACGGCGCGTCGCCTTTGTTCACCTCAGAGGATCGCGTTTTCTCCACACTTCTCCACATGTCTGTGGATAACTGGGGACAACTTCGTTCGATTTGTGGACGGTTCCACTCAGGCTGTGTAGAAGCCAGATCACCTCGGGGCTCGCATGTTCATGCGGTTTCGTCCCGATACCCACCCGTTCGACAACTCACAATGTTGTAGTTCCCATGCGGAGTCTGGCCGAGGTCGAGTTATCCACAGTCTCCACAGCCGTTAACACTGTTAACACTTCTCATACACTCTTCGGCGATTCCATCACGCTGTGGATGAACGGGCCTTCCACCCTCCGATTCAGAATGACACCCTCTGCGATGAGCCAGAGTATGCAAAGATTGTGGGGCCGAACCTGCGCGACGGAGCTGCGTCATTGTCAGCACCGGCCTGTATCGAATTGAGGGACCAGATGCGTTTTACCGTCAACCGCGACGTGTTTAGCGAGGCCGTATCGTTCGTGGCGAAGCTCCTCCCGCAGCGTCCCACTCAGCCACTGCTCAGCGGAGTCTTGCTCGAGGCACACGAAGGCGAGCTCATCCTCTCCTCGTTCGACTACGAAGTTTCGGCTCGCACCGCCATCACCGCTGATGTCAACGAGGCCGGTCGTTCGCTGGTTTCCGGTCGCTTGCTCGGTGAGATTGCGCAGCGTCTTGCGCACGCGGATGTCGAGATCTCCCTCGTCGAGAACCGGGTTCAGGTGCGGTGCGGGTCGGCATCGTTCAGCCTGCCGGCCATGCCGGTGGAGGAGTACCCGCAGGTTCCGCGCATCGACGAGGTTTCGGGCTCGGTACCCGCTGAGGTCTTTTCTGAGGCCGTCGCCCAGGTCTCGCTCGCGGCATCGAAGGATGATGTCACCCCGGTCATCACCGGCGTGCAGTTCGAGATCACTGAGAACTCGCTCACCCTGACGGCTACCGACCGGTATCGTGTCGCAACGCGGGGCATCGATTGGGAGAACCAGACCGGCGAGGATCACCTCAGTGCCCTTGTCCCCTCGAAGATCGTGACCGAGGTCGGCAAGACCTTCGGTTCCAGCGGTCAGGTGCGGGTTGCGATCGTGAAGGATGGCGAGCGCGAGCTCGTAGCCTTCTCGGGCGGCAACAAGACGGTGACCTCCCTGCTGATCAAGGGAAACTATCCACCGGTTGGCCGGCTGTTCCCGGACGTCGTCGAGAACTACGCAGTGGTGAACACCTCTGATCTCATTGAGGCTGTTGGTCGTGTTGGCCTGGTGCTCGAGCGAGAAGCCGCGCTTCGCTTCTCCTTCTCAGAAGGCCGTGTCACGCTCGAGGCCGCCGGCACCGAATCTGCTCAGGCAGTGGAAACAGTCGACGCGCACCTCGTGGGAGATGAGATGGTCGTCTCTCTGAAGCCGCAGTTTCTGCTGGATGGGCTGCGGTCGACCCATTCGGAGTTCGCGCGTATCGGGTTCACGCGTACCGACAACCCAGGCAAGCCCGGTCCCGTGCTCATCACGAGTCAGCGCAGCAAGGACGAGGCGAACGAGGAGAGCTTCCGCTACCTGCTTCAGCCGAACCTGCTGCTTCGATAGGAGTATCGGGTGCGGGTGACGCATCTCTCGCTGCTCGACTTCCGCAACTACCGCACCGTCGAGCTTCCTTTGGAGCCCGGCGCTAACCTGATCGTCGGGCGCAATGGGCAGGGCAAGACGAACCTGGTTGAAGCGATCGCCTACTTCTCTTCGCTTCGGTCTCATCGTGTGTCCGGAGACTCCGCGTTGATTCGCGCGGGTGCGTCGGCGGCCATTGCAAGGCTGGGCGTTCGTGCTGAGGAACGAACGGTCAGGCTGGAGCTCCAGATCAATCGATCTGGCCAGAATCGTGCGCAGATCAACGGCAACACTGCGCGATCTCGGGAGCTGATGAGGTGGTTCTCGTCGGTCACGTTTGCTCCGGAGGACCTCACGATCGTTCGTGGAGAACCATCCGTGCGGCGTCGGTTTCTCGATGACGCCTTGGTCGCGCGTTCACCGGCTGCTGCGGGGGTGCTCTCCGACTACGAACGCGTCGTGCGTCAGCGCACGTCGCTTTTGAAGTCGGCGCGCGCGAACGGCGCTGGGAGTGGCGTGGAAGCGACGCTGTCGGTGTGGGATGAGCAGCTGATCGAGTATGGCACTCGCATCATGGAGGCGCGCAGACAGCTCATCATCGATATGGCTCAACCAGTCCGCGAAGCATACGGTCGCCTAGTGGGGGAGGATCACTCGCCGGCGATGAGCGTGAACGAGACGCTGCTCACTGCGCTGGAGCGCGGAAATGTTCCACGTGAAACGCTTGAGCAACTGCGGAGTCCTGACGTTTCACGTGAAACACTCGCCGACTTCTACCGCCAAGCGCTCTGGGGTGTGCGCCAGCAAGAGCTGGAACGGGCGGTCACGTTGATCGGGCCGCATCGTGACGATCTCGGCATGGAGCTTAACGGGCTTCCCGTAAAGGGTTATGCAAGTCACGGAGAATCGTGGTCTTACGCTCTGGCACTCAGACTGTCACTCGCATCGATCTTGCGCGATGAGTCGCTCGCGGGTGATCCAGTGATCATCTTGGATGATGTCTTCGCCGAGCTTGATGCGGGGCGGCGTGCGCGCTTGATGCATGCGTTGAGCGACTTCGAGCAAGTCATTGTGACCGCCGCGGTCGAGGGGGATGTGCCAGATACCGTCGACTGGAGTCGTACGGTCATTCGTGCCGGCGAAATCGTCCCGGCGACGGAAACGTCAGTTCGTGATGGTGACGAGGCAGGAGAACACGACAGGAGCGTGCCTGATTCGAGTGAGGTCTCCGATGTGAGCGAAGGGCGCGATGAACGCGCACCCCGTCAGATGCCATCGGATCCTTCCCATGAGGAAGAAGTCCCAGATGAGGGTGCAGAACAATGAGTGCGCAGCCGAAGGATCCAGGCTTCGCAAGCGCCGCCTATCTCCATGCCAAATCCGTGTGGAAGGGCATTCCGGTGTCGCGCCGACGAACTCGAAGCCAGAACACGGGAGAGGGGATGGCCTTCGGAAAAGGGCGGGATCCCAGACCGCTCGGCGCTGTGCTGAACGCGACCGCGAATGACATGGGATGGACTCCGGAGCTGGACCTCGCTCGGTTGCTCGCAGACTGGGAGAGCTTCATCGGGCAACCGACCGCGGAGCACACAGAAGTGCTGGGCATGCAGCGCGGTGTTCTCCAGGTGCAGTGCGATTCGACAGCCTGGGCGACGGAGTTGCGCAGGCTTCGAGCACAGATCCTCACCCGGATCCTTGAGAAATACCCTGATGCGGGTATTTCCGAGCTTCGCTTCCTCGCACCCGGTGCCCCGAGCTGGCGTCATGGTCCGCGCAGTGTTCGCGGACGTGGGCCTCGGGATACCTATGGATGATCTCGGCGCTTTCTCGGTCGGCGCTGTGACCCTCGGATCCGATTGTGTCGTGACACGGGGGCGATCTTGGACAGGAAATGCCCTTCACACGCCCGGAAACGGGCATTTCCCGGCTCAGAATTGGTAAGCTGAAGGGCGGATACTACCCGGGGGTCCAAATGCGCTCTACGACGCCCAGAGAGAGATTAATCAAGGCATGAGTTCAGAACAGGCCGCGACTGCGGATGAGTACGGCGCCGGCGATATCCAGGTGCTCGAGGGACTTGAAGCGGTTCGCAAACGTCCCGGCATGTATATCGGATCGACCGGGCCTCGTGGACTCCACCATCTTGTATATGAGATCGTCGATAACTCGGTCGACGAGGCACTGGCCGGCTACTGCGATCGAATCGACGTTCGTATTCTCGCCGATGGATCCGTACGCGTAGTCGACAACGGGCGCGGTATTCCCGTCGATCCGCACTCCAGTGATCCGAGCAAGTCCAGCGTCGAGGTCGTCCTGACGGTCCTGCACGCCGGCGGAAAGTTCGGCGGCGGCGGCTACGCGGTCTCCGGCGGTCTGCATGGAGTGGGATCCTCCGTCGTGAACGCGCTCTCGACCCGCTTCGACGTCGAGGTCAAGCGTCAAGGTTTCACGTGGAACATGTCCTTCACCGACAGCGTTCCGGACGCCCCGCTCGCGCAGGGTGAGCCCACTTCGGAGACTGGCACAACGATCACTTTCCTGCCGAGTGCGGAGATCTTCGAGACCGTCGAGTTCGACTATCAGACTCTGCGCACGCGTTTCCAGCAGATGGCGTTCTTGAACAAAGGGCTGCGCATCGTGCTCACCGACGAGCGCCCGCAGGAGTCGGAGTTGAATGAAGAAGGCGAGCTCGTCGAGCCCCCGGCTCCGCACGACGAGTTCCACTACGAACGCGGCATCGAAGACTACGTCAAGCACCTGAACACGGCGAAGCGCGCCGACCTCGTGCACGATGAGATCATTTCATTCGAGTCGGAAGATACTGAACGGAAGATCGCCGCCGAGATCGCCATGCAGTGGACGACTTCCTACTCGGAGAGCGTCCACACGTTCGCGAACACGATCAATACCCATGAGGGCGGTACTCACGAGGAAGGATTCCGAGCGGCGCTCACGAGCCTCGTGAATCGATACGCTCGCGAGAAGAATCTGCTCAGGGACAAGGATGACAATCTCTCCGGAGATGACGTCCGTGAAGGATTGACCGCGGTCATCTCTGTGAAGTTGGGTGAACCCCAGTTCGAGGGACAGACCAAGACGAAGCTCGGGAACACCGAGGCAAAGGCCTTTGTGCAAAAGGTCGTGGGGGAGCAGCTCACCGACTGGTTCGATCGCAACCCGAGCGCGGCGAAAGACGTCATCCGCAAGGCCATCCAGGCCGCCACTGCCCGTCTCGCGGCTCGGAAGGCGCGCGAGACCGCACGCCGTAAGGGCCTCCTGGAATCCGGCGGCATGCCCGGAAAGCTCAAGGACTGCTCTTCCAAGGACCCGTCCGCATCCGAGATCTTCATCGTCGAGGGAGACTCGGCAGGTGGCTCGGCCGTCCAAGGCCGCAACCCTGAGACGCAGGCGATCTTGCCGCTGCGCGGCAAGATCCTGAATGTCGAGAAGGCGAGACTCGACCGCGCGCTGGGCAATGCCGAAGTGCAGGCCATGATCACGGCATTCGGTGCGGGCATCGGCGAAGAGTTCGAGTCCGAGAAGGCCCGCTACCACAAGATCGTGCTGATGGCGGATGCTGATGTCGATGGACAGCACATCACGACACTGCTGCTCACCCTGCTCTTCCGGTACATGCGCCCATTGATCGACCTGGGCTACGTGTATCTCGCGCAACCGCCGCTCTACCGTCTGAAGTGGTCGAACGCAGAGCACGAGTATGTGTTCAGCGATGACGAGCGCGATGCGAAGCTCGAGGAGGGCCTCGGCAGTGGCCGGAAGATCCCGAAAGACAACGGGATCCAGCGCTACAAGGGCCTGGGCGAGATGAACTACGAAGAGCTGTGGGAGACCACGATGAACCCCGAGACCCGCAGCCTGCTGCAGGTCACCATGGACGACGCAGCAGCGGCCGACGAGATCTTCGCCACCCTCATGGGCGAAGATGTCGAGGCCCGCCGCAGCTTCATCCAGCAGAACGCGAAGGACGTGCGCTTCCTTGACATCTGAGAACACCACCCCCGAGACCGCAGACTCTGCGCTCGACGCGAGCGAGCAGACGAACGATTCGTCGCAGGGGCGCATCGACAGCGTCGATCTCCAGCTCGAGATGCAGCGCTCCTACCTCGACTACGCCATGAGCGTGATCGTCGGGCGAGCCCTGCCCGACGTCCGAGACGGGTTGAAGCCTGTGCACCGGCGCGTGATCTACACGATGTTCGACGGCGGGTACCGCCCGGATCGCGCGTTCTCGAAGTGCGCACGTGTCGTCGGCGACGTCATGGGCAATTACCACCCCCACGGCGACTCCGCGATCTACGATGCGCTCGTGCGACTCGTGCAGGCGTGGTCGCTGCGGTATCCGCTCGCGCTCGGTCAGGGCAACTTCGGATCCCCCGGTAACGATGGGGCAGCTGCGCCGCGATACACCGAAACGAAGATGGCACCGCTCGCGCTCGAGATGGTCCGCGACATCGACGAAGAGACCGTCGACTTCCAAGACAACTACGACGGACGTACGCAGGAGCCGACCGTGCTCACGAGCAGGTTCCCGAACCTGCTCGTCAACGGTTCCGTCGGCATCGCCGTCGGTATGGCGACCAACATTCCCCCGCACAACTTGCGAGAGGTCTCCGAAGCGGCGATCTGGCACCTGGAGCACCCCGACGCTGATCGCGAAGAGCTCCTCGAAGCGCTCATGCAGCGCGTCAAAGGCCCCGATTTCCCGACCGGCGCACAGATCCTGGGCACCCGCGGCATCCGCGATGCGTACACTACGGGTCGCGGATCCATCACGATGCGCGCGGTCGTCAACATCGAAGAGCTCCAGGGTCGTACCTGCCTCGTCGTGACTGAACTGCCGTACCAGGTGAACCCCGACAATCTCGCGATCAAGATCGCGGACCTCGTGAAGGACGGGCGCGTCCAGGGCATCGCCGATATCCGCGATGAGACCAGCGGACGAACCGGTCAGCGGCTCATCATCGTGCTCAAGCGCGATGCCATTGCGAAGGTCGTACTGAACAATCTCTACAAGCACACGCAGCTGCAGGAGAACTTCGGCGCGAACATGCTTGCCATCGTCGATGGGGTGCCGCGCACGCTGCCGCTCGACGGTTTCATCACCCTGTGGGCGAAGCACCAGGTCGAGGTCATCGTTCGCCGCACCGAGTACCGGCTGCGGAAGGCCGAGGCGGAAGCCCACATTCAGCGCGGCTATCTCAAGGCGCTCGATGCGCTCGACGAAGTGATCGCACTGATCCGCCGTTCGCCCACCGTGGACGAGGCCCGCACGGGGCTCATGGAACTGCTCGACGTCGATCAGATCCAGGCCGACGCGATTCTCGGCCTGCAGTTGCGTCGACTCGCCGCTCTCGAACGGCAGAAGATCCTTGATCTGGCGGCCAAGCTCGAAGCGCAGATCGCGGAGTACCAGGGCATTCTCGCGTCGCCGGAGGAGCAGCGCTCGATCATCATCAGGGAGCTCACCGAGGTCGTCGATAAGTACGGTGACGAGCGCCGCACCAACATCCTGCACGGGTTCGACGGCGACATGTCGATGGAAGACCTGATTCCCGAAGAGGAAATGGTCGTCACTGTGACGCGCGGCGGGTACATCAAGCGCACCCGCATCGATAACTACCGTTCCCAGCACCGCGGGGGCAAGGGTGTTCGTGGCGCGCAGCTGCGTGCCGATGACATCGTCGAGCACTTCTTCGTCACGACGACGCACCACTGGTTGCTGTTCTTCACGAATACCGGTCGCGTCTACCGGGCGAAGAACTACGAAGTGCCCGAGGGCGGTCGCGATTCGAAGGGACAACATCTCGCGAATCTGCTGGCGCTGGCGCCCGATGAGCAGGTCACGCAGATCCTCGATGTGCGCGACTACAGCAACACGGGGTATCTGGTGCTCGCCACACGGGACGGTCTCGTCAAGAAGACGAGCCTCGCCGAGTACGACACGAACCGTACCGGCGGCATCATCGCCATCAAGCTTCGCGAGGGCGACGAGCTCGTCTCCGCGCTCGTCGCTGAGGCCGACGACGACATCCTGCTCGTGTCTCGCCAGGGTATGTCGCTGCGATTTACTGCGTCTGATCAGGCACTCCGCCCGATGGGACGTTCGACGAGCGGCGTGCGAGGAATGAACTTCCGTGATGGCGATGCCCTACTCACCGCGCGCCGTATCGGCGAGGGTGGATACGTCTTCGTGGTCACCGAGGGTGGCTATGCGAAGCGCACCTCAGTCGATGAGTACCGGGTGCAACAGCGTGGTGGCTACGGGATCAAGGTCGCGAAGCTCGACGAGCAGCGCGGCGATCTCGTCGGCGGTCTTATCGTGGCAGAGTCGGATGAAGTGCTCGTCGTACTCGCCAGTGGCAAGGTGGTCCGCTCGAACGTCGATGAGGTACCTGCCAAGGGCCGCAATACGATGGGCGTCGTCTTTGCACGATTCCCAGAGCAAGACCGTATTATTGGCATCGCGCGAAATTCTGAGCGCGGTCTCGAGGAGGCCGAATCGGGTACCGAGACCGCCGCCGAAGACAAGGACGAAGTGAATGAGTAACACGGTCGCCGACAAGCTCGCGAGGAAGACCCGGAAGAAGGCTCCTTCCAAGCAGGTTCGGCTGAAGCTCGTCTACCTCGACTTCTGGTCTGCGGTGAAGTTCTCCTTCCTGCTATCGATCTGCTTCGCCGTGGTCGGTATCGTCGCGGTCGTCTTGAGCTACACCGTGCTGCTGCAGACCGGCGTGCTCGAGAAGGTCGACGAGCTCTTCATGGACATCGTCGGTGAAGAGAACAGCCTGATGAACATTCTGGGCTTCACCCAGATTCTCGGATTCTCGGTGGTCGTCGGGATCCTGAACATCATTGTGGGTACGGCGCTCGGTGCTGTCGGTGCGCTCGTCTACAACCTGTTGGTGCGCGTGCTGGGCGGATTCCAGCTCGGCTTCACCAGCAACTGACGGAGATGACTCGCCGGGCTCGCACGGCCGATTTCTGATTTCGCGCGAGTTCCGGTAAAGTCGATTCTCGGTCAAGGGGCTATAGCTCAGGCGGTTAGAGCGCTTCACTGATAATGAAGAGGTCCCAGGTTCAAGTCCTGGTAGCCCCACCGTATTACATGCCTCACAGGGCAGCAGCAGTTCGGGAACCGCCCGCTTCAAGCGGTATCGATTAGAGTCCTGTGCGACTCAGTTCGACGCGAAGCTGATGGAACCACGGATCGGTATTCTCAGTGCCGAGCGCGGAGTATCTCGGATACAGCTGATCCGCAATCGTGCGTGCGCGATGTCCCTGCCCAGCCAGAACGAGGAATGTGCCGTAGCCCGAGGCGATGAACATCGTGTAGGCGTGATCAGGGCCGAGAGTTCTGAGCACGATACGCAGGGCAGTTCGGCAGAGGCGTGCAGGGCGGATGACGTGCCCCTTCTGCGCGAGTGTGTCGGCGCGGTCGAGGAGCTTATCCGCGTAGCCCGTGGTTCCCCGGTCGCCCACCGATACGACGATGACGGCGACCCCTAGGATAAGCGTCAGCCAGAGCCCGACGCCTGGCGATGCACCCCCCAGGGGTTCGGGAATGCCGACCTCGTTGATCTCGAGCAAAACCACGAGCGCCCAGAGTGAGATGAATAGGCCTAACAGTACCGACGCCGACCGTACCCATGATGTACCGAGTCGGATGATGCCGAAGAGGTTCACCCCGACGATCGCGACTGCGAGGAGGGCGAAGATCAAACGGGCGTCGCTGATGCGGATGATGTCGGCGGCAGCGTCGTGTCCGCCTGTGATGAACGGTAAGAACGCTGCCCCGAGGATCAGCAACCCGAGAACTGTATTGATCAGGCGGAACAGTCTCCCCGCGAGCCAGCTCTCTACTGGCGGGGGCACGGGCGCGGGGCCGGTGGGCACTGTCTCTTGCGGCTGTGCGGTCATTGTCATACCCCCGCTCGTACGAAGGTGTTCCAGGAGATGGTGCCGAGGAGTACGACGAATGCGACGAGTAGCACCGCGAGTACCCAGAGCACGGCGCGGAACTTCGGGGCACGGGCTGGGCCGATCAGGAGGGTGAGGAGCAGCGGCAGGCCCCCGACGATGACGGCTGTCGTCGTGATGCCGAGGAACCCGCGGAGCGGGCTCGTACCGATGGAGGGAAGGAGGAACGCGAGGGGAAAGCCCGCCGCAAGCCCATAGACGCCGTTCTTCACGAGCCCCATGAGGCCGACGATCACGGGCCAGAGCACCGCCACGGCGATACCGATGCCGAGTAGGTAGGTGCCGACTCCGGGCCTTGTTGACTGAGCCGAACCATATATCGGATTGAGCCCTCGGCTGCGGAGCACGTCGTCAGCTTTGTCAGCTCGCCCTGCGCTCGCGAGCTCGGCGGCGTCCGATCGCGCGAGGTCGCGGTCTAGCCAGATGTCTCGATCTCCGATGCTCATGATCGCTACCCTCTCTCGTATTCTGACGCGAGCTTCACGCTGTTCCGTTTCGCGGTGAGAACGATCAGAGCGATCAGCGAGCCCAGCGCGGGAGCGATCCACACCCAGGGCAGCGCCCCTGATCCGTCACCACCCCAGTACTCGAAGAGCTGCGACGTCACAGGAATCAGCGAAAGGCACCCGGCGAAGCCGATCCAGAGCATCAGAAACAGCCACCATGGCGGACTGACCGAGCGGCCGCTCTCGTACTCGTTGCGAGGCATGGCAGCTCTCCAATCTGGAACGGCAGAACATGCGCCCCTGGCTAGCAGTCTTAATTGACACTAGTCTATGTATACGTCGTGTCGAATGTAAGTGACAGCGGTGGAACGTATACGACCAGGCATGTGGCAGGGTGCCTGCTACCCAGCGAAGGAGCATTGGTGTGGCATCGTTACGCAACAAGCGGGCAAGAGTCGCCGTTTCTCTTTCAGTGTTTGGCTTGCTTCTTACCGGGTGCACGAGCGCTCCTGTTCCGACACCAGCTGAAGAAGTGACGCCGGTGGAGGAAGCACCCGAATTCTCCATCGAAGATGTCGATTTCACGACGTTGGAATGGTCTCTCTCTCACCATGGGCAAATGATCCCAACAGACGGTCTGAGCTTCGCAGACGGTCCCGCGATCATCGAAACAGTCGAGTACACGATCGGGGCAGACGGGATCGTCTACAGCGATGCAGACGGCGACGGCGATCTTGATGCCATCGTTCCGGTCAGTGCCGTCGATGTGGTTGGTGGCGGAGTGGATCTTGGCACAGCCTGGTATCTGTGGGCTGATGAGGAGGGCTCTGCGGTGCAGGCCCCCGTTCCCGCTGCGCTCAGCCATTGCGACATCGTCGTGGAGAGCGTCGCAGCGGTGGACGGCGGCTTCGAGGTTCGCGAGTTCCACCTCCGCTCCGGTGAGGAGACCTATACCGAATGCGGTGAACTCGGCAGCGACGAGCGGACCCGCACGGTGACGATCAGCGCCGACGGCCCGGATGGGGAACTCTGGCCCGCGCAGACGGCTCCTTTCGAGTCGTTCGGCGGAGCGTGCCCGATCTCGACGGCTTTCCACGGAGACCCGGCGAACGCTGACCATTTCCCAGTACCGAATGCGGAGGCCACGCCGCTCGCGGGCGACCAGATCAATACATGGCCGGTCGAGGAGTGGCAGATCTTCCGCGACGGGTATCAGGGTTGGAAACTCGTCGGCGTGAACGTCGATGGCAGCTCCGGCTGCGCTTGGACCAGGCTCTAACCTGCACGCATTCGACTGAGGAGTAGCCAATGCCCCGATCCACCCGCTTCGCCCGACCAATGCGTTCGAGCCTTGCATGTGTTGGCACCGTGATGGCCGTGGCGAGCTTGCTTCTCGTCGGTTGCGCAACGGCAGAGCCTGCGCCTGTCACACCAGTTCAAACTGAGGATCCCGTCGAAGAGGAGACGCCGGTTCCAGTTCTTGAGGACTTCGACTTCGGCAACGCCGACTGGTTGTTCGTGTCCCATACCGAGACCTACCCACCCCTCGCGGTCTCACTGACCGATGGAGCCGCCGACGTCGAGGGTGTGCAGTACACCGTCGTCGCTGACGAAGTACTTTTCAGTGACGCTGATGGCGATGGTGACCAGGACGCAATCGTTCCCGTTGAAGCGTACGCGGGAGGCAACTCGGTTGACCGGCAGTGGTACCTCTGGGCCGAACACGACGGCGAGGCCGTGCAGGTTGAGATGCCTGTTGCGCGGACGATCCACTGCGGCACGGTTACCGCGAACGTCACCGCAGTTGATGACGGCTTCGAGATCCACGAGTTCCGACACGCGATGGGGGAAGACAACCTTGCATGCACTGATCGTGGTTCCGATGAACGGGTACGCACAGTAGGGATCACCGATCAAGGCCCGAACGGGACGCTTTGGCCGGTGCAAATCGCACCCTTCCCCGCGTACGGCGGGATCTGCCCGGCCTCGGCCGAGTACGACACGTATCCCCTCGGTATTGACGTCTTCGCCGTACCGAATGATCAGGCTGAGCCGATAGCGGCTGAAGGGCTGCACGAGTGGCAGCTCGAATCATGGTCGATCTACTCTATGACCGTCCCCGATTGGGGGCTTATCGGAGTGCACGTCGGTGCAGACTTCGGGTGCGCCTGGGCGCCGAGGTAGACATCAAGTTGCCTGAGCCTTCTCTACCGATCGCGGTGAAGCGCCCGGGCGTCTGTTGACGTATCGGCGGCTATCGTGATGATTCGTCTGATCGAGATGCTGCTTGCGAGCACGGTCGCGCCGTGACGCAACAGGTTTCCGGCCGTGAGTCGGGTTCTGCCCGAAGCTCAGCGCAGCCCGATGCATCGAGCGCACCTTGCACATACTGCTGATTCGCCGAACACACCACCTCGCGATGTGTGCGGGCGAGGGAGTCGAATGGGCAGTTGTTGAGCCGGATCGATCCCGCCTCGATCTCTGCCTCGAACCCGAGGGCCCCGAGCGCGGCCGTACCCCGGGAGAGTGGATCATCGGCGTCGCAGTCCGGTTGCGCACCGCCTGTCACCGCTTCGACTCCGCTCAGGAAGGCGGATTCGCGTACCGCCAGATCAAGGTCAGCTGCGCTCCCGTCGCTCTTTGCACCACGAGAGAGCATGATCGAGCGAGCGAGAATATGCCCCATGGTGTCGTAGCTGCGCGAGGGGAGCGAGATCGGAAAGGCGGTGCGCGACCTGCGGTAGTGCTTCGCGGGGCGGCCCGCACCGGGCCCCTCACGGCCGGTGGTGCGCCGCGACTCCGTCTCGAGCAGGCCGCGAGATGCAAGACGCTCGAGATGAAACTTCGCGGTGCTCAGGGGCATCCCTAAGCCGCGCGCCACGTGTTCCCGGCTCACCGCATCGTGCTGTGCAACCACGAAGTCGTACACGCGGTGCCTCGTCGAGTCGGCGAGCTCACTGACGGCCTGCAGACTCTCTTCGTAAGATGCGGTCTGGCCTGTCGCATCGTCACCCGCGCCGCATGCCCGCAACATCTCGCGTGCCCACGCGTGCACGTCACGCCCGAGCACGCGTGCTCGCAGTGCCCGCATGCGCTTACCTACCCCACCAGTCGGCATGTCGAGCGCGGCACGCATGCCATTCGTCATGCTGTCGGGTGAGGAGGGATCCACCATGATGGCCTCTGCAAGTTCATCGGCCGCACCGGCGGTCTGACTCAGCACGAGCACGCCGGATTCGTCGATGCGCGCCGTCGCGAACTCCTTGGCGACAAGATTCATGCCGTCGCGCAGCGGCGTCACGCACATGACGTCGGCCGCGAGAAAGAAGTCGGCAAGTTCAGGCACCCCGATCGAGCCGGTGACCGTCTGAATAGGTGTGTACCCGACGGTGCCGTAACGATCGTTCACGCGCGCGGTTGCGGTCGCGACCTGGGCCGCATACTCCTGATACGTGGGAATGCGCTCCCGGGTGGGGGTGATGACCTGCACGAGCACGGGGGGTGGATCAGCCCGGTCCCATGATCGGAGCAGCGCTTTGAAGGCACCGATGCGTTCGGGGATGCCCTTCGTGTAGTCGAGACGATCCACACTGAGCAGCATCTGACGCCCCGATGCGCCGTACCGCGCGCGCAGTGACTGTGCCGAACCCTGCTCGAGTGAGGTGCGGGCCGCGAGCAGCACCGGTGCGGTGTGGAGCGAGATCGGGAATGCGCGCACGTCAGGGGATGGGTGCGGGCCAAGTGCCTCGAGTGCGACTCGCAGGTGCGTCGCGTCGGCTTCGCGCTGCGTGCCGATGAGGTCGGCTGCCCCGACACCCACCATGAGTTCCTGCGCCCACGGTTGCGCTTCGAGCATCTCGGGGGGCGGGAACGGGATATGGATGAATACGGCGATGCGAAGATCTGGGCGCAGGTCTCGGAGCATCTCGGGGAGTAGCAGCAGGTGGTAATCCTGCACCCAGACGAGCGCATCGCGTGATTCGGTCCTGGCGATGCGTTCTGCGAATGCGCGATTCACCTTGCGGTAGGCGTCGAACCAGAAGGCAATGTCACCCGCCGTCGCCGAATGCGTCGCGTACTCGGGGAGGCCGTGGAAAAGCGGCCAGAGCACCTGGTTCGCGAAGCCCTCGTAGTACGGCTCGTACTGCGACGGCTCGGTGCGGACGGCGACGAATCTCTGGCCGGCGATCGTGAAGGGCTCCCCGGGTGCATCATCGAGACATCCGACCCAGGTGCACCCGAGCGAAGCCGACACGGGAGCGAGAGCGCTCACGAGCCCTCCGGGCGCGAGTGACATGCGTCGGTCGCCTGTCTCGGTCGTCTCCCATACGATCGGCAGGCGGTTCGCGGCGATGATGATCTCCGTGGTCATTGACAGCCATTTTCTATCGACAACATTCCTTGCTTAAATTGCATCATAAGCCTAATCTGGGGCTACGCGGGGTACAGCAGACTCGATTCGACAAAGGAGTGGCGATGCCCGGAACAGTGATCATCGGCGGTGGCCTTGCAGGCGGTCGTGCGGCGCGCACGCTGCGAGAGCTCGGGTACGCGGGCGACGTGACCATCCTCACGGGCGAAGAACACTACCCGTACGAGCGCCCGCCGCTCTCGAAAGAGGTGCTGCAGGGCAAGAGCGAACCCGAATCGGTGCTGCTGAAACCAGAGGAGTGGTACACCGAGCAGCGCATCGAGGTACGCACCGGGGCGCGGGCGGCCGCGATCCACCCCGATACCCGTACCGTGGTGCTCGACGACGGAACAGAGCTCGACTACGAGAAGCTGGTCATCGCTACGGGCGCGCGTGCGCGCACGCTGCCACTCGAGGGATGCGACCTCGACGGCGTGCACTTCCTTCGCACGCTCGACGATGGAGTGAGGCTGCGCGAGGCGCTCGCGTCGGGTGATCGGCGTCTCGTGGTGGTGGGCGCGGGGTGGATCGGCATGGAGGTTGCCGCCTCGGCGCGAACTCTCGGCAACGAAGTCACCGTTGCAGCCCGCGACGGCGTGCCACTCGCGAGCGCGCTCGGTGACGAACTCGGAAGAGCCTTTCAGCGCATGCACGAAGGTCACGGTGTGCAGTTTCGCATGCGTGCGAAGGTCGAGCGGATCGTCGGTGACACCCAGGTGACCGGCGTGGTGGTCGATGGAGAGACCATTGCCGCCGACACGGTGGTGATCGGCGCGGGGGCGATCCCGAATACCGAACTCGCCGAAGCTGCTGGGCTCAGCACAGACAATGGGATTCTGACCGACGAAGGATTCGCGACGAGCGCCGGGGACATCTATGCCGTGGGTGATGTCGCGAGTGTGATGCATCCCGTCGCGAAGCGCCGCCTGCGCAGTGAGCACTGGGCGAACGCCCTCAATCAGGGAAAGGCGGTGGCGCGCGTGCTCACCGGTGAGACGGTGAGTTACGACGAGATCCCGTACTTCTACACCGACCAGTTCGACCTCGGCATGGAGCTCTCCGGGTACCCTCACCTCATGCAAGACGCGAAGATAGTGGTGCGCGGCGATCTCGCTGCGAAGAAGTACATCGCCTTCTGGGTGCGAGAGGGGAGCGTCGTCGCCGGAATGAACGTGAATATCTGGGACGTCAATGAAGCCGTGCAACAGCTCATTCGCGGCGGCAAGCAGATCGATGAGTCGAGGCTCGGCGACACGAGCGTCAGCCTCGAAGATCTGATCGCTTCGTGATCGTCGACCCGCGCATCGACGCCGAGGTCCATCGCCTCGGCGACACGACGATCGATCTCCATCGCAGCGTCGCCGTGATGGCGATCGTGAACCGTACCCCCGACTCGTTCTACGACCGTGGCGCGACATTCGAACTCGATGCTGCGGTGCAGGCGGGGGTGCGCGCATTCGGTGATGGGGCGGATCTGCTCGACGTCGGCGGAGTGAAGTTCGCCCCGGGCCCGCAGCTGCCGATCGACGAGGAGACTGAGCGCGTCGTGCCGTTCGTGCGCGAACTCGCACCGCACGGCCCCGTGAGCGTCGACACCTTCCACCCCGAGGTCGCGCGTCGCGCCATCGAGTCCGGCGCCGCCGTCATCAACGACACCACCGGGTTGCACGATCCGGCGATGGCCGACGTCGTTGCCGACAGCGACGCGCTGCTCGTCATCGCGCACAGCGTCGCGAAGCCCCGCACCAAACTTGTCGGGCCGATGTACGAGAACGTGGTTGCCGAGGTGCTGCAGTTTCTCGAGGCGCGAGTCGAGCTCGCCCTCGCGCACGGGGTGCGCCCCGAGCAGATCATCGTGGATCCGGGTCACGACCTCAACAAGAACACCCTGCACAGCCTCGAGATCACGCGGAGGCTCGAGGAGTTCGCGACACTCGGGTATCCGCTGCTCGTTGCGCTCTCGAACAAAGACTTCATCGGGGAGTCACTGCACCGCGAACGCTCCGAGCGGCTGCCCGGTTCGCTCTCGAGCGCCGTGTGGTGCGTGACACAGGGCGCACGCATGGTGCGCGTGCACAACGTTCCCGAGACGGTCGACGCGATCCGCATGTTCGAAACCATTCAGGGCTGGCGGGAGCCCGCGTACCTTCGACACAACATGCCGATGCTCGGAGCGGAGGTGCACGCATGAGCGAATCGACCGAACTCGACTGGTGGAGCGCATACCCGTTGCCGCCTGCCGGCCGCGCTCATGTGCGCATGAACTTCGTGTCGAGCGCCGATGGCGCGGTCACGATCGATGGTCGCAGCGGTTCGCTCGGGGGAGCGCACGATCGTGAGCTCATGCTGGTGCTGCGCACCCTGTGCGACGTCGTGCTCATCGGCGCGGGAACAGTACGCGCTGAGGGGTACGGCGGCCTCGGCCTGCCAGATGGGTTGCAGAGGCGGCGCGTATCACTCGGGCTTACCGAGGTGCCGCGCATGGCGATCCTCAGCGGGTCGCTCGATCTCGCACCCGACATGTCGGTGTTCACGAAGGCTGAGCACCGACCGCTCGTGATCACGCGCGAGGGCGCGCCGAGTGAGCGGCGTGAGGCGCTCGAGCAGGTCGCCGATGTGCTCGATTTCGGGGAATCTCGGGTGGATCTCGGCGCTGCGCTCGCGCACCTGGCCGATCACGGCCTCTCTCGGGTGCTCTGCGAGGGCGGCCCATCGCTGTTCGGATCGCTGCTCGAGGCCGATCTGGTCGATGAGGTGTGTCTCACCATTTCGCCGAAGTTCGTCGCAGGCGAAGCCCCGCGTATCGCGAACTCGTCGGCAGCGCACCCACGGGATTTTCGTATCGGGAGCCTGCGCTCAGATGATGAGGGCTTCGTGTTCTTGCGTTACGAGCGGACTACCTCCGATGCATGAGGGCGGTGAGGATTGCGAGAAGCGCGCCCACCAGGGTATCGACGACGCGTTCAAGCGCAAAGGCAACGTATCCGCCGCTTGAGGAGACGGTCGAAGTGATGAGGAGCACGAGTGGTGTGATCATCATGAGCGCGAGCGCGTAGTTTCGCACGACGACGAGTTCGATGGTGAACTGCAGGGCTCCGATGAGCACGGCGAGAAGTACCGGGTATGCGCCGACAGGTGCGATGATCATGAAGAGGAGCGCCCCGATCACCGTGCCGATCGTGCGGTGCAGGCCGCGCTGCAAAGAGAATCGGCGGCCACCGACGAGCCCCACAACCGCGATGCTCGAGCACACCGTCCAATACGCGTGTCCCTGATCGAGCCAGACGAGACTGATCGCGGTTCCGAGGATCGCGGCGATCCCGATGCGTGTGATGAGCATGAACTCGTCACGACCGATCCATGGCCCGGGGAGCAACTCGCTGAGCGGGCGGGCCGGGAGCCTGCGCTGCGATCGCAGCACGAGGGGGAGGATCGCGAGGAGGTAGGCGAAGCACGTGCCGAAGAGCATTGCCCCGAGTAAGACCAGAGGATCGTTCGCTCGCTCACCGTCGACGATGCCGGTGACATTCGAGGCGAGCCCGTAGGCGAGCACGAAGAAGACCGGGCCGGGAGGGCCCACCCGAAAGCCGAAGCACAGTGCTGAGGCGGAGATCGCGACGAACACGAGTCCTGCGGCGAACGCCAGGGGCCACGGGGTGAGCAGCACGCCGCAGACTGCACTGAGCAGGAGTGCGAGCATGATGAACGGGAGCGCTTTCGCTCGCTCTTTCGCGTTCGCCTGGGCGGCGAACAGGGCGATGAATGCTCCGGCAGCGGTTTGCAGCCCGATGTCTTGATGTCCGAGCAGCGTGAGTGCCAGCAGCGGCACCGCGATCGCAAGGCCGGCACGGGTCGCGACGCCGTATCGCGGCGGACCGGGTTGCGGCATGCGAACGAGGCTGCGAAACGCTCCTACGACCGCGTTCGAGCGAGTCGGTTCACCTGATCCACTCACGTATCTACTGTACTCGCGGCCCGATTTGTCCCCTGCACCGACATCCGGCTATAGTATTCAAGTCCGAGCAACGGTTTCGCACTGAAGTTCGGAAGAGCGACACCAGTTGTCACTCGGGTCCTTAACTCAGTTGGTAGAGTGCCTGCTTTGCAAGCAGGATGTCGGGAGTTCGATTCTCCCAGGATCCACAATTGAAGACGTACTAGAACACCTGACATCAGTCGAATCCGGTGTTGGTGTGAGGGCGGCGAAGGGCTCGGCGAGTCGGATCGTCGCCCTTTCGTCTTCGCTGATGTCGATGCCGTTGGTGAGTGCCTGGTTGGCGAGCCGCTTGCCGTGGGCGTTGGTGCGGGCGTAGAGGGTCGCGCAGTCGACCAGCAGGCTGAGTGCGGTGCTCAGTTGTTTGCGTGCTCCGGTGTGGTGATCGTGTTCGGTGGCGAGGCGGCGGTCGATGTCGGCGAGCCCGGAGCGGATGCGGTCTTGGTGGCGCTTCAAGGTCTCCAGGTCGATGGCGTCGGCGAAGTGCGCGGCGAGGAGCTTGTCGCTCTCGATCTGGAGCCGCTTGCGGTTCTCAGTCAACTCGGCCAGTTCCTGGGAGCGGGAGGCCAGGCGTTCGTCGAACGCCGCCTCGACCTGCGCGGCGAGGGTGGCGTACTCGGCCTCGGTGATCGCGATGTCTCTGTAGCAGTCGGCGACGAGTTGCTCGGCGACGCCGACCGGCACGGCCCGCCGGGTGCAGTTCTTACGCTTGGAGGCCCGGCCGGAACAGACGTAGTAGCCGTAGCGGACGCCTTGCTTGTTGGCGGGGTAGTCCAGTTGCATCCTTGATCCGCACGATCCGCACGATCCGCAGTACAGGGTGCCTTTGAGGTAGTGGTCGTGGGAGCGTCGCCGTTCGGAGGCGATCTTGCGCGAGTCGAGGAGTCGTTGGACGTGCTGCCAGGTGTCAATGTCGATCAGTGGCTCGTGGGTGCCGGGCTGCTCGGCGCCTTTGTAGCGGACGATGCCGATGTAGTAGGGGTTGCGCAGCAGTTTGAAGAACCCCGACCGTGCCACCGGTCCGGAGGGTCGCTTCGGCGTCGGCACGGTGGTCAGCCCGCGGGCGGTGACTTCGGTGAGCAGGTCGACGACGGTGCGGTCTCCGGTGGCGTACTGCTCGAACACCCACCGTACGAGGGGTGCGCGTTCGGGGTCGATCTCCACCGTGCGGTACTCGCGGCCCTGCTCGTCGCGTTTGCGGACGTTGAGGTAGCCGATGGGAGCGCGCATCGGCGTGCTGCCGGTCTCGAACTTCTGCGTCAGGCCCTTGGTGACTTCGGTGGCGAGGTTCTTGGAGTAGAACTCGGCGATGGACGACATTATGCCGTGCAGCAGCATCCCCGAGGGGGTCTCGTCGATGTTCTCCGTCGCCGAGACCAGCGTGACCCCGGCTTCGACGAGGCGGCGGTGGATCTCCACGTCATCGACCCGGTTGCGGGCCAACCGGTCGACCTTGTGCACGATGCAGTACGTCACCTGGTGGGTGGCGATGTAGTCCAGCATCCGTTGCAGGTCGGGTCGGTCAGCTGAGCGGGCGGATTCTCCGGCGTCGACGAACTCTGCCACGACCCGCGCGCCGAGAGACTCGGCTTTGCGGGTGTTGGCCTCACGCTGAGCGGGGATCGAGAACCCCTCGTCGCGTCCGCCCTTTGAGGCTTGCTCTTTGGTGGAGACCCGCTGATAGGTCACCGCCGTCAACAACGGGAAGGTTTCAGTCGGGCGAACGGGTGCTGGGGCGATACGTGGGGTCATGGTCTTCTGCTCCTTGCTCACCCGCCCTCGGTGCGGCGGGCGTTGACTCTGCTTCGTTTCGTTGCGTGTCGATGTGGCGCTGGTGCTGGTCGAGTTCGTGGGCGTGGAGTTCGTCGGCGAGGTGCAGCACGAGCGCGACCAGACGCTTGTGGTCAGCCGCTGTGCGCGGCCGAAGTTCGGCTGAGATGCGTCGGCCCGTGCTCGTGCTGCGGTAGTGCCTCATACTCCGCAGGTACGCGCACAGTCCGCTGGGGCGTCGCGAGGCGTTCCCTGGCCTCGACGCGAGCTTGACGGCGCTCGCTGCGGCGGACCCGGATCAGCCGCACGAGGCTGATAGGGCCGTGGATGAGGAACTTGAAGCCGTTGAGGATGCACAGCAGTCGGAGTTGCAGCCACGGCCTCGGAGCTGGCTATGGGCTCCCACTCGGGACGGCTACGCGTGAGCATGCGAAGCGCCTTAGAGCGCCTTCTGCACCTGGTCAGGTAGCAGGTAGGTGGCGAGTCGCAGTGTTGGGCGGCTCATTCGATTCCTGTGCTTGTCGAGGAAGTCGAGGAGCCGCTGTTGATCGATCTTGCCGACTTCCCGCAGTGCGGTTCCGACGGGCTTGGTGACGATCTCGCTGGGGTCGTCGAGGAGCAGTTCTGCTAGTGCGATCGGGTCGTCGAGGTCGCTTTGGCGGATCAGCCAGAACGATGCGGTGATCGCCGTTCGTCGCTCGATCGGGGCTTCGGATCGGGCGAGGTCGAAGAGGGGCTGGCGTGACTTGTCGAGGAGGTACCACCCGATCACCCGCGGAGCCGCACGGTCGACGAGATCCCAGATGTTGATGAACTCGTGGTGACTCATATAGGTGTCGTAGAGGCGGCGTCGTTCGTCATCGGGTAGACCGCGGCGTCGTGCTTTGAAGTCGAGGACTGACACGCCGACCATCCGCATCTCGTACCAGGGACTGGACAACAGTTCTGGAACGTGCTCAAGATCGAGGTCGGTCCACTCCTTGGCCGTGTCGAATACGTCCTTCATGCGCACGCCGATCGCGTCTAAGCCGCTGCCGGCTGGCAAGCGTCGAACGATCTTGTCCTTCTCAGTTGCGCTCTGCAGGTCAACCAGTGCGTCATGGATCTGACGTTGAGGTCGTGTCATCCTGTTCCTTTCTTCGTAGGGATCGGGGAGCGACAGTTTCAAGTTTTATCGATAGCCCTGGGCGTCGGCGGGTTTACGGGCGTCTTGGGCCTCTCGTAGCGCCAATAGCCCGGCCAAGATTCTGTTCCCGGGTTCTTTCGATCCGCGGATGGGCGCGACTGTGCTCGCTCGATGAAGCGTGGCGATTCGGAGATCGCCGGCACTTTAGGTGACGAGCCCACGGCCGAGCAGGTGGATCGAAAGGTGTGGTGCGTGCCGCTCGGCAATTCGGGCGGTGCGAATCGCATAGTCGTTCAGCCCGGTATCCTCTCGTGCGGCTGCGCCGAGTGGTCCCTCGATCCCGAGGACTTCGATATCACGCAGGTTAGCCGCCTGAAGCTCTGTTTCGAACTCCGCTGGGTCATGGTTGTACGAGACCCGGTCAAAATCAGTGCCGTTAGGATCATTGCCCCCGCTCAGTACGGCCTCCAGATGGCGTTGGATCTCCGCATCAGCGAGCTCGCCTCGGGAGGCGCGCACTGCAGGCTTCGCCCACCTGGACATCGCCGCAGCGATCACCTGCCCGCCAGAACGACAGACTCGGGTTGCTTCGGCTAGGGCACGCTGACGGTCTTCGGCGAGCGGGAGGTGATAGAGCGGTCCCATGAGCAGAACGGCGTCTACGCTGCCAGTCGCCTGCGGCAACTCGCGTGCGTCACCCGGTTCCGCGTTGATCCCCTTGGCCCGTGCCTGCTCGACATGCTTGGTCAGGAGATCGATCACGAGGACGCTATACCCGAGCGAACTGAGCCACTGTGCGTATCGACCCGACGCGCCGCCTACGTCGAGGATTGTCGCAGGCGCATTCGGCAGCCAGCGACGGAGCAATTCGCAGGTGCGATCCCACTCCACGAAGTTCTGGGGCAAGACCATGCGGGCATCTTCATCACCTTCCTGATACAGGCCGCGGAGCACCTCATCGGCGTCAGTCATTGTGTCGTCGATCATTACCAACCTTCTAGATGTGTGATGCGGTCACGGTCTAGCTATTCCTGTGGCTAGGTCGACGAACCTGTCGACGACGGATTTCGTATTCCGCCACTCCTCGAGTTTGAGGTCGAGATGCCGCTGACCTAGATCGGTGATGCGGTAGTTGGTGCGCGGTTTGCCTGACGAAGAGAGCTTGGCGGACGAACGTACGTGACCGCCGGATTCGAGGCGCTTTACTGCCGAGTAGAGGGTGGCCTGCTTGATCGAGTAGTCCTCGCCAGCGACTTCGGTGATGCATTGCGCAAGCTTGTACGCGTACGACGGGCCCGATCGAAGCAACGCCAGCACCAGGAGGTCTACGTTTCCACGGATGGCGTCAGCGCCAATCACAGTCATCCCCTTCCTATTACTCGGATACTATGACTGTCATAGTATGACAGTCATAGTAGCAGTTGCCCATTGAAGCCGGGGCCAGATAGCGGCCCACGCTTCGCGTTGTGGCTCGGGAAGGCAGCTCGCGGGAGGACTGGGTGTCTCATAAACACGGGTCCAATGTGGTGCATTCCGGCCACATGGCGCAGTAACACCGATCGATCACGTAGTCGCGGTCCAGGTAGAGGGTGGTGGCGGTGATCGAGCCCTCGGGCTCGCTGCCGCATAGGGTGTTCGCCCCGAGCGCGATGACGTGGCCTACGTTGACCGGTTTCTCGCCGAACTCGCTGAGCAGGATTGCCGACCCGTGGCGGACGAAGATCAGCTTGACGCAGTCATAGGCGATGGGGCTCACCGGGCGGTGGAAGGTCTGCGTTCGTGCCGAGACTGGTGCGTATGAATGCGCTCTCGACTTCGGCATTCTCAGCTCTCGTGACTACCCGGTGATCGCGGCTTCGGCCGGTCGTTGTCTGGTGGACCACGAGCCGGGAAGGAGCGTGGCCAGCAGACTGAGCAGGACCACGAGACTCACCACCGCGATGTAGATGCCCGGTGAGCCGGACGGAGAGAAGGTGTCAGCGCGCCCGAGGCTGAAGGCCACCGCGGTCACCCCAGCGGAGAGGGTGCCGACCAACACGCCGATGACGGCTACCAGGAGGGCTTCGACGGTGAGCATCCGCAGCACTTGTCCGCGGGTGAGGCCGGTGAGACGTTGCAGACCAAACCCGCGGCGACGCGCGAGAGTGCTTGAGGCGAGTGCGTTGATGACGGAGATCGCGCTGTAGGCCACGATCATGGCGACGATGATGTAGCTGGCGATGCTCTGCGTGCGCTGCGTCTCGGCGAATGCGGTGATCAGTGCTTCTCGGTCTGAGACCGTCACTCCGTCGACGACTGCTGTTAGGTCCTCGATGTCAGCGATCAGTTCGTCGGCGGGGCGGGTGCCGTCGCTGGCTACCAGGATCATGGTGACCTGGCCTGCTGTGGTGTGCTCGGCGAGGACGTCGGCCGGCAGCACCATGGTGTCGTAATCGTTGTCGGCGGCGAAGAGCGCGACAACTTCCACGGCCAGCGACCTGTTGTCGCCCATCCGCAGCGTCATCGGGTCGCCCACGTCCACGCCGAGTTCTGTGGCCTGGAGGACGTTTAGAGCGACCGTGGGTCCGTGGAGGTTCTCCACACTGCCGTGGGCGATCGTGATCGGCACGATGGCGCCGATGTCTTCGGTCGTGATGCCTTGCAGAGTCCAGACGTCCCACCGGTATGAGCCGTCATGGGGCTGCTCCACATAGCCCGCACTCCGAACATACTCGGAAGCCCCGGACACGCCCGGCATCGCGTTGATCTGGTCGCGGAGTTCGGGGGTGACGCCGTGCTCGGTTGTCACCACGACATCGGGCGTGAGGCTGTCCGCGAACGTCTGCAGGGCTGCAGCTTCGTCGGTGGCCTGCATGTACAGCACCCCGGTCGCGCTGCCGCAGAGGACGATGACGGGAGCCACGACGGCGGCGGTGCGGTCGATCGCGGCGCGCGCGTTGAGCAAGGCCAGTCGCCCTGGTTGTCCGGTCAATGCTCGCAGTGGCCATTGCAGCACGGCCACAAGCGGTCTCGTGAGCAGTGGGCTGATTGCTGCGAGTCCGATCGCCCACACGATCGCAGCCGGCATGCCGGTGCTGGAAGCGAGCGGCCCGTTCAGGACCGTCATCGTCACGATGGCCAGTGCGGTGCCGCCCGCCAGCAGGACCAACCCGACGAAGATCCTCCCGAAGCCCACTGGTCTGCGTTCGGGCAGTCCGGCCTCGGCCAGTGCCTGGGTGGGCCGGGTGTTCGCGGCTCGCCGGCCCGCCACGAAGGCTCCGCCGATCGCGGCGAGCATGGCCGAGGCGATCGCGACGAGTGTCGGAATCCAGCCCAGACGGAACTGAATGCCTTCGGCAACGACCCCGGCATTGACCAGGCCGTCGAGGATGAACGCACCGAGCCACCGGCCGGGCAGGATCGCGACCACGGTCGCTACGGCCGCCAGGATCAGTGTTTCGCCAAGGATCAGCGCTCGCAGTTGTCCCGGGGTGCTGCCGACCGCGCGCAGCAGCGCCAGCTCGCGATGGCGTTGCTGGACCGAGAGCGCCAGCATCGAGGCGACACCGAACAGCGAGACCATTAGCGCCATGGCGCCGAACACGCCAGCCAGAGAGATCAGAACATCGGAGCCGGTGAGGGCCTGCGGTCGTTCGGCGAGTCCTCGCTGGTCATCGACATAGCTGATGACACCTTCGGGCAGCACGGCATCCACACGTTTACGCAGGTCATCGACGCTCGTGCCGGGCACAGCCACCACGGTGATGGCGTCGAGGGTGCCGTCCGGTGCCGGGTCGTCAAAGACGTGGCCGGCGGTCTGGGCCACCCCGGGCAACGCCCCGAGGGAGTCCACCAGGTCCGCGTCGATGCGTACTCGTTCGGGAAGGACGGCTGTGTAGCTCATCTGCGGGACGTCGAAGCCTGGGTCGCCGGCCACGACGACATCGGCATCCGCTAGTTGTCCTGGCGCCATGGAGGTGCGGATTCCCGTTTCCATCAGCCCGCCGCACGCCATCACCATCGCTGCGCCGAGGAGCATTGTCAGGAAGGCCGCGAGGAAGCCCCCCGCACGGTGACGCAAGGTGCGAACTGCGAGCCGGATCATCGACGCCCCCCGTCCTTCGACGGCGCCGGGCCTTGGTCGGCCCAAGCACCCAGGTGAGTCATCTGCTCGGCCACGGCCTCCGCGGTCGGCTGCCGAATCTCACCCGCCACCCGACCGTCGGCCAGGAACACCACCCGGTCGGCATAGGACGCTGCGACCGGGTCGTGGGTGACCATCACGATGGTCTGCCCGGCGTCCTCGACTGTCTCGCGCAGCAGACCGAGCACGTCGCGGCCGGTGCGGGTGTCCAACGCGCCGGTGGGCTCGTCGGCGAACACGACGGCGGGCTCGGTGATCAGCGCCCTGGCGATCGCGACCCGCTGCTGCTGACCGCCGGAGAGCTCGGCCGGGCGATGCCGTCCGCGCTCGCTCAGGCCGACCCGCTCCAAGATCTGCGACAGCCGAACACGATCGGGGCGGCGACCGGCGAGTTCGAGGGGCAAGAGCACGTTCTGCGCCACGGTCAGGGCCGGGAGCAGGTTGAACGCCTGGAAGATGAAGCCAATGCGCTCGCGGCGCAACACGGTCAGCTGCTTCTCCTTCAGCTCGCCGAGGTCTTGATGATCCAGGTGAACCGATCCCGAGGTCGCACGGTCGAGGCCAGCCGCGCAGTGTAGCATGGTGCTCTTGCCCGAGCCGGAGGGCCCCATCACAGCGGTGAAGGCTCCCCGGCCGAAGCCGATGCTCACGTCATCGAGTGCGACGACTTCCCGACGGCGCTTGCCGTAGACCTTGCTCACCGCCGTCAGTTGCACGGCTGCCGACGGCGCGGTCCTCGCATCAGATGTGGACATCAGCGCGGTTCCTGTCGGTGAGCCTGTTTGCGGCGATTCGTGTTCGAAGCAGGGGCGAGAGTCGCCGTCGCGATGGTGGATTCGTGCGCGGTTGTCGCGGGCATCGCGAGTCTCCTTTTTGGTCGTAGGGGTGGTTCGGGCGCTGGCGGACTGCCAGCGTCGAGGCGCCGTGGATCAGGCGAAGCCGCTGGGCGGCGCCGCTAGTGGTAGATGGCCGGGTCAGGCGTTGTGCTTGCCGGCGGGCATCCGCTCGAAGCGGGTGAAGCCCTTCCAGCCTCGTTCCTCGAGGAGGCTGAGGAGTCGCTCGGCGGCCGGAGATGTCTCGGCCACGGCCGCATCGAGAAGGGCGACCACCTGATCGTCGAGCCCGTCGTCGTCCATGTCGCCGGCTTCGGCGGCGCGCGTGGTGATGCGGTCGAGGATGTCGGCGGTCTCGATCACGCGCGGGTCGTCGGCGGACCAGTCGAGTGCGGTGCTGACGAGGCTGTAGAGCCGCACCACATCCGGGTCGTCCAGGTCGTCGTGCTTCTTCGCGATGATCGCGTCGATCCGGTCGGGAACCTGGGCGGCGACGACGATCCAGGCGTCTCGTTCCCTCTCGATGTAACCCTCCTCGACGCCCAGTTCGCGGAGCCGGTCGAGGTAGCCGACGACGCTTTCCGGGAGCGCCATCTGTTCGCCCGCGGCGATCTGGGCGAGCCGCCTGCGGGTGTCTTGAATCCGTCGTGCCTCGGCGCGCAGTCGCGTGTCGATCTCACGAACCCGCGCGGCGAACTGCTCGGGTTCGGCGTCGAGGAGGTCTTCGACCTGGGCCAGCGGCACGCCCGCGCTGGCCAGGACGTGGATGCGGATCAGCCGCACCACCGCGGCGGCGTCGTAGCTGCGGTACCCGGAGCGGTCGCGTTCGGGCTCGGGCAGCAGACCGATCTTGTGATAGTGCCGGACCGCGGCCACCGTCACCCCGGCGTACGCGGCGAGCTGGCTGATGGTGAGCATGCCATCCACCCTGCCTCAGCTGATCTTCCGGCGATAGACGGACATCGCCACGGCATAGGCCACGACGAAAATGCCCACGCACCAGGCCAACGCGAGCCAGATGTCGCCCCCCGCGGGCTGCTGAGCGAACACGTCCCGGATCGTGTTCACGATCGACGTCACCGGCTGATGCTCGGCGAACCACCGCACCGGTCCGGGCATGGATTCCGTCGGCACGAACGCGGAACTGATGAACGGCAGGAAGATCAGTGGGTAGGAGAACACCGTAGCCCCCTCGATCGATGTCGCCGAGAGCCCGGCGATCACCGCGACCCAGGTCAGCGCCAGTACGAACAACGCCAGGACGCCGGCGACTGCGAGCCAGTCGAGCACGTTCGCCCCGGTCCGGAACCCCATCAGCAGGGCCACGCCGACCACAATCACCACAGAGATCACGTTGGCCGCCAGCGAGGTCAGCACATGCGCCCACAGTGCCGCCGAGCGGGCAATCGGCATGGAGTGGAACCGGTCGAAGATGCCGCCCTTCAGATCGGTGAACAGCCGGTAGCCGGTGTACGAGATGCCCATCGCGACCGTGATGAGCAAGATGCCCGGCAGCATGTAGTCGATATACGTACCCGAGCCGGACTCCGGCCCGGTCTCGATGGCGCCGCCGAGGACGTAGACGAACAACAACATGATCGCGATCGGCATGATCGCCGTCGTGATGATCGTGTCCGGACTGCGCGTGACGTGCTTCAACGACCGCCCCGTGAGCGTGGCCGTGTCTGCGAAGAAGTGCGTGGTCATGATGTCCCCTTCTCGCCCGTATCGTCGTCGCCGCTGTTCTCGCCCACCAGGGCGAGGAAGATGTCCTCCAGCGAGGGCTGCTTCTCGACGTACTCGACCTTCGCTGGCGGCAGCAGCTTCTTCAGCTCCTCCAGAGTCCCGTCGACGATGATCCGCCCCTGGTGCAGGATCGCGATCCGGTCCGCCAGCTCCTCGGCCTCGTCCAGATACTGCGTCGTCAGCAAGACCGTCGTCCCACCCGCGGCGAGCTTCTCGACCGCACGCCACACCTCGATGCGCCGCTCCGGATCCAGGCCCGTCGTCGGCTCGTCCAGGAACACCACCGGCGGGTCGCCGATGAGGCTCATCGCGATGTCTAGCCGACGGCGCATGCCACCGGAGTAGGTGGCGACCTTCCGCCCGCCCGCCTCGCCCAGCGCGAACCGGTCCAGCAGGTCGTCGGCGATCGCCCCGGGGTCCGTAAGGTGCCGGAGCTTGGCCACCAAGACGAGGTTCTCGCGCCCGGTGAGGAGTTCATCGACCGCGGCGAACTGACCGGTGAGGCTGATCGACTCCCGAACCCGCCCGGCCTGGGTGGCTACGTCGAATCCGGCGATGCTTGCACTGCCTGCGTCTGCCTTCATCAGCGTGGACAGGGTTCTCACGACCGTGGTCTTACCGGCCCCGTTGGAACCCAGGAGGGCGAAAATGGTGCCCGGCTCGACATCGAAGTCCACTCCGCGCAGGACCGCGAGCTTGCCGTACGACTTCTCCATGCCCCGCAGGCGGATCGCCGCAGTCGTGCTCTGCTTTGTCGTCATGCGCCCGCGCCCCGTGCTTCAGCCTCAGCGATCGTTGCAATCAGCCGCTCCCGCTCCATGTCGATCCACTCACCGGCCGCGTACTTGCTCAGCAGTGTGTCAGCGAACTCGACGGGGTCAGCGCCGACGACTTCGCGGATCGGTGTGTTCGCGGACGCTGCCCGCTCGAACACGGCAGCAACTTCCTCGTGCAGGGACACCAGGACATCGCCCTTCGCGATCACGCCGCGGTACAGCAGGTACCGCTCCAGCGCCTCGGTCGCCGTCCGATAGCCGGTGGGGAGTGCCTTCACGCGTGCCTTGTATTCCCGCCACCGCTTCTTGTCGCCGATGTCGCCGACGATCTTCTCGATGAAACTCGACATCGACTGCCTCCTTCGCGAAGACGTTCCCACCCGTTGCGGGAAGCTCCTGATCTCAGGATGCAGGGTTGATGCGGGATCAAGGTCAAGAACCAATCTCAATCGCCACCGCCTCTATTCAGCGCCTCAATGACGAAGGGCTCGCGCTTCAGCGCCGAAGCCGCGAAATAGAGACGGCTCTCCGAGACGAAGTGGACCCGGCTGAGGACGAGGCCCTGAAGGCGAAGCTGACGCGCGTCTACAACGAACTCGGCGTCGTGTTACCCGAGCTTGTTGGACGGCGATTTGATGAAGTATCTGAGTTCCATCATTCCGTCATCCGCAACCGACGCAGCTTTCTCCAACAAGAGCTGGAGGCTGCTGCCGCGCGACTCGACGCCATTAATACCGAACGACGAACCCGCGACGTCGAGCGCTCTGAGATTCTCCGTCTGCTGAGTGAAACCGTTGCGCTCGACACGTTCCTAGCTGTTCAGCGGGACTTGGCGAAGTTGGAGGCCGACGTCGCCGACATAGAACGCCGCGTCGAGGCGGCGGCATCGATTAGCCAAATCAACGACAGGTTGAAGCTCAAGACTGCAGAACTAGTAACGTCCGTTCGCGCAGAGCTGCACGAACGGACGAGCTCTCTCGACGAAGCCATCGCCCTGTTCGATGAGTTGGGTTCGGAGATATACACCGACCGCGAAGCCACTCTCCTGGTTGCTCCTACGGAGAAGGGCATCTTGAAGGTCACTCCGCAAGTCTCAGGCGACGCGAGTACCGGTGTGCGCAGCGTCGAGACTTTCATGTTCGACACGACCTGCTTGATTACTGCGATCAAGAACAGCCGCGCGCCCGACATCCTGGTCCACGACAGCCATCTGTTCGATGCGATCGATGGTCGTCAGATCGCGTCGTGCCTCAACATCGGTGCTCGGCTGGCTGAACAGCACAGCTTCCAGTACATCGTGACGCTTAACTCAGACTTCATCGACCTCGTTGAAACGCAGAGCGACGGGGCGTTTGATGCCGGGCCGTACATCATGTCGACACGACTCACCGACGCAACCGACGACGGTGGGCTCTTTGGATTCCGTTTCAGCTAGACCCTAGAACGGCGCCTCGTCGCTTATGGCCCACGGGTTCGTGGGCGACGGCGGCAAGGCTCCCTCGGGCAGCGGCAGGCTGGCAACGACGTAGAGGTTCAAGATGTCGTCGCGGTCCATGAACATGATCTGACTGCGCTTGCTAGCGTCGAGAGCGTTGCCGAGCCAGTTGCGGGCGGCCTTGGTGATCTCCCCGCCTGCAACGATGAAGGCGTGGTCCACCAAGACCCTGCGGTTGGTCTCGGGATCGAAGATTTCGTGTGCCAGCATCATAAGTGCCTGGTTGTGTATTTCGGCCATGTTGGCGTTGCCGGTCTTGGTGACGCCGGCGGCGTCGAGTTTTCCCTTCTTGGCCTGGATGCCGAAGTAGAGAATGTGCTGGGTCGGCAAGGTGTAGCGCATCCAGATGTCTTTGCCATACTCCAGCGCCTTGTCCTTGTGGCCGCCTGCCGTGATGCGGTGGTAGCCCAACTGCCTGAACAGTGGGAGCAGCACCTCCTCGATGAGATCATCCTCGTTGCACTGGTCGAGGTAAGCCGCCAGGAGCCGCCGCCGCTCCTGCTCGGCCTTGCTGAAGGGGCGGTGCGGATTGGCGGCAAGGACAGTGACGGTCTGGGTGCCGACGTGGCGGAGGTAGCAGTGACTGTTTTCGCCATAGAACGCCTCGAAGCCTTCGCGGCCGAGAACCTCGTTGAGTTGCGCCAGCGCATGAGGCCGGTCGGGGCCTTCGTTGAGCCGATCGGCTGGACTCATGAACTGGTCGATGAGGCGACAGAAGATCGCGGGTGGATGATTGGGGCCGTCGTGCGGTTCGGCCAGCATCTGTTCCAACACGTCAGCCACCCAGCGGTGGCGGGTTGAGCCGTCGTGCTGAAACTCCGTCTCCAACTCCTGGAAGAACTCCGTGATGTACGTGCTGGAGCGGTAGGGGAAGTACTTGGCCGCGTCCGCGGTTTCGGCGTCGTCACGACCCAGATTGCCTACGATGAGGGAACCGAGGGCTTCGAGGTTGCGGCGCTTGAACTTCACAGTGTCATTCTCGCAAGTGATGCCGACAAACCTCCGGACTACGCGGCGCTCGAGTCCACGGCCGTGTTCCCGTCGTCTGCGGAGGACGGGTGAGATCATTCGGGGGAGAGCAAGTCTCTCGTATGCGTCCAGACGGTCATCCGATGCACGTCGAACCGGCGACAGATGGAGACCACGCTCTCGCCGTTCGCGCGGGCAGTTCGGATAGAGTCCACTTCGCTCTCCGTCAACGGTGTTCTAGTTCGTCTCCTTGGGGTCGTGACGACGCCGGACTCGGGCTCCGAAGCGTCTGCTGACGTGTCACCAGCACCGATTCTCGCCTGCTCCCACGCGGAACCGAGCCGCTCGAACCGACGCCAGGTGTTCGGTTTGAGTCCACCCGCGTCCACCACGTTTGAGAGCCCGAACTGGTGTTGTTCAAACCGGTTTGAACTCTCGTTTTGATGGAAGTGGTCGGCGGGTTTCGCTTCGGAAACGGGCAGACCTACGATCCGCCCGCTTATCACTCCTTCCCGCTCCACGTCCTCGTGGCCTGGCCATTCAGAAGCAAAGCTGCGGTTGTGATGGCGTGATCCGGTGCGGACTGGCAGTCCGATGTTGAGCGTTCGATAGTCTGAAACCCATTCCGGTTCGGAGTATCAGTGGCATCGACGACGGCTCACCGATATCGATGGCGAAGGAGGATCCTGTGATGGCAACTCCACCGCACGACAGCGATCGATCCGACGCGGTCCGTCCGCAACCCGGTGAGGCGATGCGTGTCCACGAGATCGGTGTGTCCGAGGGTTCGAGCGAATCGAGGGATCCGCTTGGTGAGTGGTGGATCGACGGGCCGATTTTCTCGACCGAGCACAGGGGTTCGAGTATCACGACCCTGAGACCGGGTGCGCGACCGGGGCGTTTCACCGCGAGCATGATCGGCCGGCTCTCCTTCACGTTCCTCTTCTGGATCGGTCTCGCGTTCCTTGCCCTGCCGAGGCTTGTCGATCCCATCGCGGCGCCCGCTGTTGAAGACCTTGCCACGCACTGGTGGTGGTGGGTGATCGTGATCCTCGCCGTTGTCTCGATGGTCGTGCTTGGCCCGACCTTCGGGTTCACGAGGCGTGCCAGGGCGCAGTACGGACAGCTCGGACTTCCGGCAGTCGTTGCGGCGCTCGTTATCACTGCGGCCTTCTTCATCGCGCTTCTGCTCCATCTCGCGATCGACATCGACTACATCAGGCACGCTCCCCCGAGCGTGGGGTACTGGGAACTGCCCGACACCGGCATTCTTATGATCTTCCTCGGCGTCGCCGCGGTGGGCACACTCGGGCTTCTTATCGCTCTCCCGTTCTCGATACGTTTCGCGGTGAGAACGCAGCGGAGGATCGCGGCGATCCGCTCGACGGGTACGCGCTACCCCGGGCGGCTCGAACATCTCGATTTCCGACATGGCCGGATCAGCCATCTGAGCCAGTTCAAGGTTCGCGTCGGTTTCGAGGCACCGGAGGGCCCCCGCGTTGTCACTGCGCAGATGGAGGCGGACCCGGAGCGGGTTCCGCTCGAGGGCGAGCCTCTGCTCGTCATCGTCGCGATGATCCGCGGGCGACGAGGTTCGCGCGAGCGGATTCTCATCGAACCCGATCCGGATCGACCCATGCGCTTCGACCCCGACAGCGGCAAGTACGTCGTCACCGCGGATGGGGGCGGTGGCTGAGATGAGCAACGGCGCCACCAAGCGCTGCAGGCCGATCTGGATCCTGCGCCTGGGTGGTGCAGTGGCCCTCATTGCGCTCGGGATTATCACCGGTCTGCTCTGAACCGCTTCGACGGTCAGCTCGGTGAGTCTTCAGGTGCTGGCGGGTACTTCTCCAGCGCATTGGGGTCTCGCAGTCCTGCAGGGTCGGCCTCGATCAGGGCGGTGACGTCGGTCGGATGATCGGTGTGCTTGTCGTGGATCACCACGACGGTGCCGCCAACGACGGGAGCCTGCTCGGACGGAACGCACAGCTCGTCGGAGACGATGCGTGCCCCCGGCGCGTCGCCGAGGCGTGCGGCCACCGTAAACACCGGATCGTCGTTGAGGTACCGACGCTCCCACACCAGTTCGGTGATGGTCGCGACCGTGCGGGTGCCATGCTGCCTGAGTTCCTGGCGGCGCAGATGGACGGCATAGCGTCGCCGCAGGGCACCGCGGAACCCGCGCATGCACAGCAGAGCGAGCAGGATGAGCAGTGCGCCGAGGGCGGTGACGGCCAGCGCGATCAGCGGGCGGGTGAATCCGGGACCCGCGACGAACAGTCCCACCCCGCACCCCAGAATGCCGGCGAGTAGGCCCGTGAACTGCGGCGCGCCGCCGGTGCTCGACCACGGGTCGGCGGAGTCGATGAACACGGCGACACCGATCGCGAACAGCATCGAGACGACCATGATTCCGGCAGGCCACCCCACGGGTATCTGAGGCCAATAGGCGTCGAACAGGTGCGTGAGAGCCGGGTCGGGATGCTGCGGGCACACCGTGGTCTCGTTCGCCGATTGGCATTGCGGGTCGACTCCGGGGAGCAGGAACGCAACTATCGTGAATGCCGCGATCGCCCATCCGGCCGTGACCGAACCGGCCATGCGCAGCAGGTGCGGCCAGCCGTCAGTGGGTACCGGGAGCGCGCTCACGGCGCGTCCTCGGTAGACTCGACCCGAATGACATCGACCACGACCTCGTTCTCGCCGTCGCTGAAGATGAGGAACACATGCGGAGTGAATCGATCGAACTGGATGCGGTGCGCGAAGCCGTGACCGCTGAAATCCCAGGAGAAGGTGCGCTCGCCCGCCTGCACAAGTGCTCGGTCGGGTTCGATGACGAGATCCTCCTCGGCCAGCGGATCTGCGATGTGCAGTTGTGCGCGCAGAGCCCGGGATGGCTTGCCCTCGAGGGTGATGGCCGCCTCGACGCGAGCCTCGTCCTGGCCGTTGTCTCCGGCCTCGGTGATGGTTTCGAGTTCGTCGACCAGGATGCTGGTCCCGGCCAGATCGAAGCGCTCGTCAGGTTGGCAGGCGACCGGCTTCGTGCTGGTGTCGCAGTCGGTCACCTGGTCTGCGAAGACGCCGCAACCGGTGAGGCCCAGCAGAGCCAGTACCATGATGAGCCCGAGGCGGAGCGCGCGATCCTTCATCGCCGAATCCTCCATTCGACGAACAGTGTCGAGCTGCGTCGCGGGTTCTTCGGGAGCAGTGCTGGTCATCATTGTCCTTTCACCGTCATGCCCTCACGCAGCCTGTCGCGGCGTGTGAGGCAGACGCAGCCGAGGAAAATGCCTGACGGGATCACTCCGATGCTGACGGCGACGGCGATGGCCGGGTGGAGGCCGGGAAGGATGTCGGCGAGCATGTTGGTCTCGGTGAGAGCGCCGAAGATCAGGTTGCACAGCAGGATCGGGGTGAGCATGACCCCGGCGGTGCCGATGACGAAGAAGTAGCCGGAGAGAATGGCCCAGATGCGGGCGCGGAACGCTCCCGGACCTTCGTAGCGGATGGGTTTGAGGGCTTCTGCGACGTGCGTCGGCCATCGTGTCACGAGGATGTCGTTGTCGTAGTCGGGGTCGACGGTGGTGTGCCGCACGGCGACCTGCTGTCCGATGAGTCCCTGGCCCGCACCGGCACCAGGCAGCGGGCACATGAACGTCCGAGGCAATGTCAGGGGCTGGTCGTTGTCGCTCGTGTGGACGGCGATGATGAGATCGTCGTCCAGCTGCCCGCCTTCGGGAGAGTCGTTCGGCACCGCAGAGCGAATAATCCCGATGGCTTCTCGGCCCTCGGCGAAGTCCTTGTCGCTCGGGGTCGGGCGCGGCTTCGGCGGCGCAGCGAACTCATTGACCAGGGTCCGACCGATGCGTCGGAGCAGCGACCGTTTCGCTGTCTGCTGGCCGGTCATGGTTGCCCCTTGCTTGGCCGCTGACCCGTGTCATCGATGAAGCCCAGGAATAGAATGTCGTCGAGATCCCTCGGATCGTGGGTGTTGTGACGGAAGCGGACGCGCTGCCCGGGACGCGGCGCCTCGCGCGGGGACTCGCGCGCGGCACGTCGGATCTGCTCACCGCCCGCGAGCTCCGCGATGATCATCATGTCGTAGGCGGGGTTCGACTCCGGACCCATGCTGTCATCAGCGGTGACCTCGGTGATGATTCCCACCGCCTCCTCACCGTCGAGGTATCCGGCAGCCTCACACAGCGACAACGCAAGGAACCACGCGACGAGCGCGACTAGCAGGACGCCGAGCGCGATGACCGGACCCCACCACGGCGGAGCGCTCCCGAACAGCGCCAGGACGATGGACACCGCCAGCGTTGCGATGAACCCGATAGCACTGGCGCCCATCACCACGAACAACACGCGACTGAGAATCGCCCACCGACGTATCCGCGCCCGCGTCTCGGGCGTGCGCGCCGCCTCCATCCACCTCTCGACGTCCTGCCTCATGACGTAAACTCCCATTTCGATCCCTCACGCAGGAAGGGGGACCCTGGCCCGGGCTTGACAGGTCCGCCCTCGCCGCCGATGCGGACCCCGTCGAGTTTCCACCCGCTGCGCCACACCTCGTCGTGCGCCTCGGTGAGGAACACGACCGAATCGGCCAGCTCCGGATCACGGAACGCATACACCTGCCACCTCGTGCCGGGGGCGAAGCGATACTCCCAGGACTCGTGGATCACGTCTGCGAGCTGCGCATCGTGCGCACCCCTGTCCGCGTCCCGGTATTCGAGGAGGATGGTCTGCCCGCCGTCGGCGTCGTCGGCGCGCAGGGTCACCCGTGCCGTCCGCGGAGTGCGGTCGAGCGCGGGCAAGGGGCCACGCGTCTCCCGGACCATTCGCACGAACGTCGGGATCATCAGCACGAGGCAGAGCGCGCCGACCCCGATGAGGAACCACATGAGCACCGGCCCCCAGCCCTGGAAACTCGCGACCAGAACAATGGCGGTGAATACGCCGCATCCGGCGAACACGATGGCCGGAATCGCCCAGTCGTGCCGGATGAGGAACGGTTCCCGCGGCCCCGAACCGACGAGCAGTTTGTCCGCGACCCGTTCGAGTAGCGGGTCCTTCCGATCCTTCGTACTCACGATGCATACCCCCTTGGCCGATACGGG
This sequence comes from Leucobacter sp. GX24907, assembly GCF_053567335.1. Lineage (NCBI taxonomy): Bacteria > Bacillati > Actinomycetota > Actinomycetes > Micrococcales > Microbacteriaceae > Leucobacter > Leucobacter sp. GX24907. The sequence goes on along the minus strand of NZ_JBSGPD010000001.1, from coordinate 130,922 downwards.
AACGGGGAGCCCGGCCCGACATCGACGGGCCCTGACTGGCCGCCGATGTACACGCCGTCGAGGTTCCAACCGCAACGCCACACTTCGTCGTGCGCTTCGGTGAGCACGACGCGGGTGCTTTCCGGGGAATAGGGGTAGATCTGCCAGATGCTCCCGGGGGTGAAACGGTCGAGCCAGGAATCGTCGATCACGTCAGCGAGATACGTCAGCCTCGTCGCGCCCGCCGAGTCGAGGTACTCCACCCTCACGTTCGTCTCGGCCGTCTCCGAGGCGCTGGTGTCATAGGTGTCGACCACCCTGGCAGGGTAGGCCCGGCTCCGGTCGATCAGCGGGATCGGACGATCCCGGTTCCGCGTCGCCCGCCAGATGAGCATCGGCATGCCGACCACGAACAGTAGTCCGACGACGGCGACCGCCCAGGGAACCCACGTCATGGCGCCCTCCTCTCGGCCCTCCGGAGGAGCTTGCGGCGGATCCTCTCCAGCTTCTTCGGTACCGGTACCGGAGTGATGATCACCCCGCCACTGCTGTCAGCGTTCTCGCGCGGCTCGGTGATGAGCATCCACTGCTGCTCCGCAGTCGTGCCCGCGATGGCGGAGACCGGAAGGCGGAGGATGAAGTAGCCACCAGCCGCCTGCGCACCGAACAGTGCCTGTGACGAGATGGGCTTCGACCCCGAGGGCGGTAGATCCTCACGGGCGAGCCATGCCTCGAACGCGGCATGGATTCGTGAGGCCTGCTCTTCATCGAGGCGGTGATCGAGGGCGATGTATGTCGCCCAGCGCGCCTCTCCGTCGTCGTAGTCCGCTGACGCGCGATGGATCGAGTGCGCGACTCCGTGCGCGAAGATCCACTCGTTCTCAGCGTGTAGATCACGCAGGAGACTCAACCGAAACAGCAGCACCCCGACCGCGACGAGCAGCCAGACACTCACGCCGACCCATGCAAGCGGTGGCACCCAGCCAGGCCAGGTATCGCGGTTCTCACCGTTGATGGTGATACTCCAGCCCGAACCCGTCGGATCAGCGACCGTCTGGAAGATCAGAAAACCGATAGCCGCAAGGGGCAGGAACACCCAGAACACTGGCGCGTAGACGAGCTCGACCCGGCGCGAATCTTCACTGCCCGCCCACCGGGAGACCTCCGCGATCGACTCCGGCAAGGGCACCTCGCGCGGGCGATCGAGGGTGGGCGGCTTCGACGCGAGCGCGTTCGCCCAGATCCATGAATGATCAGGAGAATCCACGCGGGGCGGAATGAGCTGACCCATGTCGCCTCCCGTCCCGTCGGGGATCGCCGCGCTGCGATGAGACTGGTCGTGCCTCCAAGGAGCTTCGTGCGCCGGTATGGCGTCCCTTCTCGCTACCCACATTGTCCCATGACGTGTTCTCCCGATCACAAGTCCCGCGTTCTGGTTCGAGGTGCAACGTTCGGATGGGCGAGCGCGGTTCAAGCTGCCGGCCCCAATCACAACGTGGGTCCTTTCCTGACGAAGAGTGCCTGTAACGCCAAGAAGGCTCAGTACGTCTCATCGTGGACAAAGATCAGCCAGAACTGCACCTATGACAAGAAGCAGGGCGGCTTTACCGCCGAGGGCTGGTATTTCCATTTCCGGGGAGCGTGTTGATCAGAGATTCTGATCCACCCAGATGCCGATCGCTTCCCGGATGCGCTCGGCGCATTCGGTTCCGCCGTAGGTGGCAGCGAACCGGTTGTCGGCGACGTACATGTCTGCGAGACCCAGATAGCGTTCACGACCGTAGGTCGCGATCGGCTGGCTCTCCAGCCATGCGTAGTGGTCGGCGACAGCCTGCTGAAACTCCGTGCTGCCAGGGGCCAGATCCGATTCGGCGATTCGGCGTAGAGTGCCGTTCACATCAGCAGAGCGCTGAGTGAATTCCTGCTGTTCCTTCTTGGACAGACCGCTCCACCAGTTGTTGCTGTCCTTCCAGTCGTTGTCGCCCCAGCGTTGCCGGACTTCGTCCTCGTACTGGGTGTGGTCAAAGCCGTCGAGCATGGCTTCCATGGTGATTTCTCCTCCGTGTTCGATACTGGTCAATGTGCGCTGGACGGATGCGATCTGGCGATCGATCCGATCCTTCTCCCGCTCCAGCCATTCGATATGCTTCCCGAGCGCCGACGCAGTGTCGGTCTGCTGAGAAAGCACCTCAGTAATGGCGGGCAGGCCGAGGCCCAGCCCACGCAACAGCAAGATCCTTTGGAGCTTCGACAAGGCGTCGCTGTCGTAGTAACGCAGGCCACCGTGACCCACGCGCGACGGTTCCAACAAACCGATGTCCCCATAGTGGCGAAGCGTCCGACTCGTCGTGCCGGTGAACTTCGCGACCTCCTGGATCGACCACTCCATCGCTCGCTCCCTCTCTGCTGTTACCACGACCGTAAGTCTTTACGTTACGTCAACCGCAAGCTCAATTTGCAGATTCGCGGCTGCCTCCGGCGGAGGGTTTGCTCCGGTACAAGCATCACGGCGCAAGAAGCCGGCGGACGAGCGGTTTGGGCACTCCTGGAATAGCTCGTGATACTCGGGCTTTGGGAGATTCGTGGATCACGCGCTGAGGCGCTGCACGATCTGGAGGATGCGGACACTCCTTTGCTCGGGTCTTGCAGTCATGAGCTTCAACAGCAGTGGATAGCGTTCGCTCACCGTCAGCGCCTCAAAGCGTTGTCTGGCCGCAGGGTCATGCGAGAGGGCAGCGATCAGGTCCTCTGGAGGCTCCGCCGTTGCCGATCCGGCATAGGCGCGTGCCCAGCGACCATCGGCCTGTGCGAGTTCGATCTCGGCGAGGCCGCGGGGCCGTATACGGCCCTGTTCGAGCAGGCGCTCGACGATCCCGACATTGCGTTGCGACCAGATCGACTTCGAACGCCGCGGCGTGAATCGCTGGATGAACATCGCCGCGTTGTGAGCACGCTTCTGCCCGTCGATCCACCCGCTGCACAGGGCCTCCTCGAGCGCCTGAGCGTATGTGAGTGATGTGGGGGATACGGTGCCCTTCTTCGCGAGCAGCAGCCACACACCGTCGGCGTCGTGCTCGTTCGCGTCCAACCACGCTCGCCACGCGGTCGCATCCCGAAGGAGCACCGAATCAGTCATGTCGTCAGTCCTCACGCCGTAGTGGACTTGCCTGTTTCCAGCGTACTGCGGTGCAGCACTGCGGTGCAGAAGCGTACTGCGGCACCGCGATGCAGGCCCGGGGCGTAGGATCGCGGCATGACCCTCAGAATGGACAATGTCGGCATTGTCGTCGAAGATCTCGCGCCGGCGATTGAGTTCTTCCGTGTGCTCGGCCTCGAGCTCGAGGGGCAGGCCATGGTCGAGGGCGAGTGGGCCGGGAAGGTTACAGGGCTGGGTGATCAGCGCGTCGAGGTGGCCATGATGCGGACTCCTGACGGACAGGGCAGGATCGAGCTCTCGCGCTTCATCGATCCGCAGGTGGTGGCCGATCACCGTCGTGCGCCGGTCAACGCGTTGGGGTATCTCAGAGTGATGTTCTCCGTCGACGACATCGATACGGTGCTCGAGGCAGCCCTCGAGCACGGTGCAGAGCTCGTCAGCAGCGAGGTGGTGCGCTACGAAGATGCGTACCGTCTGTGCTACATCCGCGGGCCCGAGGGCATCCTCATCGGCCTGGCGCAGGAGCTCACTGAGCGCTGATGAGACTTACGCGCCGGATGGCTACCGGCGTGCCCGTTCCACCTCTAGTGTTGAGCTGTGACAGAGATGTTGAACACGGGGCCGCTCCCCGTCGTCGGCGCATCCGGAGGGTCGGGCGGTCGCGGCAATGCGTCGATTCCGCCGGGTGCGGGTGCTGCGCCGCGAGGAACGGACCCCATCGGCATCGGCATGGCCGTCGGCAGTTCGATGAGCGCCCAGTTCGGCGCCGGCCTCGGCGCCCTCGCCTTCCCGGTGCTCGGCCCGGTCGGTGTGGTCGCGGTGCGCCAGGTGGTTGCAGCGATCTTCTTCACTCTGTTCGCCCGCCCGAATCTTCGCCGGATGACCCGACACGAGTGGGGTCCGGTGCTCGGCCTCGCCGCCTGTTTCGGGTTGATGAGCGTGACGCTCTACTTCGCGATCGAGCGGATCGGCCTCGGCCTCGCGATCACCATCGAGTTCTTGGGTCCACTGGTGCTCGCGGTCGCATTCTCACGTCGCCGTCTCGACGTCCTGTGCGTGCTCGCCGCTGCGGTCGGCGTGATCATGCTCGTGCAGCCGGGTCCGAGCAGTGATCTGCTGGGCATCGGAGCGGCACTGCTCGCCGCAGTGGGGTGGATCTCGTACATCCTCCTGAACCGGCAGGTCGGGAGGAAGCTGCGCGGTGTGCAGGGTGCGGCGGCGGCCAGCATCGTCTCGGTGGCGGTCTGGCTGCCCATCGGTGTCGTGTGGTTCGTGCTGCACCCGCCGACGATCTGGGCGATCGCTCTCGCCGCGATCTGCGGCGTGATGTCGTCGATCGTGCCGTTCGCGGTCGATGTGCTGGCGCTCAAACGATTGTCGCCGGGATTGTTCAGCACCCTGGCGAGCCTGCACCCCGTCTGGGCCGCGATCGCGGGCATGCTTCTGCTGCACGAGTTCTTGAATCCGGTCGAGTGGGCCGGGCTCGGGCTCGTCGTGCTGAGCAACGTGGTGGTCACCGGGGCGAGTTTCCGGCGATGAGCGCGCAACCCGAGATGCGGGTACGCCCCCTGACCCGTTCGAACTCTCAGGCCGCAGCCTAGACTGGCCCCATGACGGAGTGGCGCCAGGACATCCTGGGTCCAGGCTTCGAGTGCACGGATCTCGACCTTGGCGAGGATGATGAGGGTCGAGTCGTCGCAACGCTCGTCCGGCACGTGGCTGACCCGCGGCCGTGGTGGCAGCGCATACTTCCTGACCGCCGTGAGCTCGCCGGTGTTGATGTGCTCTATGTGCATGGTTGGTCGGACTACTTCTTCCAACGTCGCTTCGCCCGCTTCTGGTCGGTGCGGGGAGCGAACTTCTACGCACTCGATCTGCGAAAGTACGGGCGCAGTCTGCGCGAAGGCCAGACTCCCGGCTATATCGAGAATCTCGATGACTACGATGCCGATCTTGAGGCTGCGCTCGAGCGCATGGGTCACGGAATAGATCAGCCATCGGGTCAAGAACAAGAGCAACAGTCGAAACCGGACCAACGACAGCAACAGAGCCAGCCTCGCCGCCGGCTGATTCTCGCGGGGCATTCGACCGGTGGTCTCGTGCTCAGTCTCTGGATGGGCCGGCACCCCGGAAGGGCTCATGCGCTGGTGCTCAACAGCCCGTGGTTGGAGTTCCAGCTCACCGGTATGGGGCGTCAGATGCTGGCGCCTCTCGTCGACCTGCGTGCGCGCTTCCAGGCGAAGGAGGCTTCGCCGCAACTCGACTTCGGGTATTACAGTCGAGCGCAGCGCGAGGTCGAAGACGCGAATGATCCCCTCGAGATCGATCTGCGTTGGCGACCTGAGCGTGCTCATGCGATCTCGGCCGGCTGGTTGCGGGCGGTGCTGCGCGGGCACGCGCGGGTTTCCGCGGGGCTCGGGATCACGGTGCCGGTCTGCGTGCTGCTGTCGACTCGCAGCGAGTTGCCCGCACGGTGGAGCGAGCATCTCACGCGCGCCGACACCGTACTCGACGTGGATGAGGTCGCCCGTGCCGCGCTACGTCTCGGGTACTCGGTGACGGTCGAGAGGATCGACGGTGCCCTGCATGATGTGTTCCTCTCGCGGCATGATGCGCGTGACGAGGCTTACGCAAGGCTCGGACGATGGGTCACGGGATGGGCCGTGGGGCAGCGACGGGGTGGGAAGCGCGGCGGCACGATCGACTGAGGTTGCGCCTGCCGAGGATCGAGCACGGCTGAAGATTGAGCACAGCCGAGCAGGATAGGCTCGATGCATGGATTTGCGAGTGGCCGCCTACGCGGTGGTGGAGCGGCGGGGAAAGCTGCTCCTCACTCACTGGCGACGGGGTCGCATGCATGGGTGGACGCTGCCCGGGGGTGGCCTTGAGAGTGGTGAGGATCCCCGTGACGCCGTCGTACGCGAGGTGTTCGAGGAGACGGGCCTGGACGCGCGTGTCGGCAAGTTGCTCGGGGTCGATTCGCGGGTCATGGTGCGGGAAGAGGTGCCTGAAGGCACGGATCCCGAACTGCATACGATTCGAATCGTCTACCGAGCGACGGTCAAAGACGGCCCGCTGCGGCACGAGATCGATGGCTCTTCCGACGAAGCGCGCTGGGTGCAGATCAAAGACATCCGCTCGTTGCGCACCCTCTCACTGGTGCAGACCGGCATGCGCATGGCCGGGATCGGCCGGCGGTCTCCGAACCGCCAGCGCTAGAGACGGCAGCACGCACTGACGCCAGAGGGCGCTCCAGCGCCAGTGCGTGCGCACATGCGAGTTAGTTCTCGGGGGCTACCCAGAGCTCATCGTCGGCGCGGAATGCCTGCCAGATCGCGTAGCCGATACCCGCCGCGGCAGCGACACCGAGGCCGATCGCGATGATGCCGCCGGCGCGCTTCTTCTTGGACTTGATGAGCCCCTGGCGCTCGCCGAAACGGCGGACCTGCTTGGCCGCATCGGGGTTGTCGAGACGATCGAGCGTGCTGATGGTGCTCGCCAGCGCTGAGGCGACCAGCGGGGTCGTCAGCAGACGGACGCGGTCGGCGGCGCGACGGGCCGATCCGACACCGCGCTCGACGTAGGGACGCACCTGGTTCGCGGCGTTCTCGACGCGGGGGGCGACGTAGGTGTTGCCGAGGCTCTTCGCGTGGCTCGTGGCCTCGTGCAGCACATCGCCCGCGTGGCCGAGAACGAAGCGCTGCTCATCGAGAAGTTCCTGGGCGTTTTTGCGCAGACGGCGCTGTTCGCGTCGGTGCTTGCGTGAGAGTGCCATGAGTCCTCCGTTGCGTCAGTGCGGGTTGCCCTCGCGGGCCGCTTACCTCCACGCTACACCGAAGAGACCCGACAGTCTGGGCGGTCTCCCGGGATTCTCAGCCCTCATGGATGGAGGTCACCGCTCCTTCTGGTGCGGTCCAACTAGAATCGCAGCATGACGATTCACACTTCCGTTGCGACCATTCACACCAACCACGGCGATATCGTGATCAACCTCTTCGGCGACCATGCGCCGAAGACGGTGAAGAACTTCGTCGATCTTGCCGAGAAGGGCTTCTACGACGGGGTCATCTTCCACCGCATCATCCCGAACTTCATGATCCAGGGCGGCGACCCCACGGGCACTGGTACCGGCGGCCCCGGCTACACCTTCGACGATGAGATTCACCCGGAGCTCGTGTTCGACAAGCCCTACCAGTTGGCGATGGCGAACGCCGGCAAGCGCCCCGACCTCACCGGCCGTCTCGCCGGTACCAACGGCTCGCAGTTCTTCATCACGACCACTGCGCCCGACTGGCTCAACGGGAACCACACGATCTTCGGTGAGGTCGCCGATGACGACTCGAAGGCCGTTGTCGACGCGATCTCTGCTGTGCAGACCGGCGCCGCAGACCGTCCGGTCGAAGATGTCGTCATGTCCGGCGTCGATATCGCCGCGGCCTAGGTCGCGTGGTGGCGAACGGATCGAGGCCCGAGTTCGGCGAACGGGCCGACTACGGGGCCGAAGACGTCTGCTATCGCCACCCGCGCACGCACAGCTTTACGCTGTGCCAGCGCTGCGGGCGGACCATCTGCACCGATTGCCAGATCCAGTCGGCGGTCGGTGTGCTGTGCCCGGACTGCGTTCGTGAAACGCAGCCGAGCACCGCAAAGCGAGCTTCCCGCTCTGCGAAGGTGGCCGCGCGGCGCCTCGGCGACCACGATAAGCCGGTTGTCACCTACGCGATCATGGGGCTGTGCGCGGTCGTGTTCGTGCTGCAGCTCATCAGCCGCCACTTCGGAGGCGATGAAGTCACCCGGCTGCTCTGGTATGTACCGTTCTACTCGTTGCCCGACGGCACGTACTCGAACGTGGGATTCGAGCCGTGGCGCATGGTCACGGTCATGTTCACGCACTCGACCGGCTTCCTGTTCCACATCCTGTTCAACCTGTACGCGCTCTTCTTGTTCGGGCCGAACCTCGAGCGCATGCTCGGCCGGCTGCAGTACGCGCTCCTGTATCTGTTCTCGGGCGTGGGCGGCGCAGTCGGCGTGATGCTCTGGGTCTATGCGGATCCGATGACCGAGAACGTGCCGACCGTAGGCGCGTCGGGAGCCATCTTCGGCGTACTGGCGGCAACTCTGGTCGCGTTCCGAGCCGCACGCATCAACGCGACGTCGCTCGCGGTGCTGCTCGCCATCAACTTCGGAATCGGCTTTCTGCCGGGAGCCGCGATCTCGTGGCAGGCGCACCTGGGCGGGATGATCTTCGGCGCGATCACGATGTGGGTGCTGCTCAGCACCCGGGGTCCGCGCAAACGGGTACTCCGTGGCGTGGGAATGCTCATCGTCGCCGCGGCGCTCATCGGTCTGTCGTTCGCGTACTTCGTGGTGATGCCGGCGGTGCAGGCGACGATGTGAGGGCCCGGCATCATGCCGAGCCCTCACATCGGTGCAGAAACCGAGTTATCCACAGGGTTATCCCCGCCTGGGGAGGAATTACACCGCTGTGATTGTTTCGGATCGGGCCGGAACTGTGCGGGATACTGAGCCGAGCGGCAACTCTGTCGTCACTTCCACCAGGGTGTCATCAGGAAGCCCACGAGCACGAGGCCGAAGCCGACGAAGATGTTCGCCTGATCGATCTGCGGAATCGGGAGCTTCAAGGTCGCGCTCGTCACGTAGTAGAGCACGATCCAGATGAGTCCGAGCAGCATGAAACCGAACATCACGGGCTTGAACCAGACGGGGTTCGGTGCCTCCTTGCGCGCGGCCGCCAATTCGGCCTTGCTCAGTTCGGTCTCTTTGCCGCCACGCTTGCTCACGTCTTTCGCTGCTGCCATGCGCACGATTCTATCCTGAAGCCCAGGACGCTACCGGAGAGCCCCCATACAATGGGGACCATGAGTTCTTCCCCGGCTGCCGGTGCGCGGCACCGCCGCCGTCGGAAGCGTCGCGCACCCCTGAGCCCCCTCACCGTGATCGGCGAGATTCTGCTGCTCGGCGGGCTGGGCGTATTCGGCTACATCGTGTGGCAACCGTGGCACACGGGCGTGACGGTCACCGCCCAGCAGCAAGAGATCTCGAACGAGATCTCCGCGGGCTGGGATGACAACACGAGTGAGGGGTCCACCGACGGAGTTCCAGTGGCAGAGTGCCCGGAAGGTCAGGAAACGTGCGCGATCCTGCACATTCCGGCCTTCGGGCTCGACTTCGCCGCCCCGGTAGTCGACGGTACTGACTGGAACACCGTGCTGAACTCTCCCGACATGGGCAGCGGACACTACCCGGCGACGCAGACACCCGGCGAGGTCGGCGGCAACTTCGCCGTTGCGGCGCACCGCAACGGTCCGGTGATCGCACCGTTCCGCGAGGTCATGAACCTGCGGGTCGGCGATCCGATGTTCGCCGAGACGCCCGACGGCTGGTACCTCTACCGTTTCCGGTCGATCGAGTACGTCACCCCCGACCAGAGTGAAGTGCTGAACCCCTTCCCGCACCTGGAGGGCGAACCGGGTGAGGATCAGATCCTCACCCTCACCACCTGCCACCCCAAGAACTGGGGCACCGACGAGCGCGCGATCGCCTACGGTGTGCTTGAAGACTTCCAGCCACGCTCAGACGGTGTGCCCGAAGAGCTGATCGAGCTCAGGAAGGGAGGCGATCAGACATGATCTCCCTCATCTGGCGCTTCTTCCCGGGCCCGGCCTGGCTGAGAGTGTTCGTCGTACTCCTGGCCCTCGCGGCGCTCGTGTACGTCGTGATTGTGTACGTCTACCCATGGGTTGCACTGCAGCTCCCCGAACCGGAAGCGACGATCTCACCATGACGCAGATCTTGGTCATCGACAACTACGACAGCTTCGTCTACACGCTGAACGGCTACCTCAGGCAGCTCGGCGCCGAGACGCAGGTCATACGCAACGATGACCTCAGTGTCGGTGAGCTCGAGCAGCTCGTCACCGAAGTCGATGGCGTGCTGCTCTCGCCCGGCCCGGGCACTCCGACTGACGCGGGGGTCTCGGTGCCGATGGTCGGCATCGCGCTGCGCACGGGAATCCCCCTGCTCGGTGTGTGCCTCGGCCACCAGGCGATCGCTGAAGCCCTGGGCGCGACCGTTACCCATGCGGAAGAGCTCATGCACGGCAAGACCTCGCGCGTACAGCATCACGGCGATGCCTTTTTCGCGGGCGTGTCCGACGAATTCACCGCCACCCGCTACCACTCGCTCGCTGTGGTGCGAGACACGATCCCCGACGAACTCGTGGTCACCGCCGAGACGGCATCGGGCATCGTCATGGCCCTGCGCCACCGCGAGCGCCCCATTTACGGGGTGCAGTACCACCCGGAATCGGTGCTCACCGAAGGCGGCTACCGTCAGCTCGGCAACTGGCTGGATGTCGTCGGACTCCCGAATGCATCGGCGGTCGCAGCCTCGCTCTCACCGCTCATCGTGGAGTAGGTTAGCCCGCCACCCCACGCTTCGCTCTGTGGGCTGCCGCCGTGGGCGGCACCGCGGGCGATCCAAAACGCGATGCGTTCTGAGTTAGCCCGCCACCCCACGCTTCGCTCTGTGGGCTGCCGCCGTGGGCGGCACCGCGGGCGATCCAAAACGCGGTGCGTTTTGGATTAGCCCGCGCAATACGAAATCTCGACGCGAACGCCTTGATCCTGCTTCCCGACCACGCTCTGGTTGATGATTGTGATCGGAGACTCCTGCTTGCAGTCGTCGGAGGGAACCGCGAACGGGTCCACACTCACCTGCTGCAACAACGCCATTGCGGCGTCGAGCGACTGCCCTGTGACGTCGGGAACGGATACCTTGCCGCTCGAGACGGTCAGCGTGACCGACTCTCCCGAGCCCAGGCGCTCTCCGGGCTTCGGATCGACATCGAGCACACGACCTTCCGGTTCGACGGGGTCATCCTTCTGATTGACCACACCGACCTTGAGACCGAGGCCCTCGATCTCCTTCGTATAGTCCTCGACAGACATTCGCGCGATATCCGGAATCTCCGCCGACTCCGGGCCGATTGAGACGGTCACGGTCACGGTGTCACCCGCGGTGACGCGTGCGCCGGCCTCCGGGTCCGTTGAGATGACGCTGCCCGCAGCCACATCTTCATCGGAGTGTTCGACCTCGATCGGGATCAGGCCGAGGTCTTCGAGGGTCTCCTTGGCGGCTTCGGCTTCGATGCCTGCCAGATCCGGGATCTCACGCATCGTGCTGGGCTGGTACTCGCGCGGCACCAGCGTGACGAGCCAGAAAATCACTGCCGCGATGATCGCGCCGATGGTCAGGATCGCGGCCCAGGTCCACAGCACCGGTGGTCGGCTCTGCGTCCGTGCGCCGCCACCGCTCTCAGAGAGCTGGCGCAAGGCGAGGTCGGAGTCCGAGACCTCTTCTCCGCCGGAGAAGAGCAAGTTGTCGTCACCGGCCGGGGTGGCGAGCTTCGGCATCGTGCCGTCGGCGGCCATCCGCAGTGCTTCGCGGAATTCGGCGGCGGTCTGGAAGCGGCGGGCGCGATCCTTCGCCATCGAGTGCAGCACCACGCGATCGAGTGCCGGGCCCACGCTCGAGTCGCGCTCGCTCGGCGGGGCCGGACGCTCGCTGACATGCTGGTAGGCGACCGCAACTGCGGTGTCGCCACGGAAGGGCACGTCACCAGTCAGCAGTTCATAGAGCAGTACACCGGTAGAATACAGATCGGTGCGGGTATCGACCGTGTCGCCCTTCGCCTGCTCAGGTGAGAAGTATGCGGCGGTGCCGAGGATCGCAGTCGTCTGCTGCAGCGTCGACGACGTCTCGGAGACCGCTCGCGCGATGCCGAAGTCCATGACCTTCACCTGGCCGGTGGTGGTGATCATGATGTTGGCCGGCTTGATGTCGCGGTGCACGATGCCGGCCCGATGCGAGTACTCGAGCGCGGTCAGCACCGACTCGACGATGCGGCACGCCTCGGTCTGCGAAAGCTTGTTCTCGGACGCGAGCTGTCGCAGGTTCGTGCCCTCGACGTACTCCATCACGATGAAGGGCAGCCGCTGCGGGCCGTCGGCGGTCTGGATCAGGTCATCGCCGGCATCGAATACGCGCACCACCGTCGGGTGCGCCATGCGAGACGCGGACTGCGCCTCTTGCCGAAAGCGCTCGCGGAACTCGTCATCGCCCGCAAGATTCGCCTTCATGATCTTGATGGCGACTTGCCGACCCAGCTTGGTGTCGGTACCCCGGTAGACGGTTGCCATGCCCCCCTGACCCACGAACTCGCCTATCGCGTAGCGACCGGCGAGGATGCGCTGTTCCGCATCGCTCGGCGTCTCCGGCATGGTCACCTCTTCCGTGGTCATAGTCGGTCTCTAGTCTAGGGGGGACGAACCTCTGATCATGCTCTGTAGAGACCCCTGCGACTCAACCGTTATCTATTCCTCGTCATCGTCTGATACCGCCCCCACGACCTTGACGGTAAGTGCGGCAGATTGACCTGATTCCTTCGTTCCGGACCCGTCACTGCAGGTGAAGCCGTACGTGATCTTCATCGACTTTTCCTGTCCGGCTTCTACAGTCGGAGTGTTCTGGATGTGAGCGCCTGGTGACTCGGTGTCGAGATACGCGCTTCCATCGACATAGACCGTATATGTAGACACAAAGAGTCCGGACGGGCACTGAGCAGTCGACAAGCCGACGTCAAAAGCCTCAGCAGAATTCACTTGACTCGGTCCAGTTGGTGCATTCCGAGGAGCGCTAATATCTCCGACTGCTCCGTTATAGGTGAGTACGATCCTCTCATTCAAAGGAACCTGGCTACCAGTCGGATTGACGTCGATCACCTGGCCGGCGTCAGCTATCGAAGGTGAGCCCTCGGTGCGATTGATGTTCGTGAAGCCCAGACCCTGCAGATAGCCTTCGGCCTCGTCGACATTCATGCCGATGAGCTGCTGTGCGTCGACGACACCGGTTGTGGCGGGTTCCTCCGTCGGTTCCTCGGAAGGCGTCGGCGAGGCCGACGTGGGAGTGGGCGTCGTCGTCGCAGGCGAGTCTGTACCGCTGCCGTTGATCAGCGCGAACACGGTACCGGCGCCGATGAGCAGCAGCAGCACGATCAGCGTGATGAGCGGCCAGCGCCAGGGGCTCTTCTTCTTGCCCTCTTCGGCGCCTTCCTCGACCTCTTCGCCGTCGACGGCATCGAGCTGCGCAGTGCTGGGCAGCGCCTGCGTCTGCGGCATGACGGTCGTGGCGGCATCGTCGCCCCCGGTCTGCGGCAGCACGGTGGTCGCGGCATCGCCCGCGCCGAGGATCTGCGGAACGTAGCTCGCCGCCTGCTGCACGTTACCGCGGTGCAGGGCCGCGGCGGCGTGAGCGAGCTTGGCCGCGGTCTGCGGCCGACCGTCGGCGTCCTTCGCGAGGCACGCGAGCACGAGATTCGACACCGGGCCTGATACGTCGTCCGGCAGATCCGGGGGCGTGTCGTTGATCTGCGCCATCGCGATCGCGACCTGCGAGTCGCCGGTGAACGGACGCTTACCCGCGAGGCACTCGTAGGCGACGATGCCGAGCGAGTAGATGTCGGTCGCCGGGGTCGCCGTGTGACCGCTCGCCTGCTCGGGGGCGAGGTACTGCACGGTGCCCATGACCTGGCCGGTCGCGGTCAGTGGCACCTGATCGGCGATCCGGGCGATGCCGAAATCGGTGATCTTGACGCGACCTTCGGGGGTGATCAGCAGATTTCCCGGCTTGATGTCGCGATGCACGAGCCCGGCGTCGTGAGCGGCCTGCAGGGACGTCGCGGTTTGCGCGACAATGCCGAGTACACGATCGGAGGGCAGCCGCCCCTCGCGTTCGATGATCGATGAGAGCGGCTCGCCGGGCACGAGCTCCATCACGATGTAGGCAGAGCCCTGCTCCTCGCCGTAATCGAAGACGTTGGCGATGCCCTCGTGGTTGACGAGTGCAGCGTGACGGGCCTCGGCGCGGAACCGCTCGAGGAAGCCCGGATCGCCCATGTACTCGTCTTTGAGAATCTTGATGGCGACGGTGCGGCCGATGATGCTATCGCTGGCCTTCCACACTTCTCCCATGCCACCGACGGCGATCCTCGAGCTCAGCTCGTAGCGTCCGCCGAATGTGACTCCTGCAGTTGGTCTCATTCGCTCAACACCGCTTCCATTACTTGTTTTCCGATCGCAGTGGGAAGCTCGAACGAGCTGCCCTCAAACCCATACGCTTCTCCGCCCCCATCGGCGATCAGCACGGCCACCGCCACCTCCGGATCATCGGCGGGAGCGAATCCCGTGTACCAGAGGTTGTAGGGCAACGGATTGCCCGCCTCGTCTTCGCCGTTCTCCGCGGTGCCGGTTTTGCCGGCGACCTGCACTCCGGGAATCGCCGATCCGGCAGCTGCGCCGTCGGATGAGGAGACCCCTCGCTCCATCATCTCACCGATGGTCTGAGCGGTGCCCTTCGAGATGGGCTTGCTGAACACCTCGGGGGCGTATTCGCGCTCGACGCGCAGATCTGGAGTGATGACACGATCCACCAGCTGCGGCTTCATCACCTCGCCGTCGTTCGCGATGCCGGCCGACACCATGGCGATCTGCAGGGGCGTCGCGATGACATCGAGCTGACCGATCGACGCGATCGCAGCCTGTGCCTCGTCTTCGGGCACCGGCGACTCGCTGGGCGTGACGGGCACCGGAATCTCGAGCTCCTGGCCGAACCCGTAGGCGGCGGCCATATCGGGGATCGTGCTCTCGTCCATCTTCATCGCGAGTTCGGCGAAGGGAATGTTGCACGACAGCGCGAGTGCGCGGTCGAGCGATACCTCGTCACCGGGGCCGCAGGTCGAACGCGAGGCATTGCGCATGACCGCGCTCGATTGCGGCAGCTTGAGCTCTGCGGGGTTATCGAACTTCGAGGTCGACTTGGCCTCTTCGGCCTCGAGGGCTGCCGACACCGTCACGAGCTTGTAGACGGAGCCTGGGTGGTAGAGGGAGCCGGCGATCGCCCGGTTCGCGAGGGGGCGATCGGGATCGTCTTCGAGCGCGCGATAGTTCGTGATGATCTCGGCATCGTTGTTGGTGGAGAGCTCGTTCGGGTCGAACGTCGGGGTCGACGCGAGAGCGAGAATACGACCGGTACCAGGCTCGATCGCCACGACCGCGCCCTCGAAGCCGCCCTCGGTGAGGCCGTTGTACGCCGCCTCCTGCACCTTCCGCGAAATGCTCAGCTCAACGGAGCTGCCCTGCGGGTCGACGCCGGTGATGGTGTTCATGATGCGGCTGAAGAACTGCGCGTCGCTTGAGCCCGACAGGTCTTGGTTCATGGCGGCCTCGACACCGGTGATGCCCTGGGTGTGCGAGAAGTAGCCGGTGACCGGGGCGAACAGGGGTCCGTCGCTGTACTGACGCAGAAACTGGAAGCTGTCGCCCGTCGGCGTCGAGTAGGCGACCGGGTCGCCGTCGACGAGGATCGACCCGCGCTCGACCTTGTAACTGTTCTTCAGGGTGCGGGTGTTGTACTCATTGTTTCGCAGTTCGTCGGCTGAGACGAACTGGATCATCGTGACCGCGAAGAACAGCACGACGAACATGCCGAACACGGTTCGGGTGAGGAATCTGAGCGGCTTGTTCATGCGCGGATCACCAGCTTCGGCCGGTTTCGGACGGAGTTCGAGAGGCGCAGCAGCAGGGCGATGATGATCCAGTTTGAGACGAGGGAGGATCCGCCGGCCGCGAGGAACGGCGCCGTGAGTCCGGTGAGGGGGATCACGCGGGTGATGCCGCCCACCACGATGAACACCTGCAGCGCGATGGTGAACGAGAGGCCGGCGGCGAGCAGCTTGCCGAAATCGTCTTGGCCGGCGAAGCCGATCCGGAGCCCGCGCGCGACCAGCAGGAGGTACGCGGCGAGCACCGTGAACACGCCGATGAGACCCAGCTCTTCACCCAGGCTCGCGAAGATGTAGTCGCTCTGCGCAAACGTCGTCAGCTCGGGGTAGCCCTGGCCGAGACCGGTACCGGTCATGCCGCCGTTCGCCATGCCGAAGAGGCCGTTGATCATCTGGTGCCCCGCGCCATACGGGTCGGCGAACGGGTCGAGCCAGTTGTTGAAGCGCACCTCGACGTACGACAGGGTCTGGCTGGCGAGGATGCCGCCGAAGAGGAACAGGCCGACACCGAGGATGATCCAGCCGATGCGCCCCGTGGCCAGGTACAGCATCGACAGGAACAGGCCGAAGTAGAGCAGCGAGGTGCCGAGGTCGCGCTGGAACACGAGCACGCTCATCGCGACGAGCCAGAACACCAGCAGCGGGCCGAGATCGCGGCCGCGCGGGAAGCGGATGCCGAGAATCTTCTTACCGACCATCGCGAGGGCGTCACGGTTGCGCACCAGGTAGCCGGCGAAGAAGATCGCGAGCAGGATCTTCGCGACCTCGCCGGGTTGGAATGAGAAGAAGCTGCCGAGGCGGATCCAGACCCGCGCGCCGTTGATCTCGGCGCCGATGCCGGGAAGCATCGGGAGCAGCAGAAGCAGCAGGGCCGAGAGGCCGAGCAGGTAGGTGTACCGGAACAGCACCAGGTGGTTCTTGATGATCCAGATCACCGCGATCGCGACGAAGATGGCGACCGCCGACCAGACCAGCTGACGTACGGAGTCAGCGCTCCAGCCGGAGAGCCCGGTCGCCAGGTCGATGCGGTAGATCATCGCGATGCCGAGCGAGTTCAGCATGACCGCGATCGGCAGCAGCAGCGGATCCGCATCCTGCGCGCGCAGGCGGATCGTGATGTGCAGCGCCAGCACCGCCGCGATGAAGAGCACGCCGGGCGCGAGCAGCGTGGTCTGCACCGACCCTGAGATCGTGAGGTCGATGATGCACACGGCACCCACGCCGATCGCGAGCGAGAACAGCACCAGTGCGAGCTCGAGGCTCCGAAGCAGACGGGGGGCGCGGATCGCCGTGATGCGCTGCAGTACCGTCTCGCTCGTGCGGGTCTTCTCGAAGCTGCGCGGCTCGTTGCTCGAGTTGCTCATTCTTCGTCGCCCCCCAACCGGAGGACGATGTCGCGGGCCTCTTCGATGGAGCCCGCACTGAGCGTGCGCTCGAGCTGGCGACGTTCGTTGCCGTCGAGGTCGGTAATCGGAATCTCGGTATCCTCCGCAACGGAGTGGAGAGGGAACGATCCGAGGTCTTGCTGTACGCCACGGTAGATGATGACGGTTTCGCCGTCGGTGCCGACGAAGTAGCGCGACTGCGTCCACTGGTAGCCGATGATCGCGGTACCCACGAGGGCGACGACGACGCCGAGCACGCCGAGCAGCCACAGCATGCGGCGACGCCAGTTGCGGCGGCGGGTCTCGGCGATGAGTTCGGCGAGGTACTCGTCGACGCGCGGCTCGAAGTGGCTCTCTTCGATCTGCGGTGCGCGCCGGCTCGGACGGCGGCGGCCGAGCAGCTTGGTGCGGGCCGTGCTCACGGGCTCGTGGTCCGGCAGCTCGGCGGCGGCCGAACCGGCGAAGCGCGGGCCGAGGAGGTGCTCGTCTTCGACGGGCTCGGGCAGTGTCTCGACGAGCACGGCCGTGACATTGTCGGGCGCACCGTTCGCGAGGCTCTTGTCGATGAGGTGGTCGACCGCATCTTTCAAGCTCGAACGCTTGCGCAGCACCTTCTCGATATCTGAATCGTCGACGTAGCCGCAGAGACCGTCGGAGCAGAGCAGCCAGACGTCGCCGACCTTCGTATCGAGTACCTCGGTGTCGATATCGGGTGAAGAGTCGACGTCGCCGAGCACGCGCATCAGAACGGAGCGCCGTGGGTGGGTCTTCGCCTCCTCCTCGGTGATCCGGCCGCTATCGACGAGACGCTGCACGAAGGTGTGATCCTTCGTGATCTGCTTCATCTTGTCGTTGCGCAAGCGGTACAGACGCGAGTCGCCGATGTGGGCGACGGCGAGCTTGTCGCCAACAGTGAGGAACCCCGTGAAAGTGGTGCCCATGCCCGACAGTTCGGGCCGATCCTGCACCGTTGAACGGAGCATGCGATTCGTATCGAGCAGTGCGGCCTTCAGCGCGAGGGTGCTCTCCGTGGGATCGCCCGTCGGTTGGTTCTCGAGCTCGGCCATCGACTTCGCTGCGAGCGCCGAGGCGACATCGCCGCCCGCATGGCCGCCCATACCGTCGGCGACGAGGAACAGCCGGTTGCCGGCGTATCCGGAGTCCTGGTTATTGGAGCGCACCATTCCCACATGGGAGCTGATGCTGCTTGCATAGCCGACCGTCACGCTCAGGGCCTCAGCTCGAACGTGGTCGTGCCGATGGTGACCGGGGTGAACGGGGGCAGAGGCACCGAGTTGGTGATGCGGGATCCGCTGACTTTGGTGCCGTTCGTGGAGTCGAGATCGGTGAGGGTCCAACCGTCGCCGACACGGTTGAGGCGGGCGTGATAGGTCGACGTGTATTCGTCGACGATGACGAGAGTCGAGTCTCCGCTGCGACCGATGGTGAGTACGTCTTCGTCGAGCGGGATCGAAGTGCCCGCGGCAATGCCATCCGTGATGACCAGGTTTCTCGCCGGGCCGCTGCCACCCGCGGACGGGAGCGCGCCGCCGCTCGGAGTAACCGAGGGGAGGGTCGTGCTCGCTGCCGGACTCGCGGCCGGGCTGGCCGGGAGTGCCGCGCTCGGCGAAGCGGAGACCGCGGCGACCGACGGACCGCCGGAGCCGCCACCCTTCTCGTCCTTCATGCGGCGCACGGGAGCGCCGAACAGGTCGCTGCGCAAGGCGTAGACGATCGCAAAGATGAAGAACCAGAGCAGCACCAGAAAGCCGATGCGCAGGATCATCAGGGTCAGTTCGCTCACAGGCCCCTCCAGAAATCGTCCTCGATGCCGGCGGCATCGCCGGAACTCGGACTCGGGGTAGATCGTGGAGCCGGTGCGGCCGCGCCGCCCTTTCGGCTCGCGCGGTCAGGAACAAGTTCGAAGCGGAGTTTGGCCTGGCCAATGGTGATGACCGTGCCGGGAGCCAGGGCGGCTTCGCGGAACCGGGAACCCTGGATCTTTGAGCCGTTGGTCGAGCCGAGATCGCGTGCGAGACCGGCCTTGCCGTCCCAGATGAGCTCGAGGTGCTTGCGCGACGCAGCAGAGTCGGTGATGCGTATATCGGCATCGCTGCCACGGCCCACGACCGTTGTGCCGCGACGCAGCTCGTGCCGGTTCCCGTCGATTTCAAGGACCGGCTTCCAGGTGACCGCACCGTCGACGCGTGAGGAGTCGACCTCGAGGACCCCCGTCGTGAGTGAGTCGTCGGCGCGCACCTCGACATCGGCGCCGCCGAGCAGCTGGTAGCCCTGGCTGCGGGCATGCTTCGTGACGACGGCGATGAGTTCGCGCTCAAGAGTGTCGCCGAGTTTCTGCAGGCGCTCGGCATCGGTCTGCGAGACGCGCACCAAGAAGCTGTTCGGGGCGAGCGTGCGGTCGCGGTCGACGATCACCGCGCCGATGTCGAGCTCACGTTTGAGTGCCGAGGCGATCTCCACCGGCTGCACGCCCGAACGGAAGGTGCGGGCGAAGGCGCCGTTGACGGCGCGCTCGAGGCCGCGTTCGACGCTGTCGAGGATGCCCACGAGCCCTCCCTTCTCGATGGTCGTCATGTGCCGTGCCTTATGCATGCTACTCGGAACGGCCTGGCAGCGGCCAACAAACGCGGCGAAACGGCGGCTTCGCTTTGCACCTGAGTCGCGGTTCTTGGTAGTGTATGGGGGTTGTCGAAGCAACGACCGCGCACGGTCGGAGTGTGGCAGCGACTCGCGCGAGTGGCGGAATTGGCAGACGCGCTGGCTTCAGGTGCCAGTGCCCGCAAGGGCGTGGGGGTTCAAGTCCCCCCTCGCGCACCCAATGAGCGATGTTGTAACCCGGGCCTGAAGAAACAGGTCCTGGGTTACAACATCGCTCTTTTCATTGCTAGCGGTGCGCTGCTCTGCCCAAGCGATGGCTTGCTGCTTGGTGGTCTCGTCGAGGATCGTCTCGAACGGTGCTGCGGTGTCGGCGTTCAGTTGCGAGTTCTCGTTCAGGTAGATGCGGGTGAAGAACGTCTGGTTCGCGAGGCGCTTGTTTTGGTCATCGCAGCGCTCGTAGACAGCTGCGAAATCTCGTGCGAGCTCGAGGGCACCGTCGATGAGGTCGCGTGCACCCTGATAGTCATTGTGGTGTTCAGCGATCTGCGCTTCGATGCCGTCGAGTTCGGCGCGTAATCTGGTCTGGAACTTCTTCAACTGCTCGAGCGTGAGCGCGTCAGCAAGGTGAGCCTCCAAGAGCTTGTCTTGCTCGATGAGGATCTGCTTGCGGCGGTCGGTCAGGTCACGGATGGACTGGTTCGTGCCTGCGGTCAGCTGGTCGAACTCGTGCATAAGCATGCCTTGCAGTGCGTCACTCATTGCGGGGGTAAGGGTGATGCGCTGGTAGTAGTCGGCGACGAGCCTCTCGACCCGGCCAACGGGCGCGTAGGGCATGTCGCAGGTGGTGCGCTTGTTGTTACGGCCCAGGCAGATGAAATACGGGTAGATGTTGCCGTGCCGATTCTTGGCGTGAATGATTGTCATCCGCTGCCTGCACCTGCCGCAGTACAGTGAGCCCTTCAGGTAGTGGTCGTGTTTTTGGGTGCGGACCCCGGACTGGGCGTGGGAACGCAGTACGGCCTGCACCTGGTACCAAACCTCTGGTTCCACGAGCCGTTCGTGCGCGCCGTCATAGCGGACACCACGGTAGACGACATCACCTTTGTAGTAAGGATTTTGCAGCATTCGATGCACGCTCGACAGACCCAAAGGACGCGCGGCGCGTTTCGGAGTCGGAACACCACGAAGACCTTTGTTCGTCAGTTCGGTGCGCAGCTTGGCGAGGCTGTAGTTCCCGGACGCGTACGCGGTGAATGCCCATTTGACCAGGCGTGCCCGCTGGGGGTCTTGCTTGATCCCGCGCACTTCGCGGCCGAGCTCGTCACGGTGCAGGGTGTTGAGGTAGCCGATCGGGGCACGCATTGGGGTGCCGCCGGTCGAGGCCTTCTGCACGAGACCCTTCATGACCTCGTTGGCGAGGTTGACGGAGTAGAACTCCGCGATCGAAGACATGATGCCGTGCAGCAGCATCCCAGACGGCGTCTCGTCGATGTTCTCCGTTGCCGACACCAACATGACCCCCGCTTCCCGGAGGGCCAGATGGATCTCGACGTCGTCGGCACGGTTGCGGGCGAGTCGGTCGACCTTATGGACGATGCAGTAGGCGACCTTGTGACGTTTGACGTAGGAGATCATCTCCCGAAGCGCTGGCCGGTCAGCCTTCTTCGCTGACTCACCCGCGTCAACGAACTCCTTGATGATCGCCGCTCCCAGCGATTCGGCCTTGGAGTGATTCGCGGCTCGCTGCGCGGGGATCGAAAACCCCTCGTCCCGACCACCCTTGGTGGCCTGTTCCTTGGTAGACACCCGAAGATATGTCACGGCCGGAGCAAGCAGGCTCTCGGCGGCAGCGGATACGGGGGCGACGTCGTCGAGTACAGATGTCATGGCGGGGCCTCTTTCGATAGTTCTCCCCGCCACCACCTATTGTGGGCGGGTTGTGATGTTACCTTCCTTCACCGGTGCGGTCCCAGTCTCCGACCGGCTTCAGCACCTCGGGACGAGTCGCCACGGGCGAGGGCTCAGAAGCACGGCGTACTTTTGCTTCGGCTAGGGTGAACCGGACGAACAACTCGGTTAGCGCGGTCATGTTCGGGCGATCCCGATGGGCGACCCGAAGCTCGAACGAACGATCCGACGCCCGAGGTTTACCCCGCGAGATACCGTCACCCATCACGGCCTCGCTGTTCATCAGCAATGACCTGACGGATCACGGCATCCTGCTCGGCAGTCCTCGCCTTGACTTGCTCCTCAACGAACGCCAGGAAATCCTTCGTCCGCTCAGCCACCGGCATCTCTGCGGTAGAGGGTTCGGTCCAGCCGTCGGCTTCGCCGCCGGGCCAAGCGGTGATGCGGGTGGGACGGTCGCGGTCCAGGCGCGTGCCGGAGATCGTGATCCAGTCGCGCAGCCGTTCACGGGTGATAGCGAAGTCGTGGTGCCATGCGAGGGCTTGGTTGCCTTTGGCTTGCGGATCGAAGCAGAACAACCAGTGCTGCTTCAAAGCGGAAAGCTCCCACAGCAGCTCGGGGTGGCGGTGCCACATCGGGGGCACGACTTGGGTGGGGAGGCCGTAGGTGTGGCGGAGCCAGTCGACCCAAGCATTCAACTCGAGGAGCTCGTGTTCGAGGTCTGCTGGGGGCAGGTTGCGCCAGTTGATCGGGCGCGGCACCTGCCCGAGCGCCGCCGCAAGATCGTTCACATAGGCCTGCTTCGCGAACTCCCGAGTCTTCTCCTCCACTCCTGGAGGGAGATCATCGAGGTTCACGTCATCGAAGTCCGGCTCCGAGGTGTCCGGAGGCATCTGATCAGTCATGGGTTACTCCTGAAAGAGCGCACGCCACTTCCGTGGCGCAGCGAGAAGCGGGGCGGGTGCGGCGACCAGGCTGAGCCCGTGCCGCCGCACCCACGTTGAGGGGTTCAGCGGGCAACGGCTTCACGCTGGGCCTGGTCCGTGCTGGTTGCTGCGGGTGGTTCGGGGGCGAGGTCTGCTTCGCGCTGCGCGAGTGCCTGCTGCACGCGCTCCCGGCCCGGAGCCTCATGCTGCGGTGTCTCGCGTTCGGGGCTGCGGCGGTCGACGGTGTAGCGGGTGATGTTGTTGTCGTGCCCGATGCGGGAAGCGATGAACTGTTCCCGCTCGGTGCCGTCGTCCCCGGTGTAGGTGCGGGTTTCACCTTCGGCGATGAAGTTGTCGCCCTTGCGGAACTGCTCGTGCGCGAGCTCGGCGGACTTGCGGAACATCACCAGGTCAGTGAATTCCGGATCGAGCTGCATGAACGTCCCGTCCTCCTCGAACCTGGCCTGGGGCTGCCCGACACGCATATAGACGCGGGCATCACCCTTGCTCGTGAACGTCAGCTCCGGATCGGTGGCGACGAACCCGGAGAGGGACTCCTTCGTGCGGATACTCATCAGCAGGTACTCCTATCGATTCAGGCCTCGAAACGGTGAGGCACCAGATAGGTGCGGACCAGGTTCGGCGTGAATGTCAGGGGCGTCCGAGATAATCCATACACGGGCAGACGGCCCGATGTGGCGAGCAAAGGAGCAGTCATGGCCAAGGGTGATATCTCGACGTACAACGAAGACGGCGTGTGGAAGTCGAAGGTGGAAGGTAGCAGTCGTGCAGCCCACGCGGGCGGCACGAAAGCAGAGCAGCAGGCTGTCGGTCGACAGATGGCGCAGGACCGCGGGGTCGAGCACACGATCCGCAAGATGGACGGCACCATCGGTGAGAAGAACTCCTACGGCAACGACCCTCATCCGCCCAGAGGCTAGCCAGCGCCACCGCTCGACTGCAAAGCCTGCTCAACCCCGCTGCGATCGACGCGGAGCAGTTTCGCGTCTGGGCGTGCTGGCCAGGGCCGGAGGGTGGTGATGATGGGGCGTGCGGTGCGGAGCATCACCACCCCGGTCCCGAACGGCAGGGTCCGCAGCACGTCGGGTGGGAGGATCGGGACGCGGCGGATTGAGCGTTGGCTGGAGTGCGCGCCGTATGCGTCGGTGGTGATGGAGTCGGTGGTTTCGTCACGGTCACCGATGAGCGTGGCGAGGTCCTGCAGATCGCGAGAGTTGGATGCTCCGCCGAGGATGATCTTCACGATCGAGGCATCCCATATCGCGTTCGCTTGGTTCTCGCCCCACTTCTCCCGCGCCTGCGCAAGTGACTGCAACACGGGTAGCGGGGTGATGCCAGTGCCGCCGCCTTCTGCCATCAGCGTTGGCAGTGATGGGAGCGGGGCAAGGTTCCCGATCTCATCCAAAGCCAGCAGCAAAGGAGGGTCCATCCGTGCACCGGGCGAACGGGCGGCGATCTTGCGTGCCGTCTCCACCAGGTCTTCGATGAACGCTGCGACCAGCGCAGACGACGCCCCCGCCCCGGCACCGGTAGCGAGTAGGTAGAGGGTCCCATTCCCGAGAAGGAATGCTTCGGGATCGAACTCCTCACCCGGTGCAGGGCTGACCGCGTCGAGGACGCGCGGGTCGGCGAGAGCAGCAAAGGCGAGGGACACGCCTTGCCAGATCGAGTCACGGGTGCGGGGATCTGCCTGCACCATCGCGTCCAAGCTGTCGGCCCACCCCTCCGCAGCCCCTGGACGCGACGACAAGATACGCACAGCATCGGCCGCAAGGGTCGGGTTCAATGCCCACTGGTAGAGGGTCTTCGCATCCCGCCCGTCAAGGGCAGCCGCGTGGAGGAGACCTTGGATCGCGGCGGTGGTTTTCCCTTCCCAGAAGCCCGCGTCTTGCACGCCACCGAATCCGGTGGCGGTGGCGAGGCCTTTCGCTCGGATCATCGCGGTGAGCGGGTCCTGACAGCCCCGCACCGGCGACCACCGCATCCCCGCAGGCAAACCCGGCGCGAGCTGCTGCGGATCAAAGACCGCGACAGGCCCCTTGCGTTCCCTGGCCTTCAGCGTCGCGGTGAGGTTGTCGGGACGCGTGCTGGTGGTGATGACCGCTCCGGGAGCATCGAGGATCGCGTTGATCACCACATGCAGACCCTTCCCGGAACGTGGCGGACCGATCAGGAGGATCGAGTCCTCGACCGTCGCCCACACCTGCCCGCCCTTCGCCGTCCCCAGCAGATACCCGACCTCCTCAGGTCGAGGCCTCTCCGTCAACGACGGGCGGAGCGTCGCGGCCGTCTTCACCAGGGCCCTCGCCGAAGCCACACGTGTGACCTCGGTCGCGGTCGCGGTCCCTGCGAGCCGGTGCGGATCAGTCTTCGACCGGGAACGGTAGATCGCCCGAGCAACGAAGAACCCCGCCGCACCCAGTACGGCGAGGAACACGAACACGACAATCCAATAGAGAACCGGGTTCAGCCCCTCAGTTCCGAGCGCCGTTCCCGGATCCGCGGGGTGCGCGAGGACGGCGAGCCCGCTAGTGAACCCACCCGCAGGCTCCGGCAGGTCCGTCAGGAACGCAACGACGGACCCCGCAACCCGCAGAAGCCCCGTGAACGCGGCAGCCGCGACGAGCAGACCGAGGGCGAGGTTGATGAACAGATCGTTGGCGGGTTTCGCCTGTGTAGGACCAGACACAAGAAAGCACCTTCCTGACCCCAGAGATGGGTGCGGTGGGGTCAGGAGAACAGGTACGAGTAGCGCAGCATTAGTTGATCGGCTGCACCGAGGTCGTGCCCGAGATCCGCCCCAACAAGACGACCTCACCTTGAACCGGAGCGGTTTCGTTCCGATCGATGAGAGCGCGGGCCGTACCGGTGTGGTCGGCGGAGGCGTGTCGCAGGACGATCGCGACAGCGACATCTTCGCCGGGGACGAAACCTTCGGCGGTGAACTCCACCAGGCCCGGAACCTGCATTGGTTCCTTGGCGTGTTCGGGTGGCGCGAATCGTGACCTCGGTTGTTCCCGCGGCGGGGTAAGGATGTCGGCGTGCGTACTGCCGTCCAGTTCCCTCACCTCCACCCGAGTCGGCGATCCGAGACAGGCGACGAGTTCGGTGACCGTCGCAGCGGCATCATTGCGGGCGACAGGGGTGGCGGCGAGCTTGTCACCGTTCACGGTCACGATCAACAGGTCGTCGGAGACGGCTTCGAGGAGGATCTGCGGCAACACCGCAGGCACCACCACACCGGTGTCGCTTGCGGTGGTGCTGGGATGGGCAGGTTTACGGGGACGGGAACGTCGAATGCTCATGCCAGGAAGGTGCGACCCTGCCCGACCACCCCAGATCGTCCCGACGCGCGGGCTCAGTGGAGAGGGCTTCTGCGCGTTCGGCGAGCCGGTACGTGATTTCCGCCCAGTTCTCGGCGACTCGCAGCAGCTGCAGGTAGTCGTCAGAGGCGATCTCCCCCTCAGCGAGTGTCTGCCATGGGTACGAGCCATCCGTGCTCGGCACATAAGCTTCCGATTCCCACGACCAGGAAGTGGGGACTCGTTCGTCGTCTCGCCAGTCGGTGCCGGTGTACAGCTCCGTGACTGCGAACCGGGACTCGCGCCCCTCCGACGGGCAGAAGACATAGTGCCCGGCCCCGAACGTCACCGGGTCCTCGAACGCCAGAAACACATGCTTGTTGTATTTCCGGCCAAGAGCTCCCATCCCGTCGTGTAGCGCCATCATGTTCTGCGACAGCTCCTCTTCAGTGAGCCGCCCTGGCGGGCTAACCACTTCTGGGGAACTCTGCTGCTGCGCAAAGTCCTCATCCTCGTCCTCAATCACGACGACACTCCATGACTCCGAGGAGCGCCGGTCATCCGCTGGGTCGTATCGAACGCTCGCAGTTCCTCGGGGTGGAGTTGGTGCTGCACGACGTAACTGGATTCCTTGATCCGCCAGAGGCCCTGTCCAGTACCAAGTGATGGGAGCAGCTTCTGCTCGGTGCCGGTGAGTCCGAGGGTCTTGCCGGTGGTTCCGATCTGGTCGGATTCTTGTCGGTAGATGATCCGCGATTCCGCGTTCGCAAGCAGACTGTTGGCGAGGGATCTCATGGCGGAGCCCTGGTCGCCGACGTTGTCGAGGTCGGTGAGTTTGTGGAAGATGAGCAGGTTCGCGATCCCGTAATGACGGGCGAGCCGCCAATGCGCATCCATCCGCTTCAAGAGCGCGGGATGGGACATCAGCCGCCACGCCTCGTCATACACCACCCACCGCTGCCCACCATTGGGGTCCAGCAGCGCGGACTCCATCCACGCCGATGAACATGTCATCAGAACTGAGATCAGGGTCGAGTTCTCCACCACTCGGGACAGGTCGAGGGTGATCATCGGCAGCGTGGGGTCGAACGTCACCGTCGACGGCCCATCGAAGAGGCCTGCGAGGTCACCGGATACGAGACGACGCAGCGCATGCCCGACCATGCGGCCGTCTTCCGCGAGCCGCTCATCATCTCCGTGGCCGGGGTTGAGGATGTGGTCGACGACCATGGGGAGGATCGGCACCGACGCCGATGACACCACCGCCTGCAATGCGATATCGATCACCGTGTGCTCCAACGGGGACAGAGATCGTTCCAGCACGGTCTCCGCCAAGGCACCGATCAGATCTCGTCGTCTGGATGCGACCGTGGAGGCCCATTCGCTGTCTGAGAGCCCCGCGGGACGGTAACCCTCGTCGAGCGGATTCAGACGGTTCCTCAAGCCGTGCCCGAGCACGATCGCCTTCCCACCGACAGCTTCAGCGACCGCGGTGTGTTCCCCTTTTGGATCGCCGGGAACATACACGCGACGTCCGAACGGGATCGACCGGGTGTACAGGCTCTTCGCCAGCGATGACTTCCCGGATCCGACGATTCCCGCGAGGACGAGGTTCGGGGCGGTAATGATGCCCCGCTGGTACAGCACCCACGGGTCGTACACGAATGATCCGCCGGAGTACATGTCTTGTCCGACGAACACTCCCTGCGACCCGAGTCCTCCTTCAGCCAGGAACGGGTACGCGCCCTGCAAAGCAGCTGACGTGTCTTGATGCGCGGGCACCCGGAATCGCCGATACGAACGCAATCCTGCGGGCCCTGGCTCGCCGCTCTTGGGGAGGTAGTTCGTTGAACGGGCCTCGGCACGTTCCGTCGTGAGTTTCGCTTTCTCCGCCGCGCGCTGCTCGGCATGCTCACGGACGATGACTTGCCGGGCGGCATGTTCGCGAGCCTTACGCTGCTTACGGCCGGTGCCGTCCTCTACGAGAACAGTGGAGTACAGCCTTCTCTGGTTTTCTGAGGTTGCCATGAGTCTCGGCCTTCCTGACCTGGGAATGTAATAACACCAGTTAGGTACGCCCTTCTCCTCACAACCCGCGACACAGGGGAAGCGCCGCCGCGACGAACGCTTGCGCCTGCTGCCCCACCAGTCGTCGGGTTTCGCAGGAGGCTTGGATCGCGGCTTGTTCGATCGCGGACACTGCGGCTTCGAGGTCGCCTGCAGTGGGAGCGGAGACTGCGAGGAGTCCGGTGTAGCGGAGGACGCCGTGACCACTGGTGAGGTCTGCTTCTTGCTGGAGAACATCTTGATACTCGGCGGCCTGTTGTGCGTCTTCGATCTGACCGACTTTCTGCCGCTGTGCTGCGTCTGAGATGTACTCGGTTTTCTTCTTGCGGATATCGCGGGCGGCCTGGTCGGAGCGGATCGGATCACACAGCAGCGTGAACGCTCGCCTGATCCCGGAAGACAAGAGCACGGGTGCGAGGAAACCTGGGTAGACGAGGGATCGTGGCCACTCGCTGATCCACAAGACCGCGTGATGCGCGCTATCGGAGCGAAGCCCATCCCACGTTTCCTCGACCGCTACTGGGCCAGCAGCGGCGAGATCCTGCCCGATCTCGCCCGAGCGTTCCAGGGTCGCGGCGATCGCCGGGTCGTAGGCGGAGCGCAACATGATCGCGAGATGGCCAGGGGTGTACCACTCGGAGGGTTTCAGGTCAGCCGTGCGCAGCGCGGTCGTGAGAGTATCCATTTCCTGTTTCAAGACGACGGCTGCACCTTTCAGGCTTCCGCCTGCGGTGCGGATCGCGCGAGATGCCGCCCGCATATCAAGGGACAGGGAAATGGTGGAGATGTGGCGTTCCCCGGCGGGGCCTGCCCGGTCGATGAGCTCCCGGTAGGTGCGCGCCACCCAGGAGTCGTCGTCGTTGCCGTGCTCGGCCCACCACTGCGCAAGCCCCGACCCTGAGTCAGGGACGGTGCGCTCGAGCACTTGGAGGCGTGCGATGCGGGTGGATCGGCATGCGGTGGAGAGCACCCTGCCCCAGGCGTGGACGCGGCGTTCCTGCTCTCCGGGGTCGAGAAGGATGAACGACGGGTGCGTCACCTCCAACAGCGCCGTCAACGTCTGAGCATGTGGGTCATGCACCATGACCGCCCCGGTCTCTGGGTCTTCATACTGGCGCAGCGATGCCGCATCTCCGGGGAGCGCGAGTGTCCCGGCCGGGCGGGGTTTGACGATCCGGCGACGGTACCGGTTCTGCTTCAGGATGCTGCGGAGGAGCCAGTGCAGGGTGATGGGCACCCATTCGCCGAGCTTCCGTCCGCTGACGGGCACCCATGCGAGCGCTACTGCGGTGCCCCAGATGGGTGCGGTGTAGAGCGCTGCAGGACCGCCGGTGTAGAGAGAAGCAATAAACACAGCAACTGCGACGGAGAGAGCGATCACTTGCGGGAGGGAGAGTCCGAGGATGATGCCGCGTTTGGTGAGGCGGGAGAACTTCACCGGGGACAGTTCGAACTCATTCTGGGTAGATGCGGTACTCATGCGGTTCCTCCTGAAGACGACGGGTGCGCAGGTCAGGTACGAACACAACGAGGAGCGGGCGGTAACCCGTGTGTGGGTCACCGCCCGCGTGACGGACGTTCTTCCTCTTCTCCTCTCAGGTGCGGGGCTGCATCAGGACTTCGGGGCAGGCTTCGGTGGCGGCGGCGCTTCACCGCCTGCGGGTTTCGCTGGCGGTGACTTCGGCGGCGTACTCGAAGGCGGGGTGCTCGGCGGCGGTGTGGAGCGGTCCGGCGGGGGTGGTGGGGTCTGTGCTTCGCTCGCGGCTCCGGCATGGTTGTCTGCCGTGCGGCCGATCGCGCCGCCGAGTTTGGGACCGGCTTCGGCAGTGCCCTTGGCGATCTTCGCCCCAGCAACGGCGGCGATCCCGATCGGTCCTGCCGCAGCGCCTGCTCCGGCCCCACCCGCTGCTGCCGCTCCACCACCGGAACCGGCTGCCGCACCGCCAGAGCCCGCGGCAGCACCACTCCCACCAGCAGCCGCAGATCCGCCACTTCCAGCAGGCGTGGCAGGTTTGCCAGATGGGGGCGGAGGAGTCCCGCCACCACCGCTGCCGCTGTTGTTGCCGCCGTCGAGGACCTTCTGCGGACCCGCACCTTCCGGCTTTCCGGGCAGCGGCATGGGGCGGTTCATGGCCTGTTTTGATTCTTGTTCGGCGGACATGACATGGTACATGTCGAAGCCGACGAAGCTGATGAACTTGTACACCATGTACGGGGCGAACGCGGCGATGAACATCAGCACGATTCCCGCGATCGGATCCGCGATCGAGGACAGGTCCAGATCTATCGGGGCATTGACCTGGTTGATGGCGACGAGGAACACCACCACGATCACGAGCTTGGAGAAGATCAACGCGAGCACGAACGAGGCCCACTTCCCAAACCACCCCTTGGTCGCATCCCAGGACGCTCCTGACAAGGCGATGGGAGCCATCACCACTGCGACGAGGATCAGTGCTTTCCGGATGAGCAGTGAGAACCACACGATCGCTGCCGCACAGATCGCGAGGAAGCTGAGGAAGATCGTGATGATCGCGCCTGCTCCGGGGGCGGTGAGGTTAATCGCGGTGAGCCCGGCGACGAGAACCCCGATTTTCTCTCCCATCTCTTCCAAGGTTGTCCCGGTGGCCTGGATGATCCCGATTGAGAGCTGATCGACGACCTCCAGCAGGGTCGCGGTGAGGGTGATCACCAGGAATGACCCCAGCACGCTCTTTGCGAGCCCCAGGGCTGCACGGGACAGGGCGGTGGGGTCGCGGCGGATGAGGCCGGTGATGAGCTGGAGGCAGAAGAAGATCAGCATGATGAAGATCGCGATCCCGAAGATCACGTTGTACACGCCGATGTAGCCCGCCCCGGTGACATCGACCAGGGTGGTGGAGTCGAA
The DNA here is from genome assembly GCF_053567335.1 of Leucobacter sp. GX24907. Lineage (NCBI taxonomy): Bacteria > Bacillati > Actinomycetota > Actinomycetes > Micrococcales > Microbacteriaceae > Leucobacter > Leucobacter sp. GX24907. The sequence goes on along the minus strand of NZ_JBSGPD010000001.1, from coordinate 100,031 downwards.
CAGCGCCCACACGCCCTGGAAGATCCAGGACGCGGCCTGCCCGATGGCTTGTGCGAGCCAGTCGAAAGGGGCTGCCACGAGGGTGGCGGCCCCTTCACCGACGGCGTCGCAGACGTTGCTGATGATGGGGACGTCGCAGATTCCAGCCACTGGGTTCCCCTCCCTTCTATGGGTAGAGGCGGTGGGCTAGGAGACGGTCTGGCCGACGTTCCAGAAGAAGTTGATGAGCGTCACGCTCGCGCCGGTGATGATCGCCGCGCCGCAAGAGATCAGCACCCCGACCTTCCCCCTAGAGGCCAGATGCGGGTTGGAAGAGTTCGACCCGAACCCCCACACCACCGCGGAGACGATGAGAGCGAGGACGGACAGGATCAGCCCGATCGTCATCACTGCGCCGACGACGGTGCGCAGTGCGCTAATACCGGGGAGGCCGGAGTCGTTCGGGGAGATGTCGATGTTCGCGGGCAGGACTGCGGCGACGGTGGCGAGGGTGTCGAGGACAGCAAGCATGGAGGGCTCCTTCACAGGCGTTCTCCCGCACCGGGACGGTGCGGGTCACCCGTCAGGTGCGACCCCCGAAACACCCGCCCCCAAGCCCTGGAATACCCGGTGTTAGAGGGTGTCGCCGAGGTTCAGGAGGAAGTTCATCCACGCGACACCGGCCCCGGCGAGGACAGCGGCACCGAGGGCAACGAAGACCCCGACTTTACCTTTCCCCGCGACACCGGGGTTGCCATTCGAGGACGAGACCGCCCAGATGACCGCGGAGACGACAAGCATCAGCACGGAGACAATGAGCACGATCGTGAGCAGCGCGCCGACGATGGAGATCAGAGTGCTGCGACCTCCCACCCCGGACAGATCTGGATAGACGTTCTCGGCCGGAAGCAAAGCCAGTAGAAGCGAGGTGGTCATGTGGTTCTCCAAACGTGAGTGGGGCAGGTAGGCACCGGTCAGGTGCGCCACCCGCCCCACTCGCTCACGCTCAGGAGGAGCAGCCGGGGCCGCCGCCTGCGGGGGCCTCAATGCCCTCTACGCCGCGCTTGGCGAGCCACGGCTCGGCATCGACCGCGGGTGATGCGGCTCCGCCGGGGTGGACTTGGAAGTGCAGATGCGGGCCGGTTGAATGGCCGCTGCTGCCAACGTCACCAATGTGCTGGCCCGCGATGACGCGGTCACCTGCGGTGACGTGGATGCCGTGCGCCCACATGTGGATGTACTTCGTTGCGACTTTCTCCCCGCCGATGGTGTGCTCGATCGTGATCTGGCCCGAATACCCATCAACCATGCCCGCATAGGTCACGACCCCGTCCGCGAGAGCGAAGATCGCTGTGCCATCGGCGGCAGCCCAGTCGGTGCCGGAGTGGAAACTTGCCTCGCCTGTGATCGGGTCGGTGCGCGGCCCGAATGTCGAGGTACGCACATACGTGCCGGTCGGCAGTGGAAACACCAACCGGCTCGTCTCAGGGATATCCGCATCCCCAGGTGGGCCGCTGCCATTCCCGCTGCCGCGAACGGTGAGAGCGTCGAGGATGGTGCGCGCCACGGGCTCATAGTTCTGGTACCGGTCTGGGTAGGCGGACACTTCGACGGCTTGGGCGGCTTCGCCCTTGTCCATCTGCTGCCACCCCGGAATGTCCAGCAGCCCCCGCGGTGAGGGATAGTTCGGCCCGTCTGGGCCGCCGAAGAACGCCTTCGCTTGGTAGGTGGTGTCCATGAGCTCGGCGACGGTGCCCCATCCGGCCTGGGGGCGCATCTGGAACATGCCCAGGCTGTCGTGATCGGATCCGTTGCCGTCATTCGGGTAGTCACCGGACTCGGGATAGGTGCCGGTGTTCGCGAGTTGCCGGAGCGTGGACTCCGTCAGTGCCGCCATCAACGCGATGAGGATCCCATCCCGCCCCACCCCAGGAATGATTGCGCCGGTGGTGATGATGGTTCCGGCGTGGGTGAGCTGCTGTTTGTTCAGCGTGAACGTATACCCGTCCTTCATCGTCACTTCGAGCGACTCCGGGATCGGCCCGAGCACCACATCCGAGGCGACACAGTTCGCCTGATTCGTGACCGCAGGGTTCATGACCACCCCAATCCCCAGGAGCCCGAGCATCGGCGCGAGGAGAACAAACACGAGTGCGGCGATGGCTGCTTTCTTCACGATCGCCCCGCTCTATCGGAGGGGGTTGTCGAGTTCGGACAGCCGGAGCAGATGACAGCGGTCAAACACCGGCTCACAAGACACGAACACGGTGAACGCCACCGCATGCGCGCTGTCGACCGGATCGTCGTACCAGACGCCCTCACGCACCCTGGTGCCCTCGACCGTGTAGGCGTAGGTGCCCTTCGTGATTTGCCCACCGGAGGCGGTGACGGCTTCGTCCCACTGGGAGGGGATGAAGATGCGGTCGATCTCGATTGACTGCCGGGTGCGGTACTCGGCGAGATCCCGCCACGTCCACGCGGACGGGAAGTAGCCGTCGAGGTCAGCGATCAGCCCCGGAGTTTCGGTGCCAGAGGGGTCCGCGTCCTCGACCAACACCGCACGGTGATCCGACGGATTCAGCAGCGTGAACGTGTCCCACGTGAACAACGCCTCAGCGACCGAACGAACGTACACCTCCGGGTCATCCGTCTGGGCAAGTCTCGGCAGTTTCGGTTCTCCGGGCTCCTTGCTTGTGGGCGGTGCTGTCGACGACGAGCCCGGCAGTGTGCTCTCGGAAGGGGCGTGGGGTGCGGGACCGGTGATGAGGCCGTAGATACCGATCCCGGCGAGGATCGCGATGACAAGGCCGGTGACGGTGAGGGCGATGATCAGGCGACGCTTGCGGCGCTGCTGATCATCCAGAACGGGTACAGACATGAGAAGCCTCCAAACACGAAAGAAGGGCGGGCAGAGTCACCCATCAGGTGCGCTGCCCGCCCAGACCCCCAGCCTTCTCGGCTACCCGTCCGCTGCGTCAACGCGCACTTCGGGCACCTCGGAGCCCTGGCCCTGTGCGGTATCGCGGGCTACCCGTGCCTGCTCGAGAAAGCTTGAGGCTGACGTGATGTAGGTGGCGACGAGGTCCCACTGCTCATCGTCGGCGTATTTGCCGAACTCGGCCGGGCTATAGCGGTCCCACCAGCCGTGCTCCCGACGCAGCAGATCGACGAGTTTGCGGATCGCATGCTTTTCTCGCAGTAACGGATCCACGTCCTTCCACCCCGCGACCTGAGCACCTGTGATGTCTTTGCGGAGTTGTCGGAGCCGCGCCAGCGCACGCGTCGCTTCTTTCAACGCATCCTTGGGGTGATCTTGTGCGGTGATGAGCTCAAGCTCCGTAGATGCGGCCGCGCGAATAGGGTCTGGTTCGTCCGGACCTTGTGCCCACTGTTTGAGGGTGTGGATCGCTTGCAGAAGCTTCACACGTAGATAGCGGCCGTTGACTTTCCCGTCCTCATTCAGTTCCAGGAGCGCCTCGGCTGCGGCTTGGCGGATCTCAGGATGCTCAGCATCACTTGCAGCAATCTGTTTGAGCTCAACCACCTGGTCGAGCATCGAGTGTGAATCCCGACCCGTCACGGCTTTCGCTGCCTGCACCCTCGCTTTCCCACCCCCAGTAACCGGACCAGGCGGCGGGGGTGTTGAATCAACACCCCCGCCCACAATGCTCGAGGAACTCGCCTCATCCGGGTGCTGTGTAAGACGTTGATCACGTGTGTCTGAGCCAAACCGGGTAGTGGCCTCACGGCGGGCTGCTTCATCGGCGTAGAGCGCTTTGAGTTCCTCATAAAGTTCGGCTTGCTCGATCGGGGTGAGTATCTTGTGCAACGTGTTCTCATCCTGAATTGCCAGCACTGTCGATAGCTTGTCGGAAACGCTGGGCACGACCCATACCGGGACGGTACGGTGTCCAAGGTCTCGCATCACTGCCAGACGTCTGTTCCCAGAGATCAGCACGTTTCCGCTGGTGATCACGATCGGTGACAGCAGTCCAAATCGGCGAATAGACTCCGCCAGTTCCTCAAGATCTCCGAGGTCACGACGGTAGGAATGGCCCTCGGTGATCTCATCGATCGCATGCTCCAGCACCAGATGTCCGCGACTCATGACACACCCCCTTGCTCCTCTCCCAGGTCAGGTACGGCAGCCATCCGGCGGGACGATTCCACCAGAACCTCGTCTCGCAGCAAGTCAGCAATCTCATCGCCGAGGAGGACACGAGCGAACAAGCCGAAGGTGCCGTGCTTTCGACGCTTGGACTGCGTACCGACCACCAGACGCACCAGGCCCGCCCACGCTTCTGGAGTGAAGCCGAGCCGTACCGCGATATGCCGCTCCTTCGACACGATCTCTAACGCTGAGTGCGCCGACGATAATCCGGTGATGCGGTGAGCGATGTAATCCACTGCTTGCTCGACGGGGCGGGCAGGCCAGTCGGTGAGGACGAGGAACACGCTCGTGGCGCGGATCACCCGATCGACCGAATGATCCTCGCCCACATCCCGCCTGGTATACAACGAATGAGCATGCGGGTGTACGTCGTAGAAGAACTCTTCGTGGTGCCCGGCCCGCATCGGTTCTTCACCGGGACGTTTCGAGGGTCGGCGTGCTTTGTCTTGAGAGGTCATGTTGCGGTCTGCGTGCACCTCGGCGGCGATGCCGAGCGCAACGGCGCGGGTGATCACCGCCCACGGGTCATTAGCGCGCAAGGTGGTGCGCTGGCGCATCGCCACGAACGCCTCATAGGCGGCATCGGCGGGATCTCGACGCCATGCTTTCGCGATCGGCGTGTACTTCTGTGTGGCGTAGATCATCAGTTCCGCCGCGACCGGGCTCGACGCCCACGCATCATGTTCGTTCAACTCGATCAGTAACGCGCGCAGCCCTTCACCGGTGGTGAAATCCGGGACCGGCTGATGGCTGTTCTGGGACGGGTGGTGGTTCATAGCGACTCCCTCAAGCGCAAAAACTTCTGTCGATACTGGGTAGGTACGACACCCATCCCGCGAAACCCTGAACGGTCCCCAAAGGGCGGCCCTTCAGGCCGGAACCGTGCGCGTGTCGCGTAGCGAGCAGAAGCGGCGGGCATGACGGAGCCAGCAGGCCTGCCCGACATGTTCGGCAGGTCCCGGGACTTGTGCGTTGTCGCGCAGGTAGCGCCGGGGCACGAAGCGGGTTAGCGGATGCGGGGGTCGTGCGACACCTGGATGGTGCCGGAACAGGCAGCGCTCATCGGCTCACCCCCGCTCTCCCTAGAGACCGCTGCACGGCGGCCGTCGGGGAGGTTACTGGCTCAAGTTCACGCTGCCGTCGGGCAAGACGCTCCTGGATGAGGGCGCGTCCGTCACGTACCCCGGCGAGGACTGCGTCGCGCAGTTGCACATTCAGCTCTGTACCGCGGTCGACGATCGCCCCACCGGCACGCGCTGCAACGTCAGTGGGTCGCACCCACTGCACGCCCGGACGCTTCGATCGCGGATCGAGGTGGTCTCGTGCAATTGTCGGGTCGCCGTGGGTTGCGAACTCGCTCTCTCGCCATTCATCGGTGAGTGCTGCAGTGGCCTCCGCGTTCACGTCGGTCTCGGCACGGCGCGGTGTGCGGTCAGGACTGCTGGTATGGGTGGGATCAGTCATGGGGGTCTCCGTCCTGTTGACGGTCAGGTGCGTTCAGCCAGCGGCCTACCGTTGTTGGATGTACGCCCAGTTCGGTGGCGATCTGCCGATTCGAGATCCCCTTCTTGCTCATCGTCAATGCTTGTGCCCGCGGATCTTCCCGCGACGCAGGAACCCTGCCAGCACTAGCTGCCGGTGACAGTGACCGGGCAGGATCCCTCGTGACCGGCGGGTGCGCCCGCTGCACAGCGGTCACAGAGGTTGCTGCGAGCCGAGGCTCTTCAGAATGACGGTCAGTCGTGTCAGGTACGACCTGCGGTGTCGGGTCGGATGCGGTCGTGGTCGGGGTGCTGTTATGGGTGAGTTCGACGGTGAGATGCGTCATCGCCAGCAGCACCAACGGCGGCACTGACGCGACCAGCGCGGCGACCAGCGCAGGCACGCGGGTGTCGGCGGCGACCACCGCGTGGGTGATGTTCGCGGCAACCGACACGCCGGCGCCTGCGGTGAGGAGCAGCCACGCGAACCGACGTGCAGCTCGCGCGGAATTGCGAAGTGCGACGACGCTGATGGTGGCTTCGAGAATTACACCGTCCACGATCAGCGGCCAAATCCAGGCCTGCTCCGCGGGGCTCCCGGAGAGCACCGCAAGATCCCGCAGGGTCGTAAACGACAGCCAGAATGCGCCGAGGGCGAGCAGGTTGGTTCCGATGACCGCGAGCACGACCACGAACCGTGACACTCCCGCAACAGCACCCTCAAGCGCGGGCACCTGCCCTCTCGCTTCGCGGTCGTATGTCGTGGAAATCGTTGTGGTCATCGGGTGACCGGATCTTTCACTCCCCACCCAGCGACAGAATCGCCGGGGTCGTCGGTGAGCTGGATGCTGCGGTGAGCAGGACGGATCGTCGTGAGGATCTCCCGCGCTGCAAGGTCAGCAGATGTAGCTGCGGGTGCAAGCAACCCGAGGGTGTCGTGTTCGGGGTGACCGGCCTCCGCGAGGCGGCATGCCGCCCAAAACAGGCCCGCGTTCCGGTTCCCTTCACCAAGTGTGGACACCCACCCGGCAATCCGCTCCGCCGATGCCTCCCGCGTATGCACTGCGGCAAGAAACTGAACAGTTGGTTCAGGCCACGGAATGAGCAACTCTCGGATCTGGTCGGCATCGATCGGGCGCAGATTCTTGCCGCGGGCGATCACTTCGTAACGGCGGTCACCATGCTCGATGTGCAGGGTCGAAGGTGGGGCGATGATGTAGCCGCCGAGGCCTCGAAAATCCACGTGAGCGCGCCCCCGCGACCACGAGGCTTGGTCGTGCTCCGGGTGTGTCGGGTAATACAGGTGCAGTCCGTCTGAAGGTGAGCGCACCGCTTGCCCCCAGCCGCTGATCAGGCCCTGTTGCTGCAGGGTACGTAGTGTCGGGTAACCGGTGCCGGTAGCATGCACATCGATATCGAGCACCTCCACGTGCTGCCCGGTGGGGATACCAATGTTCGCGAACGGGAACCTCCGCCACCAACGATCGACCTGCGCGGTGTCGGTGGTTGCGTCTTGGAAGCCATGCGCGGTGAGTGGACGTTTGCCGCCCGGGATGCAGGGAAAAACTGCGACCCCGGCTGTAGCATATGCGGCAGCTGCGGCCGGCAACTCGGCGGGGAGGGGTGTGGGCAGGATCCAGCTGGTGGAGTCGATCATGGTCACGTGGCACCCCCTGGAAACATCCGCGCTGATGAAGTACTCGTGCGCGGGGTCATCCTGTAGGTGCGGCAGCACGAGTGCTGTCGGGGTCACCGGTGATGCAGAGTCCGCTGGCGAGCTTTCCCTATGTCTGTTTCAAGCACTACCCGAGCCCGCGCCGTGTGGCGAGCGTTTTCGGTGAAGATGCGCCGTTTTGTATAGAACATGCGCCAAATCGTCAAACACTCCGGACCCCACCTCCACCGCCAGCAACCACAGTTCTGCTAGAGGTCCCGGCCTATTCCGGTGTCGGGTGAGGGGCGTTCTGGATCTTCTGGATCGGGGTCGAGGTGCTGTTCTCGATCGGCGAGGAACTCGCTGAGCAGTACCCCTTGCTCCAGCCGCGTCATCGGTGGCTCGGGCGACACGCCACTCGAATGTTCGGGTGCGGCACTGATCCGCCCCGTCGTGAGAACCTGCGCGTTCACCTGCCTGAGCACTTCGTCAGGCGCATGGTGCTCGGTGTTGTGCTCCAAGATGCGGGCGATTTCATTCAACACTGCGCTGTCATGCTCGACCGGGGAGAACGCGGCCGACGCCGTCATTCCGTCACCGACCGGCATACGTCCGACGACAACTCGGAACTCACCGGTTCCTTCGAGGCCAACCGCGTCATACACCCCGGGCGGTACCCAGTCGTGTGCTTCCGACGCACGCCCCGCATACAGTTCACCCCGGTCTGGGTCCGCGGGGTCGATGATGCGCACGTCAGGGTCGGCGGCGAACAGCACCGCTTCCAACTGCTCCCGCTGCCTACGATCCAGTAGCGATACACCCTGCCCGGTCTTCTCGCGTTCGACGAGCGTTCGGAGCGTCTGGATCGCGATCAGGTCAGCGGGCAGCCATTCACGGTGAAACCCTTCGGGCAGAATCATCGTCCGAGGCCCACCCTCAGCAAGTAACCCGTGCAGGGCGTGTTCACGGCGTTTCGCGAGAGCGGTTAACTCCGTGTGCCACGCCCCATGATCCCACGCAAACCTCATGTCTTCGAATTCGCCCTCGTAGGCAGGCGCGATCGTGACGAGGTAATCTTCTTTCACCGGCTCTACCGGCAATTGTTCGCGTTCCACGAGGTCGATCAGGCCGTCACGCACCCGCTCAGCCCGCTCGAGTTTCGTGAGCGTGTCCGGCAGTCGGGACGCTTGGATTGCTAGCGAGAGGCATTCGTCACGCCACTGCTCATGCGCGTCATCGAACCGATCAGTATCAGGTGACCCGTCTGGGAGGCGGAAACTTTCGGTGCGGGGTTCGGGTGGGAACATCTCTGCGACGATCTCGGGGATTCCACTCTCTTCGAATGGTTCCCAGCCGCGTGACGGAATCATCACCTGGCGCGGCGGTACTTCCGGGGTGCCGGTGACAGGAATCCAGGACGTGATGCTCGCCACATCGTCTCCAAACTCTTCCCCGAATACTCGAGACCCGTCGGTGCGAATGTCACCAGGTTCACCCGCGAGTTCCTCAACGAGCACCTCGCCGACAATGTAGTCAGCCTCGGCCTGGCTGCGGGCGAGCACGTCGAATTCGATCACCACCCGGTGCGGTTGCAACGGATCGGGCACATACCCGAGCGGCGGCGTGATACTGGAATCGGACATGACGGGTTCTCCTTTGTGTTTTAGCCATGCATCTGCGCGTCAGGTGCAGATCAGGTACGGCAAAATTGCAGGCTGCACTTCCGGGATAAGCCACTCCGGCGAGGCTGTCCAGCGGGGATGGTGAAGATGCGCGAATGCGTTTAGAACATGCGTCAAAACATCACCTCCTCACCCCCTGAGGTCCTTCGGCCGATGAGGGCTGCGGCACAACAGGTGAGTCAGAGATGATGTGCCTGCCCGGCTGGCTCGTGACGCGGAGCGTCAACTGCCTCTGAATTCAGCGAATGTTCGCGCTCCTGGAGTGCACTATCCAGGTAGCGGTTCACGACGGTGCGGTTGGTGCCGTCGACCCCACCAGTAGTTGATATCCGATGGAACGAGTAAGCCGGGTACGGGGTCGATTCCCGTAGTGCCTCTAGCCAGGCATCGACATCCTCTGGCAGTACCCAATCCTGTGGCGGCGGATTCGACTCTAGAAATTCGGGTGCGCCCGCATAAGCGGGCGAGTCGTCGATCATGTCGTGGATCGTTGTCGCCATGGTGCGTGCCAGTGTCACGGGGTTGCGGTCGGCGATCACCGTGGGGTCTTCCTCGGTGTCGTCAGACCAAATGATCACCCCGAGGAAGTGAGAGGTCGGCCACCTTGGGTGTGTCGCGGCATTGTCAGCAGTGCTAGTGGGCGGGGTGTGTTTCTCTGGTGATTCGGTACCGATCGTGGTGATTCCTTCCTTCACGGGTTCGTCGAGCGGCCTGGCGCGATCGACTATCCCTCAGGTAGGAAGGTGCTTTGCGTTTTTCGACATTCGCTGAGGCACCCACATTTCTCGGGAGCCTCAATGTCCCTGCGGTGCGCCGTGAGTGCGCCGGTAGAGCTGCGGCGAAAACCCGTGGATGTGTCGGAATACCCGAGAAGCATGGCTTGAGTCATACCAGCCAACCTGCCGCGCAATGGCATCGATGGGGCGAGGGTCCGACACTAGAAGCTCCGCCATACGTTTCGCACGCTCTGTTCGTAAAAACTCCGCCGGACTCCTCTGCAGGTGTTGCCGGAACAGTCGAGACAGTTGGAACCGGGATATCGAAACCGACGCAGCCAGGACATCGATGCTCCACGGGTAGTCGAGTTGCTCGAGAAGACGCGACACTGCCTGGCGGACTGCGGTGTTACCGGGGTCGTGCTCGGTGGTGGGGCGCGTGAGAATGTCGAAGAGTTCCGCGATCCGGCTGAGCTGATGCAGTGCGGGGGCTTCATTCTGGTGACTGTCGAGCAGAAGGCGAAAGGAAGCGTTTAGGTGGGATAGGGCTTGGGAAGGCAGATCGATGAGGATGGGATCAGACTGGCCCGCCTTCGAAGACAGCAAGAGAGCAGGTGCGCTGGATTTGGGGATCCAGCGCACCTGCTCGTGGAGGAATTCGGTATCGACGCATGCCGTCGTGGTCACGACCTGACCGGCCGGAACTCCCGCATACCAGTGCCCGGGAGGCAACAGCACAACTTGACCTTCACCGAGATTGAGTTCACCGGTCTGATGCAGAATCGTGGTGGTGCCCGAGTTGATGACCAGCACTTTCATCCGGTCAGAGGTGGTGCGGGCTGTCGCGGACGAATGGACCACTCGTTGCACCATGACCGGAGACGGCACACCCTCCGCATTATCGGTTCGTGTTCTCCTTTCGATAGCGTCCGACATGTGTTCTCACGCCTATCCGCGACTCTCGACGAGCTGGGTAAAGCGGCTGACGTAGTCCCTGAGGAACCGCACTGTGGATTCCTGGGTGATTCGGTCATCATCGTCGAGCAGCGTGGGCGATTGGGAGAGGAACACTTCGGGCTGCCCGGGTGTGGGCATGTCGAAGTAAGATAGCGCTAGCCGGACGTTTTTCTGCGAACTGTACCCGCCCATGCGGCCCACAGAGTGGCTGACGATCCCGGCCGGGAGACTCTTCCAGGCGACGTCGCTGTTGGGTTTGGAACCGATGTCGATCGCGTTTTTCAGGCACGCAGGGATGGTGCGGTTGTTCTCCGGGGTGACGAACAAGATGCCGTGAGACGCTTTGATTGTTGCCCGAAATTCTGAGTATTCCGGCGGGACAAGCATGTCAGTCACGTCGGGATCGTCGTAGTCGAAGTTATAGAGCGGAAGGTCACGAATCTCAACGATTCCTGCTTCGTAGTTTCTAGGAAAATAGTCGATGAGGTTGTGGGCGATCTTGCGGGTGTAGGAGCTCCGGCGAAGACTGCCGACAAGGATGGAAATGTTTCGGGTCACGCTACGTCTTTCAGTGAATGTGTGAGTGCAGGGTGGGTGATTTTGTGTATCAGAAGTCCCAGTCGTCGTCGCTGGTGTCTTCGGCTTTCCCGATGATGTAAGAGGAACCCGAGCCGGAGAAGAAGTCGTGGTTTTCGGCTGAGCCGGGTGAGAGGGCAGCAAGGATCTCGGGGTTGACCTCGGTCTCTTCGGGGGTGAAGCGGGCGGGGTAGCCGAGGTTCATGAGCGCCTTGTTCGCGTTGTAGCGCACGAACACCGACACGTCGTCCATGAGTCCGAGCGGTTCATAGAGGTCACCCGAGTATTCGAGTTCCAGTTCGTAGAGTTCTTCCAACAGCGCGTAGGTGAACTCGCACATGTGTTCCTGTTCGGCTGCCGAGTGGGTTTCGAGGCCGCGTTGGTACTTGTATCCGGAGTAGTAGCCGTGCACGGCTTTGTCGCGGAGGATCAGCCGGATCATATCTGCGGTGTTGGTGAGGGTCGCGTGGACAGAGAAGTGTAACGGCAGGTAGAACCCGGCGTAGAGCAGCAGGGACGACAGCAGGGTGGAGGCTACTTTTCGTTTGAGCGGATCATCACCGTAGTAGTGCACCAGGACTTGTTTGGATCGTTCTTGGAGGAGGTCGTTGCCGACGGCCCATCGGTAGGCGTCGTCAATTTCTGGGGTGCTGGTGAGGGTGGAGAACACGCTGGAGTAGGAGCGTGCGTGCACGGCCTGCATGAATGCGATGTTCGTGTAGACGGCTTCTTCGTGCTCGGTGCGGGCGTCTTGGATCTGGCAGATCTCGCCGACGGTGGCCTGCACGGTGTCGAGCATGGTGAGCCCGGTAAATACGCGCATTGTGAGGGTGCGCTCTTCGGGGGTGAGGGTCTGCCAGGCAGGCAGGTCGTTCGAGAGCGGCACTTTCTCGGGGAGCCAGAAGTTCGCGGTGAGCCGGTTCCACACTTCCAGGTCTTTGTCGTCACTGATGCGGTTCCAGTTGATGGGTCGCAGGCGAGCGGCGGGGTCGTGCCGGAACCCGGGCGGGGTGACTGAGATCTCGGTGATCGGACGAGTGAGGTCGAGGAGAGTCATAGGGATTCCTTGATACAAATCGGGGTGGGTAAGGTGATTAGAGGGCGCAGGAGACACAGTTCTCGATCTCGGTGCCTTCGAGAGCTGGCTGGCGCAGCCGGATGTAGTAGAGCGTCTTGATCCCGGCCCGCCAGGCATAGATCTGGGCCTTGTTGATGTCGCGGGTGGTGGCGGTATCGCGGAAGAACAACGTCAAGCTCAACCCTTGGTCCACGTGGCGGGTCGCGGCGGCGTAGGTGTCGATGATCTTTTCGTAGCCGATCTCGTAGGCGTCTTCGAAGAACTCCAGATTCTCGTTGGTCATGTGCGGGGCCGGGTAGTAGACACGCCCGAGTTTGCCTTCTTTGCGGATCTCAATCTTCGCTGCGATCGGATGGATCGAGGCGGTCGAGTTGTTCACATATGAGATTGAGCCGGTCGGTGGGACAGCTTGCAAATAGGCGTTGTAGATCCCGTGCGCCATGACCGACTCCCGCAGTTCCTGCCAGTCAGCACGGCTCGGGATTGCGACGTCGGCCTCGGTGAAGAGGTCGCGGACCCGCTGGGTGGCGGGCTGCCAATCACGGTCGGTGTACTTGTCGAAGTAGGAGCCGTCGGCATACGCCGAGGTGTCGAAGCCTGCGAAGGTCTCGCCGCGCTCGATCGCGATCCTGTTCGAGGCGCGCAGGGCGTGGTAGGTGACGGTGAGGAAGTACAGGTCGGTGAAGTCGATGCCCTCCTCGCTGCCGTACCGGATGCGCTGGGAGGCAAGAAAGCCGTGGAGGTTCATTTGTCCGAGCCCGATCGCGTGCGATGCAGCGTTTCCGGCAGCTACTGATGGCACCGCGTCGACGTCGGTCTGTTCCGACACGCTCGTGAGTGCCCGCACCGCCGTCTCCACGGTCTGTCCGAAATCAGGCGAGGCGAAGGCCTGTGCGATGTTGAGCGAGCCGAGGTTGCAAGAGATGTCCCGGCCCACGTTCTCGTATCCGATGGCGGCGTCGTAGCGGGAGGGGGTGTTCACCTGGAGGATCTCGCTGCAGAGGTTCGACATGTTGATCCACCCGTCGACCGGGTTCGCGGCGTTAACGGTGTCTTCGAAGAGTACGTAGGGGTACCCGGATTCGAATTGCAGTTCGGCGAGGGTTTTGAAGAACTCGCGCGCACTAATCGTGGTCTTCCGGATCCTCGGGTTCCCGACCAGGTCGTCGTAGTGCTCATTGACAGACAAATCTGACAGCGGTGTGCCGTATTCGCGTTCCACGTCGTAGGGGCTGAACAGGTGCATGTCCCGGTTTTCCTTCGCGAGCTGGAAGGTCACATCGGGAATGACGACACCGAGGGAGAGGGTCTTGATGCGGATCTTCTCGTCTGCGTTTTCCCGTTTGGTGTCGAGGAACCCCATGATGTCAGGGTGGTGCGCGTGGAGGTATACCGCTCCCGCGCCCTGGCGGGCACCGAGTTGGTTGGCGTAGCTGAAGCTGTCTTCGAGGATCTTCATCACCGGGACGACGCCGGAGGCTTGATTCTCGATCTTCTTGATCGGTGCCCCGGTCTCGCGCAGGTTCGTCAGCAGCAGGGCGACCCCGCCGCCGCGTTTGGACAGTTGCAGGGCGGAGTTCACGCTGCGGCCGATGGATTCCAGGTTGTCTTCCAGACGCAGCAGGAAGCAGGAGACGAGTTCACCGCGCTGCGCTTTGCCGGCGTTTAAAAACGTTGGCGTCGCTGGTTGGAAGCGGCCCGTGAGCATCTCATCGACGAGGCTGGTCGCGAGTTTCGTGTCTCCTTGCCCGAGGTAGAGTGCGGTGGCGACGACGCGATCCTCGAAGCCTTCCAGGTAGGTGGTGCCGTCGAAAGTTTTCAGCGCATAGGACGTGAAGAACTTGAACGCTCCCAGGAATGTGTGGAATCGGTGGCGTACGCCGTGCGCGTGCTCGTGCAGCCCACTGATGAACTCTGGCGTGTAGGCGGCAAGGAACTCCGGTTCGTAGTAGTCGTGTTCGACCAGCCAAGTCAGGCGATCGTGCACTGATGGGAAGGTTTTCGTGTTTGGAACGACGTGCTGCCGGAAATACTCGTCCGCAGCTTCCTGGTCTTTGTCGAACTGGATCGACCCGTCTGGGGCGAACAGGTTCAGCTGTGCGTTGAGGGCGTGGTAGTCCTTACGGACGCCGATCCCGGTACGTGGCGGAGTTTCTTGAGTCATGGTGATCATGCGGGGTTCCTCTCATTGGAGGCCTGTGCCCAAAAACGGGTCAGGCCGTGGGTGACGTTGTGGATATCGCGCTGGGTACCCAGCAGTTCGAAGCGGTACAGCTCGGGGACGTGGCATTTGGCGGAGATGATGGGGCCTGCGAGGCAGTAGTCCTCACCGAAGTTCGTGTTCCCCGCCGTGATCACGCCCCGGATGAGTGACCGGTTGACCGGGTCGTTCAGAAACGAGATCACCTGCTTCGGCACCGCCCCAGCGTGCGCGCCGCCACCATACGTAGGAACGACCAGCACGAACGGACGAGCTACCCGAATCATCCCCTCGCTGCGGGGGCGCAAGGGGATGCGCGCTGCGGGCCGGTCGAGCCGCTCCACGAAGCGTCTGGTGTTCTCGGACACGCTGGAGAAGAACACCAGATCCGGAGACTCTGTGAATGTCAGTTCCCGCGTCAGGGGTACGGCCTGCCGTGAGCGAAGCGCGGTCGACATCGGGGTTCTCCTCTCCTGTCCGGCTGCCACGTGTCGCGTCAGCAACCACTACATGTTGTGCTTGACCCTCAGCGGAGGGGGCGTGTCTAGTAATAACATCACTGTAGTTCGTTTATGTACGACACGCCCACATTTGTAACTACGGCATGTCGAACATAGAATATTAGTTGCGCAGACGTACTGCGAGCGGAGGATCAGAGTGACGGTGGAAAACTCAAACGAAGGAAGCTGGTTGGAGGCGATCGCACTGTTTCAGCAGGCACGAACCGGCGATCACCGGGCCGGGATGCAATTGCTGGAGACCTCAGCCGACCCGACCCGCGTGGTGCACAGCCTGCTGCGGATGCTCACGGTCTTCCTTCGCGGCGAAGAGACCGCCAAGCTCGACCACTTCATGGACGTCTCCTATCGAGCCGGGCCCCCACCGCCATCAGCCCCTCGTAAACCCCAGGAGCGACCAGCTCAAGAAGGGCTCGTGACGAGACTTCACGGGAGAGCGAGGCTCGTCGAGCCGATGCGTGACATGCTCGCCACCCAGACCCCGATCCTCACCACCGTCACGAGGACAGGGGTGCCGGAGGTGGGGCCAAAGTGGTCGATGCCTGCGTGGAACGACCACACGCTGGTCTACAGCGAACACGCCAAGGGTGCACATATGGCGAACATTCGCTCGGGCTCCACGGCGGTCGTGACGGCGATCGACCAAGACACCCGAGTGGGCTACCGCTTCTCCGGCTCTCCGGAGGTGCACGAGCAGGGAGCGGTGTTCGATGCCGCCGTTGACTTTGCAACCGAGCAAGGGCTTAAGCGGCCCGTCGCAGGAGTCCTGATCCGCATCCATCACATACACACCCTCACGCAGGGATCCGGGACAGGAGAACCCCTCGAATGAACACGAGCATCGACCACACCTTGAACGCTGCAGACATCACCACGCAGTCGATCCGCGAGTTCGTGCAGGAATGGGCAGCGATCACCACTCCCACGCGAGTGGAAGTTGTCAGCGCGGCCGATGATGCTCGGCTCATCCAAGAGGCGCTGGATGCCGGTGAGCTGCTCCGGGCTGGTGAGGGGCGCTACTATGCCAGGTCGCATGTGAACGACACGGCCCGGTCGGAAGCACGCACTGTCGTCGCGACCAGCAACCCGTCGGATCGTGGCGTCTACAACAACTGGCATCCGGCCGACGAGGTCACCGCGACATTACGAGGGCGAATGCGTGCAGCCTCCGCAGGTAAGACCATGTATGTGGTGCCCTACCTCATGGCCGTACCCGGGACGCCCCTCGCCCCGTTTGCTGCAGGCGTGCAGCTCACCGACGACCGCACCGTCGTGCTGCACATGATCCGTATGGCTCGCGTCGGCCTCCACCTATTCGACGACCTTGACGATCCCGACTTCTTCGTTCGTGGCGTGCATGTCACCGGTGACCTCGACACCTTAAACCAGGGCACCCCCGAAGATCAGCGCCTCTTCGCCACAATCGCAGACCAGCGCACCATCCTGCACTACGGCTCCGCATACGGTGGCAACGCGCTCCTCGGGAAAATCGCCCATGCTCTGCGTCTTGCCTCCTACGACGGTTGGGTCTCCGGACGATTCCTTGCCGAGCAATTTCTGCTGCTCGGCATCGTCGACACCCACACCGGCCGCACCTATCACGTGTGCGGCGGGTTCCCCAGCGCCTCAGGCAAGACGAACCTCGCGATGACCCTGCCGCCTCACACTCTCGGGGACCGGTACCGGGTGGAGTTCTACGGCGACGATATCGCCTGGCTCTGGGCGGGAGACGACGGTCGGCTCTACGGTATGAACCCCGAAAACGGGATCTTTGGTGTCGCGAAAGACACCAACGAAACCACGAACCCTTCAGCTATCGACGCCATGGGCCCCGGAAGCGGCGCGATTTTCACGAACGTTGCCCGCCACGACCTCACCGGGGAGGTGTGGTGGGAAGGCAAAACCCCAGAGCCGCCAACGCAGATCGAAGGATGGCGCGACTGGACCGGTCACCTTATCACCGACCGCGACGAGCGCACGAGGAATGACCCCTGGGCGCACCCGAACAGTAGATTCGCGACCGCACTCGTCAACATCCCCACGCTCGCTCCTGCCGCTGACCATCCCGCCGGAGTACCAATTGACGCGATCATCTTCGGTGGACGCACGAGTGACCGTGAACCTTTAATCCGCGCGATCACCGATCTCGCGGAGGGTGTCTACGACGGCCTCACCTTGGGTGCTGAGGCCACCTTCGCAGCCGAGGGCCTCGACGGGCAACTGCGCTATGACCCGATGTCCATGCGACCCTTCCTCTCCTACCCGGAAGGGGACTACGCCCAGCACTGGCTCTCCATCCTCGGCAGACTTGCCCACCCACCGATCTTCGCTCACGTCAATTGGTTCCAGCGAGACCCAGATGATGGCCGCTACCTCTGGCCCGGGTACCGAGAGAACCTCCGTGCCCTCCTTTGGCTTATCGACCACCACCACGGACGCGCGAACGGGCAGCACACCCCCGTCGGTATCGTCCCCACACCTGACGAACTCAACCTCGACGGGCTCAATCTCCGAGTGGGCGACCTTGACCGGCTGCTCCGTATCGACCATGCGCGATGGGGTGCTGAGATGCACCACCGTAGCGAGCATCTCGCCCAATTCCCGAACCTCCCCGAACCTATTCGTGACGAGCACAAACGCATCACCACTCAATTCGAATAGCGGTGAGTTCAGTCACCTAAAGAACAAAGTTCGCGGATGCTTGAACATTTAAATCGATTGCTATGCTTCATAACTACGACACTCCAAACAAATAAGTTTTCTGAATAAAGAGAAAGATGTTCAATGCGCACTCAATCACGACTGATTGCCGGCCTGGGAGTCGTGGCGGCAGCCGCGCTCCTGATCACAGGTTGCTCCGCCACCCCGCAAGAGAGCAGTAGTGACGAGCCGCTCACGGTGTATGCGACTACCGGGTATCTCGCGGATGCGGTCGTGAATATTGCCCCCGACGCTGTCGTCACCACGATGGTCGGGCCCGGCGGAGACCCACACACATACCAGCCGTCGACCCGGGACATCGAGAAGATTCAGAGCGTCGATGTGGTTCTGTGGAATGGACTGTATCTGGAAGCACAGATGATCGACCTGTTGGAGAGTCGCGGGGATCGTCAGCTCGCAGTAGGCGATGAACTCCCGGAGGATCTGCTGCTCGAGTGGCCGGAGACCGACGATGCGGGTAACCCGCTGCACGACCCGCATGTGTGGAACAGCCCCGAAGCGTGGTCACTTGTCGTCGGCTATGTGGCTGACAAGCTCGGCGAGATCGATCCCGACAACGCCGCGGAATACCAGGCGAACGCGACGGCGTATCAGGGGCAGATCGCTGAGGCTGCCAGCGAAGTCGAAGCACTTCTCGCGAGCGTGCCGGAGCCTCGGATCTTGATCACCGGCCACGACGCGTTCAACTACTTCGGTGACACCTATGACCTCACCGTGCATGCGACCGACTTCGTCTCCACCGAGGCAGCTTTGAGTGCGGGAGAACTATCAGAGCTGGCGAAGATGATTGCCGACAACAAGGTGCCGGTGATCTTCCAAGACAACCAGGCCAACCCGCAAGCCATCACGAGCCTGCAAGAAGCAATTCGAGCGCTCGGCTGGGAGGTCGAGATCTCCGACGAGGAACTCTATGCAGACTCCCTCGGTGCAGATCCCGGAGTCGACACCTACCTCGGCGTCTTCCTCCATAACGCACACGCTGTTTCAGACGCCCTCGGACAGGAGGCACAGTGACCGACACTACGACAACATCCACCACACCCACCACGTCCCCCAGACAAAACATCCAGCTTGCGTGCTCGACGGTGAACCTGTCGGTCGCGTACCGGGACGATCCGGTGCTGCGCGGCGTCGATTTTCGCGTCCCGCAGGGGGTCGTAATGGGTATCGTGGGGCCGAACGGGGCCGGGAAATCCACCCTGATCAAGGCGATGCTCGGGCTCGTGAAACCCCTCACCGGGTCGAGTGAGTTCTTCGGCAGCCCGCTCGCGCGGGTGCGGCAGCGCGTCGGATACATGCCCCAGTCCACAAGCGTAGACTGGGATTTCCCGACCACCGTTCTCGACGTGGTCACGATGGGCACCTACGGCTCCCTCGGCTGGCTCCGCCGCCCCGGAAAAATCGAACGCGCCCGCGCTGTCGAAGCGCTGGAGCAGACAGGGATCCCCGACCTCGCATCTCGTCAGATCGGCGAGCTTTCCGGTGGGCAACGTCAGCGTGTTTTTCTCGCCCGCACCCTCGTGCAGGCACCGGACCTGTACTTCATGGACGAACCGTTCCAAGGCATTGATGCGAAAAGCCAGCAGGCCATCGTCACCGTACTCCACTCACTGCGCGAACAGGGCAAGACCGTGGTCATTGTGCATCACGACCTCGCCACAGTGCGCGATTATTGCGACCACGTGACCCTGCTGAACCGCCGGATCGTCGCCACCGGACCTGCAGAAGAATCGTTCACGAAAGACAATATTCGCACCGCCTACGACGTCACCGCCGAAGACGACGCCTTTCTCGAGTTCACCTCATGAGCCCGATCGAGTTTTTCGACAACCACACCTACCGCATGGTGTTATTCGGGACGATGACGATCGGCCTGGTTGCAGGGGCGCTCGGCAGCTTCGCGTACCTGCGCAAGCAATCCCTCATCAGCGACGTCATCTCCCACGCCGCACTCCCCGGCACGCTGCTAGCATTCCTGACCGCTGTCGTGGTGCTCGGCACCGATGGACGCAACATGATCACGTTGATCATCGGCGCAGTCATCATCGGCACCATCGCAGTGCTGTTCGCCAACGGCACCACACGCACCTCGAAGATCCGCATCGACACCGCGATGGCAGTATCCCTGACGATCTTCTTCGGCGCAGGCATGCTCCTCATGCGGATCATCGCCAACGGAGCCTTTCCCGGCAAAGGCGGCATCCAGGACTACCTCTTCGGCAACGCCTCCGTGATCACGATCGCCGACCTCACCACCAGCATCACCGTCGGTGCCCTCGCATTGGTGCTCATGGTCGTGTTTTGGAAAGAATTCGCGCTCCGCACCTTCGACCCCGACCATGCCACCGTGCTCGGCTTCCCAGCCCGCACCATCGACACTCTCATGTTCACCACGATCGTCATCGCCACCGTGATCGGGGTCAAAGCCGTCGGGCTCGTGCTCATGGTCGCATTCGTCGTCACCCCAACCGCCGCCGCACGGCAATGGACACGTACCCTGCCCAGCATGGTGGCACTCTCCGCCATCTTCGGCGCGGCAGGCAGCGGGATCGGCGCATACCTGTCGATCGCATTCGGCAACATCCCCACCGGGCCGCTGATCGTGCTCACCCTGTTCACCATCTTCGTGGTTTCTCTGCTATTTTCCCCGCGCCGCAGCATCATTACCCGCGTCCTCTCGCGCAGACGCGCCCGCACCATGCTGAAGCAGGAACTCCTCTTGGAAAGGACCGCGCGATGAGTTTCGCCATTGGCACTATGCTGCTCGCCGTCGTTACCGCCGTCGCTTGCGCGCTCCCCGGTACCTTCGTGGTGCTGCGTCGCGGGTCGATGCTCGTCGACGCAATCGCCCACTCCGTGCTCCCCGGCATCGTTGTCGGCTACTTCATCACCCGCAACTTCGACTCACCCCTCCTCATCATCGGGTCCGCCCTCGCAGGACTGCTGGTGGTCCTCGGCGCAGAATGGCTCTCCCGCACCGGCCTCCTCACCGGGGACGCCCCGCAGGGACTCATCTTCCCTGCCCTGTTCAGCGGAGGGGTGATCTTGGTGAGCATGAACTTCGCGAACATCCACCTCGACACCCACATGGTGCTCGCAGGCGACCTCAACATCGCCGCGTTCCGACATCTGATCATCGGCGGTGTTTCCGTAGGCCCGTCCTACATGTACGTGATGCTCGCGGTCCTGCTCGTCAACGTCATCTTCCTCACCGTGTTCTACTCAAAACTCAAGGTCACCACGTTCGACTCCGAGTTCGCGGGCAGCCTCGGCATTCGCACCGGGCTCATCAACACCGCGTTCATGTTCCTCGTCTCCGTGACCGTCACCGCCGCGTTCAACGCATCGGGCGCGATCCTCGTGATCGCACTCGTCGTCGTGCCGCCCGCCACGGCCTACCTGCTCAGCACGCGCCTTCCCGTGATGATCACGCTCACCGTGATCATCGCCTCTGTCGGTGCGGTGGCAGGCTTTTGGGTCGCGTACGTTCTCGATGCTGCCACCAGCGCGGGGATGTCCGTGTTCTACGGGCTCATGTTCGCTGCCGTGCTGGCAGGCACACGGCTTGCACAACGCCGAAGACAACTCGCACACCACGAGATCTCAGCACTGGCCTCCGCGTAAACGGGGCTTCCCGACGTGAACATCAGACCATGAAGGAGAACACCGCGATTCAATACTTGAAGGTAATTTGGCATCTTCAAGAACACAACCGCGCCCCCGTCAGCGTCACCGCCCTCACCCGCCGTCTTACCAGAGCCCCGGCCACCGTCTCGCAGGCCATCAAAGGACTGAGCGAGGCGGGCCTCATCCGCCACGAACGATACGGCCCCATCGATCTGACCGACGAGGGCCGCAAGGTCGCGCTCGTCGCGATCCGACACGAACGGATAGCGCGCGCATTTCTCTGCAGCGTGCTCGGCATACCCTGGCCAAATATTGCAGAGGAAGCCTCAGGAATCAGTCTTGCCCTCACGACCACGCTCGCAGAGCGTATGTTCCAGAAGGCCGGATCACCGATTGTCGACCCTTACGGGCACCCCATCCCAGATATCACCGGCCACCTCAGTAAGGTTTCCGATGCCGCACTGAAAAGCCACTCCGTCGCAGTAGATCTGCGTATCACACGGGTGGTGGAAGGTGATCGCGAACTCTTCGAACGTTTCCAGATGCTTGGTCTTACCCCCGACTCGCCCGCGCAAATCACACATATCGATCACGCAACCGGTGTCATCGAGCTGGACACCTCGACCGGGAAAGCAAGCCTGGGACTTACCGTCGCTGGTGAGATATACGCTGTCACTGCCTAAGCGGCAACAGACCGGCTCACCCCGACGCACACCACTATTCGAGCATCGCCACCCAGACCGCATCCGTCGCAGAACGCCCAAGCGGCAGCACCGCCTCGTGTTCCACGACAGCCACCTCTAGCGTGTCCGTGTAGGGAGCCGCGGCTCTCGTCTCCAGAACGGTCCCGTACACGATGCCATGATCCGCGAAAAACTGCAGCAAATTCGGGTCATCGTCAGAAATCCGCTCTACCCGAACCCGTGCCCCCGCGCTGACGGTCGTGAGCAGCACCGCATCGGGCCTCGTCACCGTCCCGTCCGCCGCAGGAATCGGGTCACCGTGTGGGTCGCGCTCCGGATATCCGAGAAGCTCATCGATGCGGTCAATCATGAAATCCGATACGGCATGCTCAAGCATGTCCGCCTCTTCATGCACCTGATCCCACCGATACCGCAACACCTCGACCAGAAACGACTCGATCAGTCGATGCCGACGCACCATCGTCACTGCATGCGACTGCCCCTCCGGCGTCAGGCTCACCGCACTGTAGCGGGCATGCTCCAGCAGGCCCTGTGTACTGAGCTTCCGGATCGCATCAGACGCTGTCGACAACGCGACCCCCGTGCGTGCTGCGACCATTGACGCGGTCACCGGAACATCGGACCACTCCCCAAGGCTCCACACCGCCTTGAGATAGTTTTGAGTACTCTCCGACAACGTAGACACCGACATAACCGCAGTTTACCAAACATTAAACTACGACACGGCGAAACTTTTCTGACCTATGCAGCGGTGTTGAGGCGACTACCGATCTAGCCGTGACAGCACCAACGGCGCATAGGACGGGTCTTTCTCGATCCCGACAATCGAGCATCCGAGGCTCACTGCAGCCTCGATTGTCGTCCCCGACCCGGTGAACGGTTCCAGCACCACTCCTCCGGGCGGGGTGATGAGTGTGACCAGCCATCGCATCAACCCGAGCGGTTTCACAGTCATGTGCGAAACCCCAAAAGCTCGAGGTCGTTCAATCGTGGAAGGTTTGTGATCGAAGCGGAAGATAGGGAACTTCTTCGAAAGCGACTCGCCTTGCCATGTACCGGTCAACATATCCACGGCATCAGCCTGAGAAAGGTCGAAGGCAACGTTTGTGGGCCACCTGTTATCTGCGAATCGGGCACCGTCGATATTGATGCCACCAACCCCATGCGCGAGGACATTACGGATCGTATTTTCCTCCGGTGGTTTGCGGGCGATGATGATCGGTTCAAACGCGGGCCGAAGCGCCGTACCCCATCCTTCCCACCGTTGCGCATCGTCGGTGACCGGCCTGCCTTTGGACAGCACCGTGCGGGTTGCACCGAGTACTCCGTCATGCTCAGAGTTCTGCACGGTACGGTCCTGGCGCTGCACACCATGGTGTTTGTCGATTGCGTGCGAGATGTCCATCGACTTCGGCATCCCCGTGGTGTGCAACCATGCAATCTGGTCCCGGATCTCAAACCCTGCATTCTCAATCCCGCGCACCATCCGATGCCACGTGCGTGTACCACCGAACGCTGCCACATACGCACCAGGCTTCAGCGCATGCAGTGCGCCCGCAGCCCACGCCGTGCACCACGTCTCGAACACCTCCGGCTCACGCATTGCACTCGTGTCGATGTGTGGTAGCGATTCGCGGAACCCGGTCGCGTCGTCCCAGGCCTGCCCATTGAAGCTCAGCCCGTATGGCGGATCGGTAACGAGCGCGTCAATACTGGCCGCGGGCAGGAGCGGGAGGAGGTCGACCGCATCCCCGAGGTAGAGCGTCGCCCGTTCATTAGCGAACACTGGTTCAGGCAGTTCGGTTAGGCGCGCGGTGGGCGGCGGTGTGAAGTCTGGCATGACGTGGGCTCCCTGTTGTTTGGGGCTTGTTCGCCGCCGTGTGCGATGAACAGGCCCACCCAGCAGGTACGGGCCATCCCGAGGAGCCCCGAGCCCACACACCGCCACCGTGAACGACGCCCCAAGAACCGCTATTGGGCGCTTCGCGTCATATGACGAACCCACCAGAATCTCGACGATACCCAGTGCTCGAGATCTCCCACACACGATCGGCAATCAACGAGAGAGCGGGATTTATTACATCAGAAGTCACGATTCAGGCCAGCGCTGATCACACTTATTGACTTGCTAAAGTCGTCATTGGCATTGGTTTCGAGGTGCCTTCTCAGCTGCGGTAGAAGCTTGCATAGACACTCGGAGCTTCTCCATATCGCTGTTTGAAGGCTCGCGAAGCGACCGTAGGGTCGCTCCAGCCCACTACAGCAGCGATCTCAGCTACCCCGAGTCTCGTAGTGACGAGAAGCTCAGCCATTCGGTCCGCTCGCAATGTACGGAGGAATGTCGCGGGTGAGAGGCCAACTTCAGTTCTGAACAAACGCACCAATTGCGAGTTGGATAATGCCACTTTGCTAGCAAGCTCATCGATTCGCCAGACACGACCCAGGTCGGCGCGCAAAAGAGCAATTGCTGTGAGCACTTCCCGGCGAGACGGTGCGCCCGCCCCCATTACCCGCCTCTCTGCTGTACCTGCCAAGCGCCCCACCGCATCGAATATATCTGAGGCAATCGACAGCACTTTAAAGAGTGCACTCGCATTACTGGACTGCTGCGCCAACCATGCCAAAGACGGCGTGAGATGACGCATCACTGGAGCTGTGACCTGTAGATGCTGCAGTTGCACCTCCCTACTTAACGCACGATTTAAATGGTGTACCAGAGGATGCGTGATTGAAATCCAACGCAACTGATCATTCAGATAGTCAGGATGGATGTATAACGTGACGGTGCGCGTGTACCCTGCAGGGTAACCTCGATATTCTAATCCCACTGGGATGGTCAGAATAGTTCCTGACTCCAGAAGAACCTCATCGGTCGAGGAACTCACCCGGGCCCAACCAGCAATCGTGAACACCACCTTCACACGCTTTGCCGTTACGGAACCCGACGGACTATGCGCTGTCTGATCTCGCGCAAACAACGGAGACCCGATAGCAGCAGATGGGCTCGTCTCAGAAACACACAAAGTTCTTCGCATATGTCGGGAGTCTGACTTGTACCGCTGGTCTTCTGTATGTCATGGGATGGTAATGGTGTCGATCGCGATGGGCTGGTCGTAGTTCGAGATACGGGCGGTGATCTCGACCTGCCATTTGCCGCTGACGGGGAGGGTGAGCGACGATTCATACTTCCCCGTCGCGGTGTCTAGTTTTGTGACCGCGGTAATGGGCCCCAGCTGTTGTTCGGGGAGCCGTGCCGAGACAAGCACCTCTTCCGTGGCGATAGGCTCTCCGCCGTAGGCGAGTTGAAAGACAAGAGTATTGGAACCGATCGCGGTGGGACTTAATGAGCCTTCGACGACCAGGCCCTGCGATTCGATTCGCACCGAGGTCTCCTGCGAAGTTGCGGTTTGGGGCCGAGTGCTGTCGTGGTGGTGTGCATGGTTCGGACTGCTATTTCCGAGATATCCAGTGATGGCAATAACAACGACGATGAGGGCAGCTTCGTAACTGAGGATGCGTTTGAGCGTCGCCCAACGCAGACCGGCCGAGGGGTGCACGATAATGCGCGGAAGGAGCCGAGTACGGTTCCAAGCAGCGAGGGCAATGACCGCCGCAACGATACTGAGTTTGAGCAACAGGGTCAGGCCATAGCCGGTATCGACTAGCTGTGACGGCGCATCGAGGATCAGCACGGTCATGACGGTGCCGCTAACCGCGAGAAGAATCACACTGTACAGAGCGAACCGGGAGAAGCGTATAGTCAGCCTGACTGCTCGTTCGACATCCGCTGCGGTGCTGGCACGACGCGGGCCGACTGACGCCAAGAACTGAAGGAGCCCAAGCACGCCGCCCATCCAGAATGCACCGACGATGAGGTGCGAAACGTCGGCGGCGATAATGAGCCACACCGGTTCGGTCGTCTGGGAGTGCCCCACCAGAACCGGCGTTGCAGTCGCTACCGCAGCCAAGACAACGGACGAGACCCGAGCGGCCGAGGAATGGACATGCACGGCGAGCAGATATGCGGCGAGTCCCGTGATCAGCGCGACAGCGGCGACGAGCGTCGGTGGCCCCTGCACTCCTGGCAGCCAGCTGCTGGGGTCGAGTATCGATCCCAGACTTTCACCGGTTATGCGCAGCGCAGAGGCAGGGACCAGCATGCAGGAAGCGGCAACCCCGCACCACAGGGCCGCTTTGAGAAGACGGCGCGTACCCCGAGGGAAGAGTTGGCGGTGTCGTAAGACGATGCTGTGGAAAAACAAGAGTCCTGCGAATATGAACAGCCCGAGGTATTGGATCGCGGTCAGTACAGTGACGGTCGACTCGGTGGAGGCCGGAGTCTCGATTTCGGTGCCGAGCGTCGAGGCTGATGCAGATGCTATGCCGATGTGAAAGGTGATCGCGCCGCCGACGGGGTGCCCGTCGGCGGACACGATCCGGTAACTGAGCGCATACGTGCCGTCGGCGAGCCCGCCCGGTAGGGAGATGATGACGGAATCGTCGCGTGTCTGTGCGTCAAGGGTGACCGGTTCGCCGTAGCTGGGGAAAAGGCGGATCGCGCCGTCAATGAGCCGCACAGGTTCATTGAACTGCAGCTCAGCGCTCACCGGGGCGCCCTTAAGAACCTCCCCGTCTCCAGGAGTGGTACCCAGCAGAATAGCGTGCGCACTCGCCGGGAAAACGCCATTGCTCAGTGCCAGCACACCCCCGAGGAGGACGGCCAGCAGCACCCGCATTACCATCCCCTCGAAAGGACGCCTCTTTCCTGCGACGGTCAGGCTCATGCCTGCTTGCGCCCCCGAACCAGTGCGACGATGCCGGTAAGGAGCCCCAGGGTTCCGATGACCAGTGCGGTGATTACCAACGGTGTCTGCGCGCTCGAGGCCTCATCCTGAGTCACTGCTTCCGAACCTTCTGCAGTGTGCTCGCCGTGACCGCTGTTCGCGCTTGCCTCAACAATAGTAATCTCCGGCGATGGGAGATCGAGCTCGTGCGGATCCTGACCTTCGGCCGCAATCTGTACCCACGCCGATTCACCCTGTTCGCAGGTCTGCACTGTGGGGAAGTACAGCGTCGTGCCCGCTGCATCGTCAGGGAGTTTCAATGACAGTTCGAATGCGTCTCGCTGACCGTCGGGCAGTGGAGTCTGAGTTGTGTAGATGACTTCCGCGATTCGTTCGGTCATTTCGTTACCGTGACTATCAGTGATCGGTGTCTCGAGGATCTCGGAAACCGTCTCGACCGAGTAGAGCGGGTTACGGGTTGGGGTGACTGAAGTGATCTCTTCGGGGATCTGGATCGACACGGCCGTCGTCGCTGACCCGTCACAGCCATGCGGAACACTGAATGTGAGGAGTGAGTAAGCCCCGGCTTCTGCCGTGTCCGAATTGATCGTGACGTGCGCGTTCGCGGCCACGGCTCCACCAAATGCGAGCGCGACCGCCCCCAGCATCGCCGCCCCAGCCATCCAGAACGGGCGCTTCGCCCGAGACGACATCTGCTGCTGTGTGATTTCTTCCATTTGTTTTCCCTTCTCTTTATGTCGCCCCGGTTTGGGGCAACCTCAACCGACAAGCATCGGCAGGCACATCGCTGCCATCCCGAGGCACATCAGTGCCCCAGAAGCGACATCTCCGGTGTGCCCTGCCCACGTTCGTTTTCCGCCCCGCACGCAGTCAACGAACTCCACGACGAAAACCGCTCCGGCAACGATCAGCCCCGCAGTCACCGCAACACCGGTCAGCGCAGCACCAATTGGCAGGGCGGAGTGATCATGCCCGGAGGCCGACGGGTCCGCATCGGCCATGACAGCGACCATCCACACCATCGCGAGCATCATGACCACATGTACGGCCTGATGCCAGGCACCATGTCCGCCGAGCGTACGGCGGGATACTCTGCGTGATGCCTGGAGGACCAACATAATCGCGTACCAGACTGCAGCAGTAACGAAGAACACGAGTTGCGGTGTACTGGGAATCGCCGCCCACCACAGCCATGCCATGGTCGCCATATCGGCCGCCATCACTGCGTGGAGCGCATGTCCGATCGCCTGAAGCGACCGTGACCCATCTACGAATACGCGAAGCACTGAGTAGACGGTGAGTGCAGAAAATAGGACGGTAAAGCCCCACTGCACGACCGGATCAGTGAACAATTACCCTCCAGATTATCTCTACATCATGTAGTAGATACTGTAGTGGGGTTTGTCCCGATTCCGCAAAGTGATGTTCGAAAATCGCACCTTGCCGTCGTAGCGAAGGTCAGTGTGTTCGGTGAAAGTTCTGGAGCCTGAGGCTGTTGTAAACCACCAAGACAGAGGACAGCGCCATGGCTCCTGCAGCAATGAGGGGATTGAGGAAGCCAGCGGCAGCGATCGGGATTGCGGCGATGTTGTACCCGAACGCCCAGCCGAGGTTGACGCGGATGGTCCTGAGGGTGCGTCTCGACAGCACGATCGCATCTGGAATGACCGCGAGATCATCACGGACCAGGATGATGTCAGCAGACCTGAGTGCGATATCGGTGCCGTTCACGAGAGCGAGCCCAAGATCTGCGGCGGCGAGGGCGACGGCGTCGTTGATCCCGTCGCCAACCATGGCAACGCGTTCGCCCTGAGCTTGCAGTGCACGCACGACATCGGCTTTCTGCGCAGGGAGCACTTCGCTGTGAACGGTGCCGATGCCAAGCTTGGCGGCGGTGTGCTCGCCCGCGGCACGGTTGTCACCGGTGAGAAGCACCGTGGTCAACCCCTGCCGATGCAACGCCTCCACGGCCTTTTTCGCACCCGGTTTGGTAGTGTCGGTGAGCCCGATCGTGCCGATGACACTTCCCGCGTGCGCGACAAACACAACCGTTTCCGGAGCAGAATCACCGATATCGGGAGCAAGGTGATCGTCTATTCGAATTTGGTGATCTCGCATGTAAGCAAGGTTTCCGATGCGGGCATGTTCGCCGTCGATGATCGCGGAAGCTCCCTTACCCGGGACGGCTTGAAACTCGTGAGGTGGTTCGAGGTCGGTGATCTGTTTCTTCGCCGCCGACACGATCGCGCGGGCGATGACATGTTCTGAACCTTGCTCCAGGGATGCAGCGATGCGCAGCAGTTCATGTTCTGCAACACCCGCTACTGGGGAGATGCTGCTGACCATCATTGTGCCGCTCGTGAGGGTGCCGGTTTTGTCGAGAACGACGGTAGTGATGGTGCCACTTGCTTCGAGTGCGTCTTGGCCTTTCACCAAAATTCCGAGGCTTGCCCCGCGTCCGATGCCGACCATGAGCGCGGTCGGGGTAGCGAGGCCGAGTGCGCAAGGGCAGGCGATGATGAGCACGGAGATTCCGACCGCGAAGCTGCGTTCGAAGGATGCTCCGGCAATCATCCAGCTCGCACCGACAACAATTGATAGGGCGATCACGGCGGGAACAAAATAGGTGGTGATTCTGTCGACAAGAGTCTGCACACGGGCTTTCCGGGCCTGAGCCTGTTCGGCGAGCACCGCCATCTGTGCGAGTTGAGTGTGCGCGCCAACGGAGGTGGCCTGCACCTCGAGTCTGCCATTCGTGCTGATCGTTCCACCCACCACAGCATCCCCTGAGGCAACGTCCGCCGGTAGCGGCTCACCAGTGAGCATGCTCGTGTCTACAGCCGCGGTGCCGGTGACGATCGTCCCATCGGCAGGAATCGTCTCGCCAGGCAGGACGACGAACATGTCATCAACCCGGAGTTGAGAGACAGGCTGGATACGTTCCTCACCGTCCTGTGCGATACGAACGTGGGTGGATGCAAGCTGATTCAGCGCTCCGAGTACATCCCCGGCTTTGCGTCTGGATCGGGTTTCGAAGTAGCGGCCCGCGAGTTGGAAAGTCGTCATGCCCGCGGCGACGTCAAGGTAGATCGAATTCGCACCTTCGGGTGCAATACCGAATCCAAGCCAGTACCCGGCGCCTTCGGCACCAACCCCAAACAGGAGTGTTACAACTGCCCACCCGAAGGATGCGGCGATACCGATGGACACGAGCGTGTCCATGCTCACGTTGCCGTAGCGAAGGTTTCGCACGGTCGCTTTATGAAAAGGCCACGCCGCCCAAGTGACAATCGGCAAAGCAAGTGCCACACAGAGCCACTCCCAGCCAGGGAACCGCCAACCGGGAACGAGAGCGAGAACAATCGTGATATCCATGAGCGGTACTGTGAGGACCGCAGCAAGAAGAAGTCGCCGCCGAAGCGAGGTGATCCGCACCTCAGTGGCGCGACGAGACCACGCATCATCCGCATCGTCATGGATGCGAGCCCCGTACCCAGCTTTTTCCACTCGTTGGAGCGCTTCGCTTGTTCGATCGCTGCTCAGTCCCGTGACGAGTGCACGTTCGGTCGCATAGTTGACGCTGGCAGTTACGCCATCGAGCTGATTCAGCGCGCGCTCGACCCGGCCAGCACACGCTGCGCAGGTCATTCCCGAAACGTCGAACTGCACGGGTTCGACGAGATCCTGCTGCAGAGTCATACGTTCGTGTCCTTCGTGAAATGCGGTCCGCCCTGTTTGGGGCGGGTGCGGGTTTGGCGGCTGGCGAGGGTTTCGAGCATTCGGTTATAGTCATCGAATTCATCATCCCTGCCGGTATCAAAGTGGCGATCTTTCCGTCGGGCATCTTTTGCATCCTGACGAGACCACTGAACTCCCAGCGTGATAATCACCAACAGCAGTGGCAGTTCGCCTCCCGCCCAAGCGACCCCGCCACCGAAATACTGAGACTGAGCGAGGTCTGCCCAGGGCAAGTCAAGGTAACGATAGAAGTTCTCGGCAACTATATTCCCGTCGCGGGTCATGAGGATGACGCCGAAGAACGCGTGGAAAGGCATCGCGGCCAACGCAAAACCGAGCTTGCCGATATGCGGAAGCGGGCGCGGAGGGCGGTCGACACCGATCACGAGACCGTAGAAGAGGTACCCGGCGATCAGGAAGTGCACGTTCATTAGCTGATGCGCCCAGTGGAATCGCATGTACTCGCCGAAGATTCCAGAAAAGTAGAGCCCGTAGTAGGAGCTGACGAACAGGATGAACACGAACAGTGGGTTGTAGACGAATCGGAGCGCCCGCCACTGCAAAACCCAGAGCAACCAGCTATGCACTCCCGCCGGGAGGCCAGGGTTCGAACGGGTGGCCCGCAGCAACAGCGTGATAATGCCACCCATGACCAGCAGAATCGGAGCGAGCATATTGAGACTCATGTGCACGATCATGTGGATTCCGAAATCAGGAGCGGAGTATTTCCCGAATCCGGAATTCGTCACGAATATGACCACGACCCAACCGAGTACCCAAGCGATGGTGCGCCCGACCGGCCACGCATCACCACGACGGTGAAGTATATGCACTGCCGCCAAGTAGACGATTATCGCGGCAAGGGCGAGCACGAGGAAGATAAGGTTGGGACGCCAGTGCGTGAACAACACCAGCGTTGCGGGAGCTGCGTCGACCTCGAAACCGAGGAACACTTGAGATATGCTCGTTGGCACGAAGTACTGCGGCGGCGGGATGCGAGTCATCGCCGCGGTTACACCCACCCAACCGCTGATCGCGATCGTGGCGACCACTATCAAAACACTAACATGGCGCTCCACAAGCCGACGCCGACGCCATACGAACCACCCCGCTGCGAGCACACTGACCAGGATCGCTAGGAACATGCCACGTGAGACGATCTGCCAACCTGTCACCGAGTCGAATAGACCAGTGCCCGCTAGTTTGAACCAGGCCAGGAGAATATCGGCTGCAACGACTACGACAAGCGCGACGGCCAGCGCCTTAAACATACGGGTCAGCATCTCTGGAGCAAGCAGCCTCCCAGAAGCGACCCGAAACGAGGCGACCATCAGTGCTCCGAAGACCGCGTTCGTCAGCAACGTTTGATAAGCACCGGCATCACTGCCGAAATCATGCTCCGGACCGACCAGGATCTGCCCGACAACCACCGGCGCGAGTATCCCGAAACACGACGCCCACAAAGGTATAAGCAGTCCCGTCCAACGCTCGACGACCATGCTCACGAAGAACGTCACGAGAGCCGCGAGAAGCGACACAGTCCAAGCCTTCGGAAACGCACTCGCCTCATACAAGAAGACCCATGCCCCATCGGTCAAGCGAGAAAATGGGAACCCGTTCTTGCTTAGCATTTCAAACAGCACCATTGCCGCAGAAGACGTCGCCCAGACAGCCGACGCAACCCGGAGCACCGACAACTCGAACACGGCCCCTAGCCGGTCAGCCGCCCGACCCCGTGCGTCACGAAAGAACAGCAGCGACAGCAATGCGCCTATGGTCACCATTGACGACAGGTCCGCTACGCTCTGCCCGATCGCAGTGAGGATTGCGACATAAAACCCCGGAAAGCTTGTACGAAGTGCTTCATACGGAGCCGGTCCCGCAACGAGAGCGGTGATGGCCGGAGGTAACAGTACGAGAAGAGCCGCCACCAATGCACACGCCACAACAAGGCCCCGGCGACGGGCGATCACAGGATGATCGGTAGAACTTGGCACCTTCGGTGAGGCGGTCAGCGTTCGACTCAATCGTCGTCGCCCCATGATGTCAGCTCGTACCCAGCCTCTGCAACGGCGTTCTCCAATGCGGATCGTTCTAGGATCCCACCGACACTGACTACCACCCGACCGGTAGTCGCATCGATCTCAGCATCCGTCACGCCCGGGACTCGGTCCAGCTCCGCAGCCAACGCCCGCTCGCAATGCGCACACGTCATCCCATTGACTTGCAGCACCAGGTCATCCATCACGTCACCCGTCCCTCACATGTCGACATGAAGCTCGCACGTAAGTCTACAAGATGTCGAGTTAGGTCGCGCTGAGAACCAGGACTCTCGCCAACTACAAGTTGTAGACTAACTCTGCGACCGAGTATTCGCAGTTGCGATCAGAAGGTAAACGAACTGAGGACCTACAGCTGTAGGTGACTCACGAACTCGAGGAGGTGACGCGGTGACCGGAGCACGTACTCGCAGGCCGGGAGAACTTGAAGAAGCTATCATGCGGCTGCTGCGGGAGCACGATCGGCCGTTGAGCGCACGAGAACTGCAGGACATGTTCACGGGGCGTATACCCGCATATACAACCCTGATGACCGCGCTCACTCGACTCGAAAACAAAGAGCAGGTCATTCGATCCGGCAATTCACCCCGAAAAGTGCGATTCCATGCTGCCCGCTCCGATGAACAGCATGCGAGCGAGACGATGCTGACCGCACTCGGCAAAGCAGGAAACCGGAAGGCGGCGCTGCTCGCGTTCGCCGGAAACCTCGATGAAGAAGAAGTCGCCCTCCTCAGCGCCGCTTTCGGGAAATCACGCCGGAAGAGCTAATCTACGATGCTTTGGTGGATTTTGCTTTGCTTTGCTGCCGCTGCAGCGACTGCACTGCTATCCCCATTGCTTCTCACCGTCGGTCGGTGGCAACTGCTGCATCCTCGAACCGCGCTGACGGCATGGTTCGGGGCGTTCTTCCTGGGCCTGCTCCTTATTCTCGGCGGGCTCGCGGGTAGTGTGCTCGGTGCCGTCGCCGCTTCGGAATCCGTCTCGACGAGAGAATCAGTCTTCCTCACAGTAGCGGGCTGGCTCGGGCTTGGGGTTTTCGGGGCAATCGTTGCCCTTGTCTCGGTCTCGGTCGAACCCCTCGTCGAACTGAGCAAGCAGCGGACTGCCGCGCTTGCACCGATTGCGTCAGCTCGTGAACAGCACGGACGTTTTGCGCTGGTTCGGTTCCACTCATCTGAACCGGTCGCGTTCACGGTGCCGGGGCGGAGACCGGAGATCTTTCTGTCCTCCGCGGTGGAACAGCTTCTCACCCCAGCGCAGCTTCGAGCCGTGATCGCGCATGAGTACGCACACCTACGACAGCACCACGGATGGGCTCTCCGGATTGCTCACATCAACACGATGTGCCTCGCGGGACTGTGGCCGGGGCGTGCATTCCAACCCGCCATCACGCTTCTTGTCGAACTCGCCGCCGATGACGCTGCCGCGCGTCAAACAGGCGCTGCAAACCTTGCAAACGCACTCACTGTCCTGGGCAACGCTTCCAGCGACCAGAGCATGCATCTTAGAGCCGCCCGGCTCACTGAAAGACGCTGGCCGCGAGCATCGCGACGACGCCTTCCCGGTGTGCTACGAAGCGTCGTTCATACATGATCGCCAATCCAGAACATGGCGCGCACCTGTGAAAATCTGTGGTCGACCCCGACTGTAGACTCTATATCGTGCTGCGCTGCCGCTTATTTCTAAGTATGTAAGGCCTGCAATCCAGAGAAAGCGCGTCGGCACACCTTTCTGTATGTGACGGTATCGATCAGAGTGATGACTGCCGGTGAAGGGTACCGGTATCTACTGAACTCTGTCGTCACCGGCGACGGTGATCGTGACGCCGCCGCAGCGCTCACGAGGTACTACCTGGAATCTGGAACCACACCTGGCACATGGATCGGGTCGGGCCTTTCCGGAATCTCAGGTGATGTCGCTGATGGGGATTCTGTGTCTGAAGAGCAGCTTCGGCGGCTCATGGGTTACGGGCAGGACCCGAGCACGGGTGAGCAGCTTGGTCGCCCGTACCGGAAGTTCGCCACCGCCACGGAGCGGGTTGAGCGTCGCGTCGAGAAGCTCCCCGAGACTCTCACGACTGAAGAGCGCGTGACGCAGGTCGGGTTGATTCAGGCTGAGGAAGCGGGGAAGCCGACTGGTGCGCCTGTCGCTGGTTTCGATCTTACGTTCTCCGTCCCGAAATCCGTTTCAACCCTGTGGGCGGTCGCCGACGGAGGGGCTCAGGCACTGATCGCGCAGGCGCACCGCGTCGCGATCCAGGACGTGATCGAGTTGCTGGAGCGGGATGTTGCTGCGACGAGGGTGGGTGCGAAGGGTCCGCGTGGTGCGGTGGCTCAGGTGCCGGTGCGGGGTGTGATCGCGGCGGCGTACGACCATTATGATTCGCGGGCGTCTGATCCGCAGTTGCATACGCATGTGGTGATCGCGAACCGGGTGCAGGCGGTGCGGGATGGGAAGTGGCGCACCCTCGATTCACGCGCGCTCCACGCAGCAGTGACTGGGCTGTCGGAGCATTACAACGCGGTCCTCGCCGACCGGATCACCCAGGTGCTCGGTGTCGGGTGGGAGGCGCGCGAGCGTGGTGTGGGCCGGTCGACGGCGTGGGAGATCATCGGGGTCTCGCAGGGGTTGATGGATGAGTTCTCGTCGCGTACCCGAGATATCGAGCAGGTCAAAGACCGCCTCGTAGCTGACTATGTGGAAAAGCATGGCAGGCAGCCGTCCCCGAAACTGCTGTGGCAGTTCCGACAGCAGGCGACCCTCGAGACCCGACCATCGAAGCAACAGCACTCCCTGAGTGACCTCACCGCGCAGTGGCGCGAACGAGCCACCCAGGTACTCGGAGAGGACGCACCGACCTGGGCCGCAGCACTTCTCGCAAATAGCGCAGCCGATCCCTTGCTGAGAGCCGACGACATTCCGCTCGATGACCTTGACGCGGTAGCTGCGGTCGTAGTGGAGCGGGTGGGTGATCGGCGGGCGACGTGGAAGCGATGGAACCTCCACGCCGAAGCTGTCCGTCAAACAATGGGTTTGCGGTTCGCCACCGCCCAAGATCGCGACACCATCACACAGCAGATAGTTGAAGCAGCTGAACACGCCTCACTCCGATTGACGCCGCCGGAGCTGACGTCAAGCCCACCCCTATTCCAACAGGCCGACGGTACGAGTGTGTTCCGTCCAAAAGCGTCCACCGTTTACTCCTCCAAACGCGTCCTTGCCGCCGAAGACCGACTCCTTACCGCGGCAGAGAATCGCACTGCGCCGACGGTGCCGCTTGCGTGGATCGAGCAGGCCGCCCGTACAGAGAACAAGGACGGGTACACGTTGTCGCCCGATCAGGAACAGGCGATCGCGAAGATCGGCATCTCCGGCCGCACTCTCGATGTGCTCGTCGGCCCAGCCGGGACCGGGAAGACCACCACCATGCGAGCCCTCCACCACACATGGGAGAGACGACACGGCCAAGGCTCAGTCATCGGGCTCGCACCCTCCGCTGCAGCAGCCGAAGTACTCGCCGAGGATCTAGGCGTGGCGACGGAGAACACAGCGAAGTGGCTCCACGAACACCGCCACGGCAACTGGAACCTCACCGCCGGTCAGCTCGTGATTATCGACGAAGCATCTCTCGCAGGGACCCTCGCCCTCGACACCATCACCACCCACGCCCAAGAAGTGGGCGCGAAGGTGCTGCTTGTCGGCGACTGGGCACAACTCGCCGCGGTCGACGCGGGCGGGGCATTCGGGATGCTGGTCCGTGAACGCGACGATACCCCGGAGCTCACTGATGTGCGCAGGTTCCGAAACGACTGGGAGAAACACGCCTCCCTAGGCTTGCGCATCGGTGACACAGACGTCATCGACACCTACCTCGCCCATGACCGCATCACCCCTGGCGGATACGAGGAGATCCGCGAACAGGCCTATCAAGCCTGGCAAGCAGATCAGGCAGCGGAGAAAGCTTCCGTGTTGATCGCCGAAACTCTCGACACCGTCTCCCAGCTCAACACCCGAGCCCGCACCGACCGGATCCTCGCAGGCGATGTCGCCCTGGACGGCGTCCGCCTGCATGACGGGAACGAAGCCTCACGGGGTGATCTCATCGTCACCCGCAAGAACGATCGCCGACTCTCGCTCGGAAGAGGCTGGGTGAAAAACGGCGACCGCTGGACCGTAACCCGAGCACATGACGATGGGTCCCTCACCGTCCGTCGATCTCATTCGAAATGGCGCACCACGATCACCCTGCCCGCCGCATATGTCGCCGAGAATGTGGAACTCGGATACGCGCTCACCGCGCACCGCGCCCAAGGCTCCACCGTGACGACGGCACATGCGATCGTCTCGTCACCAGAAATGACCCGCGAGTCCTTGTACGTCGCGATGACCCGCGGCCGGGAATCCAACCGCGCCTACATCGCCACCGACCAGCACCACCTCGAAGAACACCAGCACCGCGACGACCTACAGATGACCGCACGGAGCATCCTCTACGGCATCTTGCAACACGTCGGCGCGGAACCATCCGCCCACGACACCGTGACCGCCGAGCAAGAGACGTGGGGGTCACTGGCTCAACTCGCAGCAGAGTACGAAACCATCGCCCAAGAGGCCCAGCAACACCGCTGGACCACCCTGCTCGAGCACGGAGGCCTCAACATCGAGGTCATCGATGAGCTCGAGGATACCGAGTCGTTTGGAATTCTCACCACTGAACTGCGTCGCCTCGAAGCGGTAGGCCACGACATCGAGCAACTCCTGCCACGGATCGTGCAGGCCGGGAATCTCGACGGCGTCGATGATCTCGGGTCACTGCTGCGGTACCGGATCCAGAAGATCGCCAGCACCTACCCGCCCTCAGCGAGGAGGGAGGCGGGGCTCATCGCTGGGCTCGTCCCGCGAGCTACGGGCATCAGCGACCCTGCGATGCTGCGTGCCTTGAACGAGCGTGAGCACCTCATGAAGCAACGCATCGATACGCTCATCCAGGCCGCAATCGAGCAGCCCGCACCGTGGCTGAGCACACTCGCCGAGCGGGACCAAATAGTGCAGCGCGATGTGGTTCGCGCGGTCGTCGCATACCGTGACCGTTGGGGCATCGCTTCAACAAGCGCCCTTGGGCCGGTACCGGCCGATGATGCGCAACGCATCGATTACGAACGCACCCAAACCGCACTCACCAGACACCGAAACGACACCGCTGAGGGAACTCGAGGAGTCCCGCAGCGACCGGGTGGGCGGACGCTGTAGGCACAGTCCGCCAACCCCAGGGGGTCTTCCTTCTTTCCTGTGCTCGCCGTATCCTGATGTTGGCAGGAGCAACCACGCGCCGATCCCCGCAAGATGGGGGTGCGGCAGACCGTTCGGGAACGATCTCGGGCACTCAACCACTCAGGACCAGCCACACCGCGATAGTCCTGCGTGCGAAAGTGAGGCCCACATCATGCTCCTGAACCGGCTCTGGAACACCAGCGTCCACACCCGCATCTTCCTCCGCAGGTGGATGCCGACGAATATCCTCCTCGACAACTTGCGCACCCGACGTGGCCTCAAATGGGGAATCCCCGCGATGCTCCTCGGCGTCGTCTACCTGCTGATCGCAGTCACCTGCATTGGGCTCATTGAGCAAGGCTGGAGCAAATGGCTCTACCTGGCCTTCTTCTGGGCACTGTGGAACGGGCTGAAGTTCCTCCTCTTCTGGCCGTGGAGCCTTGTGCTCCTTGCGCGGGCGCGGATTCAGCAGACACGTCGGCACCGCGGCGCAAGTGCGCGGGCGTGATCAGCGTGTCGCGTGGTACTCCCGCTTGGTTTCGGGGATTCTAGAGTCACGATGTTGATCTCGCGACGATAGACG
Organism: Leucobacter sp. GX24907; assembly: GCF_053567335.1. Taxonomy (NCBI): domain Bacteria; kingdom Bacillati; phylum Actinomycetota; class Actinomycetes; order Micrococcales; family Microbacteriaceae; genus Leucobacter; species Leucobacter sp. GX24907. The sequence goes on along the minus strand of NZ_JBSGPD010000001.1, from coordinate 61,510 downwards.
GCCGACCACAGGTTCCCGTCGGTCAGGAACCTCAATGCACCGGCACCGTCCCTCCCACTCTCAATCCCGCGCCCGCACCATGACAACCACCGTCGGGCGGTGGTGATGATGAGGAAAGTCACTAGGGTTCAGGGTTCCCAACACGCGGGCATCCTGGACGGCTGGTCTATGCCCAGCTCGGTGGAAGATCTTGCCCGGATCAATGTCATCTACGGAGGCAACGGCAGCGGCAAGAGCACACTGGCGCGCGTTCTGTCTGAAATGACAACCGAGGAGCCAAGCGATACCGTCCTCCACATCGATGTCCATGATGCTGCGGCGACGAAGCGGCAAGTGTCTGACCGATCAGATCCCTTCTGGTCTCGGCTGAGGGTTTTCGACAAGCAGTTCGTCAGCAAGAACTTACTTTTCGATCTCAACGGTCGCAGCGACGCCCTCCCGTTGCTCGTGCTCGGCGAACCTAACGTTCAGAGAGACCAGCGAATCGCTGAGATCGATGCCCGACTCGAAGAACTCTCTTCCACTCTGCCCGGCACACGTAAGGCCGCAGAATCAGCGAGCAAGGCTGCAAGGAAGCTTGCAACCGATACTGCACGAACGATTGGCCAAGAATTGCAGGCTGCCGGTGGTCGCTATTCCGCACGCGGTTACGACGCACGACGGGTCTCCCAAGCGCTCCCGGGAATCGACGAGGTGGTCCATCAACGCTCTGACGAGGAGATGGCAGCCGACCTCCGCGTCGTACAAGGTCAGCGACTCGACCCGACCGACTCGATCGCGCAGGTCACCTTCAACCTGCAAGCGATTCAAGATGATGTTTCGTCCGCGCTCCGGCAGACGATCACGAACGCTGCCTTGGAAGGGCTGTCCGGGAACCCGGCCAACGAGTCCTGGGTGCAGCAAGGGCTTCGGCTTCACGATCATCGCGACCAATGTCTATTTTGCGCGAGCACGATCACCGAAGAGCGTCGCCAGGCTCTTGAGAACCATTTTGACGAGAGCTTCAAGCGACTGCAGGAACAGCTCCAGACACTCGATCAGCGTCTTGAGCGAGAAGAGCAAACGCTCGAAGACACGCTGACTTCGGTCCGAGAACCGGGGCATCTCTACACAGATCTCCTGGATCAGTACCAGGCATGCGTGCGGCAGCTAAGCAACGCTGCTGAAGCGTACCGCGAACGCATTGCCGCGCTGCGTTCACAGATCGCCCAGAAGCATGCTTCGCCCTTCGGCGTCCTTGAAATTGACCATCTCCCCGGTGCGGTCTCCATTAGCCTTGAGCCGCTCAACGACGTCCTCAAGCAGCACAACACCCGGTCTGCCTCATACCAAGAAGCCGTGAACGATGCTGCACGCAGGGTCGAACACGCACGCCTGGCGTCGATCGTTGCCGACTACCGCGCGCACCTCGCGGAGGCTAAGGAGCAGTCTGAGTCCGCAGATGAGCTCCAAAAGGAACAAACAGCCCTCTCCGCAGAACGCGAACGCATCAACGTAACGGACCTTGACCCCTCACCATTGGCGGAGGAGCTGACGCGAGATGTGGCAAGCCTCCTCGGTCGCGACGAACTCGTCTTCGCCAAACAAGACGACAGATACTCGATCCAACGCAACGGTAAGCCTGCCACGGCACTCAGTGAAGGCGAGCAGACAGCCATTTCCCTGCTCTACTTCCTGTGCAGCCTGCGCGATGAAAAGACCCGCAACATCAACGCGACCATCGTCATTGACGATCCCGTTTCGAGCCTCGACCAAGAGATCTTGGTTGGCGCGTCCAGTCACCTCTGGAGCACGTTGGTCGGCAATAGTTCTCAACATCAGGTGATCCTGCTCACCCACAGTTTTGAGCTCTTCCGTATGTGGAGTAACCAACTCGACCGATTGCCTCCAAGCGTCAAGAAGGACTGCAAGTACTCGATCTATGAGCTCCGAGCCCGCTACCAGAACCGCCCCGACGGAACCACGCGCCGCCGTCCAACGATGATCTCGTGGACAGACAAGAAACTGCGGAAGAAGCTGCGCTCCCAGTATCACTACCTCTTCTGGCGTGTCGCCGACGTTCTCCGGGCCGACGCCACCGAAGGAGACCTCGCCACAGAGCTCGAGGCAAGCGCAATCATTCCCAATGCAGCGCGGCAGATGCTTGAGGCATTTCTTGCCTTCAAGTACCCCAGCAAGATCGGCGACTTCGAAGGATCTATGCGCAGAGCCTTTGAAGCCAAGGCCGTCGCCGACCCCCTGCGCCAACGAGTCACTCGATTCGTTCATCGCCAATCACACAACGAAGAAGCCGACATCAGCAAACCCGTCCGGATCGGTGAAGCAATCACCGTCCTGCGTGCAGCATTCGAGTTCATCAACGCAGTCGACCCCGATCACTTCGACGAAATGTGCGCGGCCCTCGATCTCAACGCCGCCGAGATCCTTGGCGCAGCGGACCTCGCTGGCGTTTAGCCTCGTGCGAGCTTGCGTCCGACGCGACGAGTATTGGGCCTGGACTCGACACCTGCCCGCTTCAACGCCCGCCACACCATCGAGTGACCCACGCCGAGCTCCCGTGCGATCTCACGAGTTGTCAGTCCCGACTCATAACTGCGAACCGCTTGAGTGACTTGAGCGTCTTCCAGCCCTTGACGGCGGATCCTGACACCAGCATCCACGAGCAGGTCCCGCACCGTTTCCTTGCCTAACCGATGCTCACGTGCGATCGAGATCAGCGACGCTCCGGACTGGTACGCCGCGACCATTGCCTGCAACGCATCGGTAGCGACCGGGGTTCCAGCCGTCTCAATCGGCGTCACCACAGGTCCACGAACATCGCTCCGAGGCACAGCTAGACTGGAAACCGACACGCCTTGGCCGTCGGAAGACTCGCGTGAAATCAACGATTTCAAGGCAACGAACGAGGATACAGTTTTCTCCCGGTTGGGCACGCGAATGAAATGGCCCCTGACCTGGGATTTTATCTCTCGGGTTGGGGGTCATTTCGCGTTGAAGTGCTAGAAAAAGTGCTAAGCCTTGCCGAGGTGGGCGGCGAAGCGGTCTACTGCCGACCTCTGCATGGTCGGGGTGACGTGGGAGTAGATGTTCATCGTCGTGGTGATCGTTGAGTGTCCTAGACGTTCTTGGACAACCTTGGGGTGCTCTCCGAGTTCGAGCAGCAGCGTCGCGTGGGTGTGGCGCAGCCCCTTGACCGTGACGCGGTGCAGGGTGTCGAATTTCGCGGTCGCCCACTTCAAACGGCGATCCCATCGGCTCGTCATCGCGTCGGGTGAGCGCAGCTTGCCGTCGTCGTCTCCGAAGATGTAGGCGTCGGCTTTCGCTAGCTCGAACGAGAGTTCGGCGCGGGCGACCTTGTATGAGGCGAGTACTTTCAGGGTCTCGGCGTCGACGTCGATGAGGCGGGCTTGTTCATTCAGAAGTGAAGCGGCGAATGCTCGATGGGCTCCTTGCGGATACTGCATCAGTCATTTGGTTGATCTTTGTTTCAGTCTCTTCCGCGATGTTCAGAGTCACCGTGCCTGGTGGAGTTGATGGCATGGCAGATTCCCTAGCTCCCTTAGGCTTCTCTGATCGGTTGACCTCGCGTAGAGGCGCGTGGATCGCTCTCGGTGTCGCTGTGCTCGTCATGGTTGTGATGTTCGGTGTATTCGGCGGCGCGCAGGCACCGGCGCGCAGCGGGCAGGCTCCGGTGGGGTCGGAGTCGATGCAGGTGAGCGAGTTGTTGGAGCGGTTCCCGAACGCGGATCGTCAATCGGTGCTTGTGGTCGCTTCCCGCGAAGATGGTGCGGAGCTCTCCGACGCAGATGTCCACGCCCTCGCGGCTCTGCTTCCGGTGCTGGACGCGCAAGCGGCAGGAGAGTCGTCGGGGCCTATAATCAGCGAGGACGGGCAGGCTGCGGTGCTCATCACCCCGATCACCGTCGGTGCGGACAACACCGAGACGGCCGAGGTCATCAAGGAAGTCCGCACCGAAATCAGTGCGAGCGCACCCGCGGGGCTGGTGCTGCAAGTCACGGGTGGTCCAGCGTTCGGTGCGGATATCGCGGCAGCGTTCGAGGGCGCGGACTTCACGCTGCTGCTGGTAACGATCCTGATCGTGGCGATCCTGCTGATCGTCACCTACCGTTCACCGGTGTTGTGGCTGCTCCCGCTGGTCGTGGTCGCTCTTGCCGACGGGCTGGCGGGCAGAGTGACCGCCGCCGCGGGATCGTTCTGGAATCTGGAGTTCGATGCGGGAATCGTGAGCGTGCTCGTGTTCGGTGCGGGCACAAACTATGCCCTGTTGCTGATCTCCCGGTATCGGGAGGAGTTGCAGCGCACCGAGGACGATCGGGCGGCGCTGAGCACGGCATGGCGCAAGACGGCGCCCGCGATCCTCGCCTCGAACTTCACGGTAGTGCTCGCGCTGCTCACGTTGCTGTTCGCGACCATCCCGATGACACGCGGGCTCAGTGTTCCGGCTGCGCTCGGGCTGCTCATTGCGCTGGCGGCGGTGCTGTTCGTGCTGCCGCCGTTCCTCGCGGTGTGCGGGCGCCGAGTGTTTTGGCCGTTCATCCCGCGACCGGGACAAGAAGCCAATCAGGGGCGGGCCTGGCGCGCGGTCGCCTCTCGCGTGTCAGAACGTCCCGTCGTGAGCCTATTGGCGGGGCTCGCGCTGCTCGCGGTCATGGCGACCGGATCGTTCGGCACCTCGGTCGGCCTGGATCAACTGGAGAAGTTCCGGGTGCAGTCGGAGTCTGCGAGGGGATTGGAGACGCTGTCGGCGCACTTCCCGCCCGGCGAAGCGCAGCCGACCTGGATCATCACCGACAGCGAGGCGGCGGGCGAGGTCGCAGCAGCCGCAAGCGAGGTTGAGGGTATCGTACGCGCCCACCCCGCCGGTAACACGGATGACGGCTCGTTGACGAAGGTGATGGTGACCAGCGAGTACTCGCCTGGCACGGAGCAGAGCCTCGCCCAGATCGCTGAACTGCGTGTGGCTGTGCATCCGATCGAGGGGGCCGATGCGCTCGTTGGTGGCGCGGTTGCGACGGAGTTGGACGCGCGGGCAGGCAACGAACACGACCTCCTGTTGGTCGCGCCACTGGTGCTCGCGGTGAGCTTCCTCGTGCTCCTGCTCCTGCTGCGCTCACTGGTCGCACCGGTGCTGCTGCTCCTGGTGAACCTCGCCAGCGCGGTCGCCGCGATCGGTGCAGGAGCATGGCTGAGCCGGGTGCTGTTCGGTCAACAGGCCCTCGACCTCCAGGTGCCTATCCTTGCATTCCTATTCCTCGTCGCCCTCGGCATCGACTACACGATCTTCCTCGTTCATCGGGCACGCAGCGAGGCCACGCGGCTGGGGACGCGTGCTGGCATGGTCGAGGCCGTTGCTCACACCGGCAGCGTCATCACGAGCGCCGGCATCGTACTTGCTGCGGTGTTCGCCGCGCTCGGTGTGCTCCCACTGGTCACCCTCGGACAGCTCGGCTTGATCGTCGGCATCGGCGTGCTGGTGGACACCCTCGTGGTGCGCACCGTGATCGTGCCTGCGATCTTCAGCCTCGCGGGGGATCGCATCTGGTGGCCAGGGAAGCTGCATGCCCGACGGGGAGAATATACTCATGAGCCTCGTTCACCTTCCATTGACGTCCACTGACCCGCCCGGCCCAGGCGTCGCGGGAACGACGGTGCGGGCGATGACGATCGGTCAGCACCTCATGGCAGTCGTGCTGACCGCGATCGGGGTCATCCGCGCCGTCGGCGACGGCGTGGGGATGCCCGCGGCGATCATCTCGGGTGTCGCGATCCTCGCCTGGCACACCGCGGGCACGATCCTGCCGTCGAAGACCCGCTCGCGCAGCCTCGCGGTGTGGTGGCTGCTCGGGTTCGCCGCGATCTGGATCGCCGCGGTCGCAGTCTCCGCCGAGTTTGTCTGGCTCGCGTTCCTGCTCTGGCTCCTCGCCGGGCACCTGCTGCCGCTTCGTTGGGGACTGCTGTTCTCAGGGTTCGTGCTCGCGGTCGTGATCATCGCCCCGATCCTGCATCACGGCACCACCAGCTACGCCAACATCTTCGGGCCGCTCATCGGCGGCATCTTCGCCTTCGGTATCTCCCGCGGCTACCTGCAACTCCTCCGCGACGCCGCCGAGCGCGAACGCCTCGTCACCTCGCTCACCCGAGCCCAGGCCGAGACGGCCGAGCTGCAGGACGAACTCGCACTCGCCCAACGCCATTCGGGAGCCATCGCCGAACGCACCCGCATCTCACGAGACATTCACGACACCATCGCCCAAGCCCTCTCCTCGATCCGACTCCTCGCCCACGCCGGAGCTGGCCGCACCGACGACCCCGATGCGGCACGCACCCTCGAACAGGTCGAAACACTCGCAGGCGACAGCCTCGCCGACGTGCGCCGGATCGTCGCCGCGCTCGCACCCGCGGAACTCGATGACGACGCCCTCGCGTCCGCACTGCAACGGATGCTCGACCGTATCCACGACGAGACCGGGCTCCAAGGGGAGCTGCACGTGGATGACACGCTGCCGATCTTGCCGACCGAAGTAGAAGTCGCACTCCTGCGCACCGCGCAGTCGGCGCTCGCGAACGTACGCCTCCACGCCAACGCGACGCGTGTCGTCATGAGCCTCATCGACGCCGACGACACCGTGCGGCTCGACATCCTCGACGACGGCACCGGCTTCGACCAGCCCGCCTGGGAAGAAGGCACCGATGCCGGATCGAGCTACGGCCTGCGCTTCATGCGAACCCGCCTCCGCGAACTCGGCGGCGGGCTCGACATCGAGAGCACCCCCGGTGAGGGCACCGCGCTCTCCATCCACCTCCCGATCCATCCAGACCAGGCCTCAGTCACCGTCGCCGACCCCACCACAGAGGAGAAGCCATGACCACCACCGTGCTCCTGGTCGATGATCATCCGGTCGTACGCAGCGGGCTCCGTGCTGTGCTCGACTCAGCCGAAACCGTACACATCGTCGGGGAAGCCGCCACCGGCGAAGAAGCACTCACCCTGGCAGCACACCTGCACCCCGATGTGGTGCTCTGCGACTTGCGACTCGGCAACGGCATCGACGGCATCCAGACCACTTCCGCGCTTCGTGCTCTCGATCCCGCCCCTGTGGTGCTCATCCTGACCACCTTCGATCGCGACGCCGAAATCCTCGGCGCAATCGAAGCAGGCGCAGCGGGCTACCTCCTCAAAGACATCGACCCCGAGGTCATCATCGACGGCATCCAGCGCGCCGCCGCAGGCGACACCGTACTCGCCCCCGATCTCGCCTCCCGGGTGATCAAGGGCATGCGCAGCCCGCTCCCGAAACTCACCGACCGCGAGATCGAAGTGCTCCGTCTCCTCGCCACCGGATCGGCGAACAAAGAGATCGCACGCGCACTCTTCGTCACCGAGGCCACCGTCAAAAGCCACCTCGTCCACATCTTCACCAAGCTCGGCGTCGACAGCCGCTCCCGCGCGATCCACGTCGCACAAGAGACCGGACTGATCTGATCCGACTAGACATTCACCCCCTCGAAAGGAACCCCCGAACTGTGAAGAAACTACTCAACGCCTCATTCATCTACATGCTCGCCGGTGTCGCCGCCGGCGTGTTCTACCGCGAGTTCACCAAGTTCAACGACTTCCCCGAAGGCCAGTTCACGCAACTCGGCCTCGCCCACACGCACCTGCTCACCCTCGGGTTCATCGTGCTGCTGATCGTGCTCGTCATCGAAAAGGTCTTCGCGATCTCCCGCAGCCCAAAGCTGTTCGCTTGGTTTTTCTGGCTCTACAACGCCGGCGTGATCATCACTTCTGGCATGCTGATCTGGCACGGCAGCCTGACCGTACTCGGCCAGGAGTCCAACGCGATGATCGCGGGGATCGCGGGCCTGGGACACATCGCGATCACAGCGGGCATGATCGTATTCTTCGTTGCCCTCCGCCGCGCCGTCACTGGCCGTACGCCTACACCCGCCGAAACCGCACCCATCAGCATCACAGCAGCCTGACCATGGCCACACTGACCGACCAGGAGAGCGCACCGATACGGCGGATGGCTCGGCCTCACCGTCCTATCCGTCGGGCTCTAGCGTTCGGACTCATCGGCGCGCTTCGCCTGCGCCGCGTATGGGCTTCAGCTCCCACCAACTCGTCAGCACAGCAAGAGGCTCAGCGTTCATGACCACGACAGAAAGACCCAAGATTGTCAGCCCGCGCGTGCTCTTCCGGAGCTTCGCCATTGCCGAGATGCTCACCTGGGCCGGTCTCATCACCGCACTGATCCTCCGCGCGTTCGATGTCGCCGACCTTGTCCCAATCGCCGGAGGCATCCACGGATTCATCTTCCTGTGCTACTCCGCGAGCACGATCTTCGTATGGGTGAACCAGAGATGGCGTTTCCGAATCGGCCTCACGGGGCTGCTATTGGCGATCGTGCCCTTCGCCACGGTGCCGTTCGAGATCGTCGTTGATCGCAGAGGACTGCTGACTGGCGATTGGCGGCTCGCGCCCGGCGGTGAAGCACCGCAGGGGTTCATCGAGCATGTCCAGGCCTGGGTGCTACGACATATACTCCTGTCGATCATCCTGCTGATCCTGCTCGTGGCGACGCTCTTCATGGCCCTGCTCTGGCTGGGGCCACCCGTACCCCGAAACTGAGGAAGAAGGACGATACGTTGGCGGCCCAGTCCTCACCGCGAAAAGTGCTAACGAAAGTGCTAAGCAACCTGTAGCTCGGCGTATCGCACTACCGGGCGGTCCTTGATCCGAACCCGGCCCCCGCAGACGGGGCATCGGGAAGCCACCTGGGCAAGCTCGACCAAGAGCTCCGCTCTGGGGCCGGTGCGCTGATATGAGAGCACGCGTATGTTCTTCAACCCGACCAGGGCGTGCAAGACACGGGTAGGCTCAGTGAGGACGAGGGTATTCCGATTTTTGATGGTCACACTTCAAAGATGGCAATGCCCTCGTTCTCATGTGTGAACGCCACGCCCAGGCAACGCCAACGAATGAGGAGTCAGCACCCCGCCAAAATCCGAAGCGCCACCGAACTGGCGGCTACTTAGATCGATCGTGGTCCAGTGATGCCTACCCCGCCAATATCCGAAGCGCCGAACTGTTCGTCCGACTCGTAGCGGGCACGCAGCAAAATTTTGCCGACGGGCGCGAGTCGGGTTCGATCCAGCCTGCGTTTGACCCCGAGGTGACCGCGCTTTTGGTGACGGTGTTCGGGCTTGCACAGTTCCTCGTGCGTGACCGCTTGGCAGGGGTACTGGGTGCTGACCCGTTCTCGGTTGAGGGGGCTGCTCGGCTTACGCTCCCGACGCTTGAAATCTTCACGAACGGTATCTACGCTGACACAGGGCTGCTGGATGCGGCTCGAATCGCCCTCGCGCAGCAGGGTGAAGCAGTAACCAATGACGGAAGGGATGAATCGTGACCACCGTTATTGAGACACGCGAGTTGCAAAAGAAATACGGCAAGCACCTTGCCATAGACGGGATCGGCCTGCGAGTCGAAGAAGGCTCAGTGTTCGGGCTGGTCGGCCCCAACGGCGCGGGCAAGACGACCGTGCTCCGGATGCTGGTAGATATCATCCGCCCGACAGCGGGAGATTTGACGGTGCTCGGTTCCGTACCGCGACGCTCGGGTGCCTCGTTGCGCCGCCGTATTGGGTATCTCCCCGGCGAGTTGAAACTTGCGGAGCGCATTCAAGGCGGCACTCTCTTGCGCCACCTTGCACGGCTCAGTGGCCCGGTCGAAACTGGCACGATCGAGGCGCTTGCCGAACGACTAGGGCTTGACCTGAACCGCCCGGTACGCGCTCTATCGAAAGGGAATCGGCAAAAACTCGGACTGATCCAAGCATTCATGCACCGGCCCGAGTTGTTGATTCTCGATGAACCAACGAGCGGACTCGACCCGTTGATGCAACGCGAGTTCCTGACAATGGTGCGCGAAGCCCGCGAAGCCGGCCAGACAATCCTGCTCAGTTCACACATTCTGAGCGAGATCCAGCACACCGCCGATGATGTGGCCGTACTCGCACAGGGCAGGATCGTCGCGCAGGGCGATGTGTCGTCGCTGACACTCGCCAGCGTCTCTCGGTTGCGTGCTGTGCTCTCCGACACGACAGATGAAACCGTGAGGGCAACTCTTTCCACGTTACCGGTGCTGCACAACCTCGACACGGAATCGACTACCTCAGGTGGCCTCGTGAGAATCACGGCCTCCATCAGAGGTGAAGCCGATGCGGTTGTGAAAGCACTCGCGCAGTTCACTGTGCGCGATCCTACCATCGAAGACCCCGATCTGCAAGAGTCGATCCTCGACCTCTACGCGCGGGCGGAGGGCACGAAATGATCACTGCAACACTTACCCAAGCTTTCAAACCCACGTTTCCGATCTTTCTTCGACTTCTGCTTGACGGGTGGCGTGGGCAAGTCGGATGGTCGCTCGGTATCGCGGCGGTCATTGGCCTGTATCTGCCGTTGTTCCCGTCGTTGCAATCGCCAGAGCTTGGGCAATTGATTAACAGCCTTCCGGCTGACTTGGTGAACGCCCTTGGGTTCGATCAGATCGCCAGCGGCGCTGGTTACACGCAAGCCACGTTCTTTGGTCTACTCGGTTACTTGCTCGCAGTGATTGCCAGTATCTCTTGGGGTGCGGCCTTCATTGCGGGCACCGAAGAAACCGGACGTCTTGAACTCACCGTCGCGCACGCAGTCGGTCGCACACAGTACGCACTCGAAAGCGCGGCAGCACTCATCGTCAAGATGCTCGCCCTCGGTGTAGTGGCATTCCTGCTGATCCTCGCCATCAACACACTCTCCGAACTCGACCTTGAAGCGACGAACCTCCTGGCTGTCACGCTCGCGTGGGCGAGTCTCGGCCTGCTGTCCGGTGTTGCCGCTCTCGCATTCGGTGCACTCACCGGGCGGCGACCCTGGGCTATCGGAGCCGGAGCCGGTATCGCTGTCCTCGGATATGCTCTCGATGCTGTAGGCAGCATGAACGAGGAGCTGGACTGGCTGTGGAACCTCTCGCCATATCACTGGGCCTTCGGTAATACTCCACTCGCGGAGGGGTTCGACTGGGGCGGTCTTGGTCTGCTTTGGGGTCTGTCGGCTGTGTTCATTGGTCTCACTGCCTGGGCGCTCTCCCGCCGCGACATTCTGGGATAACCACCTGATGCCCGAGGGATTCTGGCCTACTTGCGCGGCGCTTCACTCTGATACACATCAGGGATCCCGTCATCATCTGCGTCCACGCGGTCGCGTGCGCGGATCCTGCCGTACTGGTGGTTGCGGATGCTGAGCAGGATCGCGGCCAGCAGTGCGGCGATGAGGGAAGCTATCAGGATCCCGACCTTGGCATAGTCGTATTGGGCAGCACCTGCCGCGAAGCTGAGCTCCGCGATAAGCAGCGACACTGTGAATCCAATGCCCGCAAGTAGCCCGACACCGGTAATGTCAATCCACCGGAGCGCGGGATCGAGGCGGATACGAGTGATTTTGGCGAGTACCCAGGTGGTGAGGGTGATGCCGAGAGGCTTACCGAGGACGAGGGCACCGATGATTGCGAGAGTGACAGGGTCTGTCATCGCTGTTTGAAGCCCTGCCCAACCTCCGACGGACACGCCGGCGGCGAAGAATGCGAATACGGGCACAGCGAAGCCAGCCGAGAGGGGTCTGAACCGGTGCTCGAACTCTTCCGCCAACCCCTTCCTTGCTTTGGAAGAATCGCTTGTGAATCGCTTGTGGAGCACGGGAATGGTAAAGCCCAGTAAGACTCCGGCAATGGTTGCGTGGACACCCGAAGCGTGCATGAACGCCCATGCCACAACACCGATCGGCAGCAGAATTGTCCACGCAGCGAACGGGCGGAGTCCGAAGAATGCACGGTAGCGTTGTGCGATAATCCCATATATCACGATGACGGCGAACGCGATGCCTAGGGGCAGGATCTGGATCTCGTCAGTGTAGAAGATCGCGATAATGCCGATCGCGAGAAGGTCATCAACCACCGCAAGAGTCAATAGAAAGATGCGCAGTGCACTTGGGAGGTGCGAGCCAATGATAGCGAGCACCGCGACAGCAAACGCAATATCGGTAGCTGTAGGAATTGCCCAGCCCTGCACGAGGGCGCTATCACCACGTACCAAGAGCAGATAAACAAGGGCGGGTACGGCCACTCCGCCGACCGCGGCGGCAATGGGTACAACTGCGGTGCTGAATTTGCGAAGATCTCCAGCGACGAATTCGCGTTTGAGCTCCAGCCCAACGAGAAAGAAGAAGACTGCGAGTAATCCGTCTGCTGCCCAAGCTCCGAGGCTGAGCTTGAGGTGCCAGGGTTCATAGCCGATCTCGAAGTCGCGGAGTGCGAAGTACACGTTCGCGGCGGGGGTGTTTGCCCAAATGATCGCAATCACCGCGGCGATGACGAGAAGGATTCCGCCAACGGTCTCCTTACGCAGGATGCTCCCGATGCGTCGTGCCTCCGCGAAAGTGCCGTAGCGCGGGAACAATCGCTGGAGGTTCTTGGTGGGCTCAGTCATAGATTCTCCTGTGGGGCGAGCTGTGCCGTTGCCGATGCAGTTGTCGGTTCTGTCTGTTCAGAGGGTATCGCTAGCCCATGCATCAAGCACGCTACTGTCAGCGATGGTTCCCCAGGTGAGCGTGAGATCACTCCATGGCACCGGCGCTGTGAGCGCTTCACAGAGCCGGTCATAGAGGAGCTCCTGGTCGCTGCAGCCGGAGAGGTCGATTACGAGTACGCACACATAGCGGGCCCGATCGCGCTCAAAGTCGTTGTGTAGTCGGCGCGCGAGTCCCTCAGGCATTCGTACAAGAGCTGATTGCGGAAAGTGCGTTGGTCGCTTGTACGCGAGGCAGATGCGCCGAATCTCGGGGTGAGCGTCAAGCTCTGCTCTGATCCCAGATATTGCCTCATGCCAGACGTTTCGTGCCTGCCGGCGGGTTCCACATTCGGCGAGGTCGACTTCCCACAGCAGCCCGCGCGCGCGTTCACTCCTTGACCCTTCCGCAAGGCCTCCGAGTTCCGGCAGCGTGTCACCGCGCACAAGGAATGGTGTGGTCATATGTGGGGCTTTTGCTCCTTCAAATCTGGTTCGTTGGATCTATCGCCGACCAGACTTCCCGGCACCCCGTTCGTTGCGAAACTGCGCCTAGCAACGATTTCCCATCCTACGCTTTCAACGGCCGTTGTGCACCGCACAGAGGGCGGCACCCCCAGCTGATTGAGCACTCGTTCTTCGAACGTATTCGCCTGAGGGGGAGTAAGATTGGTGCGGTGCGGGGGAAAAACCGATCGATACGCTACTTCAAACCCGAGACGACATCGAAGAAGCAGAATACGAGACTGGTGAGCTCTGGCACCCAAATCGATCGCTTGCTGAGGCTGCGCGAAGTGTTACAGCGTCTGAAGAATCGCGTCAGTTACGCGGCCGGACACGCACCAGCGAGAATTGCGATCATGGTGTTTGTCGCCGCCACGCTTGTGTTCACCGGGCTCCTCTCGCTGCCCGTGGCCTCGGCAAATGGCACTCGAACCGAACTGCCAGATGCCCTATTCACCGCCGTGTCGGCGGTGACCGTGACTGGGCTTACGACGGTTGACACCGGCGAACATTGGTCAATGTTTGGGCAGGTCGTGATCCTTGTCGCGATTCAGACTGGTGCTCTCGGCGTCGTGACGATCGCTTTACTGCTCACGATGATGGTTACTCGCCGCCTCGGACTTTCTGGTCGTTTCTTTGCCAAAGAGAGTATCGGTGCTGACGGGATCGGCCGAGTCGGGCATCTTCTGCGCGTTGTTGTAACGACCACGCTGGTCATAGAAGGCACCATAGCCGCATTCCTAATACCTGCCTTCATTGTCGCGGAGGACTCATGGGGGTCGGGGCTCTGGTACGGGATCTTTTATGCTATCTCTTCGTTTGGAAACGCGGGTTTCACTCCACATGAGGGTGGTTTGGCGCTCTTCGCAGACAATCTATTTGTGCTCACCCCAATCGCGGTCGGTGTCTTCGTCGGCAGCTTTGGGTTTCCGGTGTATCTCAATCTCATCCGAGCGAAATGGATGAGGCACAAGTGGACGCTGCACACCAAGCTCACACTCATCACCACCACAGTTCTTTTGGGCCTCGGAGCAATCGCGTGGGCAGGATTCGAATGGAACAATCCCGAGACAGTCGGATATGAACACTGGTGGGAAAAGATCGGGCATGCGTTTTTCGCATCCACGATGCTGCGCTCGGGCGGGTTCTCCCTCGTCGATATGGAGTCCTCAACAGCGACCACAATGCTGCTCAGTGACGCACTCATGTTCGTCGGCGGAGGATCCGCATCGACCGCGGGCGGCATCAAAGTCACCACCCTCGCCGTACTGTTCCTCGCGATCGTCGCCGAAGCCAAGGGCACGCAGAACACGAACGCACTCGGCAGGCGGCTTCCGAAGGGAACTCTTCGACTCGCCATCAGTGTGGTGTTTCTCGGTGCAACTCTCGTGTTCGTCGCCGCTGCGCTATTGACTATAGTGAGTGACGCGAAGCTCGACCGGATTCTGTTTGAGGTGATTTCGGCTTTCGCCACTTGTGGACTGTCGGTCGGGATATCTTCCGAGGTCGGAGCGTTCGGAAAATTCGTGCTCTCAGCGCTCATGCTTATGGGGCGTGTCGGTCCCATCGTGCTGGCTTCGGCACTGGCTATCCGGCAGCGCCGTGAACTCTACGATCTCCCAGTCGAACGCCCCATTATTGGCTAATCTGATTTAAGAAGGAACTCGTACTCATGACTAGACGTTCGCACAATGTTGGTTCGATGCATCGCATAGCCGAAGCGGATTCCGTCGCCGTGATTGGTCTTGGGCGCTTCGGCACCTCCCTCGCACTCGAACTCATGGACACAGGCATCGAGGTTCTCGGAATCGACGTCGACGAAGTCATCGTGCAAGCGCTCAGCGGACGCCTCACCCAGGCTGTTCGCGCTGACTCCACAAAGCTCGAGGTGCTAGAAGAGCTCGGTCTTGGTTCATTCGATCGCGTTGTCGTCGCTGTCGGCTCAGACATTAAGGTGTCGATCCTCACTGCATCGCTTTTATTGCAACTCAAAGTTCCTGTTGTGTGGGCGAAAGCTGACGACGAACAGCACGCCATCATTCTCGAGCAGATCGGTGTACATCGGGTTCTATCCCCGGAACGCGACATGGGTCGACGCGTTGCTCATCTCGTGCGCGGGGCTGCAGCTGACTACGTTGAGATCGATTCCGGCTATGCGATGGTGAAAACTGCGGCACCCTCTGCTCTCCAGGGGATAACGCTCAGCGAAGCTGGAGTACGCAGCGATCATCATGTCACCGTTGCTGCCTACCGCACGAGCGACGGGCAATGGCAAAATGCCGAAGCCAGTACGGTGCTGCATGCCGGAGATACACTGCTTGTGGTGGGCTCGACAGCTCGAGTCGAAGCATTTGCGCAACTGCGCTGACCCCACAACGTCAGGCTCAAGCTCAGCACAGATCAGAGGAAGCGACCTTGGCGCATGTGTTGTCATGAGCAGGTTCTTGCGGTATATGGTCCTCGACCTTCTCGACGTGCGTTTGCGCACTTGCACATTCGATTAAAATCCATGGAAGCAATGAAGTGAAGTTTACCGCCTGAGGCAGAAGAGACACCCAGATGATCAAGGATCTGGTTCGAACGGGATACTGGCGGGTCACGTAGGTTAAGGTTCTATGATCAGCATCTGACATTACTTCTGTGTCTGACGCTGAGTCTGAGAACGCAATTCAACCCCTTCCCGCTTCAAAGCTCGCCAAACCATCGCATGACCGACGCCCAACTCCTTGGCAATTTCCCGCGTGGTCAATCCAGATGCATATCTCCGAATAACGTGCGCAGTCTGGCTGTCATCGAGGCCTTGGCGTCGAATTCTGATGCCGGCTTCAGTGAGCATTCGCCGAACGGTCTGCTTGCCGAGCTGCCAATCTCGTCCAATCGCGGCGAGGGTCGCACCTGATTCATAAGCTGTAATCATCTGTTGCAGATGCTCAGCAGGGAACGGGGTTACAGTCGTCCCAATTGGCGTTACTACTGGGCCACGATCGTCGCTTCGAGGTACAGATTGACTGAAATCAATCGCATTCTGATTACCGGAAGATCCGCGTGAAATCAACGATTTCAGGGTATTGAACGAGGTTACAGTTTTGTCCACGTTGGGGCACGCGGGGTGTTTCACGTAATGTGAGGCCCCGAGTTCACGAAATACAGAAGCGGGTCGGATTTCTACGGAGATCCGGCCCGCTTCGTCGTTTGCGGCGGTGCTGCGGGCGGTCTGAAGCCGTCGTACCGGGGCTTGGCCCCGTCATCCTGCGCCCAGTCGCAGGATCCCGGTGTGCTGCTGAAGCACTTGTAGCCCCTCGCGGGGCTGGTATCAGCTTTGTATGAAGTTCCGGGGTGAGCTAATAATTAGCTCGTGCTGCCCGGCGGTGACTTGTCGTCGGTCGCAGCGACGAGGTCGTGTTCGTAGGGGCGTCTGAGCGGCTGGCCGCTGCTGTCTTTGCGGCGTCGGGCACGGGTTTTCTGGCCCGAGGCTTCCGCGATGGTGTTCTTGATGCCGGTGATGATGCGCTGGATGTTCGTCGCGACGACGGCGAGGGCGGCAACGAGGTAGGTGTAGGCGTAGCCGCGGCCAGGGCGGCTCTTCGGATCTCCCAGGTTCGACGCCCACGCATCCTTGAGGGTCTTGTTGCTCGTCTCGACCTGGTTGCGCTGACCATAAGCGCGGTACCAGTCCTCGGATTTCCAGGGGTAGCGCTGGAGGTGTTTGATGACTTCGGCGTCGAGGCCGATCTGGATCGTGCCGGTGGGTTTGTTCTTCGTCTTCTTCCCGGTCGCGGGATCAAACGCGAGGTAGTTGGCGGGATCGGGATAGGTGAAGCGCTGGTAGCCGTCGGCGTCGACGCGGCTGTGGCGCTTCATGAGGTATCGCTCGCGGGCGCGCATGATCTTGTCGCGATCCGTGATCGTGTAGGGGAGACTCGTGGCGGGGTTGGTTTTCTTCTCTGCGACCCAGCGGCTGATCTGTCGGAAGTTCTCGGGCATGCGGTCGACGTAGAGTGCTCCGTCGACGACGATCACGGGGTGTCCGGGGACTTTGCCCTGCTGGCCGAGCTGGTTCGTGCGGTAGTCGTAGACGGTCTCGAGTCGCGATGCGCGTACGGGTTCTTGGAAGTAGTGCGGTGTGAGGTTGTTGAACGCGCGGTCGACGACGACCAGGCCGCGCTGCTCGGTGAACGCGATGTGCTGTTCGATGGTCGAGCGCGGGCCGTGCTTGAGCTTGCCGGGGTGGTGCAGGTTGATGCCCGTGATCAGTGGGAAGTCGAACGACCCGTTCCTCGTATCGACGAGCACGGTGGTGTCGAGTTCGTAGGCGGCTTTCGATCTGGCGACTTTGGTGCCGTCGTGGTCGTCGTGCCGGGTGTACCAGCCGCACTGATAGTCACCGTTGAGGCGGTCTCGTGCCGGGGCGTTCTCTTTGTCGTTCGGGTTCGGCGGCCCTTGTACGAGGAGCGCGGTCGAGTCGAGCGCGAGATCACCGCGGTAATGCTTCAGGTACTTGCGGGGGAGGAGCTTGATGCTCGCCCGGATCAGGGCTGCGGCGAGCTGATCGGCTCGCGCTGCCCGAGCAGGGTCGTAGTGCTCGCGGGCGCGGTCGAATTCTTCGCCGGTGAGTTTTTGTTTCAGAGGTGTGTGATGCCAGGGGTCAATGAGTTTGCGCAGGCGTGCAGTGCTGCGCCAGAAGCGGTGGTACCAGTCGCTCGAGCTCGTACCGGTGCCGGTGATGCCGAGCTTCTCGCGTTGCTCCGGGGTGAGGCCGTGGGCGAGGGTCTTCGCGGTGGCTTCGAAGCCGTAGTTCTTGTTCCAGAACGCGTTGAGCAGGATCACCATGAGCACGGCCTTCAGGGGGATCAGTTCGGGCCTGCCGCTGTTGGCTTTGTGGTCTTCCTGCCGCCAGGTCTTGAGGAGTTCCACGGCACCCGAACGCTCGATCACGGACAGGAACTTGTTGAACAGCGCGTTCGGGAGGTGGCCGCTGACGGCTTGGGATCTCTCGATGCCGCTCGCGTCGAGTCCGAATACTTCGGTGAGGGCTGCATCGACAGTGAGGCGCAGCTGGTTGGTCGGGGCGCTCATGCGGCCTCCGTTCCGCGAAGCCGGTCGAGGTAGGCGTCTCCGAGCAGCGGTTCGCAGTAGTCGAGGAAGTTTGCGAGGTGGTCGGACTTGCTGGTGCCGGCGGCGTAGAGGAAGTCTTTGAGCGGGGTCGCGTTCCGGAGGTGCCACACGGTCCAGGTATTGCGGAGGCGGTCGCTGCGGGGGCCTTTGCCTTGGGCGTTCTCTACGAACGAGGAGAGCGTGTTCGATCCGTCGCGGCGCCCGACCGGCCCCCACACGAGCGCACCGGCAGGGATGTCCTTGATCGCGGCGAGCAGCCACTCGTCCCACTCTTTCAGCAGCGGCGTCTGGCGGGCACGGTTGCCGGGCACATCGATGATGATCCCCTTGGGGCTCACGATGATGTGCTCGCGTTCCAGGTGCGCGACCTCGTTCGAGGCGAGGCCGGCGCCGGCGCAGAGGGCGAGCATGAGCATCGCGCGGCGGCGCTTGGACGGGTGGGCCTGCCCGGTCGCCCAGGAACGGTGCAATTCCATCTCCGCCGGCGTGTATGGCGCGAGGGCCTTGTTGCGCCGGTTCAGCGGCCGGTACTCGTGCGGATGCTCATCGGGGACGAGCGCTTTACTGATCCGGTTCAGGTAGGAGCGGTAGTTGCGCCTCGTACCCTCGGCGAGGTGCGAGTACTTGTCGTTCACGAACAGGTCGATCAGTTCCCGTGACCAGATCACCTCCCCGTCGAGGGGGAGATGCTGATCGAAGTGCGCCCAGCCGACGTAGGAGGCGGCGACACCATGGAGGAGATGGGCGGAGAACTCGGTCTTCGGGAGGGCGACCGCGACTGCGTCCTCGACGAACGCCTGGATGCGCGGCCAGCGCGCCGGATCGACCCGCTTGGGTTTCTTGGTTCGCATGATGTCGAATGCTGCTTCCGGGATCTCGTAGTACCCCAACGCCTCGAGTACTCGGCACACCTTCCCGGTGGGATGCCGAAAAGTTCCGAGGTAAGCTGCCAGCACCTGCTGATCCGCGAACCCCTCTGGGGAAGACGCGAACCGCAGATGCTTGCGGCGCTCGTGGGCGTGGGATGTTCTGATTTCCGCCGTGGTCTCATTCATGCCGGAGTTCATGCGAGGGTATGCACCGCCGAACCCCGACTTTTTGAGTTAACAAGAAATCAGTGGGTCTAAAACGCAACTATAGGGTCTATTTAGCTGATATCTCAAGCGTTGGTTGCATGTTGAGTGTCGGAAGGTTTGGGGAGCGTCAGACTGGACAGGTAGTCATCTCTGGGAGGTTCGCATGGGGCGTGTGGCAAGCGGCGGCGTTGTCGGGAGTAAGCCGAAGCTGCTGTTCGCGAACCAGGCCGCTTTTTCTAAGCTGCAAGGCGAGCTTGTTCCCAGAGCTGATCTCAGCGAGCGTCTCCTGCGTGAAGTGCCTGCAGCGCAACTTCAACATCTGGTGATGTATGGCATGCGTTACCGAGCTACCCGGGATGGGATGACGGGAGAGGAGATGGCTGAAAGGATAGGAATCGCGAGAGATCGGTACTACCGCCTCATGAGGGGCGAAGTCTCACTCACGCTTGCAGACTTTCTTCTCTGCGTGCAGGTCTCAGACGTTTCGGCGAAACTGGCGGGCCAGTTTCTCGCGGTGCACGGCGAAGTGCCCGTCGAGACTTTCGTGACGCGAGAACGGCTAACCGCTGCGGTAGCCCGTCGCGTCGAACGAACCCGAGACAAAGAGGGCCGGTAAGAACCTTCGGTATTCCGCCTGAACTCAGTAAGCTCCCGGTGGCACGCGTCTCCACGCGGTGGCGTTACGCACCGATGCCGTTGGTGAAGTGCTCCCTGCGAAACTCACTTCGACTGGCTCACCGATGGCACGCGCCTCGAGTGTGACTCCGTTCGTACGTCCCGCGGCGCAGCAGTGCGAGATTTACTGCCCCGGGCTGACGAAGCCCGCCCACCTAGCCAGTTCCCCGAGAACCGCCGTAGGCGTGGACTGGAACTGAGAAGTTTGCACGCGACTGCCGCCCGATTCCTGCTGCACGATCGGGAAGTAGCCGAGACCAGCGCACAGGTGAGGGACACAGCGCGTACGGGTGGCCTACTATGTCGCCGAAGCACAACTGAGCGCCAGCTAGCACACGTCAAGGCAGCGCGACATCGGATGTGACTGAAGCCTCCGCGCGGCCGAACCGTCGACCGGGCTGGCGTGTCGCGTTCGACGCGACTCGGACCTCGGGCGCCGGAGCACCGATTCCTGAGAATGTGACGCCAATCGGGGTGGCGTCGACTTCAGATCCGGCGTGTGTCGACGGTACGGTGTCGACCCGACCTGAAGCAGAAAGGTGGCACGTCGTGGCATTTCGGAGGAACGACCAGTACTTGGTATGGCGTACGAACGGCGGCCTGTACGTCAGTTCGCAGGGGCGCACGGGAAAGTTGTGCGTGCTGCGCGAGAGCCCGTACGGGGTGGAGTGGCTCGGGCCCGACCTGAGCGCTCACTACGAGGTGATCCGCACCCGGTACGGGCGGCGGTACCGTCTCATTGAACCGGAGGAGGTGTGGCCCGGGATGACGGTCTACATCAGCCCGCTTCTGGGCGGATGGTGGGTGCAGACCTCCGAGATCCAGGAGGTGTACCGGGGTGTGCGCGTCGACTCGGTCGCCCCCGGGGCCGAGTTCCTGGTCTTCGGGCGAAACGAGGCAGCGCTCTTCACCGATCCTGACGAGGGAGCCTGCGTGATGCCGCTGTACGAGAGCGGCTGGTTCGGCCAGCCGGCGAACCAGCAGTCGTTCGGCCGGCCCGACTCGGAGCACCGAACGATCCTCCGGGTCGAACCGGCCTACTGCCTGGAGCCCGGCGGGAATGAGTCGAGAGAGACGGTGCCGGGCTGGCAGCACGTCGTGGCGACGCTGCGGCGGGAACTGAGCGCCATCGACCCCCAGATCGAGATCGAACACGTTGACGCCAACCCGTCCGACGGGCTGCTCAGAGTAGAGCTGAGCGAGGTGCCCGGCGAGGAAGGACGGCCGCTGCAGGAGGTGCGCGAAGCTGTCCTTGATGCGATGGTGGTCTCCGCGGTGACCTGCACGGAGTGCGGTAATGCGGGAACGATCACGACGATCCGGAACGAAGACGGTGCGAGCATGAAACGAGCGCTGTGCGAGGGCCACGCGGTCGAGCAGCTCGCCGCAGAGGCCGTGTTCCTGGAGGAGCCGGTGGTCGCGTTGCCGCCCGAACTCGAGCACGTCGGGCTCGAGGTCGGGCCGGGCTGGTACCGGCTCCTCGCGAAGCTCTGCCGGCAGGTGGGCGAGCTGACTCCGTACACGCTGCTGGGATGCCGGCAGGACCAGGGCGACTTGGTGACGCAGATCGATCTGCCCGCGGACACCGCCACGAACGTGAGGATCGAGGTGCGGAGGCTGGAGCAGCAGGCCCGGGAGGAAGCGGCCGTCACGTGCGAGCACTGCGGCGACCCGGGCGAACGCGACGAGTTTCCCTGGCTGCACCCGTGCTGCTCCGAGTGCGACGACGCCGAACGCGAAATGATGCAGCTCGAGACGGAGAGCGACGACGATGAGTGAGACCCAGTACCTCGACGAAGTCGACGGATCCGCCTGCGAGACAGGGATCTACCTGATCACCACGGTCAACGGCAGCGTGTACGAGATCGTGGTGACCGAGGATGCGGCAGCGACGATGCGGCGGATGGTGCACGCGGTTCCGCCGGACCCGGAGTACGGGCGCCAGGGGAACAGCCTCTACGGCGACGGCGAACTGATCCCGCTCATCGCGTGGAGCGCGCGCCGCGGGCAGGCGGGCGCAGCGTTCTACTTCTACGCGGAGGGCGCCCGCCAGGCCGAACGGGTCGAAGACTACCCCGGCACGCTCCGCCGCACGTCCGCGGTCATCTCGATCCAGCGCGTCGACCTCCCGGACGAGCAGGAGCCGGAGTAAACCTCAGATTGCCGACGAGCAGAGCCCTGAATCAGAGATAAGCGCCGGGAAGACCCGCAGCTTCGGGCGGGGTTCTGCAGGGTGCCGCGTACCGCGCATTGGGGTGAGCAAGGCGCCGACGTGGCGCCCCTCACCCCCATCCTGAAAGCAGGCAAAGATCATGAACACCTTCCCCACCGCGCAGCGCATGTCCGTCCTCCAGACCCGCGACCAGCTCTTCGCCGTCACCAGCCTCGGCGCCAAGCAGGGCATCGGGTTCGGCGGTGAAGTCACCGACCTCGCGCCCCGGCCCGGCAGCATGCGCTTCCTGGGCATGCAGCCGTGCTCGATCACCGAATACACCCATGTCGGTGACGACGTGGTCGTGCGCGAGCACCCCGACCCGCGCACGATCACCCTGTCCAGCATCCTCGAGTTCCGGTATTCCAGCACGCTCGAGGACCGGGCCCTGAACTTCGTCGCCGCCTTCCACGGCACCACCGCCACGACCCTCACCCGCGGACGCTACCTCGCCTACGACCAGCACGAGGCCTGGCTCATCGACGCCACCGCCGGCACCGCGACCCGCCTCCTGCAGCACGGGTGGGAAGGCCAGGCGGAGCCGGTGCCGGCGATGCTCGACGGGTTCACGCTCCTGCGGATCGAGGAAGACGCCCGCGCCGCGGTGCATCCTCTGACCTGGATCGCCGAGTACGCGCCCGGCTGGAGCCCGATCGTTCAGGACCTCGCGACGGCCGCTGCGCACCAGGTGCCCGGCGTGAGGATCATCGACGCGACCGTGCGCGACGCCGGTGAACTGCACATCCGCCTCGCCGGCGTGCCCGCAGACCAGGCGCCTGTCCTCGAGGAGCTCGTGGCCGAGGCGCGCGGAGCAGCGGCAGAACGGTGCATGGACTGCGGGATGCCCGGCGCGCAGGTTCCCGAAACCGAATTCCGGAGCCTGGTGCTCTGCGCCGAGCACGTGCGTGCGCGAGGCCTGGACCCGCACCCCGCGGCACGGAGCCACTGGCGGATCCTCGCCCAGCCGGTCGCCCCGCAGTTCCTCGAAGCCCCCTCTGATATCGAGATCGGGTGGCGTCCGCTCCTGGCGATCCTCAGCCGCCGTCTCTATGACCTGCGCGTGCCCTACGAGATCGAAGAAGTCCTCGAAGAACACGGCGGCATGCGCATCCAGGCCGCCTTTGGCGATGCCCCGGCCGAAGATATCGCACGCGCGCGCGAGGCCGTGCGCGCGGCGGAAGCGCAGAGCTGGCACGTCTGCGAGCTGTGCGCGGCACCTGGCATGCTCAGCGAAGACCCGACTGGCCGGTACCGGACGCGCTGCAAGGAATGCAACGATTACGAACAGGGCCCTGCGATGAGGCGGTTTAGGCCTGAAGCGGAAGAAAGCTGCTCGGATATCGACAGGGGAAGGCGCGTTCGCGGCTGCTCGAGTTGAACGTGCTGGGAAACTGGGACCCGGTTCGATCACGGTATGTGAACGGGCGGCATCCGGTCGGTATGCACGTCGTTGATGTGCCTCCGTAGGCTCTCGGCGAACCGGGCAGGATCCTCGGCCCGCAGTGCCTCAACGAGTTCTCGATGTTCGTCGAGCACGAGCTGGCACTGGTTCAGTAGCCGCGAACCCAGCCTGAACAACATGTAACGCTGTCGGTCGGCGAGCCGATCGCTAAGTTCGAGGAGTACCTGGTTTCCGCTGACCTCGACGAACGAACGGTGGAACGCCGTGGCCAAGTCGACGAAGCGGTGCACGTCCTGCTCTTCGAGCGCGGTTTGCTGCTCAGCGATCTGGTGGGTGAGTTTCTCGCATAGAGCGGTGATCTGTGAAGCGTCTGCCCGTTGCACCGCTGCGGACTCCAGAATGTAGCGAGTGTCGGAGAGGTCGGAGATCGCGCGGTCGCTGAGGCCCTTCACCAGGGCGCCGCGCTTCGGGTAGATCGTGATCCACTGCTCGTCTTGCAGCCGGACCAGCGCAGAACGGATGGGTGTGCGACTCAGTGACAGCTCCGCGGCTAGCCCCGACTCGCCGAGCATGTCGTCGGTCCGGTAGCGCCCCTCGATGATCCCGTCGCGGATGTGCTCGTACGCGCGGACGGCCGCGGACTCCGGATCCTGCACCATGGTGAGAGCACCTCAACTCGTCTCGGGCGATGGTAGACACAACTAGTATCCATGCTGCAGTACCCGGCGGGAAATTCTTGATACCGCGCGGTCTGATCCCGCTCGTACCCCGTCGTCAGTCAGTTTCCCGAAAGGTGCCCCACGGGTGCGGCGGCTTCTAGGGCTGGGAGCCGGTAAGTGTGGGATTCTTCTTGTATCCTAGATTGATGGCTTTCCCTCCTGTATCGACTGTCCCCCTGCAGAAGTACCGTCGACTGAAGATTGTGAGCCTTCTGCTTTTGGCCGTGAGCGTGTTCTTGGGCATCGCGCTATTCGCTCAGTCCACCGAGCAGGGGGTGAAAGCTCCCGCAGAGGGTGCGACGGGTTCGAACCCGTCTACCGAGCAAAGCGGGCCGGAAGCAGCGGCCTACGTGCGCGCCGACCCGAATGACCCGATGGCGATCGGCGACCCCGATGCCCCGGTCGTGCTCAGCGAATGGACCGATCTGCGCTGCCCCTTCTGCGCAGTGTTCAGTCGGGATACGCTCCCCGCCATCGTCGAGGAGTATGTTGATGCAGGCAAGGTGCGCATCGAGATCAACGACGTTTCCTACTTCGGCGACGAATCGACCAACGCTGCAGTCGCGGCTCGCGCAGCGGGAGAACAGGGCCGGTACATCCAGTACTTGGACGCAGTGTACGCGGCCGCCCCGGAAGATGGCCACCCCGAGATGCCGCGCGAGAAGTTGATCGACTTCGCCAAGACTGCCGGCGTCTCGGATCTCGCTCAGTTCGAACAAGATCTCGACGACCCCGGATTGCGGAGCGCGGTCGAAGCGAGCACGGCACAGGCGCAACAGCTCGGCGTCAGCGGCGTACCGTTCTTCGTCGTCGACGGGAAGGCACTCTCAGGCGCTCAGCCGGTCGAGGCTTTCCGGGAGCTCCTTGACGAGGCGCTCGCCGAAGCGGAGAAATAGCAGAGCGGGTCGGAGGAGAATCGTGGATATCGGCCTGCTCGGCGCATTGCTCGGCGGCGTGCTCACACTGCTGAGCCCCTGCTCCGTGATGCTGCTCCCCGCGTTCTTCTCCTACGCGTTCGCCACGCCCCACCAGGTCGTCTCGCGCACCGGGATCTTCTACCTCGGCCTCATCACGACGCTGATGCCTCTCGGGATGCTCGCGGGCACGCTCGGCGCCTTCGTCAACCAGCATCGCTTCGTGTTCGTCACGGTCGCCTCGATCGTGGTAATCCTGCTCGGCGCGATCATGCTGCTGAATCTGCCGTTCCTTCGACGACGCCGGGTGTCAGGTCTGAACAGCACCTCCGGCCTGTCGGTCTACGCCCTCGGCACGGTGTACGGTCTCGCCGGTGTGTGCGCGGGCCCACTGCTCGGCGCTGTGCTCACCTACGCCGCGATGGGCGGCAACGCACTCTACGGCGGACTCGTGCTCCTGGTTTTCGCGGCGGGGATGGCGCTTCCGCTGTTGACCCTTGCGCTCTTGTGGGGGCGGATCCCTGTAGTGAAGACACTCGTACGGCCACGTGAGATCAGGATCGGGCGGTGGCGCAACACCTGGACCGGGGTGATCGGCGGTCTGCTGACAATCGCGATCGGCACGCTCCTCCTTGTCACTCAAGGCACAGCCAGACTCGGCGGGGTGCTCGGCGCCACCGACCAGATGCGGCTCGAGGGGTCCGTGCTCGGGGCGACTGGGAAGGTCTCGGACCTGTGGGTGCTGCTCGGCGCTGCGGTGCTCAGCGGAGGTGCGCTGCTCGCCGTCCGTCTCCGCAAACAGCGCGCTACGGATCCGGCAGCCGAGGAATAGATGGCAGCCGAACCCCTTCAACCTGACACCCAGTACAGACGATACTCGCCGCGGGAAGGCCCACGGCAGTGACGGAAAGGACAGCAGATGACACAGCAGAATTGGCGATTCGAGACCGCACAGATCCATGCCGGAGCCGAAGTCGACCCGGTCACCCAGTCGCGGATCACCCCGATCTATCAGACGACGTCGTATGTATTCGATGACGCGAAGCAGGCCGCGGATCGTTTCTCGTTGTCGGTGCCCGGCAACATCTATACCCGGATGATGAACCCGACCACGGCCGTGCTCGAAGATCGCATCGCCTCGCTCGAAGGGGGCAGTGCGGCGCTCGCCCTTGCCAGTGGCCAGTCGGCGGAGATGATCGCGGTACTCAATATCGCGGGTGCCGGGGACCACATCGTGTCGGCGGCAGGGATCTACGGCGGGACCTACAACCTCTTCGCGCACACCTTCGCGAAGCTGGGTATCGAGACCACGTTCATCCGGGATCAGGACGATCTCGCCGAATGGCGCGCGGCAATCCGCCCGAACACGAAGCTGTTCTTCGCGGAATCGATCGGCAACCCCACCACAGCCGTGCTCGACACCGAGGGTATTGCGAGGGTCGCGCACGAGGCCGGGATTCCGCTCATCATCGACAACACGATCGCGACACCGTACCTGTATCGCCCGCTTGAGCACGGTGCCGACCTCGTCATCCATTCGGCGACGAAGTTCCTAGGCGGGCACGGCGCAGTGCTCGGCGGAGTGCTCGTCGACGGTGGGGTGTTCCCCTGGACGCAGCACGCGGACAAGTTCCCGGGTCTCACCACTCCTGATGCCTCCTACCACGGTGTCACGCACGCTGAGGCCTTCGGAGAGTCGCTCGCGTTCATCATGAAGGCTCGAGTACAGATGCTGCGCGACCTCGGGCCGGCGATCGCCCCGCAGAGCGCTTGGCAGCTGTTGCAGGGCGTCGAGACCCTGTCGGTGCGCATGCGGCAGCACGTCGTCAACGCACGGGTCGTCGCCGAATGGCTCGAGGCGCACCCGCAGGTCGAGCGTGTGCACTACGCCGGCCTGCCGTCCTCCCCCTGGTACGAGCGGGCCGATCGAGTATTGCCGGGTGGCGTCGGTGCCGTGTTGTCCTTTGAGATCGCCGGAGGCCTCGAAGCCGGTGTTGCGGTGGTGAACAGCGTCGGTCTGTTCAGCCATCTCGCGAACATCGGGGACGTGCGCTCGCTCATCATCCACCCCGCTTCGACCACGCACTCGCAGCTCACCCCCGAGCAGCTCGCCGAGGCAGGAGTCGCCCCCGGGCTCATCCGCCTGTCCGTCGGACTCGAGCACACCGACGATCTGATCGCCGACCTCGAGCAGGCCTTCCGGGCGGCCCGCTGAGATCCTGATCGGCCCACCGCCCGTTTCTGCTACTCCGAGCGGGTGGTGGGCCTTCCTCAGTAACACGAGCCGGATCCGGCACTCGAGGAGTGACCCGTCCCGCCCGGCGGGCTATTCGCCGAGCGGAGCTATTCGACGGGCCGGAGACCGACGAACTTCATCTTGTCCTCGCCGTAGAAGCAGGTCTGCAGGGCGAGATCCCCGTCGAGGCCTTCGAGGTCGTCGATCGTCGCCCAGACCTGCGGCGTGTGCCGGATGTCGACGACCTCGTAGACCTGGTCGCTGTCGGCCACGCGGATGTGCTGCCCGACCTCCCAGGGGAGGAGCGCGTCTCCCTGGCAGTTGTTGTGCGCGGCCCAGATGGGTGGCACGCGGGACTCGTCGTAGGACTTCATGTGGGTGAAGGTGCCATCGCAGCTGTCGAGCTCCGCGACATCACCGGATCCGCCGAGGGTGACGGTCGGCAGCTCGCCGAAGACGTCCCGCTGTACCCCGTCCACGGCCCTCCTCACCTCGGTCTTGAGCGTGCCGTAGGTGCGTTCGACCTCTGTGGGCGCGAACGCCATCGCGGCGAGAAGCCCGCCCCCGGCTATCAGCAGCGCGGCCCCGAACACGGCGAGACCGCGGTGCTTTCTCAAGTGTTTACTATGCTGCATAGTTTACTATACTGCATAGTAAGTTCGTCGATGTCCAGTGCGCTCGCGGCGTCGCCTGTCCGGCGTTTCGAGCGGGTGAAGGAGAAGCATGTCCCAGACCACCGCCCAGAAGCTCCGCTCCTGGTCCATCCCGATCGGGATCGTCGTGATCGCGGGCCTGCTCATCGCGGTCCTCATCATGCAGGTGAAGAACGGTGCGGGATCGCAAACCGCGGATCCCGCGGCGACGCAGCAGGAACAGCCGGATCTGACCTTCGTCGAAAGCCGCGACGAAGCCGATGTCGAGACTGCCGGACCGGCCGACGCGCCGGTGGCGATGGTCGTCTACTCCGACTACCAGTGCCCGTTCTGCGCGAAGTGGTCGAACGATGTGCTGCCGACGATGATGAAATACGCCGAGGCTGGCGATCTGCGGATCGAGTGGCGCGACATCGTCATGTACGGCCCGGACTCCGAACGCGCGGCCCGCGCCGCTCACGCCGCGGGTATGCAGGACAAGTTCTGGGAGTACCACGACGCGCTCTATCCCGATGGGGAGCACCTGCAGCCGGATCAGCTCACCGATGAAGCGCTCGTCGCGCTCGCCGCAGACTTCGGCCTCGACACCGAGCGGTTCACGACCGATATGAACGCGCAGGAGACCAAGGACATCATAGCGGGGTACAAGGCTGAGGCGGGGGAGCTCGGCGTCTCGGGCACGCCGACCTTCGTGCTCGGTGGCGAGCCGATCGTCGGCGCGCAGCCTGAGAGCACGTTCGTCGACACGTTCGAGAAGAAGCTCGCAGAGGCCGAGTAGCCCGTGCAGGTCGGCCTCCTCACAGCGTTTCTCGGCGGCGTTCTCGCACTGCTGAGCCCCTGCAGCGCGCTGCTGCTCCCCGCCTTCTTCGCCTCGACCGTTGGGGCGAAGCTCAAGCTGCTCGTGCACGGTGCGATCTTCTACCTCGGGCTCGTCGTCACCCTCGTGCCCTTCGGCCTCGGCCTTGGCGCGCTCGGCTCCCTGTTCATGGATCACCGCGGCATCGTCATCGGGATCACCTCGATCGTGCTCGTCGTGCTCGGCGTCCTGCAGGCGCTGGGCTTCGGCTTCGACCTCTCCCGCGCCCTGCCCGGCGTCGCGAAGACGCAGCAGAGCGCGCACCGGCGGAAGGGCCTCGTGCGCACCTTCCTGCTCGGCGCGGTCGGTGGGGTCGCGGGCTTCTGCGCCGGGCCCATCCTCGGCGCCGTGCTCACCCTCGCAATGGGGCGCGGGAACACCTGGGAGGCGGGTGCCCTGCTCGCCGTCTATGGTGCGGGCATGGTCGTCCCGCTCGTGCTCATCGCGGCGCTGTGGGGGCGGATCGGCGCCCGCGGGCAGCGGCTGCTGCGCGGACGCAGCGTCACGATCCTCGGTCGCCAGCTGCACACGACCTCGCTCATCACCGGGATCCTCATCATCGCCGTCGGGCTGCTGTTCTGGTTCACGAACGGCCTCGTCGCGATGCCCTCTCTCGTGCCCATCTCGGTGCAGGCGTGGGTGCAAGAGCAGGGCGCCCTGCTCGCGAACCCAGTCTTCGACATTGCCGCGATCGTCGTGGTGGCGCTCATCGCGCTCACGATCTGGGCGCTCGGCCGTCGCCGGGCTTCCCGGAACGCAGAGACCGAAGTACTGAAGTAACTTCAGGGTCTCGGCCTCTAGCGGGGTGTCGTTGAGCGGTCCTACTTGTCGGACTCGGCGGTCTGCTCGGCGATCTTGGCGCGGACCTCGTCCATGTCCAGATCGCGCAGCTTGCCGATGAGGTCCTCGAGCGCGGGGGCGGGCAGGGCGCCTGCCTGCGAGAACACGCCGATCCCGTCTTTGAAAGCCATGAGCGTCGGGATCGAGGTGATCCGGAAGCCCGCCGCAAGCTCCTGTTGGGCCTCAGTGTCGATCTTCCCGAAGACGAGATCCTGATGCGTTTCCGCTGCGCGCTCGAACACCGGCCCGAAGGCGCGGCAGGGGCCGCACCACGCGGCCCAGAAGTCCAGCAGCACGATTCCCTCGCCGGAGAGTGTCGGCTCGAGAGTGTCCTTGGTGATTTCGATAGTGCTCATGATGCGGTCGCGCGTTCGATGCGCGCTGCGTCCTTTCTTTGCTGGTCATGGTCTTCGGAATCCGGTGTTACAGGCCGGAAGCTTCGGTGTCCCGCGGGTGGGCTGATCCGTTTCGATGCTCACCCGCCCTGCTGGAGCGCGGTCTCGATATTCTCGATGAACGCGTCGGTGGGCTGATAACCGGAGATGAGTTCATCGTTGAAGCGAAACGAAGGCGTCTGAGTGACTCCTCGGCTTCGACCTTCCCGCTCATTCTCCACGATGGCCTGCTCGACTTCAGGGGAGGTCATGTCGATCGTGAAGCGATCGATCTCGAGGTCAAGCTTCTCGGCGAGCGCGATGAGTGCCTCCTCGGTCAGCTCGTCGTCGGGCGCGCCTTGCGGGTTCTCCATGAGCGCGTTGTGGTAATCGAGGAATCTGCCTTGGAGCCCAGCGGCGTAGGCGGCGCGTGCGCCGCGCTCGGAAGCTTCGTCGGGGGCGCTGACATCGCGCCACACGATGCGCAGCTCGCCGGTGTCGACGTAGTCGATCAAGGCGGGTAGCGTCTCCCGGTTCCAGTGGTTGCAGAACGGGCACTGGAAGTCGGAGTAGACGACCAGTTCGAGAGTGGCGTTGCTCTCGCCGAGCACGAGCGGATCCTCGCCGGAGGCGCGCTGCGCCTGCCACGCCGCTTGCTCCTGGGCGGTCGGCTGCTCCTCTTTCGGCTCCCATCCGCGCTGCAATAGGAACGAGCCGACGATGACGAAGGCGATAATCCCGAAAATCGTGAGCGGCACGCCGACGGCGACGCTCGGGGAGCGTCGTGCGCCATCGGCCACAGTGCATCCTCTCGGGTCGTTCACAATTCGGGCTGTGAGTATTGCGATCTCGGTTACTATTCTTAATAGTAGACTATGGCGCCTAGTAGAAGTTCGATGAAGGGAGACCGTATGGCCCAGCGTTTCACCTTCGCGGCCGCTCGGGAACAGCTCGTGCTCGCCGGTCGCGGTCTGCGCGCTTGGAGGGCCCGGCAATACCTCGTCGCCGGGGCTGCAGCAGTCGGCTTCGGACTGCTGGTGGGTGTTGTCACGGTGCTCATCCCGAACTCCTGGTTCGCCCGCGACATCGACACGGTGTGGTGGAACTATCCGGTGTGGATCCTCACCTCGATCGGCGCGGGCATGCTCACCGCCACGTACATCAGGCTTGCAGGATCCGATTCGAGGGTCGAGGGGAATGTTGAGGAGACACCGGCCGAGCGCCGTACGGCTCGCATGGGAATCGTCGGCGGTCTCCTCACCTGGTTCGCGGTCGGCTGCCCGGTCTGCAACAAGATCGCGCTCCTCGCGCTCGGCTATTCCGGGGCGATCACCTGGTTCGCCCCCTTCCAGCCGGTGCTCGCGGTCGCCGCGATGATCCTCACCGGGCTCGCGTTGATCTGGCGGCTCAAAGGGCAGGTCGCCTGCCCGGTGACCCCCGCACCTTCCCCGACCTCCTCTCAGCAGATGGAGCCAGCCGCATGACCCGTCCAGACGAACACGCGCAGCACCGCGTCTACAGCGGGGAGCCCGCGCGCCTCGGCGCGCTCGAATCCCAGGTGATGGATCTGCTGTGGAACGGAGACACCCACACGGTGCGCGGCATCATCGACCTGCTGCCGTCGGATCCGGCCTACACGACGATCTCCACGGTGCTCGCGAACCTTCGCAAGAAGGGTCTCGTGTGCGCCGGGAAGGACGGATACACCACGCTCTACGGCGCCTGCGTGAGCAGAGAAGAGCACACCGCCCGGATCATGGGGCACGCCCTCGACGAGAGCGGTGATCGAGAGGCGGCGATCCTCCGTTTCGTCGACAGCATGCCCGAAGACGAACTCGACTTACTCCGCCGGCATCTGCTGGGAGAGAGCGAGTAGCGATGTCTGCGGCCACCATGACGATGATCCTCTCTGGGGTGCTCATCCTGGCTGCACTGGGCGGCCCCTGGGTGGTGCGGCAGGCCGCTCCGGCGCTGGCATCCGCGCCGCGCCTGGCGTCGGTCGCGCTCACCGCGACCGCGCTCCTCTGGATCACGGCCCTCGTCGCGCTCGGGCCGGTCGTCGCCTGGATGAGTCACGGCCCCGCCTGGCTTCCGCAGCAGGCCGCCGAGATCTGCGACCGTTGCCTGAGCGCGGCCTCCCCGTTCGGCGAGTCCGCCGTCACGCTCGGAGTCCCGGCTATCGTGCCGTTGGCCCTGCCCGCGCTCGGGATGTTCGCGGTGCTCGCGGGCCTTCTCCGGGAATACTGGCGAGTCCGGCGCTCCCAGGCTGCTCTCGCGAGGACGATCCTCTCCTCCAGCGAGACGGCGATGCTGCTCGGCCGTCGGGTGCGGATTACGGGGGAGACCCGGCCCCATGCGTTCTCGCTCCCGCACCGACATGGCGGCATCGTCCTCTCGCGCGGCGCGGTCGCGGCGCTGTCGACCGCCGAACTCGACGCCGTGCTCGAACACGAGCAGGCCCATCTCGACCAGCGGCATCACCTGTGCCTCACGATCCTGAACGGTGCGACGCGCTATTTCAGATGGATCCCGTTCATCCGAGCCATTCGCGATGCCGTGCCGCACTACTGCGAGATCGCCGCCGATGAGGTCGCCAAGCGGCGCACTGGGACCACGGCGCTCGCGGGAGCGCTCGTCAAACTCAGCCAGCCCGGGACGCCCGAGACCAGCAGCCCGATCGTCGCCCATGCCGCGCTCCACGCCGCAGGATCCGAGCGCATCCGGCAGCTGCTCGGCCAGCCCCGCCCGCCCGCGAGCCTCGCCCTGGCCGCGGCCGCGGCCGCCTACGCGTTCATGCTCGCGGCTGCGATAGCCGCCGTGCACTGGCCCTACCTACTCGCCCTGCTCACGGGGTGCTGAAAGTCTCCCGCTGACGCGGAACACGACCAGACCATCTCCAACCAGACAAGACCATGACCAGAGAGGACACGAGCCTATGTCCAGCATGACCGGCCCATCCGTCGAACCGAGGATCCTGAAGAGGCCGCGCAAACGAGAGGTCGCGTTCCTCGTGTTCGGGGCGGCGGTGTTTGCGCTGGGAGTCTCGGCGGTCAGCACCATCTGCGTCATCTGCGCGCATCCCGCAACGGTCGCGGCTGTCGGCTGAGGCGAGCTGAGGAGGTCGGTACGTTCGATACCTGAAGTGTTGCCCGGCCTCCGGCACGTGGCCGTGTTCGAATTACGATTCTCCGTGCCGCGTCGACGCAGCGGCCAGTTCTGCGGCGGTCGGCTCCCTGAACATCTCGCTCGTCCACCACTCGAAGAAGCGGTCTTCGCCGAGGATCGTGACCGGCCCGACCACCTGCGACGCGTGCGCCGCCAGAGCTTCGCGCTTGATCTTCGCCTCTTCCGGCGTCGGGTGCAGGTGCATGGCGAGGGCATCGTCGGGGCAGGTGATCGGCTCGCCGCGGAGGGTGAGCGGGAACTCGGGCGGGTACTCCAGGTGGTGGCGCGCCACGAATCCGTCGGTCATGGTGGCGTAGAGCAACTGCGCACCGGCGGGCAGCCCACCGCGCCGCTCGAGGTCGAGCCAGGCTGCGGTGGTCCACCGGCTCACGGCGATGTGATCGGGATGCCCGGTGATCCCCTCGGGGCCGAAGGTCACGACGAGGTCGGGGCTGAGGTCGGCGAGCGCCGCACGCACCGCTGCGACCCCGTCGGAGTCTGACACGGTGTGGCACTCTCCGTCTGAGAAGCCGAGTAGCTGGAGATCGTGCACACCGAGCACACCCATCGCCGCGGTGAGTTCCCGGTCCCGCAGCTCGGCGACTGCCTCCCGGTCGATCTCCGGGTACGGCGCCCCGACCTCGCCGAGCGTCGCGTGGATCACGCGCACGCGGCCTCCAGCTCCGATCGTGCGGAGCATCAGAGTCGCGGTCAGGTACAACTCGTCATCGGGGTGCGCCCACACTCCCGCGATCACGCGAGGGGTCTCAGACGGCTCGTTCACGTGGTTGCTGCTCATCAGCCCCAAGATATCGGAATCGCCCATAATCCGCGGCTATGCCCGGATTCATGACAGGGGCCTACCGGCCTCCTGAGCCCGGGTCGTACCCTTGCGCAGGCAGACCCGAACGGCAGCGGCGGGACACCGCGAGCGATGAGCCCGGGCCCGGGCTAGACATCAGACCCTGCCCGGCACGGCACGAATATGAACACGGAGGCTCTCTCGTCATGAGCAGTATCGCGATGCGCGTCGACCCCGAGCAGGGCGGACTCGTGCCTCGAACCGTGGACTCGGCTTCTCCCGCCCCGGGGTGGGTGACGGTGCGGGTGGCTGCCTGCGGCGTCTGCTTCGCCGACATCGGCACCAGCAAGAACACGGCCTCCGAGGCGCCGGTGACCCCGGGCCACGAGGCCGCGGGCATGATCGCCGCTGTCGGAGACGGAGTCAACGGCTGGCAGGCGGGGGAGCGCGTGGCAGTCGGCTGGTTCGGCGGCAGCTGTGGCCACTGCACTCACTGCCTCGCCGGAGACCCAGTGCACTGCGCCGAACGGAAGATCCCCGGCGTCTCCTACCCGGGCGGCTGGGCTGAAACTGTCGCCGTTCCCGCAGACGCGCTCGCCCGCATTCCCGACGGCCTTGACGACTTCGATGCCGCTCCGCTCGGCTGCGCCGGTGTGACCACGTTCAACGCGATCCGTCGCGCGGGTATTGCGCCCGGTGGCCGCGTCGCCGTGTTCGGGATCGGGGGTCTCGGGCACCTCGCGGTGCAGTTCGCCGCGAAGCTCGGCTACGAGGTCGTCGCGATCGCACGCGGCGCTGAACGAGCTGCTCTCGCTCGCGAGCTGGGAGCCGACCACTACATCGACAGCGCGGCATCAGAACCGGGGGCGGCGCTCCGCGAGCTGGGCGGAGCGGATCTCATTCTGTCCACCGCATCCACCACCGCGCCCGTCGCCGAACTCATCGCGGGGTTGCGCACGCACGGGCGCCTCGTGATCATCGGCGTCGACGGCGGCACGATCGAACTGCCCGCGGCGCAACTCGCGATGCACTCGATCGTGGTCACCGGGCATCTCACCGGCAGCGCCCTGGACATCGAGGAGACCATGCGGTTCGCGCTGCTGAACGACGTGCGTCCGATGGTGGAGCGGATGCCGCTGGAGCACGCGAACGAGGCGATCGCAGCACTCGAAGCGGGCAGCGCGCGGTTCCGGATCGTGCTCGACGCCAGGAGCGAGCGATGAGCGCGGAGGCGAGTGCAGGAGTGAGTGTCGAGCGCGCCGACGTCATCGTCGTCGGCGCCGGCTTCGCGGGTCTCGCGGCAGCCGATGCGCTGCACGAGACCGGTCAGTCCGTCATCGTGCTCGAGGCGCGCGATCGGGTCGGCGGGCGGGCACGGAGCACGCACACCTGCGGGGGATGGGTCGACCTCGGGGCGACCTGGTTCTGGCACAACGAGCCGCTCGTGCGCGAGTACGTCGAGCGACTCGAAGTGCCGGTGTTCCCGCAGCATCTCGATGGGGACGCGGTCTTCGAACCGGGCCGTGAGCAGCGACAGCGTCTCGCCGGCAACCCCATCGACGCACCCGCCTCTCGGTTCGCACACGGGGCCGAGGATCTCGCCCAGCGCATCGCCGCGCAGCTGCCAGACGGTGCCGTCCGGCTGAACGAGGCGGTCACCGCGGTCGAAGCGACTGAAGACGGCGTGGCGGTGACAAGCGGGGCCCGGCGATACGTGGCGGATCACGTCGTGCTCGCCGTGCCGCCGGCACTCGCGGTCGAGCAGATCTCGTGCACGCCCTCGCTCCCCGACGATCTCGCCGCCGCAGCAGGGCAGACGATGGTGTGGATGGGGACCATGGTCAAGGCCGTCGCCATCTATCGGCGCCCCTTCTGGCGCGAGGAGGGGCTCGCGGGCTCCGCTGTGAGCTACGTCGGCCCTTTCCGCGAGTTCCACGATCACTCCGGACCGGGCGGATACCCGGCCGCGCTCTTCGCGTTCGCTCCGTCGCAGGCACTCGCCTCGCTGACCCGGGATCAGATCGAGGAAGCTCTCCGCTCGCAGCTGCATTCGCTGTTCGGTGCGGAAGCGGCGGACCCGTGCGAGGTGTTGCTCGCAGACTGGCGTCTCGAGGGCTACACCTCTCCGGCGCACCCGGTCGCGACCGCGGGCGCCGAGGGATATGGGGCGCCCGTGCTCCGAACGCCGGTGCACGAGCGCCTCTTCCTGGCCTCGACCGAGACGGCGCCGGGCTTCGCAGGGCATATCGAGGGCGCGCTGCTCGCGGGCCGCGACGCTGCGCGGCGCATCTGCGCGCGCGTCGCCGTGTAGGGCCTAGAGCCGGATGTAGGCAGCGCCCGCGAACTGCTCGCGCACGAGCACGACGGGCGCCCGCTCGGACCCGTCGATCCTCTCAGGCAGGTTCGCGGGGTCGATGCCGTGGCGCTCGAGGCCAACCGAGCAGGCCGAGACGACGGCATCGTCGGGAAGGCCGCTGGTGTCGAGCTGTTCGAGGGAGCCGAGCGCGGCGCCGTTGAGCACGATCCTCACCTGGACCCCGGGAAACTCTTCGCGGAGCATCGAGGCGAGCGATACCGCGCGCGTGGCGTCCTCCGCGGCCGATACGGCGTGGAGAATGACGCGCTGCTGATTCTGATCTGACACGGTGATCCCTCTTTTCTATTCCTGATGGGCGGGGATGCGGCGAATCACGAACAGCACAAGCGGCACGAGCACGACCATCGCGATGACCGAGAGCGTCGCGAAGCTGCTGACCGCGAGCAGCGGGCCGGCGGCGAACGCGGCCGTCGCCCCGCAGAGGTTCGCGAGCGCGTCAACGCCGCCCTGAGACGACGCCCGCACCTCCGCCGAGACGGTGGAGGCGAACAGCGCGGATCCCGCGACGTTGACGAACGACCAGCCGATCCCGAGCAGGATCAGCGAGGCGATGATCCAGCCGGTGTCGTCGGGCCACACCGCGCCGAAGAGCAGCGACAGTAGAAAGATCCCGATCCCCGCCCAGATGGAGAAGCGATGCCCCTGGTGGTCCGTGATCCATCCGACGACGGGGGCGAGTGCGTACATGCCGAGGATGTGCAGGCTGATCGTGATGCCGACGAGGTTCACCGTGCCGCCCTGGTGCACCATGTGCACCGGCGTCATCGTCATGATCGAGACCATGACGATCTGTGCGGTGAGGATCGCGACGACTGCAATGCGCGCCGGACGGTTCGTGCGGATCTCGGCGAAGATCGGTGCGAAGCGGCTGCCCTTGCGCTTCGAAGTCGCGGCCGGGCCCGTCTCGCTCTCCGAGTTGAGGAGCAGCAGCGGGTCGGGTCGCAAGATCAGGAACACTACGAGGCCGGCGATCGCGAGGCACACGGCGGCGATCAGGAATGCGCTGGCGTAGACGGTGAGCCCCGTCGCGTCGCCGATCAGCCCGCCCGGCGCGCCCAGGTTCGGGCCGAGCACGGAGCCGATGGTGCCGACCCAGACGATGAGAGCGAGAGACCGGGCCTTGTGCCGGGGCTCCGCCAGGTCGGTGGCGGCGAAGCGCGACTGCAGGCTGACAGCCGATCCCGAACCGATGAGCAGCAGTCCGATGAACAGCGGCACCACCAGATTCCACTGCGCGGCGGGGACGAGGATTGCGGCCCCCGCCGCGGCGATCCACCAGCCGGTGGTGAGCGCGAACCGGCGGCCGCGCCTCGCGGCCAGATTGCCCAGCGGTAGCCCGAGCAGTGCCGCGCCCAGAGTGCTCGCGGTGCGGGCGAGACCCGCCCAGGCCTCGTTCTGCGTCACCTCTCCCGCGAGCAGCACGCCGATCGACGGTGCCACCCCGACGCCGACCGTGCCGACGATCTGCGAGATCACGAGCACGATCATCGTGCGCCGCTGCACCCGCGCGAGGCGGGCTTCGCGGTCGGAGGCTTGAGGGGAAGTGATCGTACGGGGTTTCATGGGCGCTTTCTCTGCGCTGGCCGACAGCACATCTCGAATCGGACACCACCGTCTCGCACGGGGCATCGCGTCAGACATCTAGGATACAAGAAGAGTCCCAGGCTGTGTGTTCTCAAAGGTTCGAATTATGCACCCGGTCCCTGGGGGAGGCCGCGGTCCCCGTGGGAGGTGTTCGTCGGTAGCGTCCGTGACGTGTGGATTCAGAGGTTG
This sequence comes from Leucobacter sp. GX24907, assembly GCF_053567335.1. Lineage (NCBI taxonomy): Bacteria > Bacillati > Actinomycetota > Actinomycetes > Micrococcales > Microbacteriaceae > Leucobacter > Leucobacter sp. GX24907. The sequence goes on along the minus strand of NZ_JBSGPD010000001.1, from coordinate 23,188 downwards.
CCCGCGGCCTTCCCGGTGGGAGGGAGGGGGCGGGTGGCTACGGCCTGCTTCATGACGAATGTGGAGTTGAGGCCGCGGAGGCCCGGTAGGCGGGAAAGCACGTCATCGTAGAAGGTTTGATACGACTTCCGGTCGACGGCCACGATTCGGAGCAGGTAGTCCGGTTCGCCGAAGAGACGTTGCGCCTCGATGATCTCGGGGACCTTCGCGATCGCAGAGTCGAACTCGGTCACCGAGTCTGCGCGCATGAGCGTGGCGAAGACGATCACTTCGAAGCCGAAGCCGACCTTTTCGGCGTCGACCACGGCGCGGTAGCCCTGAATCACGCCTTCCGCCTCCAGTTCGCGCACCCGTCGCTGGCACCGGGACACGCTCAGCTGCACCTCACGGGACAGATCTGTGAGCGTCATTCTTCCATCTGTCTGCAGCAGCGCAATAATTTTGCGATCAATGGCATCCATAGTGAGGATCCTAGCTTTCTGGGCGCGTTTTGAAGCAAAGGAGGCGAACACTTTGACGCATCTCCCTTCTAGCCTGGATGCATCCGATATTCCACGAGCAAAGGATGACCTTGAGTAACGAAGCTCAGCCGACCGACGATCCCTCGACCGCAGACCTTCTTGCGACGTTCGACGAGGTGACCGATCGCCGAACCTCGAACTCCATGAAGTGGGCCTTTGCGGAGCAGCTCCTCGCTGATGATCAGGCGGCGGCGGATCCGCTCCCTATGTGGGTCGCCGATACCGACTTCAAGGCACCGCAGGCTGTGCTCGACGCGCTGCATGCGGCGGTGGATCACGGCATCTTCGGCTACCCGGGCGGTGCCGCCGAAAGCTACCTCGACGCGATCGTCGGCTGGCAGTCGCGCCGCTTCGGCTGGGACGTGGAGCGTGAGTGGATCATCCAGACCCCGGGCATCATCACCACGCTCAAGACGGCGGTGCAGGCATTCTCCGCCCCGGGGGACACCGTGCTCGTGCAGACCCCGGTCTATGCGCACTTCCTCGACGACGTCCGGCTCAACGGCCGACACCTCGCAATCGCCCCGCTCGAGCGCGTCGCAGACGGTTACCGCTTCGACGCGGATGTCTTCGAGGCGGCAATCCGGCCGAACACGAAACTCTTCATTCTGAGCCACCCGCACAACCCGACTGGAAACGTGTGGTCGGAAGAAGAGCTGCGCACCATGGGCGAGATCTGTGCTAGGCACAGAGTCCTGGTGATCTCCGATGAGATCCACGAAGACCTGATCATGCACCCCGATAAGCGGCACATCCCCTTCGCTAGCCTGGGTGCGGACTTCGCGCGGAATAGCATCACCTGCACCGCGCCCAGTAAGACCTTCAACCTGCCCGGCCTGCAGAGTGCGAACGTGTTCGTCCCGGATCCGCGCATCCGCGCTGAGCTCGCCCGGCAGATCGAACGCAACATGTTCCCCCTGGTCAACGTGCTCGGCATGGTCGCGGCCGAGGCCGCTTACACGCACGGCGACGACTGGGTCGATGAACTGGTCCGCTACGTCCGGGCCAATCACGAGCACTTCGCGCAAACCGTCAACACCACGATCCCCGAACTCGAGGTGCTGCCGGCGGACTCGCTCTACCTGGCGTGGATCGACTGCCGCGGCCTGGGGCTCGAGGCCGAGGCGCTCAAGCACTTCATGCTGACAGAGGCAAAACTCTGGCTCGATGAGGGGCAGAAGTTCGGGCCGGAGGGGCACGGCTATATGCGCATCAACCTCGGTTGCCCCCGATCCACCGTCGATGAGGCCATCAGTCGCCTGCAGGCCGCTGTCTCAGGGTGGAGGGAGCGCGCATGAGCGCCGACGACGAGACAGGTGCCGTCCTGGAGGTCTCTGTCTAGCGCATCCACGGATTCCGGCTCTGCGCGACTACATCGAATCGATCCACGCCGCATAGCGCGTACCCGCCCCACTGCCAACTTCAACGACGAAGGACACAGATCATGACGGCATCCCATCCGCTCCCGCCCGGCGACCGCACCGGCATACTCACCGTGCAGGCTTCCTCGGGGAGGAACCAGGACAACCTCAAGCGCACTATCGGGCTTCCCGGTGCGATCGGCATCGCGGTCAACCAGATCATCGGCGGTGGCATCGTCTCACTCACCGGTGTCGCGATCGCCATGACCGGTGGGGGCGTCGCGCTCTCCTACGTGATAGCTGTGATCGCAGTGATCATCAGCGCGATCCCCTATGCTTCACTCGCCGCGGCGATGCCTGCTGCGGGCGGAACATATGCCTGGCCGGCGCGGGTCATCCATCCGGCTGCTGGATTCGGCCTGGCGTGGGTGCTCGCGCTCGGCAAGACCGCCCTGAGTCTGTACGGTCTGTCAGCCGGGGCATATCTGCATGCGATCAATCCGTGGTTCAATCCGGTCTGGGTCGCAGTGGCGCTCGTCACGATCTTTTTCATCGCCAATCTGGCAGGAGCCGTTGTCTCCGCCCGGTTCGGCGTGGTCCTTATGGTCATCATGCTGGTCGGTTTCGCCACATTCGCGTTCTACGGTCTTGCGATGGTGGATTGGCAGTTGTACCCGGAGGTCATGCCCAACGGACTCGTGGAGCTCCTGAGCGCCGCTGCTCTACTCTCCTTCGCGACCTCGGGTGCCTACGGGGTCGGGGAGCTCGGCCGCGAGATGAAGCGTCCGGGCCGCGACATCCCGATCGCCATGATCGGCGGGACCGCGATTGTCGGCGTGATCTACGTCCTCGTGGCGCTCCCCGCCGCGGGTGTGCTCCCGATCTCCGAGGTCGCGGGGGAGCCCCTGTCCACCGTCGCCGCAGAGTTCCTACCGCGGGGCCTCTGGATCTTCTTCATCCTCGGCGGAGCCCTGGTCGCGATCGTGAGCACCATGAATGCGGAACTCCTCTGGGGCACCAAGGCGCTCCTCGCCGCGAGCGACGACGGCTGGCTCCCCAAGTGGCTCGGTGCGGTGAACAAGCGCTTCGGCACTCCGCACTGGTTGCTCACCATCCTCTACTTCATCGGCATCATCCCCGCGATCGCGGGCGTCGACATCGACGTCATCGGCACGGCATCGTCGGTATTCGTGCAGCTCATGTTCGTTGTGGTCGTTATCGCTTCAGTGGTCCTGCGGTACAAGCTGCCCGAGGTGCACGCGGCCTCGCCGTTCAAGCTGCCCAAGGGCCTGCACTTCACGATCGCCGGTGTCGCGATCCTCATGTCGATCTACCAGGGCTATCTGCTGATCGTCGACTTCGACATCCGCGTCTGGAGCGCCGTGGGTATCTGGATGCTGCTCGGCCTCATCATCGGCGTCTCCCGTTACCCGAAGGTCAAGCGAATCCTCGCCGCCCGGCGGGCAGAGGCAGAGGCCCTTTCCGAGCGGTGACCTGCCCCTTCACGACCAGAATGAAAGCTTCTTCTATGCATGCCTTCACCGTGCGGCCCGCTCATCGCGAGGCCTCGCCCTCCGAGCGTTCGCGCATCCTCGCCGATCCAGGCTTCGGCAGGTACTTCACCGATCACATGGTTACCGGAACCTGGTCCTCCGGGGGCGGCTGGCATGACCTCTGCGTCGTGGGCCTCGAACCTGTCGCCCTGCATCCTGCCTCCGCCGTACTGCACTACGCGCAAGAGATCTTCGAGGGGCTCAAAGCCTACCGGCACCCGGACGAGAGCGTCTGGTTGTTCCGGCCCGACGCGAATGCTGCGCGTTTCGCCCACTCGGCACGCAGACTTGGCCTCCCAGTGCTCGGCGAACAGCTCTTTCTCGATGCCGTCGTTCAGCTCGTGCGGGCCGACCATCGGTGGGTACCGGCCCACGGCGCAGAAGACAGCCTGTACATCCGACCGTTCATGTTCGCCTCCGAGGCTTTTCTCGGCGTGCGCTCGGCAGAGGAAGCGAGGTTCTGCACGGTGGCCTCGCCGGCCGGCCCCTACTTCTCGAACGGGCCGGTGGGGATCTCGCTGCGGGTGAGCCGCACCCACGCGCGTGCCGCCCCCGGCGGCACCGGAGACGCGAAGTGCGGGGGCAACTACGCCGCCGGTCTCGCGGCCCAGGCCGAGGCGCGGGAACACGGCTGCGATCAGGTCCTGTTCTTGGACAGCGCGGAGCACGAGTGGCTCGAGGAATCAGGCACGATGAACATCTTCGTCATCACCTCCGACGGAGAGCTCATCACTCCCGAACTCGGCACTATCCTCGCGGGAGTGACCCGGGACAGCGTGATCGCTCTCGCGCCCGAGCATGGCCTCGCGCCTGTCGAACGCCCGATCGGCATGACCGAGGTGCGGGAGCGGTGCGCGAACGGCACGATCACCGAGATGTTCGCCACAGGGACCGCAGCCACCATCACGCCGATCTCCAGGCTGCACGACGGCGACGAGATCTCCGTCGGAAACGGCGTGCCGGGCCCGCAGACCCTCGCACTGCGGCACCGGCTCCTCGGGATCCAGCGCGGAACGCTGCCCGATACGCATCGCTGGCTCACGCGGGCCGCCTGAGCGGTCCTGCCTCGTCGGCCTCATCGGTGTCGTGCCCGCTCCGTCATCCGTGCGAACAGGGCGATACACTGAGGCTATGGCTGAGCGGATGAACCCCGAGAGCCTGCGATACGTGCAGGCTGTGGCGGAGGTTGGATCGTTCAGCGCTGCGGCGCGGGCCTATGGCGTGACGCAGCCCGCGCTGTCGAACGGCATCGCGCGGCTGGAGGAGCATCTCGGCGGGCCGCTGTTCGAGCGTTCGCCGCGTGGCGTCACACTCACGCCCTTCGGCCGTCATCTGCTGCCGTACATCGAGACTGCGATTCAGGGCTTCGACGGCGTGGTGGCACAGGCGCGCAGGTGGACAGCGCCCCCGAGCTCGATCGTCCGCATCGGCGTCTCGCCGCTCATCAATCCCGCTCTTATCTCCCGGGCTTACAGCGCTGTCTGCGGACTCGGTTCGTCGGAGGCTCCCCGTGAGCTTGTGCTGCGGGAGGCGAACCTCACGGAGCTGCAGAACGCCCTGGTCGCAGGCGCGCTCGACCTCATCGTGATCCCCTCGGTCGGCCCGCTGCCGCGCTATGAGCACCGGGTCATCGATTCCGAGCCGGTCGTGCTCGTGGAGTCGGGGCCCGAGACAACCGATCCGATCGACTTGCGGGAGATCGCGGATCGGCAGCTGATCCTGGTTCCCGAGACCTGCGGGCTCACGACGTTCACGCGCGACCTGCTGGCTTCCCATGACCTGCCGATGCGCACCTACTCGGGCGAAGCCCTCAGCTACAGGGTGCTCGAAGAATGGTCGACCCTGGGGCTCGGTGCCGCGCTCCTGCCCGTCTCGCGCGTCACCGAGACTCGGCACCGATCCGTCGTCGACGAGGGCACGGACGTGGAGATCTTCTATGAGGCTGTCTGGGATCCGGGATCGCAGATGGCAGACGAGTTGCGGGCCCTCGTCGATCTCCTGCGACCGTCACCGGCGTAGGGCCATATCTTCGGGCTATGTCTCCATTCGCAGGGCGGGCCTACCGAAAACGTGCGCTCCTTCCTATCGTGAGCGTGGGCACGATCTTCGCGCCCGCGAACTCAAGGAGGCCCTGATATGGCATATCTCGAAATCACGCTCCAGATCGACGATGAGAACCGCACAGCAGCGGCAGCGGTCTACCAGAAGTACAAGCAGCCCTTCCTCGAAACCATCCCCGGTGCGCAGAGCAAGGAGCTCCTCGTCCGCGCCGAGGACGTGCAGGTGCTTCACGGCTTCGACACGGCTGAGAACGCCAGTGCCTACCTCTCGACCGCGCTGTTCACGGGCGATGTCGTCGGCGAACTCGGCCCGCTGCTCGTCGCCGATCCCGAGATCCGCGTCTACGACGCGGCCTGATCCCGGCAGAACGCCGTGCACGGGCAACCGTGCATTCGATCGGTTCCGATGGCTCGTGCGCGGCACGGCGAGCCATCGGAGCTCTATCGTGCTGTTGCGGGCAGAGCGGATCCTGCCGCCCTCCGGGTCGGGATCAGGTCGGTGTGGGAGGATAGTGCACACGAATAGTTTGCGCGCTAATCATGTCGACGAATGCTTGCTGAAAGCGGGGCACACCTTCAGATGTTGCGACGGTACTGGCTGCTCGGAGCGTTGATCATCGGTGGGGCGAGCAGCTTCGTCGTCCCGCTGGTGACGACGCTGGCGCTCGGGGAGGAGCCGTTCGCGCTCCGTCAGCTCGGCTTTCCGGGTTTCGACGTGGCGGTGACGACGACGGTCTTCCAGGTGGGCGCGGAGATCAGCGGGATGCTCACCGTCGGTTCGCTCCTGCACCTGCTGTTCCTCGGCCCGGGGAGGAAAGCGCGCGACCCGGAGGTCAGCGCGGGCCGTTCCTCGAAGATTCTCCAGGCCGCCTCGGGCACGTGGGCGGCGTGCGCCGGGGCGCTGGTGTTCTTCACAGCACTCGACAGCAATGGGATGCCGTTCAGCCGCGCTGCGCAGCCCGGTGCGTTCAGCACGCTGTGGGGCGCGGTCGACGCGCCGCGGGCGTGGACGGTGACGTTCGTCGCGACGCTCCTAATCTTCTTCGCCTCGATGTTCGCCTCCCGCTGGACGGGGCTGCTGATCCCGCTCTGGGCATCGGTCTTCGCAATCCTCGCCCCGGTGGTCACGGGACAGGTGCTGGTGGGGCCCGCGCATGATCTCGGCGGGGATGCGGCTGTGTTCCAGTCGCTGACGACCTTCGCGCTCTTCGGGGCCGTACTCGTCGCCGCGATCCGAGTCGCCCTGGGGGAGCTGCTGCCGGTGGAGACGCTGCGCCGCGCGGCGACCCTCGCAGCGATCGGGATGCCCGTGATCCTCATCACCGACGTCGTCATCGCACTGTTCAAACTCGCGGGTTCCGCTCCGTGGGAGTCGCTGACCGGGCGGTTCATCGTCGCTCGGCTCGTCTTGTGGGCCGCGCTCGCCGCGATCTGGGGGCTCGCGGTCGTCCTGTGGCGGCGCGGCCGACTCCGGGCGCAGCTCATCGCGGGGCTTCTCGCCGCCGCGGCATTCGCCATCGGTGTCTGGATCGCCGTCGCCGTGGCGATGACGCGGATGCCGCCGCCGCAGTATTTCGTTCCGACGAGCATCCAGCAGGTGTTCATGGGCTTCGAGGTGCCCGACGCCCCGACCCTGGCCGTGCTGTTCACGCAGTGGCGGCCGAACCTGCTGCTGCTCGGGACCGCGCTCGTCGCGGTCGTCGTGTACCTCCTCGCCGTGGGGCTCCTGCGCCGTCGGGGTGATCAGTGGCCGGTCGGGCGGACGGTGTCGTGGCTGCTCGGCTGGGCGGCCGTGGTCGTGGTCACCAGCTCGGGCTTCGGGAAGTACTCCGCCCCTGATTTCGGGGTGCACATGGTCGTGCACATGACCCTGAACATGCTCGCGCCGATCCTGCTCGTGCTCGGCGGCATCGTCACGCTCCTGCTGCGCGCGACCAGCGGCGACTCCCCGTGGGCTCCCGCGCACGCGTGGATCACGCGGGTGCTGCACTGGCGGTTCTTGCGCGTCGTCTACAACCCGCTGCTCGTGTTCGCCCTGTTCGTCGGTTCCTACTACGGGCTGTATCTCACCGGCATCTTCGAGACGTTGATGACCTACCACTGGGGCCATCAGCTCATGAACGTGCACTTCCTCATCGTGGGCTACCTGTACTACGGTCTCGTGATCGGCGTCGATCGTCCACCGAGGCCGCTGCCGCACATCGGGAAGCTCGGGTTCGTGCTCGCGGCGATGCCGTTCCACGCGTTCTTCGGGGTGATCCTCATGACGGGCAGTCGGGAGGGCCCGTTTATCGCAGAGAACTTCTACGAGTACCTCGGTCTGCCGTGGGCCGACCTCGCCGCATCCCAGGCGATGGGCGGCGGGGTTGCCTGGGCGGGCGGAGAGATTCCGCTGATGCTGGTGGTCATCGTGCTCGGGAACCAGTGGAGTCGGCAAGATTCGCGGGAGGCGAAGCGCAGGGATCGGCACTTCGACGTCGGCCGCGACACCGAGTTCGACGACTATAATGCGATGCTCGAGAAGCTCACCGCCCGACAGCACGCGACCCGCAGCAGCGGCCCGCGCCCCGTTGCAGACCGTGCGAACGTCGGTGAGGAGCCTGTCGAGCGCGGAGCAGGAGGGAGCGGTCGTGTCCAGCGGTGACACCATCAGCCAGACCGGCCAAGACCATCAGACCGCGCCGCTCGAGTTCGATATCTCGGGGATGACGTGCGCGGCGTGCGCGAACCGGGTCGAACGCACTCTCGGCAAGATGGAAGGGGTGCGCGCCTCGGTGAACTACGCGACCGAACGCGCGATCGTCACCGGGGTTCCCGAGACCGAGGCCGCTGCGGTGGTCGCGCGCATCGAGCAGGCCGGGTACGCCGCCCGGCTCCGAGAAGACGCCGACGACGCATGGTCGCAGCGCGCGACCGAGAACCGGATCACCTCGCTGCGCCGCAGGCTCATCGTCGCAGCGGTGCTCACGGTGCCGCTGATGGACGTCACCATCATTCTCGCGCTGGTGCCGGAGTGGCGGTTCCCCGGCTGGGAACTGTTGTGCGTGCTGCTGACGCTGCCAATCGTGACCTGGGCGGCGTGGCCCTTCCACCGCGCGACCCTGCGCAACCTGCGTCACGGGCAGGCGAGCATGGACACGCTTGTCTCGCTTGGCATCGTCGCCTCCTACGGGTGGGCGGTCGCGACGCTGTTGTTCGGGGTCGGCCACACCGATGCCGGGGGCTACTGGCTCGGTTTCGGCGACACTCCGGCCGGGGCCGACTCGGTCTATCTCGACGTGGCCGCGGGGATGACGACTCTGCAACTCGCGGGCCGCTACTTCGAGACCCGCTCCCGCCGAAAAGCCGGTGACGTGCTCGGCGCACTGAACGGGCTGGCCGCCACGGAGGTGCGGATCCTGCGCGACGGCACCGAGACCATCGCGCCCGTCGGCGAGCTCCGCGTAGACGATACCTTCGTCGTGCTGCCGGGAGAGACGATCGCGACCGACGGCACCGTCACCGCAGGCACCGCGGCGGTCGACGCGTCCATGATGACCGGCGAGCCGGTGCCCGTCTCGGTCATGGCCGGTGACGAGGTGACCGGAGGGACGATCAGCACCGACGGCCGCCTCGAGATCGTCGCGACCTCGGTCGGGGCGCGCACGAAGCTGGCGCAGATGGCGTATCTGACCGAGCGGGCTCAGGCCCGCAAGGCCCGCGTGCAGGCACTCGTGGACCGGGTCACGGCATGGTTCGTGCCGGTCGTGATCGTGCTCGCGATCCTCGTCGGCGCCGTGTGGGCGGTCGCGGGCGCCGACGCGCAGCGGGCGATCGGGGTCGGGATCAGCGTGCTCATCATCGCCTGCCCCTGTGCGCTGGGGCTTGCGACTCCGACCGCGCTCATGGTCGGCATCGGGCGGGGCGCATCCCACGGAATCCTCATCAAGGGTCACGACGCACTCGAGGCCAGCGGCACCGTCACGACCGTGGTGCTCGACAAGACCGGCACCCTCACGACCGGGGAGATGCGCGTCGCCGCCACCACCCCGCACGGGGTGACCGAGGAGGAGTTGCTCAGGCGCGCGGCGGCCGTGGAACGGGGGTCGGAGCACGCGATCGCCCGCGCGATCGAACGCGCATCATCCGAACGAGGCCTCTCGCTAGCCTCCGCGACCGAGTTCACCGCGCTGCCCGGCCTCGGCGCGGCCGCCGAGGTCGATGGGAGCACCGTGCTCGTCGGCAGCCGTGCTCTCATGGCGGAGCGGGGCATCGCGGTCGACGCTCGGCTGGTGTCCGTGATCGATCAGGCGGAGGCGACCGGTCGTACCGTTGTGATCGTGGCGCGCGAAGCGGAGGCGGTCGGGGTGCTCGAGGTCGCCGACGAGTTGAAACCGGATGCGCGCCGCGCCGTCGACGCGCTGCACGGGCTCGGGCTTGAGACGATCCTGCTCACCGGGGACTCGCAGCAGGCCGGTGAAGCGGTCGCTGCCCGGCTCGGCATCGATCACGCGCGCGGAGGCGTGCGGCCCGATCAGAAGGCCGAGGTGATCCGCGAACTCCAGGAGCAGGGCAAGCGGGTCGCGATGGCGGGAGATGGCATCAACGACTCCGTCGCCCTGGCCACCGCCGACCTGGGGCTCGCGGTCGTCACCGGCTCGGATATCGCGCTGAAAGCGGCAGACATCATCCTCGTTCGTGAACAGCTCATGGCCGTGCCCGAATCGCTCGTGCTCGCGCGGAAGACGCTGCGCACGATCCGGATCAACCTTGGCTGGGCCTTCAGCTACAACATCGCCGCGATCCCCATCGCCGCAGCCGGGCTGCTCAACCCGTTGATCGCGGCGGCTGCGATGTCGCTGTCGTCGGTGCTCGTGGTGACGAACAGCCTGCGACTGCAGAACACGCGGCTCTGAGGCGGAGCTCCGGCGGGGACGGAGCTCAGGCCGAGGCGGAGCGTTGCGTTACACGGTGCGCTTCGCCGCGCTGGTGGGCATCAGTGCGCTCGTGAACCTGATGTTCCTGCGCCCCGACGGCAGAGGATCGGCTCCGGATCTGGCCGACGGGTTCGAGCTGCGGGTCTGCGGGCCGGCGCGACGGCGTGGGCGGGCTGGTGTTCTTCACTGCGTTCGACAGCAACGGCCTGCCGATTGTCCCGGTTCGCCGAGCGGGGGCGTTCGCGACACTGTGAGGCGCGACCGATGCGCCACGTGCGTGGACGGTCGTGCTCGTTGCACTCTCGTCGTGCTGTTCAGTGCACTCTTCGCAATGGGGGCCGAACCTGCTTCTCCTCGGCACCGCGACCGTCTACCTGCTCGCGCTCTGACCCCTACGGCGTCGCGGCGACGCCTGGCGCGTCGGACGCACCGTCTCCTGGATCCTCGGGTGGGTGTCGGTCGTCGCTGCGACGAGCTCTGGGTTCGGCAAGTACTCTGCCCGGGACTTCGGGGTGCACATGGTCGTGCACATGACGCTGAACATGCTCGCCCCGATCCTGCACGTGCTCGGCTGTATCATCACCCTCGTGCTGAGGGCGACCAGCTCCAGGCCGAGGGAAGCAGGTTGCGATGGCCGGCGACGGGGTCTACGCTTCCGTCTCTTTTGCCTCCGCGGATCTCGGTCTTGCGGTGGTCACCGGCTCCGACATTGCGCTCAAAGCTGCCGACATCATCCTTGTCCGCGAACAGCTCACGGCGATTCCCGAGGCTCTCGTGCCCGCGCGGAAGAGCCTGCGCACCAACCGGGCTAACCTCGGCTGGGCACTCGGCTACAGCATCGCGGCCATCCCCATTGCCGCGGCCGGTCTCCTGAGCCCGCTCATCACAGCAGCAGCGATGTCTCTGTCTTCAGTGCTCGTCGTCACGAACAGTTTGCGGCTGCAGAGTACGAGACTCTAGCGGGAACGCTGCTTCGCGGGCCCTGCCGCCTCGATCACGTGCCAGAGCGTCTCGCGCAGATGGGTGAGCTGATCAATACTCATATTCAGCTGCTCAACCACGGCTTTCGGCACCTGCGGCGCTTGTTCCTTGAGCCGCCTGCCTTTGTCAGTGAGTTCCACGTCGAGGCGTCGTTCGTCGACGTTGCTGCGTCGGCGGGTGATCAGCCCCGCCGCTTCGAGTCGCTTCAGGAGCGGGGAAACAGTCGGTGCATCCTGCAGCAGCACTTCGCACAGGTTGCTCACCGAGCGAGGACTCTCCTCCCAGAGAGTCAGCATGACGAGATATTGAGGGTGGGTGAGACCCAGCGGTTCGAGCAGCGGTCGGTACAGACTGACGATCGCGCGGTTGGCGACGGAGACGGCGAAACACACCTGGTTGTCGAGCTTCAGCGCCTCTTCAGTGTCGATATCACTCATCGCCCTCTCCTCTCGCAGCTTGCAACATGAATGAGACCAAACTAGCATCGACACAAATACTTAATGCATGAACAATTAACGCACCGCATTGCGATTGACCCCTTCGCTGGAAGCGGTGGGCGCCAGTTCATGCACCGAATCGAACACGTCGGCTGGAGGCCCCGCATGCGCACTCATATCGTTATCTACTGGATCCTCGCGATCTTTCAGATCTTCCTCGCCGCGCTCTACACCGGCTGGAACCTGCTCGAGACAGCACGGGTTGAGTGGTTCGGTACCATCGCGTTCACATTCGGCGGTGCGTTCATGGCGTGGCTGGCCTTCTACCTACAACTGGTACAGAAGAAACACGGGACACCGCTGGTCGAGGATCTCGACGATGCCGACATTGATGACGGTGACCCGGAGATCGGTCACTTCAGTCCCTACAGCTGGTGGCCCATCTTCCTCGCCCTGGGGGCGAGCCTGGTCGTGCTTGGCATAGCCATCGGCTTCTGGTTCGCGTACATGAGCGTGCCGCTGCTCATCGTCTCGGTCGTTGGTTGGGTGTACGAAGACTACCGCGGGAATTTCGCCAGGTAACCACAGTTAGGGACCAAGGCTGGACACGGCTGAGGTGAGAGGGCCGACAGCGACGATAGTCGCCTTGGGGATCCGGCGAGCAATATCGGTCCCGATTCTCGGCATGGCGAGCGAGGATATCAGGCACTTATCGCGCGGTTGATCGCTCATTACCAGCCAGTTACTCCAGCCGCATATGACTGCCATCGCGCCCTCCAACGCAAGGAGAACCCGACATGGCATATCTCGAAATCACGCTCCAGATCGACGAGGAAAACTGCGCCGCCGCCGGCATCTACCAGAAATACAAGCAGCCGTTCCTCGATACCATCACCGGCGCCAAGGGCAAGGATCTCCTGATCCGTGCCGAAGACGTGCAGACGCTCCACGGCTTCGACAGCCCGGAGAACGCGAACGCCTACCTCTCGACCGATTTGTTCACCGGCGATGTCGTTCGCGAACTCAGCCCGCCCCTCGCAGCTGACCCCGAAATCCGTGTCTACGACGTCGCGTAAAGCACCGGAGTCGGCTTCGCCGCATGGCTCTGGTGGCTCCGATGGCTCGTGCGCGACACGGCGAGCCATCGGAGTTCCGCGTACGCGCGAGATCAGCCGGGCGACCGCTATGCCGGCAAGTGCCGTGACGAAGGTTCCAGATCGTCTTGAGACGGTCGGCCATGTGCGCCCCACCCAGGACCCAGGCGATCGGCGCCGGACGATCCTCGAGTTGATGCCAGACGCGATCGCCCCTTTGTGGTCGTTTTATGGAGAAACCCTGGAGGAATCTGACGCCGTGAGCCGCCGACTCACGGAGGACTGCTTCGGGAGGGTGGCTCGATATCTTAAACCGGTGAGCGACCTCTGCCTCTCCTCGTGAGAACGAGGTCGATTGAGGGAGTTGCCCTGCGGATGCAGACAGTGAGAGTTGTAGAATAATGTGTGTCCCAAACTCCACCAGCAGCCCCCGTTCCTGCCCCGAACTTCGAGGCACTGCGGGCTCGCCTCAACCAGCTCCGCGCCGACCGCGGACTGACGCTCGACGAGCTATCGGAGCGGGCGGGGATCAGCCGGCGCACACTCGTCGGCGTATCCGGCGGGCAAGTCACCGGCTCGCTCGAAACCTGGCTGCGCTTGGCCGTCGCGCTCGAGGTCACCTACGACGCTCTCCTGCAGACCGCATTGCCGAACCCCGCGGAGTAACGTTCGCAGGGCTGCGCATTGGCCTGCCATGAACCCTTCACCAGACCCTTTTGACGTTCACGCCCGCAGGCTCGCAACAGTGATGATGCCCAGCGAACCGCCGTGCTCGGAGACTGTCGCACTCGCCGGCGCGATGGCCCAGCACATCGTCGATGACCACGCTCTCGCCGCAGACCTGACCACGGTACGGGGCCGGCTGCTCCAGCGGGCAGCGGACCACGCGGTGAATCACTCGGCCGCGGAGCGTATTGCCGTAGCGGAGTGGAAACAGGAGCGGATCACCGAACTCTGGGACGACTACTACGCGTCTACCACGTTGGAACTGTAAGCGAAAGCTGTCGGGCTGATGGGGACTCCGCCCATCATTGCCAACTACCGTGGAGCACAGCAGTAGAGAGGACGTTATGACCATCGAGCGCCTTTACGCGGTCTCGGACATCCACGGCCACGCCGCGCAGCTGCGTGCCGTGCTCGATCACATCGACCTCGACGGCGATCCTCATGCCGCACTCATCCTGCTCGGCGATTACGTGGATCGAGGCCCTGACTCGTATGGCGTGCTCGCCCAGGTGCGCGAAGTGCAGCAGCGTCACCCCGACAGAGTCGTCGCACTGCTCGGGAATCACGATGCATGGCTGCTGGACTGGCTCGGCGAATCGCACGACGATCTGCACTGGCTACTCGACGACGGATTTAAAACTCTCCGCTCATTCCTCTCACCAGCAGAAATGGCAGAGGCCATGGGGCATAACGACCCCGAGCGCTGGGATTTCACACGACTGCCCGGAGCTGTCGTCAATCGCAATCTTAAAGACACGATGCAGCGTCATCACCGAAGCCTGCTCCGCTGGCTCAGAGATCTCCCTCGCGTGCATGAAACCGAACACCACATCTGGGTGCACGCCGGCATCGACGAAGAGGCCGGCGATCTCTGGAAAGCCGTCACCCCGCCCTACGTCATGACCGAGAAATATCCGCCGAGCCGCGGGGCGCACAACCTCGGGAAGATCATCGTCGCCGGCCACGTCCGCACGGCCGAGCTGCATAGAGACCCGAACCGGCACGGGGTCTTCGCGGACGAGGGACACATCTACATAGACGGCTCAGTCGAGGTCACCGGGCGACTCAATGTGCTGTGCGTCAGGGGCGATGGGAGCTGGACGGAAGCCTCGATCTGAGCCACGCCCGTCCTGCGTTCTCCTCGCAGGCGACCCGTAGTGGATATTCGTACGTGCAGATGTACAAGAGTTCTGGTCGGCTCGTGACCATGCGAGCATGAGGCTTCAGTTAGGCTGAAGGAATGAGTGATGATTCGATGACGGGCTGGGGGCGTGGAGCGCGCATCCTGGGCGTGGGGCACTATCAACCGGCTCGGGTCGTGGGGAACGATGAGATCGCCCGCATCGTGGAGACCAACGACGAGTGGATTCAGCAGCGGGTGGGGATCGTCACCCGCCGTTTCGCGGATGGTGAGTCGGTCGCCGACATGGCGGAGTACGCAGCGCGGAACGCGCTCGAACGCAGTGGTATCGGGGCGGAGGGCGTCGATCTGGTGGTTGTCGCGACGTGCTCGAACCTCGATCGCTCGCCAAGCACCGCCGGCCGGGTCGCCGAGCGGCTGGGCGTGCCGCAGGCGGCGGTGTTCGATGTGAACGCCGCCTGTTCCGGGTTCGTGCACGCCGTGGAGATGGCGAAGCAACTCCTCGCGGGCGGCTCGGCATCGATGGCGGTCGTGATCGGCGCGGAGAAGATGACCGACGTGACCGACTGGGGCGACCGCTCGACCTGCATCCTGGTCGGCGACGGGGCCGGAGCGATCGTGCTCCAGGCCGCACCGCAGAGCGAACTCAGCCCGGTGCACTGGGGTTCGGTGCCAGACCTGGCCGATGCCGTACGCATCGAAGCGCCCGAGTCGAAGTTCGCGCAGGACGGGCGCAAGGTATTCCGGTGGGCGATCAGCGAAGCCGCCGGCGAGGCTCGCCGGGTGCTCGACCGCGCGGGCATGACCGCGGGGCAGATTCGCGCGTTCATCCCGCACCAAGCGAACCTGCGCATCATCGAGCCGCTGGCTGAACAGCTCGGGTTCACGCCGGACACCGTCGTCGCGAAAGACATCCGGGAGTCCGGCAATACCTCGGCGGCGAGCATCCCGATCGCGCTTTCGAAGCTCCTCGCCGCCGGGCGGATCGAGTCGGGCGCGCCGATGCTGCTGTTCGGCTTCGGCGGCGGCTTCTCCTACGCAGGCCTCGTCGCCTGCGCGCCCTAGAATCATGCTCGACCGATCCCGCCATCACTTGAGATCACGAGGAGTCCGCGCGTGACCGCACCTTCCGCCGCATCGCCCGGCCCCTCGCGCGCCGTCGGCCTCGCAGTCGTCGCGGGCCTCGTGCAGAAGCGCGTCGACGCGGTGCTGGCGGCGGAGGGGCTGAACTTCCGCAAGTACGGTGCTCTGCAGCACATCCGCTCCTCACCGGGCATCTCGTTCAGCGAACTCGCCCGCCGCTTCGACATCACCGTGCAGAGCATGCACACGCTCATCGGCTCCCTGGTGCAGGCAGGATGGCTGCGATCCACGATCGAGCGCCCCGGCGACCCCGCCGAACTCGTCATCACCGAAGCTGGGCAGGCGCTGCTCGCGCGCATTGGTGAGCGAGTGCAGCGAATCGACAGCGAACTGTTCGGAGAGACCGCCACGCCCGAGTGGCAGCGCCTCGGCCAAGCGATCGGCGACGTCATGCGCGCCGACCTCGCCCCACCCCGCCAGTAGCCTCGCGCGACGGCTGCGGGTTCTTGCAGTTCCGCCCTTCAGTCAAACTGAATCATTCCCGAATGAAAGGCTCTTGTGAACTCGATACTTCTGATCGCGCATGTGATCGGATCGATCCTGCTGATCGGCCCCGTCACCCTCGCCACCAGCCTGTTCCCCCGCTACGCACAGCATGCGCCCGTTCACCAGAGAGAAGCAGTTGCGGGTGAGTCTTCCGCACGCAGCGAATCTGCTACCCCGGTGGGCGTGCTGCTGCACCGCGTTACCCGGGTCTATGGAGCGATCGGCCTGCTGGTGCCCGCGATCGGGTTCGCACTCGCGGCGCGCATGGGGATCCTCGGCGATGCGTGGGTGATCGCGTCGATGACCCTCACCGCGGTCGCCGCGGGTCTGCTTGCGCTACTGATCTACCCGCTCCAACGGCAGTCGTTCGAGGCCGGGCTCTCCGCGGCCGACCTGCTGCGGCTGCGACTGGCCTCCGGTGGGTTCGCCGTACTCTGGGCGGTTGTCGTCGCGCTGATGATCCTGCGCCCCGGAGCGAGCGCATGACCGACGTGACGAAGTTGCGCAGCTTCCTCGCCGTGGCGGGAGCCGTCGAAGTGCTCACTCTCGTCTCGATGCTGGTGAACCTCGCGACGGTTGATTCGCGGAGCTTCGCGGCGACCATCGGCCCGATCCACGGTCTGGTCTGGGTCGGCATCATCGTGGTGTGCCTGCTCTCCACACGGCTCACCACTCGGCAGCGAGTCATCGCGGCGCTCCCAATCATCGGGGGTATCCTCGCCGCCCTGGCGCTCCGAAAGCGTAGCGAAAGGGCTCCAAGCGGATGACCCGGAGCACCTGAGAGGGAGGCGCTTGGTGATCCTCGTCGTCACAGCCGCCAAACACCGACTGCGCCGTGCTCGTCGGGACCAAGCAGGTTCGATCGGATCCGTAAACCAGCGTGCTGTCGACGCGCCGTGATCTTCAACCGACACAGCAACAGCAACAGTTTGAGAGGGCTATCCTCACACGACGATTAAGAACCAGCCCGGCCTCACCAATTCCGTGGGTGCTGGCGCTTCCATTGCTGCCACTCTTCGAAACTCATGTCGGGGCGCTCGCCCTGTGGCAACCAGATACGACGGAACGGATCAGACTCCACGAGATGAGTCTCTGACCATGACAAGTACTCGCCGAGGAGTTCGGCATATTCGTGGTCGGGGCCGCGCTGTGCGACGGCCTCGCGCAAGCCAGCCACGGTATCCGCCAGCTCGCGATGCCGTACGAAGTCGTCTCGCAGTTGCTCTAGCGTTTTGATCCAGTTGTCATAGCGGGCCGCGCGTTGACGGAGTTTCTCGGCGCGAAGTTCTCGTTCCTGCTGCTCGATTTCCCTCTGACGATGACGCTCGGCAATTTCACGCGCCTTGTCAGACGCCTGGTCGATCTTCTCGATCGCGCGTAGGAGCTTGTTCTCGATGCGAGTGGCGACGGTGTCATCGAGATTGGCGACGTCATAGGTATTGGGCCTGATCTCGAGACGCATCCGTTCGGTTTGGAGATAGTCGTGTGTTGGTATGCGTGTCCAGCTGTATCTGGCTTTCTCCGCCAGCTCAGCCTCTGTCGGCACGTGAGGAACTCGCTTCTGCTGCATACGTAGGCGAATTGCGACAGGAGCATCACCGGCATCGATCGAAAAGAGATCTGGGCCGGGCGAGACTCGAGTCCGGCGCCCATTCCACCGGTCGACTTCGAAACTCGAGGGGTTCGGGATGACCTTCCAGCCGCGGCGGAGAGCTTCTTGCGTGAGTGCATGGAGGATGAGGAGTGCCCGCTGCCGTTGATCGACGGGGACATTGAGGCGGGCTTTGTAATCGATGAGTTCTTTCACCGCTTTATGTGGGCGTCGCACTTGCTCCGGAATGGGGATCGTCTCATTCTTGATAACCTGTTCCGGTTCTTCCGGTGCTGACGCGTTGTCGACCGGCTCAGGAGCTATTGCTGCCGCAAATTCCGATGCCGTAGGTGCCTGCCGTTTTGGTTTCGATGGTGAAGGGAGCTTGGGCTTAGGGGCCTTCTCCTTCGGGGGATGACCGTGCTGCAGGTAGAACTGCCCAGCCTCGGTGATCGCGATGCTCCACTTTCCGCGTCGCTTGTCCAGCGCGACCAGACCGCGGTTGTGGAGCGCGACGGCGCTCGTCTTGAACGTTTCACTGGGCGGATTCTCGAGATCCGCGCCGTCGGCAACCCATTGGAGGACAAGCAGCTGCGCGTCATTGAGGCCGAGATCCATACATCCATTTTGACTGGACTATGAGCCAGAGTGCTCCTGAGTCAAAGTTGCTGACACAGGTTGCGGTAAGAAAGTATTCAGGTATGACTGCCCGAAAGACCCCTGCCATCGAGTCGTCCCTGCCGAGCCAGCCCGTTCCGGTAGCGACGATCTATCAGAACTCGGATCAGGTCGCGGGCGTTCTGCAACAGCTCTTCAGCCAGCCGCTCATCGTCGAGGAGACGCGCGACAGCAGTTCCGCCACCGGAGACGAAAGTTCGATCACTGGATCGGCTTCAGTGGAGGGCGGAGCAAAAGTGCCTTTCTTAAAGGCTCTGTCTGTGAAGGCAGCCGGGGACTTGGCGGGGTCAGGTAGTTGGACGTCCACCACTGGCACCGCAGCCCGACAGCAGTTCGTGTATTCGCAAGCGTATTATCTGCATTTGGTTAGACAGCAGCTTGCGGAGCGAGGAAATCTGCATCAGTTGCGTTCGGCAGAGGATGCCGATTCGATTTCACCAGGTGATTTCGTCGAGTACACAACTTCGTTCGATCCCGTCGAACTTACGATCGCTCTTGAGGTGATCACTCCCGAACTTGTTGATGCGATTGCCCAATGGACGGTGCGAAAGGAGTACACGGGCTCCTACCCTGAGCACGCCACGTTTGCTGAGATTCAAGCCCACGCCGAGAAGATGCGGATCGATGCGGAGTCGAAAGGTTCTTTCGCGCGAGCGATCGCGACAGCGGTGCAGGCGGATGCGCGGCAAGGTACGACGCGTGAGTACTACGGGCGAGTCACCAGGGAGCCGGCCTTGACGGCGATCACTGTCTGCGAGCGTGAGCACTTCATCACCGGAGATCCTGATCGACTTCTCGATGGAACCTTCACCGTATTCGGAAAGGTGATCTCTGGTGCTGAAGAGGACGTACCGACGTTTGCTCGTAACAAGCTTCTGCGGAACTTCTCCGCTGATGCTTTTGACCAAGTCATCGGGCAGGCTTTGGGGTCGCTTGCTGGCTCAACGGAGATCGCAGGCATGAGCGCGAAGGACTTCCTTGATTTGAAGCTTGATTCCCGCGTGCGGGGCACGTCGCTGCGAGTACTACCCCTGGCGATCTTCAGCTAACTCATGTTGGGGCGACCGGGAGCCTCAGAGTAGTTGCTTCTTATTCCTGGCCTCGATGGCCTGAAGTGATTCAGGCGGGTTTGCCTGACCTGACTACTGCCAGACCGCCGATGATCAGAAAGGAGGGCGAGACTCGATCGCGACGGTTCCGGTGGTTCTCTCCTTCTGCGACGTGAACGTCGGTGGTTCGAGATAGGCTCTGGAGTGCCCAGGATAAACTTGGACGAGTAGGACCCTACCTACGTAGCAGCCCGCGCCGAGGAGGTGAGTTCTTCTTGTCAACTGAGCAGCTTGCCGCAAGGCTTTTCTCCGCGGCATCGTTCCGGCCCATCTTCGCTGGGCGGAACTCCTCGAAAGCAGACCTCCTGATCAAAAAGCTGGGGGAAGAGCTATCCCTTCGGACTGCTTCGCGCGCAGCGGTGGTTGCCAGCGCATACAGGGTTCTTTCGCGGGGCTACAGGGGTGAATACCTCTATCGGAATCTCATCACGAGTCGCTACTTTGTCGGGAAACATCGGGCTTCTAACTCGGTTCTGCTGCACGAACTTCGCGTCGGGGGTTCTATCGCTGACTGTGTGTTAGTCAACGGGCATGGGAACGTGTACGAGATCAAGACGGAGCGAGATGACCCATCCCGGCTGGCATTGCAAGTAATGAATTACAAGATGGCATTTCCGAGCGTCAATCTTGTGGTTAACGAAGCTGATCAGCACAAATACTCAACCTGGGCCGGAGACCTTGGCCTGGGATTGATCACCTTGACAAGGCGCGGACATTTGTCCGTTCAGAGGGCCGCCGATGAGGACTATTCGGGACTTGATATACGCGCGATGTTCAATTTGCTCCGCGTTGAAGAGCTTGCAACGGTACTCAACGAGCATCATGGCTTTGTTCCCGATGTTCCGAATGGTCGACGTTACGAAGCCTTCCTCGAGCAGGCTGAAGCGATTCCGGCACCTGCCTTTCAGAAGAGCATGCAGAGCGTGTTGAAGATGCGGCATCTGAAGCACAGCAGGCCACTCTTGATGGACCGGAAGATGGAGCCATTGCGGGCGATTATCTCGCAGCTAGATCCGACGAAACTTCAACAAGACCGGCTGCTCGACTGGCTGAGTGTTAGAGAGGCCTGAATGTACTTCCCTTATCTCCGCGGAAAACAGTACGAGCTCATTGCGCTTAGAGAAATGGCAACCGTACTGGGGGATCTTATCGTTCCGATTATCGAGCCGGTTAGGGGGGTCGAAGGATCCGGTCTGGAACGGTGTCTCAGCGAGTTTGCCCATGCTGGTGCGCAGGGACCCGTTGTGATCCTCAATCCCACAGTGGGTGATCTCGCGAACGGCACCGTCGTGCCTGAGATTGCTGACCTTGTTGGCCGGTTCAATGGTTACTCCCTGCGGGTGGGCCTGATCATGAGTGAGTACACAAATGTCACTGCAATCGTGCGGGACTTTCAAGCGTCTGCGGCCAATGGTGCCGGGTTGACACTTATTTTCCAAGCGATCCCGGAAGGACCGCTTGCTGATCTGCAAGCTTTGAATCCGGAGTTCGCAGTGGCACCGGACCAGCGGGTACTTCAACGCAGGATCCAGAGAGAACTGCCTGGCGTGAAGCGAGTATCCATCACTGATGGGTTCAGTCCGGCGCCTCGGAATTCAGACTATTTGAGTCGATCGTGCTCAGTGTTCTCTGAGGAATATCTCTTCTATAAAGACGACGGATTAGCAGGTTTCTCGGACTACCTGACGATCGGGGCCCCTTTCAACGAAGGTGGTTTCTCTCCCCGTGCCGTTGCGATTCATTGGACGTATGTTCCTCAGCCCGGCGACCCAGTAATGATTCGTCACTTTACATCTGAGAAGCTTCCGGACGAGGTGGCGGATGTCGCAGGTAAATTCCTCGAAGCTGCAGAAAAGCTAACTAAATTTATGGCTACCCAGGAAAGCACTGGGGCAACTGAGAAGCTCAATCAGCATGTTGAAAAGGGGACTTACCCAGGACTTGGCGTGGTGAAGAAGCTGTCCATCCAGAATCATCTTGAACTTATGACTCGCGTGATGGTTGCTTCGTGAAGAATGCTTGCAGCGAGTGCTTCTCCGCATCGACTTGGGTGGTAAATGCTGCAGCTCAACCCTCGCTTGGTGAGTGCGATTTTGGCCACACTCAAGCCAGCAACGTGTGGCCAGCCAACGCGTGGGAGGATCCCGTATCCCGGCTCCTCTCCTTTTATGAGCCAGCGGATGATGGGGCAGAACATGCAAAACCTATCGAAGTTCTGGTCCAGGAAGACTGGGGTGTCTTCTCATACGAAAAACCAGAGGATGTGCGCCAGTTTCTCGAGCATGCGGTTGTAGATCACCTGATGCTGAAGCCAGGCGTTCTGGCACGTCTGCATGTGGATCATGGAGTCGCAGATCACGTTGCCCTATGGGAGGAATTCTCAAAGGAGATCCGTCGTCAGAACCGTTACTTCCCTTCAACCACGCTCGACCTCAACGACCTTGAGGAGTCCTTCGAATCTTGTGCAGATCACGTGCGTATGGAGAATTCACTTTTCAGGGCACGCGTGTTCGAAGCTGACCGAGAAGTAACCGCAGGCGAGATGGGTGCCCCGCCTGCACGATATGCGTCCGCGGGGCGAGCGAACCCTGCGGGTATCCCCTACCTCTACCTGTCGTTCGTCGAGCGAACCGCAAAACATGAGGTGCGGGCACCTAACCAGGGAGAGATCATCGTCGGTGATTTTCGGGTACTGGAAGATCTGCGTGTCCTGAATCTAGCGAATTTTCACTTGCCTGACATCTTCGAAGATGATGCAGTAGCTGGGCTCCTTCAGTACCGCTACTTGAAGAAACTGGGCAGCGAGCTAGGGAAGCCGATCAAGGAAACTGACCAGCAGACTGACTATGTTCCGACGCAATATCTATGCGAGTACGCTAAGGATCGAGGGTTTGACGGGGTGGTGTACCCGAGCGCCGTAGATCCGAATGAATCGCCAGGTCGGAATCTGGTACTTTTTCAGACCTCGAAGGTCGAGTGGAAGGGTACCTTTCGACGTTACAGGGTGACTAAGGTGCAGGCTACCTTTCAGCAGTTTGAGTCGTAGCCGTCGCCGAGGGTGACGATCGGTGCGAGCCAAGGAAATCTGCGTGTGTGATCTTGTGCCGCTTAACCTGTGATTCTGTACTTGACTCGCTTCGCGATCCCTTACGGCGCAAGGTCTTCTGGATTTCGTGAAACACCCCACGCGAACGAAATGGCCCCTGACCTGGGATTAAGTTCTCCGGGTTGGGGGTCTTTCGCATCGGAAGTGCTAGAGAAGGTGCGGGTTACCGGCCAAAAGGAGTGGATGGGTTCGGGCGTGTTCATCCTCGTCCGGCCCACCCGCTGCGTTGCCAGAGTCCTTCGCTGGCGTCGAGGCCGGTGTCGTAGAGTGCTGGCCCGTCGGGTT